>CP001643.1:2409994-3012493 GCA_000023405.1 Brachybacterium faecium DSM 4810
CCAGGTAGTGGTCCTCCTGCGTGTACCCGGCCGGAGGTTCCCACGAGACCTTGATCCGTCCCGTCTTCTCGGTGCCCTCGCCGCTGGAGATGATCTGGAATTCGATGTCCGTCGGCTCGCCGGGGGCTTCCTGCTTCGTCACCGGCACATTGATCTGCGTGGTCGCGATCGGGTCCGGTTCGGGCACCAGGAAGTAGCGCGCACCGAGGGTCGCGCCGACGCCGAGCACCACGATCAGCACCGCGGCGAGCGTGACGAACGGCCAGGCGGTCGTGGGCTGCTTCTGCTCGGCCCCGTCCTCGCCCGTCTCTGCGGCGAGCGGGGCCGGGGAGGCGGGGGCGAGGGCGGCACCGGCTGGGCGCAGCAGGGTCGACTCCCCCGAGCCGTCGGAGGGCATCCCGGGCGCGGCGGCGGGCCCGCCGGGACCGGTGCCTGCCGGGGCGCCGAGGGCGGGGGCGACCCCGGCGAAGGGATCGAGCCGGGGCGCCGGCCCGGTGCCGGTGGCGCCGCCGGAGTCCGGGTCGACGGTCGCGACCTTGCGGATCCGGGTGTGCAGGTCCATCTCGTCGTCGTCCTCGCCCTGGGACACGGGGGCGGCACGGTCGTCGAGCACGTCCATCTGCGTGACCGGCAGGGAGAGCGCGAGCTCGACCTGCTGCAGGCCGCGCCCGAAGGCGAGCGCGGTGTCGTAGCGGCCCGCTGGGTCCTTCGCCATCGCGATAGAGAGCACCCGGTTCAGCTCCGCCGGGACGTCCGGCCGGTCCAGCGCCTGCAGGGGCTCGGCGGAGATGCGGTGGATGAGATCGGAGGCGGTGTTGCGCTGGCCGCGCCGTTCGAACGGGGTGCGCCCGGCCAGCAGCGAGTAGACGGTGGCGGCCAGGGAGAACACGTCGCTGCGCACGTCCGCGCGCGGCGGGTCCGCGAAGAACTCCGGCGGCGACCACGGGATCGACATCCCCTGGGAGTCCTCGACGTCCTCCCCCTTCGCGGTCGCGATCGAGATCCCGAAGTCGGTCAGCGCCGGCCGGTTGTAGTCGGTGACCAGGATGTTCGCCGGTTTGATGTCGCGGTGGAGGATTCCGGCGCGGTGGGCGGTCTCCACCGCTCCCGCGATCTGCACCCCGACGCGCAGCGCCTCCGCGACGGTGATCCGCTCCTTGCGGAAGCGGAGCCCGTAGTTGGGGCGCGGGCAGTACTCCATGACGATGTACGGGCGGTGATCGTCGGAGACCTCCGCCTGATGGATCGTGACGATCGAGGGATGGGTCGACATCTGGGCCATGACATTGGCCTCGGCGTCGAACAGCCGCCGCACCGACTCGTCGAGCACGTTCGACAGCAGCACCTTGATCGCCACCCGCCGCTGCGGGCGGAACTGCCGGTAGAGGAACACATCGGCGAAACCGCCGGAGCCCAGCAGCTGCTCGTACTCGTATCCGGGCAGCCGGGGCGGCGGAGAGGGCGGGCGCGAGCTCATGCCTTCTCCCCGTACCTGAGGTGCACGCCGTCGCCGAGGTCGAGGGCGTCACCGTCGCGGAGGACCACGCCCTCCCGCGCCCGCAGCCGCGCCGGGTCGAAGCCGGCGCGGTGCAGGGTCGTGCCGTTGGTGGTGCCGAGGTCGATCGCCACCACGTGCCACCCCTCGAGTCGCAGCTCGAGGTGCGAGCGCGAGATGTCCTGCTGCGGGCTGGGGACGGTGATCAGCTGGGGGACGTCCTGTGCGCTGACACGGGAGGCCCGGGGCCGACGGCCGAGGATCGCGGTGCGGTCCAGGACGACGCGCTCGCCGTAGGAGGTCCAGATCGTTCCCAGGGGTGGCCGGGCGACCGTGCGCGTCGGCCCCTGCAGCGGGGCGTGGCAGACCCGGCACACCGCGCGTTCCGGGGAGTTCGCGTGCCCGTTGCCGCAGACCAGGCCGGGCAGCGCCAGGGCTCCGGGGGTGCCCGGCCCTGCGGTGGAGGGGGCGGGGTGCTGTCCGTGGTGCGGCGACAGCGGCCGCGCGGGCGGTCCCGCCTGCGGGGGCGCTCCGTGCGGGGGGCCGCCGCTGTGGGGCGGGTGCGCGCCGTGCGGGCCCGGGTAGCCGACCTGGGCACCGGCGGCACCGGGATCCATCGGCCTGTGGGGCTGAGGTGGGGCCGACGGGGCCTGTGCGGAGTAGCCCACGTGCTGACCGGCCGCGCCGGACATCATCGGTGCCCCGTGCTGCGGGAGGGGTCCCGCCTGGCCGTTCGGGGTGGCGGGTCGGACGGGCGCCGGGCGGGATCCGGTGTTCGGCGCGGGCGGGCGCTCGGCCATGTGCACCTGCGGGTAGGCGGATTCGGCCGGGCGGGGCGCAGAGCCTCGACGGGCCGCGGTCTGCGCGATCTCGGGCGCGGTGCGGCCGACTCCGGGCACCCAGTCGATGAACTCGCTCGGCGCGGAGCTCTCCTCCGGCTCAGGCTCCGCCACGGTCTCCGCGGACGGCACTGTGCCCGTCGCCGCGCGGGGAGCGGGAGCCTCCTGGCCCGGGTGATCAGTGGTCGATGTGCTCGCGTGCTCCGGTTCACCCTGCTCCTCGGCGTCCTCCTCCGTGCGGCGGACGGCGGCGTCCTCGATCCGGCGGAACACCGTCTTGCCGAAGAGGTCGTCGTAGGCGCCGGTGTTCTCGAGCTCGCTCACGGGCGGCGCCGACGCACGCCGTCGGGGCGCTGCCGGTGCCCGGCGGGGCGCGGCGGCGGGGTCGCTCTCCTGCTCGTCGTCCTCATCGATCGGGGCGATCTGCGTCTCCGGGGAGAGCAGATCATCGTCCACGGGTTCGATCCGCGTGACGGGTGACTCGAGCTCCTCCTCGGGAGGTGGCTCCGGGGTGGGGACGGACACCGACGGGGTGGTCGGAGCGGCAGGGGCGGCCGGGGACGTCGGAGCAGCCGCGGTGGCCGGTGCGGCCGTCTCGGCGACGGGCGCCGTCGGGGCGGGCTCCGTCGGGGCGGGCTCCGTCGGGGCGGGGTTCGCGACCTTCGGCGCGCTGCGGCGCCTGCGGTCGAACAGGGAGGTGCTCACCAGAGGTCGCTTCCCGGCGCTCGTGCTCTCCTGCTCTCCTGCTCCGCTCGGCGCGGCAGCAGTGCTCGGCGCGGCAGGAGTCGGCACGGCAGGTGCCGGGACTGCCGCGGTGCTCGATGCGGACGGCGAGGGGGCGGGGGCCGGGGCGTCCGCCGGGGAGGGTTCGGGGTCCGGGGCGTCCGCCGAGGAGGAGGGGGCGGGAGCTGCCGGCTCGACGGGTGCCGGGGCAGGCGGGGTCGAGGGTTCCGCGGGCGGCGCGGTGCTGCGCCCCTCGGTGCTCTTCGCGGCGGGGGCGCTGTCCCCGAAGAGATCCGCGAACCTGTTGGGCCCTGTCGGCTCGGGCGCGGCGGCCGCGCCGCGCGACGAGGCGCTGCTCCGCGCTCCGCCACGGGAGAGCGACGGCGGCATCTCCCCGGACTTGCGAGTGGCCAGAGCCGGGGTGAGCTTCGACGGCGCAGCGGAGCTGCTCGCCGGCTTCGGGGCGGGAGCCGGGCGCGCGGCACGTCGCTTCTTGGCCTCAGGATCCTCGATCGAGCGTCCATCGGCCTCGATCTGCTCCGCGAGGGCGGCGCGGTCGGCGTCCGCGAGAGCGGCCGGGTCCATGGTCACGTGCACGAAGCCCCGGACCGGGACGATGCCCGCGCTCAGCCGCGGCGCACCGATGGACTCCTCCGCCGGCAGGTCGCCGAAGGCGACGCGCCGCACCCCGTGGAGGGTCGTGAGCACGAAGGGCTCCTCCTCGGTGCCCGCGATCTGCTGGGACCCGTCGGCCGTGTAGACGGCGATCGGCGTGGTGCCCTTGACACCGAACACGGCATCCGCGCCGTCATGGAAGCCGAAGAGGATGGCGGTGAGCTTGTCGGCGCTGCCGAGCTGCCCTGCCTCGACGAGCCGGTCGAGGAAGTCCTCCGGGGCGGGCTTGTCCCCCAGCACGGTCCAGGCCGCCTCGGTCACCTGCTTGCGCAGCCCGGGCACGAGCACCACCCAGGCGTTCTCCCGCAGGACCAGGGTGGCGGGCCCCTGCCGGATCCACGTGCCGGTGCCGAGCAGCTCCGTCGCCTCCTCGCTCTTCTCCGCGCCGTCGTCCTTCTCCGCGCTCATCGAGCGCCGCCATCCTCCGGGAGACCGCGCGGGAGGGTGTCCTCGTCGATCTCGAACTCCGGATCCTCGGCAGGGGTGATCGCACCTCCGGCCGTGCTCTCCGCGGCCAGCGGCTGGCCCACCACCTCGACCGCCTCGACCACGACCACGCTGACGTTGTCGTGGCCGCCGCCGTCGAGCGCACGCGTCACCAGGTCCTCGCACACGGTGCGCACGTCCGCAGGGCTGCGCAGCAGGCGCTCGATCGCCTCGTCGTCGACCTCGCCGGTCAGGCCGTCCGAGCAGATGAGCATCCGGTCGCCGGTCTCCGCCGGGATCAGCCAGTAGTCGGGATCCGATTCCGGGCCTGCGCCGAGAGCGCGCGTGACCATGTGCCGGTAGGGGTGCACCTTCGCCTGCTCGGCGGTGAGGTCGCCGCGGTCCATCAGCTCCTGCACGACGGAGTGATCGACGCTGACCTGCTCGAAGATCTCCCCCGAGAGGCGGTAGACCCGCGAGTCGCCGAGGTTGAGCACCACCCAGTAGCCGACTCCGTCGAGGACCATCGTGGCGACGGCCGCGACGGTGGTCCCCGCGCCCAGCGTCGATTCGCCGCCGAGCTCACCGATCCGCACCGCTGCCGAGCGGAGCGCATCGCCGAGCTGCTCGACGGTCACGTTCTCCTGGATCGTGAGCTTCTCGAACTCCTCCACGGCGATGGCGCTGGCCACCTCACCGGCGTTGTGGCCCCCCATGCCGTCGGCGACCAGGAAGATCGGCGGGACGTCGAGGAGCGAATCCTCGTTGGTGGCCCGCACGTGGCCCACGTGCGTGACGGCGGAGGAGACGACCCGGATCGTGCCGTGCAGGTCCGGGTCCGACAGGGAGCGGTCGGTCACTGCACCCGCTCCACGGTGAGGGTCCGGTCGCCGAGAGTCACCTGTGCCCCGATGGGCAGCACCGTCGGGGCGTTCGGCACCAGGTTCTCGCGGGCACCGTCCTCGCGCAGGAGGGTCGAGCCGTTCGTCGACCCGAGATCCGTCACGAGCACCTCGTCGCCGCTGCCGTCGATGCGCAGGTGGGTCTTGGAGACGGAGCGGGTGTCATCCTTCATCACGAACAGCACCTCGTCCGCCGATGCAGCGGGGTTGCGGCCGACGACGACGGCCTTCTCGACGACCCGCTCGGCACCGTCGTCGGTGGTCAGGCGCAGCGTCCTCACCGGTGGCAGATGCACCGGGGACAGCCTCGTCGCCTCGAGGTCCCCGAGCGGCTCGTCCGGCACGGTCAGGCGCGTCTGCTCGTCCACGCCGGCGTCCTCGCCGTCCCAGGCGTCACCGGTCAGGTCGCTCGGCGCCTCGGTCGGATGGTCGGGTGCCTGGCCGTAGGGGGCCGCCGTCGGGGCGGGATCGTGTGCGGAGGGCGCGGGTGGGGCCCATCCCCGCGTCGCCTCGCTCGCCGGGACCGCGGGGGCGGAGCGGGGCGGCGACCACGACTGCTGCGGCTGCTGCGAGGGGGCGGGCTGCTGGGGCTGGGGCGCCTGCGGGGCGGGCGGCGCTGCGGGCTGGTCCCAGGACGGGGCACCCTGGGGCGATGCGGGCTGGTCCCAGGACGGCGCACCCTGGGCTGAGGCGGTCTGCGGTCCCCACGACTGCGCTGGCTGCCCGACCGGTGCGCCCCAGCTCTGCTGCGGCGGCGCCGGCTCCGTCGACGGCGGTGCCCAGCCCCCGTCGGCGCTCTGGGCGGGGGCGGCGGTCTCCGGGCCGCCGAACTCCGGGGCGGAGGCCCAGGACGGGCCCGCCGGAGGGGCGTCGGCAGCGGAGGGGGCCGAGGTGCCGGGAGCCGGCGGGGCGTAGGGGCTCGCCGCCTCTCCCCACTCACCGGAGGGGGCGGGCTCACCGGAGGGGGCGGGCTGCGAGGCCTCGGGGCCCACGGAGTCCTGCCAGGCCGCACCCGGCTCGGCGAGCAGGTTCTCGTGCGCGGAGACCGGCACCGACGGAGAGCCGAGGTAGTGCTCGGCGCTCTCGCGCTCGAAATCGTCGGGACGCGGCTGCAGCGGGTTGCGACCGGCCTGGACGTCCACGACCACCGAGTCGATGGCACGGTCGTGGAAGCCGCGCAGATGCTTCTTGGGGTCGAGGAAGATCGACAGGGCCATGAGCAGCGGGAAGACCCCGTACAGGAACCAGCGGCCCAGCGCCCGCACGACGCCGAGCGGACCGCCCTGGCTGCCGCGCGTGATCCGCAGGCCGAGGACCAGCTTGCCGACGGTGAACCCCTTCGCCCCGGACAGCCAGATCATCAGCACGACGTAGGCGGCCGGCAGCGCCACGCCCACCCCGATGAGGATGTACGGCAGCAGCGCCTCGGCCCTCGTGGTGACCGCCAGGATCCCGCCGATCGCCAGCGGCACCAGCACGAGGATCGCGATGACGGAATCGATCAGCGCGGCGAGGACGCGCTTGAGCGGGGAGGCGGGAGCGCAGCCGTCCAGCGGCGGCTCGAGCGGATGGTCCGTCGGCAGCGCCCCTGACGCGGTCACCGGCGAACCGGGACCGCTCGGCATGCCCGCGGAGGCTCCGGGAGCGTTCTGTGGCATCGGGGGCTGGGTCACCATCACCTGATCGTACTGTTCCCGGGGGCGCAGCGTCGTGGCGCCGGGCTTCTCCGGGGCGAGGGAATCTCGGGAGATCAGCTGCACCGCCTCCTCCTCGTCCTGCTCCTCGTCCTCCGGGCCGAGATCGCGCGAGCGCGGTGTCGGCGGCGGCGACCAGGCCCCCGGCGTCTCCGTGGCCCGCCGCTCATAGGGCGAGGCCTGGTAGCGGGCGCCGCACTCCCCGCAGATCGCGGCTCCCTCGCCGAGCAGTGATCCGCACGTGCTGCAGTATCGCGTCTGGCTCATCGGGCCCGGCCCTTCCTGGTCGGCGTGGTGCTCGTCGGTCTGGTCGCAGTCGATCTCTTCGCAGTGCCGCGCAGGGACGAGCGTCCTCGGCGCAGCGTCACCGCGCGCCGCTCGGCCCGTGCCCGGGCCCGCGCGCGTGCCCGCACCCGCTTCCTCTCGCCGCGCCGCTCAACGGACCGGCGCCGGAAGGAGCGCAACGACACCGCAGCCCGCAGCCGTCGATGCCACGGGACCGCAGCCGACATGCTACGTCGCGCCGCCATGACATGCGTCCAGTACTCCTCGGCGACGTCCTCCGCCAGATCATCCGGCCCGAACACCGCACGGTCCGCGCGGCTCGCCAGGAGCGGCGCGCCCATCGCCGGGATCTCGGCATCCAGCCGCGCGGCCGTCTCGGCGCGGGTCAGCAGCGGATCGGGGCGGCGACCCTGATCCGCCATCAGGTCGAGGATCTCCTGCCATCCGCCGTCGATCCGCGCCGGCGGCGCCCCGGTGGTGCGGCGGCGTCCTCGGCGGCGCCCCTTGGCCAGGAGCACCGCGAGCACCGCGAGCAGGAGCAGGGCGACGGGCGTCAGGCCGATCCCCATGTAGACCGCCCACGAGGTGGGCTCGGGCAGGTCCTCCTCCTTCTCGGAGTCGTCGCTCATCGCGCCGGGCGGAGGGCTCGGCGGCTCGGCGGGCGGGGGCGGCGGCTGGGCCACCTGGGGCAGCGGCTCGTCCACCTCCTCGGGCAGCGGTTCGGTGGGTTCGTCGTCATCGTCGGGCGCAGGGTCGAAGCGCACCCAGCCGATGTCCTCGAAAGCCACCTCGACCCAGGCGGTGACGTCCTCGCCCGTGATCTCGACGGTGCCCTCCTTGCCCTCGGGCACCTCGAAGCCCATCACCACGCGGGCGGGGATGTCGATCGACCGGGCCAGCGCCGCGGTGAGCGCGGCGAACTGCTCCTCGTCGCCGATGCGCCCCAGGGGCTGTGCGTCCGGGGTGTCCTCGTCGAAGCCGACATCCTCGAGCATCGCGATCAGCCGGCTGGTGCCGTGTCCCGAGAGCGAGGCCGCCTGGTCATCGAGGCCGTGCGAGAAGAACGCATCCTCCTTCACGGCCCGGGAGAGGTGCTGGAACCTCTCGTGGTCGGAGTCGGAATCCCCGGCCCACTCGTCCGCCGCCTGCGTGAGGCGCTCCGCCGGCGCGTTCTCGGGCAGCTCGATCTCGGCGAACCGCGCCGTGCGCAGCTCCTCCGCGGTGGGTTCGGTGTACGGCTCGTAGGAGAGCTCGTAGACGTCGCCCTCGCGCACTCCGCGCGCGTTGACGAGGGTCTGCGACTTCTGATTCAGGTAGAGGTTCTCGGCCGTCACCCCGGTGCGGTCGGCCGCCATGTCCTCGAGGTCGATGCGGTCGACCCGGGTGCCGAGGGTCGGCATCCACACCCCGGTGTAGGCACCGATCGTCACCGTGGAGACCTGCTCCTGAGAGCTGCCCTCGTGGAGATCCACCCCCGGCGCGGTGCGGAGGAACGCCCCGGAGGCGCTGTCCTTCGAGGTGCTGCTGGCGACGTTGTACACCTGCAGGTCCCACTGGTCCATCGAGGCCAGGCGGATCTGCTGCCCGCTGTGGGCGCCGGTGACGGTGAACAGCGTCTCGGCGCGCTGCTCCTTGAGATAGCCGCGGAACTCCGACAGCGGCGAGACGTACTCCTGCGGGTCGAACGGCGGGGAGATGTGATCGCGGGCGGCATAGCGGATCGTGCCCGAGGGCGGATCCAGCAGCGGCCGTGCGGCGACGGCACCGCCGCCGGCGAGCGCCATGATCACCGCTCCCCCGATCACCCGGCGGCGCAGCACCGGGTTCTTCCAGGACCCGGGCCGCACGGTGTCGGAGATGATCGTCGACCGTGCGCTGGACAGTCGCGCCGCCTCGAAGCGCCACGTCAGCCACGCCACGGAGATGATCGCGAAGAGCACTCCGCGCAGCACCGGGGAGACCGCCTGATCCGTGCCGAACACGATCGTGACCCCGAGCAGGGCGAGCGGGAACAGCCAGGCGAGCACGTAGAAGCGGCTGCGCATCACGATGCTCGTGCCCAGCAGCGACAGCAGCAGCACGCTGATCCACACCACGGCGAGCACGCCCTGCGCGGATCCGACGGGCGGGGCCACGGTGAGCACGGACTTCCAGGCGGTCACCGGTGCACGCAGCAGCTCCCAGAGAGCCCCCGGCGTGGGCACGATCCCCCACAGCGCGCGGGTGGGTGCGGCGAACATCGGCCCGAACAGGAAGTACACCACCAGCAGCAGCGGCGCGATCCGCAGCGGCCCCCAGCGCCAGCGCGCACCGACCAGGGCGATCAAGGTGCCGAACACCAGCGCCATGAGCCCGGTCAGCACGTACTGGATGCCGCCGTAGACGTGGTGGAAGCCGAGCACGGCGAGGACGAACAGGGCGCCCAGCGCCGCGAGGTCCAGCGCGCGGCGTCCGTGCGGGACGGTCGAGAAGTAGCTCGGAGGGCGCGTGGCGCGCCCGGTGGTGGTGCTCATCGGCCCACCGCCCGCAGCGCCCGGGCCAGGGTGTCGAGCGACCCGATGGTGACCACGTCCATCCCGCCGATCGCGGACCGCGTCACCTCGGCGCCCTCGACGCAGCGGATCGCCACGGCCATCACCCCGATCGGCAGCTGGTTGGCGGCGGAGTTCAGCTCCCGCGCCGTGGTGTGGGAGCCGACCACCATCATCACCGCGGAGGCGTTGGGGGCCAGGTCGGAAGCCTTCTGCCCCAGCTCGTGGAAGGAGATCCGCTCCTTGAGCGGCTCCACGAGCGTGTAGTCGTCCATCATCTGGCGGAAGGTGGAGGTGCCCTGCCGCTCGTCGACGGTGAACGGGGTCAGCTCCTTCTCCTCCCGGAACGTCTGGGCGGCGATCGAGGCGGCGGCGGAGACCGCCAGCTCGAACTCGTCGTCGCTCGCGTAATGCTCGGCGAGGTTGTCCAGCGCGACCACCACGTGCGAGCGGCGGGTCTCCTCGAACTGGCGCACCATGAGCTTCCCCGTGCGAGCAGTGGTGCGCCAGTGGACGTGCCGCCGGTCGTCGCCGGGGGCGTAGTCGCGCAGCGCGTGGAAGGCGATGTCCGAGCTGGAGAGGTCGGAGGAGGGAGTGCCCTCGAGGTCGCGCAGGAAGCCGCTGGCCGCCTCGTCCAGCCGCACGGTGCGGGGGTGGACGAACAGCTCCTGCTCCCTGGCCCAGGTGACCTGGCGGCGCATGAGCGAGAGCGGATCGTCGCGCACCGAGCGGACCGGACCCACCACCAGCACGGCGCGGCGCCTGGTGGGCACGGCGAACAGCTCCTCGTGGGCGGCCTCCGCGCTCAGGCGCGGGACCATGAACTGTGCCGTGGCCGCGCCGACCGCGAGCTCGATGCGGGAGGGCAGGATCACGCGCGGGGTGGGGTTGGCGACCTCGACCCGCCCCACGGCGCGGGTGCCCACCACGACGCGATGGGTCTGCAGGTCCAGCGTCACTTTGTAGGAGGCGCGGCCCAGCACGAAGAGCCCGGCGATGAGGAGCGGCACCGTCAGGGCGAGGGCGATGACGTTCAGCTCGGTGAGGTGCAGCGTCAGCCCGATCGCCCAGCAGGCCGCGGCCGCTCCGAGCACCGCCCAGCCGATGGGCGAGATCACGTCGACCACCGGATGGAGGCGACGCCGCCACAGCGCGACCGCGCGATCGCGCAGCCCGGGCAGGCCGGTGCGGGCGGCCTCCTCACCGGTGGTGCTCCCGGGCGCGGCGGCACGGCGGTTCTTCTTCGCCTGCGCCTTCGCCGCCTTCGCGTCCACGGTGTCCGCCGGGAGAGCTCTCTGTGCGCTCACGCGTCCCTGTCCCCCTGTTCATCCCTCGCCATGCGTCGGTGCCTCGGGCTCATGCCGACTGCTGCCGCGCCTGCGGCGGCGCCACCTCGCTGAGGATCGTGCCCATGACGCTCTTGGCGGTGGTGCCGGCGAACTCCGCCTCGGGATCCAGCACGAAGCGGTGCAGCCAGACCGGCTCGACGAGCTGCTTGACGTCGTCGGGGATCACGTAGTGGCGGCCGTTGACCGCCGCCCACACCTTCACGGTGCGCATCAGCGCGAGGGCACCGCGGATGGAGACGCCCACCCGCACCTCGGGGGCCAGGCGGGTCTCCTCCATCAGCCGGGAGACGTACTCGAGCACCGCCGGGTCCACGTGCACCGTCGCCGCGAGCTGCGTCATGTCGTTGACGGCCTGCAGGGAGATCCGCGGGCTGAGCTGCGAGCTGCGGTCCCGCAGCGCGGAGCCCTGGAGGATCTGCACGCTCGAGGCATGATCGGGGTATCCGATCGAGGTCTTCATGAGGAAGCGGTCCAGCTGCGCCTCGGGCAGCCGGTACGTGCCGGCCTGCTCGATCGGGTTCTGGGTGGCGATGACCATGAACGGGTTGCCCACCTCGTGGGTGACGCCGTCGACCGTCACCCGGCCCTCCTCCATCACCTCGAGCATCGCGGACTGCGTCTTGGGCGAGGCGCGGTTGATCTCGTCCGCCAGGACCACGTTCGCGAACACGGGGCCCTTGTGGAACTCGAAGGACTTGGTGTTCTGGTCGTAGATCGTCACGCCGGTGACGTCCGACGGCAGCAGGTCCGGGGTGAACTGGATGCGGGTGCTGGTGCCCTGCACGGTCGCGGCGATGGAGCGGGCCAGGGAGGTCTTCCCGGTGCCGGGCGCGTCCTCGAGCAGCACGTGGCCCGGGGCCATCATCGCGGTCAGCACCAGGCGGACCACCTCGTTCTTGCCGATGACGGCCTGACCGACGCTCTGGACGAGCTTGTCGAAGGTCTCGGCGAACCAGCTGGCCTGTTCGGGGGTCATTGTCACGGTGGGTCGACAACTTTCTGTGGAGGGAGGGGTCAGAGTCCTCGGCGGGAGGGGGCGCGCATCACGGCCGGTAGATGTCTTCCGCGACTGTCACCCACTTGCCGTTGACCTGGACCTCGATGGTCATCGGCCATTCCGGAACGCCTCCGCGGACGTATCCGTAGAAGTTCTCGTCCGGCGCGGACGTCGCGGTGCCGTTGCTGTCCGCTCGCATCTCGATGGTCTTGTAACGGGTCTCGCCCTCGTTGGAGAACGCGACCTTGTACGTCTCGCCGGGGGTCATGTCCCGCAGGGTGACCTGGAACCACCTGCAGTTGTCGTTCTCGCATTTGGGGGTGCCTGACGGCACGTACGAGCCCCAGGAGATGTCGCTGTACTTCGGGGTCTGCTGCCAGGAGCGCGCCTTCTCGGTCTTCTCCACCGTCGAGGAGGTCATCGTCGCCGTCGAGCCATCGGCGTTCTTCGGCGTCGTGACCACGCGCGCCTCGACCTTGACCGAGGCCCCGGACTTCTTCTGGATGGTCTTGGAGTAGGAGGTGTCCGAGTCCTGCCACGAGCCGCCGTCGATCTTGACCTGGAGGGTCTTGTTCCCGGCGCCTCCGTCACCGCCCCCGGCGGAGGCCTTCACGGTCACCGGGCACTTGTCGCCGGCGGTGCACTTCCCGTTCGAGGTCGAGATCGAGGGTCCCGCGGGGCGCGTGTAGGGGCGCACCGCGTTCGACTCGCCGGAGCGCGGGCTCACCCCGCCGTCGTCCGCGAAGCCGTTGCGGGCCTCGACCGTGAACCGGTACGAGGTGCCGTTGCTCAGCCCGCCGATGTCGGCGCTCGTGGCGGGGGCGTCGACGGTCTTCGACCCGCCGTTCCACCGCACCACGTACTTGGTGACGGTGGTGCCCTTGCCGTCGGCCGCCTTCCAGTGCACGGTCGCCTTCCCGTCCGGTCCCGCGCCCTTGCCCTCGCTGGGCATGGTGGCGCGCACTCCGCCGGGGGCGTCCGGCCGCGCCCACGGGGTGACCGCGTTGGAGGCCTTCGACGCGCCGACGCCCTCGCCCACCGAGTTCACGCCCTTGTAGGTGAAGGTGTGCTCGGTGTCGGCGTCGAGACCGCGGAACGTGGCCTTCGTGGTCGGGGCATCCACGGTGAGGGACTTCCCGGAGGAGGCGGTGACGATGTATTTCGTGATCGGTTCGCCGTTGGCCTCCTTCTGCGTCATCTTCGGCCAGGTGACGGTGATTCCGCCGCCGACGGGATCGTCGATCCGCTCGGCGCTCGCGGTCTCGGCGGGGGCCGCGGGCCGGCCGGCAGGGTGCTCCGCCCGGGACCAGTCCGACCAGTCCGAGGGGTCCGCGGCGAGGTTCTCGGCCTGGACCCGGAAGCTGTAGTCCACGCCGTTGGTCAGGCCGGAGAACACCGTCTGGGTGGTGCCGCCGTCGACCTCCTGGACCGACAGCTCGTTCGTGGCGGTGTTCCGCATCTGCACGGTGTACGTCTGGATCGCGGAGCCCTTGTTGGCCGGCGGGGTCCAGGCGACCGTCAGCTGCTCGTCGCCCCGCTCGGCGTTCGGTGCGGCGGGCCGCTCGGGCTTCACATCGGGCCGGGCGACGGCGGAGGCGGCCGACGGGTCGGAGTCGCCGACGTCGTTGGTCGCGACCACCTGGAAGGTGTACTCGGTGTCGTTGGTCAGGCCCGTGATCGTGCACGAGGTGGAGGCGCACTCCTGGGTGACGGAGGGCCCGCTCGCGGTGCTCACGGTGTAGCCGGTGATCGGGGCGCCGTTGTCCGCGCCCGCGGCGAAGTTCAGCTCGACGAAGCCGTCGCCGATCTCTCCGATGCGCGGGGCGGAGGGCGCCTCGGGGAGCCCGCGCACGGTCACCCGGATCATGCCGGTCACCTCGCGGTCCGGGTCGCCGGTGTCGTCCTGGACGCGGTACTCGGCGCTGAGGATGCCGTGGTACGACTCGTCCGGGGTGATCGTCACCTTGTCGCCGTCGAGGGCGATCTCGCCCTCGCCGGAGATCGTCGAGGCGCTGACCAGCGTGCGGTCCCCGCCGGGGAAGGGGTTCGAGTCGTTGGCGAGGACGTCGACGGACTCCGTGCGTCCCGCATCGATCGCGACCTCGTCCAGGGAGGTGGAGATCCGTGGGCGCTGCGAGCTGCCGACGGTGAGCTGCACGGTCGCCGGGACGGCCGGGTTGGTGCCGTCGCTGACGGTGACGGGCACGTCGATGATCGTGCCCCTGTCGGCCTTCGGCGTCGCGGTGGCGGTGAGCGTCGAGCCGTCGAGGTCCACCGAGACCGTGTCCGGAGCGTCGTGGTCGCCGAGCTCATAGGTGAGCGTGTCGCCCTCGGGATCCTCCGCGCCTGCGGCGAGGTCGATGCTCGCAGAGGGCCCTCCCTGCTCGACCTCGAGCAGCGCGCCCTGGAAGGTGGGTGGCAGATTCGTCTCCTCGGGGGCGACCTCGACCGGGATCGCGAGGGTCGCCGTCGCCGCGGAGGGGTCTCCCACCTCGCCGTCGGTCACCTCGACGGTGAGGGTGTCGTTGCCGGAGAAGTCAGGGGCCGGGCGGTAGATCAGGGTGGTCTCGTCCTGGACCAGCTCGCTGCCGTCGCCGTGGAGGGCGGTGACCAGGCCGGGATCGGTGATCTGGGCGGCCTGTGCACCGGGCCGCACCCGCACGTTGTCCGGGTCGGCGAGGTTGATCGTGCCCTCGGAGCCGGCCTGCACCTCGAGGGGCGGCCCCACCCAGACCGGTGCCTGCTTCGCCGTCCCGGGCACCCAGATGTAGCCGGCGGAGGAGAGGTCGTCCACATCGGTGATGGTGTACCGGATGCGCTGCTGCTCCTCCTGCGGCACGATCCGCACGGTGCCCTGGTCGTCGATCAGCTCGACGCCCTCGTAGCTGCCGTCGAGCTCGACCGTGAGGTCGTTGGTGCTGCCATCGGGGTCGGAGTCGTTGGCCAGCACGTCCACGTCCACGTGCTCGGTCTCGGGGTCCATGACCTCCTCCGCGTCGACGAAGTCGTCACGGGCGATGGGGGCGCGCAGCGGGGCGTTCTCCGCCACCTTGATCGTCGCAGTCGCGGAGCTCTTCAGCTGGCCGTCCGTCGCCGAGTACAGCACCGTGTGGGTCCCTGGCTCCGACGGGGTGACCACGGTGATGTAGCCGTCCTCGGCATCCTCGGCGGGCGGGATCTCCTCGATCTCGGTCATCACCTTGACGTCTCCGCGGACCACGGCCAGCGGGTCGCCCTCGGGGTCGGTGTCGTTCTCGAGCACGGGGATCTGCACCTCGCGGTCCGGGCGCACCTCGACCGTGTCGTCCACGGCATAGGGCGCCTGGTTCGCCTCGTTGGGTGCCGCGATGCCGACGAGCACCTCGGCGGTGCCGATCGCGCCGTGACGGTCCATCACCTGGTACCGGAAGCGATCCGTGCCGCGGGAATCCTCGAAGGGCAGGTACTCGATCCATTCGCCGTTGGCGCTGACCACCTCGCCCAGCTCGGGCATGGGGCTCGCGATGCCGGTGAGCATCACCGAGTCCCCGTCGGGGTCGATGCCGGTGGCGGGCACGGGGATCCGCACGGGGGTGCCGGCGACGGTGCGGGCGGTGAGGTTGTCGGGGCGGGGTGCGGAGTTGTCCGCGTCCCGCGGGACGATGGTGATGTGGACCAGGGCGGAGCCGGTGCGGCCGGTCTCGTCCACCACCTCGTACTGCACCACCGCCTCGCCGGAGGCGTCGTCGTCGGCACGGAACCTGATCCGGTCCTGGTGCGGTTCGGTGTGCCCCTTGTCGTCGGCGCGGGAGGTGTCCATGATCTCGCCGAGGTGGAGATCGGAGTCGGTGGGTGAGATGTCGTTCTCGGTGACCGGGATGTTCACCATGTCCCCGGCCCGCACCACGGCGCGGTCCGGCACGGCTTCGGGGTTCGCGAACTGGGTGTCGGTGCCGGCCACCATCACGCGGATCGTGCCGGTGGAGGTGCCGGTGGAGTTGGCGACCTCGTAGGTGACGGGCACCGGCTCCTCGCCGACGGTCGCTCCCGGTTCGGCCTCGATGCGGACGAGGTGGTGGTTGACCACGGTGGCCTTCAGACCGCTGCCCTCGGGCACGTCGATGCCGTTGACCACGAGGACGCCGCCGGTGGGGTCGACATCGTTCTCGAGCGGGTCCAGGAGGGTGTCGCTGCCGGTGGTGACGGTGCCCATGTCGTCCACGGCCACCGGGGCCAGGTCCTCGGCCTCGGGCTCGATCACGTCCACGCGCACCAGGCCGAGGGAGGCGGTGCTCGCGCCGCTCGCGGCGACCGTGTACTCGAGGTAGTAGGTGCCGGGACGCTCGCCGGTGACGTTGAGGGTCCCAGCCTCCAGCACCGGCTCGACCTCGAGGCCCTCGGCGTCGCTGACGCTGATCAGCTCGAGGTTGCCGCCGTTGGGGTTGAGGTCGTTGACGAGCGGTTTGATGGTGGTGCTGCGCCCGGCGACGACGCTGGCATGGTCGGCGGTGGTGATCGGGGCGAGGTCGCTGTCGGTGACGGACTCGATCTGGACCACGCCTTCGGCGGTGTCGCCCTTCTCGTCGCGGAAGGTCAGCGCCACCTCCTTCGTGCCCGGTGACAGCCCCGCGTCGTTGAAGGTGATCAGTCCATCGGGGCGGAAGGTGACGAGGTCCTCCGGCCGGACCGTGGCGTTGGAGAGGTAGAAGGCGTCGCCGTCCGGGTCCTGCCAGTACGGGAGGATGTTGAAGCTGATCTCCTGGCCCGAGCGGACCTGCACCTTGGCGATCCTCTGCTCAGCGGGCTCGGGCGGGGAGTTCTCACCGTCGGCGCGCACCTCGAGGGTCACGGTCGCGGTGTCCGTGCCGCCGCGGCCGTCGTCCGCCTGGTAGGTGAACGCCGCGGTGCCGCTGGCGTCCTCGTCGACCTCGATCTGCAGCTGCGTGCCGCCGCTGATGGAGGTGACCGTGCCGATGTCCGGCTGGTCGCCCTTGACGCTCACGGACAGGATGTCCCCGTCGGGATCAGTGTCGTTCTGCGTCACCGGCAGCACGACGTTCTTGCCCGGACGCACCCCGAAGGTGTCGTCGTTCGCCGTCGGCGGGCGGTTCTCCTCGTCACGCTCCGCGGCCACGTTGGTGATCGTGGTGGTGAGGGTCTCCTTCTCCTTGTCCTCGGTGGTGCTGGTCTGGATCTCCTGGGCGATCACCCAGTCATCCACCAGCTGCATGCTCTCCATGATCTCCCAGGACAGACCGAACTTCTGATCGTTCAGGACCACGAGATCCTGGTTGACGCGCAGGGTGAGGTCCGCGGAGCTGTCCGCTTCCGGGATCGTCTCGGCGACCGGGTCCTGGCCCTCGCAGGCGCGCACGTAGCGCAGGGAGCCGGCCCACGCGCCGTAGGCGCAGCCCTCGACCTGCGCGGGACGGACCACCTCGGTGCCTGTGCCGCCGGCCGGGATCGCCTCGGCCGCACCGCCGCTGAAGGGGATGACGAACAGCGTGTCGAGGGTGGCGACGACGAACGAGTCGGAGGCGGGGCCGGACTGCTGCAGCTGCGCGGCGTCGAGGTTCGAGACCCCTTCGTCGGCGAGGCTGTAATCCTTCCCGCCGGCGCCGATGCGCAGCAGCTGATTCTCGCGGTCCAGGATCACGGGCTCCTCGCCGACGGCGGCGAGCTGGATCGACTCCGCCTTCTGGGAGACGCCGTCGATGGTGTCCGGCTTCTCCGCCGTGGTGTCGCGGGTGTTGCCCGCACGGGGGTAGGTCAGCAGCTCGGCGCCGTCGAGCACGAAGACGGTCCCGTTCTCGGAGATGGCCACCGGCCGCGGTGATCCACCGGCATCGAGGACGGGCTCGACAGCGCCGGCGCTGAAGGCCCCGGCCTCCTCCGGGGACAGGATCCAGACCCGGCCGTCGGGGGCGGAGATCGCGGCCCGGTCGCCGCCGAGGGTGACCTCCGCACCGGTGGGCAGCTCGACCAGCCCGTTGCGGGTGACCGAGGCGGTGTTGATCATGGTCATGCCGTGGGGGCCGGTCTCGATCACCGTGTAACCGGATTGGACGATGTCGAGATCCTGCCCGGTCGAGGAGAGCCGGGCGTCCAGCTCACCGGCGTCGACGTTGAGCCGCCCGAGCAGGCCCCGCTCCTCGCTGGTGACCCACACACCGCCGTTGGAGACGTCGACCTCGGAGGAGGAGAGCCCGGGGTAGCGCAGAGCGAAGCCGGTCAGCACCAGAGCGACGATCGCGAACGCGGCCGACGAGATGAGTGTCAGCCGTCTCCCCCGGCGCCGCTTCGTCGAAGCGGTGTCAGACATGGTCGTACCCCCAGGACAAGTTCGAATCTCCGCGCGTGACCTGATGCCCTTGCCGTATCCCCCTGGACACGAGCCTCCGTGACGGTGGCCCGATCACTCGCGCGACCGCACCCAGGGTACTCGGGACCTCGTGCGGGCACCACGCACGCCGAGTCACGATCTGCCCACATCCGCGGGCGGCGGCGGCGCGAGCGCGCCGCGTCTCAGCGGCTGCGGCCGACGAGCGTGGCGGTGAAGGCCTTGAGCGCGTCGCGTGCCGCACCGGCCGGCAGCTCGGAGAGGATCTCCATGGCTTCCTCGGCGGTGCGGGAGGCGAGGCCGCGGGTCTCCTCGAGCGCGGGATCCTCGCGCAGGAGGTCGACGAGCTCGTCGAGGGCCGCGCTGCTGCTGAGATCCCCGTCGAGGCGTTCGACGATGTCGAGGCTGTGGCTGTCGGGGTGGTCCTGCGCGCGGCGGCGCACGAGCAGGGTGGGCATGGTGGGCACGCCCTCCCTCAGGTCGATGCCGGGGGTCTTCCCGCTCGTGGCGGCGTCGCTCTCGAGGTCCAGCACGTCGTCGGCGAGCTGGAAGGCGACGCCGACCTTCTCCCCGTAGCGGCGCATGACGTCCGCGCTGCCCTGCGGCGCTCCGGAGAGTGAGGCGCCGAGGCTGCCGGCGAGGGCGAGCAGCGAGGCGGTCTTGTCCGAGAGCACGGAGATGTAGTGGGCGAAGGGGTCGTCCCCGGGCTTGGGGCCGACGGTCTCGTGCAGCTGCCCGAGGCAGAGCCTCTCGAACGTCTCGGAGTGCTCGCGGACGGCGTCGGTGCCGATGCGGGCGCTCAGGCCACTGGCCCGGGCGAAGAGGAAGTCTCCGGTGAGGATCGCGACGTTGTTGCCCCAGAGGGCGTGGGCGCTGTCGGTGCCGCGGCGGGTGGGCGCGGAGTCCATCACGTCGTCGTGGTAGAGGCTCGCGAGGTGGGTGAGCTCGACGAGCACGGCGGCATCCTGCACGCCGTCCGCGTCGATGTCGCCGAGGGAGGCGGCCAGCAGCACGAGCATGGGTCGCACGCGCTTGCCGCCGGCGTCCATGAGATGCCGTCCTGTCCAACGCACCATGTCATCCGATGTGGACACGGAGGCGCGCAGACGGTCCTCGATGGTTCCGAGACGCTCGACGATGCGGGTCGCGAGGTCCTCATCGATGTCGGGAACGCCCGGCAGCGTGGACGGCATGGCTCTCCTGGTACTGGACGGGGCACCGGGGTGCCCCCGTGGTGTGGGCTGCGAACTGCGTGGGGCGGGGATCCGCTCCCGGATCCGACGGTTCGGGAGAACGGCGGCAGATCCGACTCAGGAGTCTACCGGGGCGAGCGCGCCCGGATCCCGGTCCACGGTCCCGGCGTGAGCGGAGTGACGCGGCGCTGCGGTCTCGGGATGCAGGCAGTGAGCCCATTTTGGGCGAGAAAAAGGGAGTGGAAGAGGCGAACACCCCGCAGGGGCTCAGCACTCCTCCACTCCCAATGAAGATGTCCGGCGGCGACCTACTCTCCCACACCCTCCCGAGTGCAGTACCATCGGCGCAATCGAGCTTAGCTTCCGGGTTCGGAATGGAACCGGGCGTTTCCTCGACGCTATGACCGCCGTAACACAACGAGACCCTCAACCAGCCCCCAGCACGCCACCCACCCCGGAACGGGACGGACAACGCGGCGGAGTTGCTCCAAGAGAACCGCACAGTGGACGCAAACACAGCAAACAACCAACACACACAAAGACTGTTGAAGTAAGTCTTCGACCATTAGTACCAGTCAGCTCCACACATTACTGCGCTTCCACATCTGGCCTATCAACCCAGTCATCTACTGGGGGTCTCACACACCCAAAAGGTGCAAGGATATCTCATCTCGAAGCAGGCTTCCCGCTTAGATGCTTTCAGCGGTTATCCCTTCCCGACGTAGCCAACCAGCCATGCTCTTGGCAGAACAACTGGCACACCAGAGGTCAGTCCATCCCGGTCCTCTCGTACTAGGGACAGGACTTCTCAAATATCCAACGCGCGCAGCGGATAGGGACCGAACTGTCTCACGACGTTCTAAACCCAGCTCGCGTACCGCTTTAATAGGCGAACAGCCTAACCCTTGGGACCAACTCCAGCCCCAGGATGCGACGAGCCGACATCGAGGTGCCAAACCATGCCGTCGATATGAGCTCTTGGGCAAGATCAGCCTGTTATCCCCGGGGTACCTTTTATCCGTTGAGCGACACCCATTCCACAATGGAGTGCCGGATCACTAGTTCCTGCTTTCGCACCTGCCCGACATGTCTGTCTCGCAGTCAAGCTCCCTTGTGCACTTACACTCAACACCTGATTGCCAACCAGGCTGAGGGAACCTTTGAGCGCCTCCGTTACTCTTTAGGAGGCAACCGCCCCAGTTAAACTACCCATCAGACACTGTCCCTGATCCGGATCACGGACCGAGGTTAGGAATCCAGAACGACCAGAGTGGTATTTCAACAATGACTCCACACTCACTGGCGTGAATGCTTCCCAGTCTCCCACCTATCCTACACAAGCCGTCCCGAACACCAATATCAAACTATAGTAAAGGTCCCGGGGTCTTTCCGTCCTGCTGCGCGTAACGAGCATCTTTACTCGTAATGCAATTTCGCCGAGTTCGCGGTTGAGACAGTGGAGAAGTCGTTACGCCATTCGTGCAGGTCGGAACTTACCCGACAAGGAATTTCGCTACCTTAGGATGGTTATAGTTACCACCGCCGTTTACTGGGGCTTAAATTCTCAGCTTCGACACCACAAAGGCATCTAACCGGTCCTCTTAACCTTCCAGCACCGGGCAGGCGTCAGTCCGTATACAGCGTCTTACGACTTCGCACGGACCTGTGTTTTTAGTAAACAGTCGCTTCTCCCTGGTCTCTGCGGCCCACAGGGCTCTCACCCCGAAGGCCCCCCTTCTCCCGAAGTTACGGGGGCATTTTGCCGAGTTCCTTAACCACGATTCTCTCGAACGCCTCGGTATTCTCTACCTGATCACCTGAGTCGGTTTAGGGTACGGGCGACCGTATTCGTCACGCCGGAACTTTTCTAGGCAGTACAGGATCACTCACCTACGCCCATACGGGATCCCCATCACGTCTCACCCAAAGACCCCAGCATTACCCGGGATCGGGCTGCACGCTTAGACGGACTATTCCATTAAGTCCGCGGAAGCTACCTCTCTGCGTCATCCCACGCGCTGACCTACTACAACCTTGGTTCCCAGCCTCACAAACCTCCACACCCCGAAGGGCATGGGGAAAGCTCGGGTGGTTAGCATCGACTGCCTCGGTATGGGTCCTCCTACGATCGGTTCGGGAATATCAACCCGATGTCCATCGACTACGCCTGTCGGCCTCGCCTTAGGTCCCGACTAACCCAGGGCGGATAAACCTGGCCCTGGAACCCTTGATCAATCGGCGGACGGGTTTCTCACCCGTCTTTCGCTACTCATGCCTGCATTCTCACTCGTACAGCCTCCACCACTGGGTTCCCCCGCGGCTTCACCGGCTGCACGACGCTCCCCTACCCACCCCGGCATACACCGGAGTGACACAGCTTCGGCGGTGTGCTTGAGCCCCGCTAAATTGTCGGCGCAGAATCACTTGACCAGTGAGCTATTACGCACTCTTTCAAGGGTGGCTGCTTCTAAGCCAACCTCCTGGTTGTCTCAGCAACTCCACATCCTTTTCCACTTAGCACACGCTTAGGGGCCTTAGCTGATGTTCTGGGCTGTTTCCCTCTCGACTATGAAGCTTATCCCCCACAGTCTCACTGCTGCGCTCTCACGTACCGGCATTCGGAGTTTGGCTAAGGTCAGTAACCCGGTGGGGCCCATCGCCTATCCAGTGCTCTACCTCCGGTACGAAACACGCAACGCTGCACCTAAATGCATTTCGGGGAGAACCAGCTATCACGAAGTTTGATTGGCCTTTCACCCCTATCCACAGGTCATCCCCTCCATTTTCAACTGAAGTGGGTTCGCGCCTCCACGCGGTCTTACCCGCGCTTCACACTGCCCATGGATAGATCACTTCGCTTCGGGTCTAGAGCCGGCGACTGAACGCCCCGTTCAGACTCGCTTTCGCTACGGCTACCCCACACGGGTTAACCTCGCCACCGACCACTAACTCGCAGGCTCATTCTTCAAAAGGCACGCCGTCACCCCAAAAGGCTCCGACGGATTGTAAGCGCACGGTTTCAGGTACTATTTCACTCCCCTCCCGGGGTGCTTTTCACCTTTCCCTCACGGTACTTGTCCGCTATCGGTCAAGAGGTAGTATTCAGGCTTACCAGGTGGTCCTGGCAGATTCACACCGGATTTCACGGGCCCGGTGCTACTCGGGAACAGCGTCGCGCCATGCAGAAGTTTCGTCTACGGGGGTCACACCCTCTACGCCGTCGCACTCACCACGACTTCGACTACCACTACACGTCCACGCCGATGAGCCGGCAGACCCATCAGACACGTCCCACAACCCCCAACCTGCAACCCCTGCCGGGTATCACACAGACCAGGTTTAGCCTACTCCGATTTCGCTCGCCACTACTCACGGAATCACTATTGTTTTCTCTTCCTGCGGGTACTGAGATGTTTCACTTCCCCGCGTTCCCTCCACGCCACCTATACATTCAGCAGCGGGTACCACGACATGACTCGTGGTGGGTTTCCCCATTCGGACATCCTCGGATCACAGTTCGGTTGTCAACTCCCCGAGGCTTAACGCAGACTCCCACGTCCTTCGTCGGCTCCTCTTGCCAAGGCATCCACCGTGCGCCCTTTAAAACTTACGGCAACACAAAGACACTTTGCGCTATAAATTGCTTACAAGATGCTCGCGTCCACTATGCAGTTCTCAAGAAACAACCCCACACCAACCACCACACCACCAACGCGGCACAGTGACCAGGGAGGACCAGCCACACCCCACCACCACTCCCCACACAAGAGAAACGGCGGAAGGCGCGTGCAGCCTCACAACCCAATAGCGTGTCTCCACCTCAAACCACCCCACAAGCCCGTTCCACACCCCCACAAAAGAAGGCCGTACTAGAAACTCGCGACGCAGCGAAGCGCCCATCCGTTGATGTTCCACCCTTGAGCAACCACCCCCACCACACTCGGGCAGGACGATGGCCACCATAATTGGTGATGCTCCTTAGAAAGGAGGTGATCCAGCCGCACCTTCCGGTACGGCTACCTTGTTACGACTTAGTCCCAATCACCGATCCCACCTTCGACAGCTCCCTCACGAGGATGGGCCACTGGCTTCGGGTGTTACCGACTTTCGTGACTTGACGGGCGGTGTGTACAAGGCCCGGGAACGTATTCACCGCAGCGTTGCTGATCTGCGATTACTAGCGACTCCGACTTCATGGGGTCGAGTTGCAGACCCCAATCCGAACTGAGGCCGGCTTTTTGGGATTCGCTCCACCTCACAGTTTCGCAACCCATTGTACCGGCCATTGTAGCATGCTTGAAGCCCAAGACATAAGGGGCATGATGATTTGACGTCGTCCCCACCTTCCTCCGAGTTGACCCCGGCAGTCTCCTATGAGTCCCCACCATCACGTGCTGGCAACATAGAACAAGGGTTGCGCTCGTTGCGGGACTTAACCCAACATCTCACGACACGAGCTGACGACAACCATGCACCACCTGTGCACCAGTCCGAAGAAAGCCACATCTCTGCGACCGTCCGGTGCATGTCAAGCCTTGGTAAGGTTCTTCGCGTTGCATCGAATTAATCAGCATGCTCCGCCGCTTGTGCGGGCCCCCGTCAATTCCTTTGAGTTTTAGCCTTGCGGCCGTACTCCCCAGGCGGGGCACTTAATGCGTTAGCTACGGCGCGGAGAACGTGGAATGTCCCCCACACCTAGTGCCCAACGTTTACGGCATGGACTACCAGGGTATCTAATCCTGTTCGCTACCCATGCTTTCGCTTCTCAGTGTCAGTAATGGCCCAGAGACCTGCCTTCGCCATCGGTGTTCTTCCTGATATCTGCGCATTTCACCGCTACACCAGGAGTTCCAGTCTCCCCTACCACACTCTAGCCTGCCCGTACCCACCGCACGCCCGAGGTTGAGCCTCGGGTTTTCACGGCAGACGCGACAAGCCACCTACAAGCTCTTTACGCCCAATAATTCCGGACAACGCTTGCGCCCTACGTATTACCGCGGCTGCTGGCACGTAGTTAGCCGGCGCTTCTTCTGCAGGTACCGTCACTCTCGCTTCTTCCCTACTGAAAGGGGTTTACAACCCGAAGGCCGTCATCCCCCACGCGGCGTCGCTGCATCAGGCTTTCGCCCATTGTGCAATATTCCCCACTGCTGCCTCCCGTAGGAGTCTGGGCCGTGTCTCAGTCCCAGTGTGGCCGGTCGCCCTCTCAGGCCGGCTACCCGTCATCGCCTTGGTGAGCCATTACCTCACCAACAAACTGATAGGCCGCGAGTCCATCCCTCACCGATAAATCTTTACAACCCCCACCATGCGGCAGAAGCTCATATCCGGTATTAGCCTCGATTTCCCGAGGTTATCCCGAAGTGAAGGGCAGGTTACTCACGTGTTACTCACCCGTTCGCCACTAATCAGGCAGTGCAAGCACCACCGTCATCGTTCGACTTGCATGTGTTAAGCACGCCGCCAGCGTTCGTCCTGAGCCAGGATCAAACTCTCCATGAAAAAACATGAAAAACAGTATCCTGACAACAGAAACAAACAACCAGCAAATTAAACTGCTGTATCATCCGTTTCAAAATTGCCATTCAAAATAATGGCATCAACAAACAGACACGCTATTGAGATATCAAGCAACACGCGCACATCATCGTCTTCCCGCTGCTGCGGGTCGAGTCAGAGGCTCGGATGCCGGCGGATGGTTCCGTCCGACGATGTTCGCTTCATCGTCCCGGCGCGGGCCACTACCTTAGCAGTGTTCCGCGGCCCAGTCCAACTCCGCGTCGTGTGCTCCTGGTCTCGTTCGGATCGCGAGGCGATCCTCCCTGTGACCTGGTCACACTCACCTTTGCGGTCTCCCGCTCCGGTGGCCCTCAGCTGTCCCGCTCCCGGCCGTTCCATCCGCCCTCCGTGAGGAGGCTTCCGGCCCGCCGCGTCTGCGTTCTCGCTGCTGACAAGAAAGAACATTACGGGTCCGGGGCGGGGGCGTCAAACCGCCCTCCGGCAGTCCCGCCGAGCCCCCAGAAGCATCATCACTGCAGGTCAGGGTAGGTTTTCTGGTTGCGGGAAAGCGCTCCGTCGCGGCAATGTGATGCGCGCCTGAGAGGGGGGTCACCGAGACTTATGGTCGGCTTGACAGGTTCGTTCTGTCTCGCCTAACGCGCGTCCCCTGCCGGCACGGCGCCGCCGGCACTCGGTGGCGGTGAGGTGCCGGCTCCGGGAACACGGCGGCGGGTCCGGGGAAAGGCGGCGAGTCCGTGAACGCGAGAGCCCCGGGTTCCGTCTGGCGGACGGGACCCGGGGCTCGAGCAGGTGAGGTGCAGGCGTTCGCTGCCGGTTCTCAGCCGTTCAGGCGGACCATGGCGGCGTTCTTGCGGCCGCGACGCAGCAGCAGGTGGCCTCCCGGCAGCGGGGCGAGGTCACCGGATTCGCGCTGGAGGTCCTCGGCGCTGATCTTCTCGCCGTTCACGGAGAGGCCTCCGCCCTGGGCATCGCGCCGTGCCGCCCCCTTGGAGGCGGTGATGCCGGCGTCGCAGAACGCATCCACCAGCAGGGTGGTCGGGGCGACCTCCGCCCCGGGGAGCTCACGGGCGATGGCGAGCAGGGTCTGCTCGTCCAGCTCGCGCACGTCCCCCCGGCCGAACAGCACCGCCGCGGCGGCCTTGGCCTGGGAGGTCGCCTGCTCGCCGTGCACCATCGTGGTGATGTCGTCGGCCAGAGCCTTCTGCGCGGCGCGCTGATGGGAGGCGGTCTCGGTGGCGTGCTCGAGCTCCGCGATCTCCTCGCGCGAGCGGAAGGTGAAGAACCGCAGGTAGTTCAGGACGTCGGCGTCGGCCGCATTGAGCCAGAACTGGTGGAAGGCGTACGGGCTCGTGAGCTCGGCGTCCAGCCACACGGCGCCGCCCTCGCTCTTGCCGAACTTCGAGCCGTCGGCCTTGGTCACCAGCGGGGTGGTCAGGGCGTGCACATCATGGCCCTCGACCTTGTGGATCAGGTCGACGCCGGAGAGCAGGTTGCCCCACTGATCGTTGCCGCCGTACTGGAGGGTCACCCCGTGCCGACGGTGCAGCTCGAGGTAGTCGATGCCCTGGAGCACCTGGTAGCTGAACTCGGTGTAGCTGATGCCCTCATCGCTCTGCAGGCGGCGTGCGACGGTGTCCTTCGCGAGCATGGTGCCCATGCGGAAGTGCTTGCCCATGTCCCGCAGGAAGTCGAGGGCGCTCATCTGCCCGATCCAGTCGAGGTTGTTCACCATCGTCACGCCGTACTCGCCCTCGAGGTCGAGGAAGCGGGAGATCTGGTCCCGCAGGCTCTCCACCCAGGTGGCGACGATCTCGGAGTCGTTGAGGACCCTCTCGCCGGACATCCGCGGATCGCCGATGAGGCCGGTGGCGCCGCCGACCAGCGCATACGGATGATGGCCCGCCAGCTGGAGCCGGCGCATGGTGAGCACCTGCGTCAGGTGGCCCACGTGGAGGGAGGCGGCGGTGGGGTCGAAACCGCAATACAGGCTGACCGGTCCGTCCGCCAGAGCGCTGCCGAGCGCCTCGCGCCCGGTGGTCTGCACGACGAGTCCTCGCCAGGCGAGCTCGTCCAGGACGGAATGCATCGATCGGTTCCTCTCGGGTGGGCACTGAGTGCCGGTGGTCGGCCCCAGGGGCCGGGGTGGTTCGGTCCGTGCGCCATTGTCACAGATCCGCGGCTGCTCGGCGCGGCCCGGATCCCCCGCAGGTGCGGGGTCACCGGGCCGCGGAGCGCGACGGGCCGTTCAGCGGTCGCGGGTGAAGCGGCGCAGCGCGGAGATCGCCGCGTCGGCCGCCTCTTCCTGCTCCGCCACGCGCACCGGGGCGGTGCCGCCCTTGGCGTCGCGCGAGGCGATCGACCCGTCGACGGACAGCACCGCGCGCACGGAGCTGTCCAGGTGCTCGGAGATCTCGCCCAGCTCGGCGTCGGTGAGATCCCACAGCTCCTTGTCCTGGCTCTCGGCGACCTTCACGCAGGCGCCGGAGATCTCGTGCGCGCTGCGGAAGGGCACGCCGCGGCGCACCAGATGATCCGCGATGTCGGTGGCGAGCGAGAAGCCCTGCGGGGCGAGCTCGGCCATGCGGTCGGTGTGGAACACCAGCGTGGCCATCATCCCGGTGAAGGCCGGCAGCACCAGATCGAGCGAATCGACCTGGTCGAACACCGGCTCCTTGTCCTCCTGCAGGTCGCGGTTGTACGCGAGCGGCAGCGCCTTGAGCGTGGTCAGCAGGCCCACCAGGTCGCCCACCACGCGGCCGGCCTTGCCGCGCGCGAGCTCGGCGATGTCCGGGTTCTTCTTCTGCGGCATGATCGAGGAGCCCGTGGAGTAGGCGTCATCCAGGGTGATGAACGAGAACTCCTTGGTGTTCCACAGGATGATCTCCTCCGCCAGGCGCGAGAGATCGATCCCGATCATGGCGAGCACGAAGGAGAACTCGGCGGTGAGATCGCGCGAAGCGGTCCCGTCGATCGAGTTCCACACCGAGTCGGAGAAGCCGAGCTCCGCGGCGACCGCCTGCGGATCCAGGCCGAGGCTCGAGCCGGCCAGCGCCCCGGAGCCGTACGGCGAGGCGTCCGCACGGGCGTCCAGGTCGCGCAGCCGCTCCACGTCCCGCAGCAGCGGCCAGGCGTGGGCCAGCAGGTGGTGGCTCAGCAGCAGGGGCTGGGCGTGCTGGAGGTGGGTGCGGCCCGGCATCGCCGCGCCGTGCACCTCGCGGGCCCGCGCCACCAGGACGTCCACCAGGTCGAGCACCTGCCCCCCGATCGCCCGGGACTGGTCCCGGATGAACAGTCGGATGAGGGTGGCGATCTGGTCGTTGCGGGAGCGGCCGGCGCGCAGCTTGCCGCCGAGCTCCGGGCCGGCCCGCTCGATGAGGCCGCGCTCGAGAGCGGTGTGCACGTCCTCGTCCTCCGGGGCAGCCGCGAACTCGCCGGAGGCGACGTCGGCCGCGAGGAGATCCAGCGCGTCCTGCATCCCGGCGAGCTCCGCATCGTCCAGCAGCCCGGCGGCATGCAGCACGTTCGCGTGGGCCTTCGAGCCGCGCAGGTCGTACTGCGCCAGGCGCCAGTCGAAGTGGGTGGAGACCGACAGGGCCGCGAGCGCGGCCGCCGGCCCGGAGCCGAAGCGGCCGCCCCACAGCGAGGCCTTCTCCTGCGCGGCCGAGGGATCCGCCGACGGCCCGGTGCCCGACGCACCGGCTGCGGGAGCGCCGCCCGGCGTGGTGCCGCCCGTCGTGGCGTGGTCCTCGCTCATGCCTGCGCCTCGGAGGCGGCGTCGAGGTCCTCGCCGTTGCCGAAGGCCACGTCGCGGGCCGCGGCCTGCTTGGCGGCCAGCCCGTAGATGTCGATGAAGCCGCGGGCGCTGCCCTGGTCGAAGGTGTCGCCCTCGTCGTAGGTGGCGAGGTTGAAGTCGTACAGCCCGGTCTCCGTGCGGCGCCCGGTGACGGTGGCGCGGCCGCCGTGCAGGGTCAGGCGGATGTCGCCGCTGACATAGCGCTGGGTGTCGGAGAGGAAGGCGTCCAGGGACTTCTTCAGCGGGGAGAACCACTGGCCGTCATAGACGAGGTCGGTCCAGCGGTCGCTCACGGTGCGCTTGAAACGGGCCTGCTCGCGCTCGAGGGTGACCCGCTCGAGCTCCTGGTGGGCGGTGATCAGCGTCATCGCCCCGGGCGCCTCGTAGACCTCGCGGGACTTGATGCCCACCAGGCGGTCCTCGACGATGTCGATGCGGCCGATGCCCTGGGCGCCGGCGCGGCGGTTGAGCTCCTGGATCGCCTCGAGCGGGGAGACGCTGCGGCCGTCGATCGCGACCGGGACGCCGCGCTCGAAGGAGATGACGACCTCGTCGGCGACCGGCGGGAAGGCCGGGTCATCGGTGTAGCTGAAGACGTCCTTGGTGGGCTCGTTCCAGATGTCCTCGAGGAAGCCGGTCTCGATGGCGCGGCCCCACACGTTCTGGTCGATCGAGAAGGGGTTGTGCTTGGTGGTCTCGATCGGCAGGCCCTTCCGCTCGGCGTACTCGATGGCCTTGTCGCGGGTCAGGGCGAGGTCGCGCACAGGCGCGATGCACTTGAGCTCGGGGGCGAGCGAGGTGATGGACACCTCGAAGCGGACCTGGTCGTTGCCCTTGCCGGTGCAGCCGTGGGCGACCGTGGTGGCGCCGAACTTCTTCGCGGCCTTGACCAGGTGCTTGGTGATCACCGGGCGGGAGATCGCGGAGACGTTCGGGTAGGCGTCCATGTACAGGGCGTTCGCCTGGAGCGCCGGCATGCAGTACTCCTCGGCGAACTCGTCCCGGGCGTCGGCCACGTACGCCTCGACGGCACCGCAGTCCAGGGCGCGCTGGCGGATGACCTCGAGGTCCTCGCCGCCCTGGCCGACATCCACCGCGCAGGCGATGACGTCGGCGCCGGTGGCGTCGTGGATCCAGCCGATGGCCACAGAGGTGTCGAGGCCGCCGGAGTAGGCGAGGACGATCTTTTCGGTCACGGGAGATGCTCCTAGTCGTGGGTCTGGGGTCATGCGGTTCGAAGTGTGGGGACGGTCAGGGGTCGGGCACGGCACGGGGGTCCCGCGCCCGGGGCGGGCCGTTCACGGGGCTGCCGGCGGCACCTCCGCGGGGTCGGCCGCGTCGCGCCGGCCGTCCGCGAGGTCCAGCAGGCGCGCGGCGAGCCGATCGCCGCCGGCCGGGTCCCGGGAGACCAGCAGCACCGTGTCGTCCCCGGCGATCGTACCGAGGACGTCCGGCATGACGGACCTGTCCATGGCCGAGGCGAGATACTGCGCACCTCCCGGAGGGGTGCGGACCACCACGAGGTTGCCGCTGGCCTCGGCCGAGACGAGCAGGCCCTCGGCCAGGCGGGGCAGGCGCGCCTCGAGCAGCTCGTTCTCCGGTGCGGCGCTGGGGCGGGCGGAGCCGCCCTCCGGGGGGAGGCGGTACACGAGGCTGCCGGCGGAGCCGCGCACCTTCTCCGCCTGCAGCTCGACCAGATCCCGCGAGAGCGTGGCCTGGGTGACCTCGATGCCCTCGGCGGTCAGCAGCTGCGCCAGCTGCGACTGCGAGGACACCTCGCGATGGGTGAGGAGCTGGACGATCCGCTGCTGGCGGGAGGTCTTGGTCTGCGCCAGGGCGCGGCGAGCCTCGCTCATCGCCCCTCCTCCCGGGATCGGGCATGGGCCGCGGTGCGCTCGTCCGGGTGGTCCAGCAGCCAGGTGAGCAGGGCCTTCTGGGCGTGCAGCCGGTTCTCCGCCTCGTCCCAGACCACGGAGGCAGGCCCGTCGATCACCTCGGCGGTGACCTCCTTGCCGCGGTAGGCGGGCAGGCAGTGGAGGAACATCCCGCCGGAGAGCTCCATGAGCTCGGCCGTGACCTGGTACGGGGAGAAGGTCTCCTCGCCGCGCCCGTCCTCGCCCTCCTGGCCCATCGAGACCCAGGTGTCGGTGAGCACGGCGCTCGCACCGGCGACCGCTTCGCGGGGGTCCTCGGTGACGGTGACCGCTCCCCCGGTGGTCGCGGCGATCTGCTCGGCGCGGGCGAGGATCGCCGGATCCGGGCGGTGGCCGGCGGGGGCGGCGATGCGCACGTCCATGCCGGCGGTCGCGCCGCCCAGCAGGTAGGAGTGGGCCATGTTGTTCGCTCCGTCGCCGAGGTAGGCGAGGGAGCGGCCGGCCAGCGCGGCGTCGCCCTCGGCCAGTCCCCCGGTGTGCTGGGCGATGGTCTGCAGGTCCGCGAGGATCTGGCAGGGGTGGAACTCGTCGGTGAGGGCGTTGACGACGGGGACCGTCGCGTGCGCCGCCATCTCCTCGATGCGCTCCTGGCCGAAGGTGCGCCACACGATCGCCGAGACCATCCGGGTGAGCACCTCGGTGGTGTCGGCGATGGATTCTCCGCGGCCCAGCTGGCTCGCACCGGCCTCCATCACCAGCGGGCTGCCGCCCAGCTCGGCCACCCCGGTCGCGAAGGAGATCCGGGTGCGGGTGGAGGACTTGTCGAAGAGGATCGCGACGGTGCGCGGCCCCTCGAGGGGGCGGCGGGCGAAGCGGTCCTGCGAGAGCTCGAGGGCGAGGGCGAGGACCTGCTTCTGCTCGGCGGGGCCGAGATCGTCGTCGCGCAGGAAGTGGCGGGGCATGTCAGTTCTCTCCTTCGGGGGCCGACACGGTCGCGACGGCGTCGAGCAGACCGGGCAGCGCGGCGGTGAAGGTGGCCAGCTCCTGGTCGGTGATGATCAGCGGCGGGGCGAGGCGCAGCGTGGAGTCGTCGGGCGCGTTGACGATGAAGCCCGCGGCGAGCGCCGCCGCAGCGGCCTGCTTCGCCACCGGTGCCGCGAGGGCGATGCCGAGCAGCAGCCCGCTGCCGCGCACGTCCTCGATCAGGGGGTGGCCGAGGCCGAGGACGTCGTTCCTCAGCCGCGCGCCCGCGCTGCGCACGTGTGCGAGCAGGTCCTCCTCGACGAGGGTGCCGATCACGGCGAGCCCGGCGGCGGCGGCCAGGGGGTTGCCGCCGAAGGTGGTGCCGTGCTGGCCGGGCTGGAGGAGATCGTGCACCTCGGTGCCGAAGCTGATCACGGCCCCGACCGGGAAGCCGCCGCCGAGGCCCTTGGCGAGGGTCATCACATCCGGCTGGAGCCCGTCGATCGCCTGGTGCGCGAACCAGTGCCCGGTGCGGCCCATGCCCGTCTGCACCTCGTCGAGGATCAGCAGGGTGCCGTGCTCGCGGGTGAGGCGGCGCAGCGCCCGGAGGTACTCGGGATCGAGCGGACGCACGCCGGCCTCTCCCTGGATCGGCTCGGCGAACACCGCGGCGACGTCACCGGGGGCGAGTGCTGCGGCGAGGGCCTGCTCGTCCCCGGCGGGGAGGAACTCGACCCCGCCGGGCAGCGGCTCGAAGGGGGCGCGGTAGGCCTCCTTCGAGGTGAGCGCGAGCGCGCCCATCGTGCGGCCATGGAAGGAGCTGCTCAGCGCGAGGATGCGGGGCCGGCCGGTGCGGCGCGCGATCTTGAACGCCGTCTCGTTGGCCTCGGTGCCGGAGTTCGCGAAGAACACCCCGGAGCCGGCCGGGGCCTGCGCGAGCTCGAGCAGCTTCTCGGCCAGCTCGATCTGCGGGGCCGAGGCGAAGAAGTTCGAGATGTGCCCGAGGGTGCCCATCTGCTTGGTCATCGCGGACAGCAGCGCCGGATGGGCGTGGCCGAGCGTGTTCACCGCGATCCCGGCGAGCAGGTCGAGGTATCGCGTGCCCTCGGTGTCCCACACGTGCACGCCCTCGCCGCGGGCGAGGATCTTCTGCGGGGTGCCGAAGACGGGCAGCAGCGCGGTGCCGTAGCGCTCCGCGTACCCCGGCGCGGCTCCCTGCTCCGGTGCTCTCCGGTCCTGCGGGCTGATCTGCTCAGACATAGTCGTCCCTCCTCACCATCGTGCCCACGCCCTTCGTCGTGAACACCTCCAGCAGCACGGCGTGCTCGATGCGGCCGTCGATCATGGCGGCGGTGCGCACCCCGGCGTCGACCGCGCCGAGCAGCGCCTCGGCCTTGGGGATCATCCCGGCCGTGAGCGTGGGGAGCATCTCCCGCAGCTCGGAGGCGGAGATCTCGGGGATCAGCGAGGCCCGGTCGGGCCAGTCGCGGTACAGGCCCTCGACGTCGGTGAGCATCACGAGCTTCTCGGCGTCGAGGCCCTCGGCGAGCGCGGCGGCGGCGAGGTCGGCGTTGATGTTGAGCACCTCGCCCGTGGGGTCGCCCTGGGCATCCACCTCGGGGGCGATCGAGGAGATCACCGGGATCCTCCCGCCCTCGAGCAGATCGCTGATCGAGGCGATGTTCACCGAGGAGACCGCGCCGACGTGGCCGAGGTCGACGTCCTCGCCGTCCACGACGGTGCCGCGGCGGGTGGCGGTGAACAGCCGGGCGTCCTCCCCGGACATGCCGATCGCGAAGGGGCCGTGATGGTTGATCAGGCCCACGAGCTCACGGCCCACCTGGCCCACCAGCACCATCCGGGCGATGTCCATGGTCTCGGTGTCGGTGACGCGCAGGCCGCCGCGGAAGGTGGACTGTTTGCCCACTCGCTCGAGCATCGCGTTGATCTGCGGGCCGCCGCCGTGGACGACGACCACGTGGATGCCGGCCAGGCGCATGAAGACGATGTCGGCGGCGAAGCCGCGGCGCAGCTCGTCGTCGACCATCGCGTTGCCGCCGTACTTCACCACGACGATCTTGCCGCGGAAGCGCTGCATCCAGGGCATCGCCTCGATGAGCACCTCGGACTTCTCCCGCGCCTCGGTGCGGGCGGCATCGAGCTGGGCCAGGGGGTTCTTGCCCACCAGCGGGGAGTCCGCAGGAGCGGCCGACGATGCCTGGGCGGCGGCCGACGGGTCCGATGCCGGGGGTTCGGGGGTGTGCGGGGTGGTGCTCATGAGGAGTAGGCGCTGTTCTCTTCGACGTAGTCGTGGGTGAGGTCGTTGGTCCAGATGTCTCCCGCGGCGGTGCCGGCGCCGAGGTCCACCTCGATGAGGGTCTCGCGCGGGGTCATGTCCACCTCCGAGCGGTCGCGGTGGGCTCCCCCGCCGCGGCACACCTCGATGCCGTTGACGGTGACCGAGAGGTCCTCGACCGCGAAGGGGGCGACCTCCTCGGGCACGCAGCCCGCGGCAGAGACGATGCGGCCCCAGTTCGGGTCGTTGCCGAAGATCGCGGCCTTGACCAGGTTGGAGCGGGCGATCTCGCGGGCCACGGCCAGCGCGGCCTGCTCGGTGGTGGCGGAGCGGACCACCACGTGCACGTCGTGGCTCGCGCCCTCCGCGTCGGCGACCAGCTGGCGGGCGAGGTCCGCGCTGACGGCGCGCACCGCCTCGCTGAGCTCCTCGAGGGAGGCGGCGATGCCGCTCGCCCCCGAGGCCAGCAGGATCACGGTGTCGTTGGTGGACATGCAGGCGTCGGAGTCGACCCGGTCGAAGGTGGTCGCGGTCGCGGCGCGCAGCGCGGCGTCGGCGGTCGCGGCATCGACGTCCGCATCGGTGGTGAGCACCACGAGCATCGTCGCGAGCTGGGGCGCGAGCATGCCCGCTCCCTTGGCGATGCCGCCCACGACGGCGCCGGAGGGGGTGGTGGCCTCGGCGGTCTTGGGGACGGTGTCGGTGGTCATGATCGCGCGGGCGGTGGTCTCGTCGGCCTCCGTCCCGGCACCGAGCTGTGCGGTCGCGGTGGTGGCGCCGGCCAGCAGCGGCGGCATCGGCAGGCGTTCACCGATCAGCCCGGTCGAGCAGACCAGCACGTCCTGCGCGTCGACCTCGAGCTCGGCGGCGAGATGCTCGGCGGTGCGGCGGGTGTCGGCGAAGCCCTCCGGGCCGGTGCAGGCGTTGGCACCGCCGGAGTTCAGGATCACGGCGCGGGCGCGGCCGTCGGCGACGACCTGGCGCGACCAGAGCACGGGAGCCGCCTGGACCCGGTTGGCGGTGAACACGGCGGCGGCGGTGTCGCGCGGGCCGTCGTTGACGATGACGGCGAGATCCGGCGCACCGGTGGACTTGATGCCGGCCGGAAGGCCGACGGCGCGGAAGCCGCGGGGACGGGTGATCGACACGGATGCTCCTGGGAGAGGTGGGGCGCGGGAACGGCGGGACGCGAGGCGCCGGCCCGGGGCGGGCGCGGTGTGCGTGCCGCGCTCCTCCGGGCCGACGGGAGAGGTCAGGGGGCGAGCGCGGTGCGGCTCAGCCCGGTGCCCTCGGACATCCCCAGAGCCAGGTTCAGGGACTGGATAGCGGCGCCGGCCGTGCCCTTGACGAGGTTGTCCAGCGCCGAGATGACGGTGGCCTGGCCGCTGCGGCGGTCCACCACGGCGCCGATGCGCAGGGTGTTGGCGCCGGCCACCTCGCCGGTGGTCGGGAAGACCCCCTCGGGCAGGACGGTCACGAAGTGCTCCTCGGCGTAGTCGGCGGCGAGCGCCGCGAGGAGATCCTCAGTGGTGGTGCCCTCGCTCACGGGGGCCGTGCACACGGCGAGGATGCCGCGGCTCATGGGCACCAGCACGGGGGTGAAGCCGAGCCGCTGATCGTCCCGGCCCGTGGCGCGGCGGAGGTTCTGCAGCACCTCGGGCACGTGCCGGTGCGTGCCTCCCACGGCGTACGGGGAGGCGGAGCCGGAGGCCTCGCTGAACAGCAGGTGCTGCTTCGCGGAGCGCCCGGCGCCCGAGTAGCCGACGGGCAGCACGGCGCTGAGGTGGCCGGCGTCGACGAGCCCGGCCCGCACCAGCGGGGCGAGCGCGAGGGACACGGCGGTGGCGTTGCAGCCGGGCACGGCGATCTCGCGTGCGCCGCGCAGCTGCTCGCGCTGACGGGTGCCGTCCGCGAGCGGCAGCTCGGGCATGCCGTAGGTCCAGGTGCCGGAGTGCTCGCTGCCGTAGTAGGCGGTCCACTCCTCGGCGCTCTCGAGGCGATGATCGGCCCCGAGGTCGAGGACCAGCACATCCGGGTCCTCGGCCCGCAGCGAGGCGGCGATCGTGCCGGACTGGCCGTGAGGCAGGGCGAGCACGACCACATCGTGCCCGCGCAGCGTCGCGACGCTCGTCTCCTGCAGCACGGGGTCGTGCCCGAGATCGATGTGCGGGGCGACCTCCGAGAGCCGCTTGCCGGCGCTCGAGTGCGCGGCGACCGTCGCGATCTCGACCCCCGGATGCCCGGCGAGCAGGCGCAGCGTCTCTCCCCCGGCATACCCGGAGGCGCCGACCACGGCGACACGGGGACGACGGGTCGTGCGCTCGGCCGGGACGGCGGGAGCGGCGGACGAGACGGCGGGAGCGGCGGACGGGACGGCGGGAGCGGCGGACGGGACGGCGGGGACAACACCGGGCTCGGAAGACATGACGGAAGTATATACACCCAACTGCATGATCAGCCACACACCTCAGCACGCCATCACCACACGCCCGCCACGAACTTCGGGACTGCGCGACGAACAGAGAAGCCCCTGGTCCGCCCGACCGGCCGCGAGTCCCCGGCAGCCCTGTACACCCAGTCCCACACGCCTGCGCGCCTCCGATCCGGAGGCGGCGGGCTCGATCACGATCTCGACACGACCGCCCACGATTGACGAAAGGTCCCATGTAACGGTTAAGCTCGGTTCACCGGTTAAGTTGCGTAGCTCACGCAACGGAATAGTCCGACCCTTCGCAGTGCCACCGGCGGCACACGACAGGAGAAACCGTGACCAACAGTGCGACACAGTCGTCGCCGGCGGGAGTGACCCCCGCTGACGAGACCCCCTCCAAGGGGCCCCGCCGCGTCCCCCCGAACCTGGTCTTCCTGGGTAAACGGGCCGGGACGTACCTGGTGGTGTTCCTGGTGTCCGTGGTGCTCAACTTCGTGCTCCCTCGGCTCATGCCGAACGACCCCGCCCAGTCGATGATCCGTGACATCTACGAGAAGACCGGCCAGCGTCCGTCCGAGTACCAGATGACGATCATCCACAACATGTACGGCGATCCTGACGCCCCGATCTGGGAACAGTTCTGGAACTACCTCACCCAGCTGGCGCAGCTCGACCTGGGCCGCTCGATCATGTACTACCCGATGGAGGTCACTGATCTCATCGTCCAGGCGCTGCCGTGGACGGTGTACCTGGGTCTGATCTCGACCCTCCTCGGCTGGATCATCGGCACCTATCTCGGCGCGCGCCTGGGCTGGCGTCCAGGCAGAGTGCTGGACTCGATCCTCACGCCGTTCGCGATGTTCTTCTCCTCGATCCCGCCGTTCTGGCTCGGGCTCCTGCTGGTCTGGTACCTGTCCTACTCCAAGGGCCTGTTCCCGGCGCAGGGAGCGGTGAACCAGCGGGTGCGGCCCGCTGACTTCACGAACCTGGACTGGGTGCTGAGCATTGCGTACCACTCGATTCTTCCGCTGTTCTGCCTGGTGGTCGTGGGGTTCACGGGATGGCTGTTCAGCATGCGCAACATGATGATCACGACCGTCAACGAGGACTATGTGCACCTCGCGCGGGCCAAGGGGCTCTCTCCCGAGCGTGTACGCACCGCCTACGCCGCACGCAACGCGCTCCTGCCCAACATCACGGGCCTCGCGATGTCGATGGGCGGTGTGCTGATGGCCGTCGTGCTGGCCGAATCCGTCTTCATCTACCCGGGGCTCGGCGGTCTGATCGGCGCCTCGACCGCCGTGCGCGACTACCCGCTGATGCAGGCCCTGCTGCTGATCGTCATCATCCTCAGCCTCGTCTTCAACTTCATCGCCGACAGCGTCTACGTGCTGCTCGACCCGCGCACTCGAGAAGGGAGCTGAGATGCTGCGACGATTCCTCAGCAATCCGAAGGTCGGCATCGGGCTGGCCATCATCGGTCTGTTCACGCTGGTCGCACTGCTCGGCAAGCCCTTCGCGACCGAGATCCTGGGCCGCACCCCGCAGTCGATCTTCCCTCAGGCGATGGGGGTGCCGCCGAGTTGGACACATCCGCTGGGCACCACCGTCTCCGGGCAGGACGTGTTCACGTGGATGCTGTACGGCACCTACAACTCGATGTTCGTGGGGTTCGCCTCCGCGATCATCGCCTCCGCGATCTCGATCGCGATGGGCACCGCCGCCGGCTTCCTCGGTGGAGCCGTCGACCGCGTGCTCAACGGCGTCATCCTCATCTTCCAGAACCTGCCGTCGTTCCCTGTCCTGATCATCGCGGCGACGTTCTGGCGCGAGATGCCGCTGCTGGTCGTCTCGATCCTGATCGGCCTGTTCGAGTGGACCGGCGGCGCCCGCCGCATCCGTGCACAGGCGCTGAGCCTGAGGGGCCGCGACTTCACGACGGCGCTGCGCACGATCGGAGAGTCCAAGGCGCGGATCGTCTTCGTCGAGGTCATGCCCCACCTGTTCGGCATCCTCTCCCCCATCTTCCTGACCCTCATCGCCGCGGGCGTGGGCATGCAGGCCTCGATGGCGATGCTCGGCATCGGCAATGCCGCCGAACCCAGCTGGGGGCTCATCATCAACTACGCCTTCGGCATGAACGCCCTGTTCCGGGGCATGTGGTGGTGGTTCGTACCACCCGGCCTCTGCCTGGCGCTGCTGGGATTCGCCACCACGATGGTGAACTTCGGCCTGGACGAGATCACCAACCCGACCCTGAGCACGAAGCGGATGACCCTGATGCGGAAGTTCGTGAAGCGCACCCGCCGCGCCCCGGCTCGGGCCACCTCGACCACTCCGACGGGAGCTGTTTCATGACCACCACCTCCACCGACACGATCCGGGAGAGCACGGCCGTCGTCGAGGCATCGCACATCGCGGTCGAGACGACGCAGCAGATGATCGAGCGGCTCGAGAAGTCGCCCCTGCTGCTCGAGGCGAAAGATCTCGACGTCACCTATGTCGTCGAAGAGGGCGAGGTCCCCGCGTGCCGGGACATCGATCTCCAGCTCCGCCGCGGAGAGATCCTCGGCATCGCAGGAGAATCGGCCTCCGGCAAGTCCACGCTGCTCAACGCCCTCTCCCGCTTGCAGCGCCCGCCCGCCGTCACGAGTGCGGGATCCGTCGTCTTCCATCCCCTCGACGGCGAGCCCGTTGACCTCACGGCGCTCCCCGAGGAGCAGCTGCGCCGATACCGCTGGGACTCCCTGTCGATCGTCATGCAGTCTGCGATGGCGTCCCTGAACCCAGTGCTCCGTCTGGACACCCAGTTCATCGACGTGATCATGGAACACGACCGCACGATCACGAAGCAGCGCGCCAGAGATCGCGCCGGTGAGCTGCTGGAGATGGTCGGCATCCCGGCCGGTCGCCTGCGGTCGTTCTCCTACCAGCTCTCCGGTGGGATGCAGCAGCGTGCACTCATCGCCCTCTCGTTGGCTTCGAATCCCGAGGTCGTGTTCATGGATGAACCGACCACTGCCGTCGACGTCGTGATGCAGCGCCAGATCCTCACCCAGATCCTCCAGCTGCAGGCGACCCTCGGCTTCGCAATCGTCTTCGTGACCCACGATCTCTCCCTGCTGCTGGAGATCTCCGACCGGATCGCGATCATGTACGGAGGCCGCATCGTGGAGGTCGGGATGCCGGAGCAGCTGTACTCCGACGCGCAACACCCGTACACCCGCGGACTGCGGGCCTCCTTCCCTCCGCTCTCCGAGCCCGTCCGGAGGCTCCGTGGGATCCCGGGGACACCGCCGGACCTCCTGAACCTCCCCACCGGATGCGCCTTCTCCCCACGATGTCCGCTCGCGGTCGATCGCTGTCGCACCGAACGGCCTGAGCTGACCGCCACCGAGACCGGAGTCGTGGCATGCCACCGCGCCGGCGAGCGGGACGACCGAGCCCCCACCGAGACCGCGACCGGCGAGGCCGGGCGCGACCAGCACGCCGCCACCGCACGAGCGACCCCAGCGCAGGAGACCTCTCTCGCGCCGACCACGCAGGAGGACCGATGAGCCCTCAGAGCCCCACTCCCACCACCGGCTCACCGGTACCCACCGCGACGAAGGAATCCGGCGCGCCCGTCTTCGAGGCCCGCGATCTCTCGGTGCATTTCCGCGTGGACAGTCCCGACGGCAAAGTCACTGTGCGCGCCCTGGACGGCATCGACTTCACCCTCCGCGAGGGCGAGATCGCCGCGCTCGTGGGAGAGTCCGGTTCCGGCAAGACCACCCTGGCACGGGTCTTCTCGCTGATCCACGCACCGACCGCCGGTGACGTCCTGGTGAGCGGGGTACCGCTGAAGAAAGCCGCGAAGGACGAACGGCGCTACTACCGCGACGTGCAGCTCATCTTCCAGGATCCGTTCGCATCGTTGAACGCGCTGAAGAAGATCCGGCACATCGTTGAACGGCCGGTGCGGATCCACCGCATCGCCACCGGTCGCAAGGCCGTCGCGCACAAGGTGGCCGAGCTCCTGGAGCGGGTGAACCTCACCCCTGCGTCTCGGTACATCGACCGGTACCCGACGGATCTCTCGGGCGGTCAGCGCCAGCGGGTGGCGATCGCGAAATCTCTCGCCGTGAACCCCAAGGTGCTGCTCGCTGACGAACCCACCTCGATGCTCGACGCCTCGATCCGCCTCGAGGTCCTCAACCTGCTCGCCGACCTGCGCGAGAGCGCTGACCTCGCAGTCCTCTACATCACCCACGACATCGCGAGCGCCCGCTATGTCTCGGACCGGATCCACGTCATGTACGGGGGACGCATCATCGAGTCCGGCCCGACCGAGCAGATCGTCAGCGATCCCGTGCATCCATATACGCGCTTGCTCATCGACGCCGCACCCGACCCCGCCCATTACAAGGGATCGGGCCATTCGGCGGCGCTGACCACCTCGAATGCTCCGCCGGTGGACAACTCTGTGGAAGTGGTCGGCTGCCGCTTCGCCAACCGCTGTCCCCTGGCGCGTCCCGAATGCACGAGTGCACCGATCCCCCGCTATCGGGGTCCCGACGGCAGAGACGTGCTCTGCGTCCTAGCCGATGAGCGTCCAGATTTCACCCCCACCCACGCCGCGCCCGCGGCACGTTGAGAAGGAACGATCAATGATGATCCCACCGAAGATGACCCGTCGCAGTGTGCTCGGCGCGCTCGGCATCGGAACCCTCACCGCGACCGCCGCCGCCTGCTCGAGCGGCGCCGGCGGCGTCGGCGGCGCTGGGGGCGACGGGGAGGGCGGGCTGTTCGTCGTCGGCACCGACGTGACCGCGACCAACCAGTTCGCCAAGAACTTCAACCGCTACGGCGGCGGCGACACCGCTCCCGGCCTCGATCTCGTCTACGAGCCGCTGTTCCGACTGTCATCGAAGGACGGCGGCCAGCTTCTGCCGATGCTGGCGGAGTCGGCAGATCACTCCGAGGACGGCATGGAGGTCACGTACCACCTGCGCAAGGACGTGAAGTGGTCCGACGGAGAGCCCTTCACCTCCCGCGACGTCCTGTTCACGCTCGGCTCCATCTACGGCACCCCGAACCCGGAACCCGCCGAAGACGAATTCGTGTGGCTCGCCGCTCCGATCGAGACACCCGACGACTACACGGTGACCGTGAAGTACAACGAGGATCAGCGGCAGCAGGAGGTGAACCTCGCCCTCTACTACCCGATCGTGCCCGCACACATCTACCAGGACGGCGACGAGCTCGAGTTCCCGCAGGACATCATGGACAACCCCATCGGCACGGGACCCGCGGAGCTGGCATCCTTCGACACTCAGCTGGTCACGTACACCATGCGAGACGACTACTGGGGAGGGACCTCGGCGGTCGGCGAGGTGCAGTTCGTCCCGTCCGGGCAGGCCGGAAACATCGAGACCCAGATCACCCAGGGGGACGTCGATTTCGCGGAGGGCGGTGCGCCCGGTGTGGTCTCCGGCTTCGTGAGCATGGCCGAGACCAACAACTACGTGTGGATCGCCGACGGCGCCTCCGAGGGCATCGTCTTCCAGACCGCACGGCCCGAATCGCCCATGACCGACCCGAACGTCCGCAAGGCCTTCCGCGCCGCGATCGACTACACCGCCGTGATGGAGGCCTCCGGAATCGGGTACACGCTCCCGAACGTCGCCGGAGTCGATCCCGTCATGAACGAGACGCTCCAGCAGCCGGAGTTCGACGAGCCCCTGGCACTCGACGTCGACGCCGCCAAGGCCGCTCTCGAGGAATCCGACTGGTCGGTCAACGCGGCCGGGAACCTCGAGAAGGACGGCCAGGAGCACCCCCTGAGCCTGCAGATCCAGAACGACAACGCGACGTTCATGGTGACCATGCCGATCGTGGTCTCCAACTGGGCCGAGAATCTCGGGGTGACCGTCGCCTTCGACCCGAAGCCGAAGGACGTCATGGACACGATCCTCGCCTCCTCCGACTTCGATCTCGTCGCCACCGGCCTGGGATACCCCGGATCACCGTGGTCGAACTACACCATGTACGACCAGAAGATCGAGCCCATCGGTGAGGATTCGACGAACGGCAACTGGGGCCGCTGGGACTGGGGCGACGAGGCTGCGGAGAAGATGGAGATCCTCGTCTCCACTCTCAATACGCCCGAGACTCAGGACAGGATCGCCGAGGGTGTCCAGGGCGTTCAGCAGGCCTTCCTGGAGCAGGCACCGCATGCGCCCGTCCAGGGCGGAGGCACGGGCGTCATGTACTCGGAGATCAACTGGACCGGTTTCCCGGATCCGGCGGACGTCGACTACTTCCCCCGAGTGACCGGCATGGGCAATATGACCCAGATGCTCATGGCGATCACGCCCGCTGGCTGAGGCTCGCCACAGGCGCCGGCGGCCACGCCAGGGCGTCAACGGCGACGGGGCCGGCCCTTCGGAGGAGGACCGGCCCCGTCGGCTGCCGTCAGTGGCGTCGCAGAGGCTCAGCCTCGGGCGGCGCGCAGGCGCTCACCGATCTTGCGGGTCCACGAATACTCGACTGCGGTGATCTCGTCGTCGAGGAAATCAACCCCGTCGCGGTCGATCGCGTACGAGAACACGCCGGCCTTGGTCGCGCCCTCCGGCTGCCACTCGGCGTAGGCGACCGCCCGCGACTCTTCGAAGGGCTCCGAGGTGTCGTCCCAGCGGTTGAGGTCGAACTCCTCGTAGAACGAGAAGCCGATGAGGTATCGCTCAGCAGGGAGCAACGGCGCGAACGTCTCCCAGGTGGCCTGCAACGAGTCGAGGCTCCGGCCGTAGGACTGGACGAGCACGTAGTCGTACAGATCCGCAGTGGCGCTGAAGACCGGCTCATCACCCCCGAGATTGGTGTCGTAGATGAGCAGCGAGTCATCGCCGGACTCCTTGCCGACCAGGCGGGAGAGTTCGTGGAAGACGGCTGCCGCGCGTTCCGCAGCAGCCGGCTCGAGCCGGTTCTCCATGTCGATGTCCAGTCCGTCGAGCCCGTGAGCATGCACGAGGTCGCTGACCAGCTTCTCGGCGAGCGCACGGTGTCCGCTCGGGGTGTCCGGAAAGGAGGGGTCCAGAAGAGCACCGATGTCGGTGGTCCGCACGACGGCGGTGCCTTGCTCATGGAGCTTCGGCACGTACTCGTCGCGCAGAGTCCTCCAGAACGGATTCTCGGGCGGCGTGAAATCAGGGAAGACGAAAGCGACGTCGACCTCTGCAGGAATATCTCCGAAGCAGTTCGGCTTCGTAGGGTCCGCAACCCGGTCGTGCCAGGTGCGGAAGTAGGCCATCTGCAGGCCTGTGCGGGGGAATGGGCTGGGGACCACGGCGTCTCCTCGGGCTTTAACGGTTGAGTGCCCATCGTTCCATGCCTGGCTCACCGAGGGAAGCATTCCGGAGGCTCGGAGGTCGCCCGCCCCCTCCTCCCCCTCACCCGTCGAAAAGCGTAGAATCACACGTCAGCACAGCGGCCCCTGCTGCGCCATCAGCCGAGGACCCCCTGGCACGGCCGACGGGCCCTCCCATGAGCGCATCGGAGGGCCCGTCGGCCTGTGCGGGCGGAGTGTCCTGAGGAGGCCGCGGCCTCCTGCGGTCAGCCGAAGCGGGCCGGGCTGTCGTAGAGCGGCTCGGTGAAGGCGGTGACCAGCTCGGTCTGATCGCCCTCCTGCAGCTGATACGTCAGGAACACCCCGTAGCCGCCCTCGACGGTGCGCTCCGCGAAGTCGCGGACGAGCTCGGGATCGGTGTCGCTCTCCGGTCCGAGATCGACCGCGGCGGCACCGTATTGGGATCGGGGCAGCCCGGGGACGTCGAAGTCCTCGAACTGGCCGTAGTACGGGTTCCAGGCGTAGTCGAGGAGATCGCCGACCCTGGTGCCCTCGTGCTCCTGGTTCTCGGCGGAGGGTCCGATCACGTAGAAGGTGATCAGGCGGTTCGGGAGGCGCTTGCGCAGCGACTGGACGAAGGAGACGAACGAGAACTCGTTCGGCTGGCCGGTCCCGTTCGCTCCGTACTCCACCCACTCGTCGTCGAGGTCCACGCCGTCGAGGCCGTAGCGGCGGATCGTCGTGGAGACCTCCTGCGCGAACCGGTCGGCGGCCTTCCGGGTCGGGAAGTTCGCGAAGCCCGCGCCCTGGTGGTTCCCGAGGATCGAGAGCGTGACCTTGATGCCCATCCTCTGCAGGGGCCGGATCGTGGTCTCGGCGTTGTCCAGCACGTGCTGGAGGTCCTCGTTGAAGTGCAGGTACGCCTTCTCGCCGTCGTAGTTGATGTTCGCGGCGAAGATCACCGCGATGTCGAACGCGGGGCTGCCGTCCTCGAGCGTGTACTGCCCGGGGTTCAGCATCGAGTTGTCGTTCACCTCGATGTACGCGACCGAGGTGACGTCCCTGCCGGGACGGCGGACGGGATCGGCGTGCGCGGCGCCGGACACCGCGGTGGCGCCGACGCCTCCGAGCGCGAGGCCGCCGGCTCCTGCGAGCAGCGTTCTACGGTTGATGGTCGCCAATGGGATCTCCTCCGGAACGGGGGTGTGGGTCATCGCCCGTGGGCGCGGTGCGTCATCGCACAGATGTGACCGTAGATACTTAAGCGCGTAAGTGCAAGCGCGGATCCTGCCGGGACACCGCTGCGAAGGGTGTCCGGGAGGGAGGGCTCAGCGGCGCGGAGCGCCCATCACGCGGGCGAACGGCACCAGCCAGGTGTCCAGCAGCTCGAAGGTCTCTGCCTCCCCGAGCACGTCGGGCGCATCGCACCACACGGACATCGAGGCGCCCAGCACCGGGTCCGGCTCCCCCGCCGGCACCGGCGGCACATCGAGGTGGGAATCCTGGGCGGCGAGGCCCATGAACCGGCGCGGGGCGAAGGTGTCCTCGAGCAGCCCGAAGCGGCGGCGCCCGTGCGGCTCGGGCACCCCGTCGCCGGAGAGGACGAAGTAGAGCAGGTCGCCGTTCGAGTTCACCACCCGATAGCCGGAGTCGAGGTAGTCGGTGACCGACGGGGTCCATGCGCGCCAGCGGATCCACACGTCGATCACCACCTCGCGGGAGATCGGCACCAGCGGCTGCTCGGCGGCGGGGACCACGTGGTCGTTCCAGAGCATCGGGAGGCGCCCGAGCTCGAGGGCGCGGGCGGCGAGGGCGTTGATGAACAGCGCGTAGGAGTCCAGAGCGGTCGCCTCGGCGCCGAGCTGGTCCCGAGCATGCGCGACCAGGCTCGGGAAGCGCTCGGGGTGCTGGGCCTCCTCGTCCTCCCACGGGGCGGCGAAGTACTCGTCCCCGCCCAGGTGGATCGCCTCCCCGGGGAACATCGCCGCCGCGGCCTCGAGCAGCGCCAGGGCGAGCTCGAGCGCCTCGGGCCGGGAGATGTCCAGCCGGTCGGGGTGGAGGGTGCCGTGCCGGTCGCGGAGCTGGAGATGCTCACGGCCGTGCAGCAGCGCCCCGGCATGGGAGGGCAGGTCGATCTCGGGGATCAGGGCGATCCCGGCCGTGCGTGCCGCTGCGACGATCCGCGCCGCCTCGGCCGCATCCCAGGCGTCCTCCGCGGCGAGCTCCTCGAACCCCGGCAGGCGCACCCCCACCCGGTGGGTCTCGGTGAGATGCAGGTGCAGGGCGGTGAAGCCGAGCTCGGCCATCCGGCCGATCAATGCGATCACCCCGTCGGCGCTGAAGGCCTTGCGCCCCACGTCCAGGCTGAGCCCGGTGTACGCGGCGGTGGTCAGCCCGCTCGGCACCGGGTCCGGTGGGCGGGCATGATCCGGGGAGAGCGTCTGGGACGGCGTCATGGTGCTCCTCGTCATCGGGGCGCGGGGGTCTTGTACGCGGGGGTCACATGTCGGTGGGGCGATCCAGGAGCTCGGCGGTGCGCCGGGTCGGGGCTCCGTTCAGGCCCGCGGTGCGCGCAGGAAGGGGATGACCGGCAGGCGCACCTCGAGCCCCTTGGACGCCTTCACGGTGCCGACGATCGCGTAGACCGCCTCCATCACGGCGACGAGGAAGTACAGCCCGAGCACGGTGAAGACGACGCCGTTCATGACCGGTGTGAAGACGATGCCCCCGCCCCCGCTCGGGGACGGGCTGCCGGTGAGCACCCCGATCGTCATCGAGATCGCCAGGAGCAGGGGCCAGCACAGCTGGGTCAGTCCCCAGTTCGCCGCGCGCACCCCGTTGACGGCGGCGAGCCCGCCGTGCTTGCGCTGGCCGAGCCCCACGACGAGCTGGGTGATCCCCGCGACGACCAGCCCGAGGAACGGGACCGGGATGTAGGCGAGGAAGCCGAGTGCCCAGGCGATGGTCCCGTTCCGCGGCGGCCCGGGCGGCGCAGCAGCACTCATCGGCGCGGCAGAGCCCCACGGCGCAGCAGGGCCCTGCGGCGCAGCAGAGTCCCGCGGCGCGGTGCCGTCCGGTGCGGGCGGCCCCGCCGGCTCGGGCCCCGGACCCGCCGACGGGGAGGGAAGGGTGCTCATGCCCGCAGCACTCCGCCGACGGCTGACTCGACCGCCGCGATGCACCGCTTCCGCGCCTCGCCGATCCGCTCGGCGGTCAGCGTGCCCTCGTCGGAGCGCAGCCGCACCGCGAAGGCGAGCGACTTCTTGCCCTCGCCGATCTGCTCACCCGTGTAGACGTCGAACAGGTGCACATCCTCGGCGAGGTCGCCGATGCCCACCACTATCGCCGCCTCCACGGCGGAGGCCGGGACGTCCTGCTCGACCACGAAGGCGAAGTCCTCCTTCGCTGGCGGGTAGGTGGAGACCGGCGCTGCCTCGATCACAGCGGGGGCGGAGGCGATGAGTGCCTCGAGATCGAGCTCGACGGCGCTGGTGCGCGCCGGCAGCCCGATCTCCTTGATCACGGCGGGGTGCAGCTCCCCGGCGTGACCGATGACGGTGCTCTCGCCGTCGGCGGCGAGGACCCGCAGCTCCCCGGCGCGGCCCGGATGGAAGGGGGCGTGTTCAGCCTGCCGCACCTCGATCCGGGTGCCGACGGCGGCCGCGGCACGGCGCGCGACCTCGAAGGCGTCGGCCCAGCCCCAGGGAGCGGGGTCGCCCAGCCAGGAGCCGGGGCCGGAGGGGCCGCCGACGACCGCCGCCAGGGCGCTGGTCTCAGCAGGGAGGGTCTCCTCGACCGCCGCCAGCTCCGCCTCGGAGGGGCGCTGCGCCGCCGACGGGATCGGCGTGGGGGCGTCCGTCGTGCGAGCGCGAGAGGTGGTGGCGTGCTGGAAGATCGCCACCGACTCCTCGCCCCGGCCGAGGTTCCGCCGGGCCACCGGCAGCAGGGTCTGCAGCAGCGAGGTGCGCATCAGCGGCTCGTCGTCGGACAGCGGATTCAGCAGACGCACCGCAGAGCGGCGCTCATCGTCGGCCGCGTAGCGCAGGGTGTCGAAGACCCCCGCGCCGATGAACGGGGCGGAGGCGACCTCGGTGAGACCGGCCTCGGCCAGCGCACGGCCGGCAGCGCGGTGCCCCTGCTGGCCGCGGGTGAGCCCGCGCCCGCCCGGGGCGGTGGGCAGGAGGGAGGGGATCTTGTCGTAGCCGACCAGGCGGGCGATCTCCTCGACCAGGTCCTCGCGGATGGTGAGGTCCGGGCGCCAGCTCGGCGGGGTCACGCGCAGCGACTCGCCGCCGAGCTCCTCGAGCGTGCAGCCGATGGTCTCGAGGCTGTCGCGCACCTGCGCGGGCGTGTAGGCGATGCCCACGAGCCGTTCCGCAGCGTCGAGGGGCAGCTCGATCGGTGCCGGCGGGGCGATCACGCCCTCATCGGTGAGGCGGGTGTCGATCTCCCCGCCGCCGTGCTCGACGATCAGCCGGGCCGCGCGCAGCGCCGCGGCCAGCGGCAGCTGCGGGTCGACGCCGCGCTCGAAGCGCTTGGCCGCCTCGGAGGGCAGCCGGTGCCGGCGTGCGGTGCGGGCCACGGTGATGGCCTGGAAGGTCGCGGCCTCCAGCAGGATGTCGGTGGTGGTCTCGGAGACCTCGGTGGACTCCCCGCCCATCACCCCGGCGAGCCCCAGCACGCGGGCCCCGTCCCCGCCCTCGCTGTCGGTGATCAGCAGATCCTCCGGATCGAGGGTGCGGGTGACGTCGTCGAGCGTGGTGAGCTCCTCGCCGGCGCGGGCGCGGCGCACCACGATCGGGGCGACGAGCTTCTGCGCGTCGTAGGCGTGCAGCGGCTGGCCGAGATCCAGCATCACGTAGTTGGTGACGTCGACGATCAGGGAGATCGGGCGCATCCCGGCCTGGGTGAGGCGTCGGGCCATCCAGCGCGGGGTCTGCGCGGTCGGGTCCACGCCGGTCACGCCGACGGCCACGAAGCGGGAGCAGCCCTCCCCGCCGCGCAGCGGGGAATCGTCCTGCAAGCGGATCTCCACTCCCCCGCCGGCGCTCTCCGGCAGCGGGATCTCCGCCACCGGGTCTGTGTACGCGGCACCGGTCGAGTGGGAGTACTCGCGGGCCACGCCGCGCAGGGAGAAGCAGTAGCCGCGGTCCGGGGTCACGTTGATCTCGACGACCTCGTCGGCGAGCCCGAGCAGCGCGATCGCGTCATCGCCCGGCTCCGCGGTGAGACCCGCCCCGTGCCCGCGGCCGAGCACGATGATGCCGTCCTCGCCCGCCGGGTCCGGGCCGAGCCCCAGCTCCTCGCCGGAGCAGATCATGCCGTCGGAGACATGGCCGTACGTCTTCCGCGCCGCGATCGCGAAGTCGCCGGGCAGCACGGTCCCGGGCAGCGAGACGACCACCAGATCGCCCGGGGCGAAGTTGTGCGCGCCGCAGACGATGCCGCGGCTGGGGCGCTCCTGGCCGGGCTGGGGATCCTTGGGGTTGTCGGCGTCCTCGTTGTGCTCGGGGCCGACGTCGACGCGCACCCAGTTGATGGTCTTGCCGTTCTTCTGCGGCTCGCCCACGAGCTCGAGCACGCGGCCCACCACGAGCGGGCCGGTCACCTGGGCGCCGAAGATGCCCTCCTCCTCGAGGCCGACGGAGACCAGCGCGGCCGCGACGGACTCGGCGCTGGTGCCCTCGGGCAGTGCGGTGTGCTCGGCGAGCCAGGTCAGGGGAATGCGGGGCATGTCAGATCTCCGTCCCGTAGTGCTGGGAGAAGCGGACGTCGCCCTCCACGATGTCGTGCATGTCGGGCACCCCGTTGCGCAGCATGAGGATGCGCTCGATGCCGAGGCCGAAGGCGAAGCCCTGGTGCTCCTCCGGGTCCACGCCCACGGCGCGCAGCACGGCGGGGTTGACCATGCCGCAGCCGCCCATCTCGATCCAGCCGGTGCCGCCGCAGACCCGGCAGCCCGGATCCGCCTCGTGGTCGAGGCCGTTCCGCGCCTCGCAGGAGAAGCAGCGGAAGTCCATCTCGGCGCTCGGCTCGGTGAAGGGGAAGTAGCTGGGGCGCAGGCGGGTGACCGGCTCGCCGCCGAACAGCGCCTTCGCCAGGGTGTCCAGGGTGCCCACGAGGTGCGCCATCGTGAGGCCCTTGTCGATCGCGAGACCCTCGACCTGGTGGAACACCGGGGTGTGGGTGGCGTCGAGCTCATCGGTGCGGAACACGGTGCCCGGGCACGCGATGTACAGCGGCACCCCGCGCTCGAGCAGGGCACGGGCCTGCACCGGCGAGGTGTGGGTGCGCAGCACGCGGCCGGATCCCTCGGGCGCGACGTAGAAGGTGTCCTGCATCTGCCGCGCCGGATGGTCGGCGTCGAAGTTCAGGGCGTCGAAGTTGAACCACTCCGCCTCGATCTCGGGCCCCTCGGCGATCTCCCAGCCCATGCCCACGAAGACGTCCTCGATGCGGTGGCGCAGCGTGGTCAGCGGATGCGCGGCGCCGCGCGGCCGACGATCCGTGGGCAGGGTGACGTCCACGGTCTCCGCGGCGAGGGCAGCCTCCTCCTCCGCGGCTGCGAGCTCCTGCTGGCGCGCGGCGAGCTGCTTCTGGACGCGGCCCTTGCCCTGGCCCACGAGCTTGCCGGCCGCGGCCTTCTGCTCCTTGGGGAGGTCCTTGATGGCGCGGTTCGCGCTCGAGAGCACGCTGGCATCGCCCACGTGCTCGATGCGGACCTGCTTGAGCTCGGCGGTGGTGGCGGCCGCGGCGATCGCGGCGAGGGCGGCATCGACGGCGTCGCCGATGGTCGCCTCGTCGATGACCGGGGCGGCGGGAGTCGAGGATGACTCGGACACGGGTATCGCTTTCGTCCGGGGGCAGGAGGGTGCGGGTGCCGCGGGGCGGGACTGCGGCGCGGGCACCGCGGACCATTCTAGGAGGCGCGGGCAGATCGCGTCGGCCGCGTCCTCCGCGACGGTGCCGAGCCCTCCGGAGCGGCGCGGAGCGTCCCGGGAGCTCAGGCCCTGGCGAGACTGCCCGCCCTGCTCACGGCTAGGCTGACCATGAACCCCGACCTCGAAGGAGGCCAGCATGTCCTGGACCGTCAAGGGCGTCGTCGCCCGCGCAGAGAAGCAGCCGGCAGAGCTGCTCGACATCATCATCCCCGACCCCGGGCCGAACGATGTCGTGGTCGACATCGAGGCGACCGGCGTCTGCCACACCGACCTCTCCTACCGCGACGGCGGCATCAACGACGAGTTCCCCTTCCTCCTGGGGCATGAATCCGCCGGTCGCGTCTCCGCGATCGGCGAGGACGTCACCCATGTGGAGATCGGCGATTACGTGGTGCTCAACTGGCGTGCCGTCTGCGGCGAGTGCCGGGCCTGCAAGAAGGGCGTGCAGCAGTACTGCTTCTCGACCTTCAACGCCTCGACGCCGATGACGCTCACCGATGGCACGGAGCTGACCGCCGCGCTCGGCATCGGCTCCTTCGCCGAGAAGACCCTGGTCCACGAGGGCCAGTGCACGAAGGTCTCCGAGGACGCCCCCGCCGAGGTGGCCGGGCTGCTGGGCTGCGGCGTGATGGCCGGCATCGGTGCAGCGATCAACACCGGCGGCGTGCAGCGCGGCGAGTCCCTCGCGGTGATCGGCCTGGGCGGCGTGGGCTGCGCGGCGATCGCCGGGGCGACGCTCGCCGGCGCCACCACCATCATCGGCCTGGACGTCGACGAGCAGAAGCTCGAGGCCGCGAAGGAGCTGGGCGCCACCCACACCCTGCACACCAAGGGGCTCTCCCCGCAGCAGGTGGCCGAGAAGGTCCAGGAGCTCACCGGCGGCTTCGGCGCGGACGTGGTCGTGGACGCCGTCGGCATCCCGCAGACCTACGAGACCGCGTTCTACGCCCGCGACCTCGCCGGCCGTGTGGTGCTCGTGGGCGTCCCGCATCCGGACGCCGAGCTGACCCTCCCGCTCGCCGACGTGTTCGGCCGGGGCGGGGCGCTGAAGTCCTCCTGGTACGGCGACTGCCTGCCCGAGCGCGACTTCCCGTACCTGATCGACCTGTTCCTGCAGGGACGGCTGCCGCTGGATCGCTTCGTCACCGGCCGCACCGACCTCGCCGGCGTCGACGCGGCGCTGGACAGCCTGCACGAGGGCGCGAATCTGCGCACCGTGGCGGAGGTGGCCCGGTCCCGAGCGACCGCGCGGCTCTCCCATGCCGTCACCTCCGGCACCTTCAGCCTGGACGGCGAGACCCACGAGGTGGACAACAACGTGTGGGTGCTCGGCGATGACGAGCAGTGCGTCGTCTTCGATGCGCCGCACGACGTCGCGACCGTCGAGGAGCTCGTCGGCGACCGGGAGTGCGTGGGCATCCTGCTCACCCACGCCCACGACGATCACGTGCAGTTCGCTCCGGAGCTCTCCGAGGCGCTCGAGGCCCCGCTCCTGCTGAACCCCGCCGATCGCGAGGTCTGGCAGCTCACCCACGGGGATCTTCCGTGGGACGACGACGTGGCCGACGGCGACATGTTCACCATCGCCGGGGTGCACCTCGAGGCGCTCCACACCCCGGGCCACTCCCCTGGCTCCACCTGCTACTACTCCGAGGAGCTGGGTGCCGTCTTCACCGGCGACACCCTGTTCCAGGGCGGCCCCGGTGCGACCGGGCGCTCCTTCTCGTCCCGCGAGACGATCGAGGAGTCGGTGCGGGAGCGGCTGTTCGCGCTGCCGGACGACACGGTGGTCCACACCGGCCACGGGCCGGACACCACCATCGGTGCGGAGAAGAGGGCGGCGCGGGGCGACTGGCTCTGAGTCCTCCCCGCCTCTCGCGGTGAGCGGCTCCGGCGCGCTCGATGTCGCGGGAGGAGCCCAGGACGGCGGCGGTCACCTGCGGTGGCCGCCGCCGTCCTGCATGCTGTGCACGCCCGGGGAGGCGCCGAGGTCGCTCGCCCCCGGCAGGCCCCGAGGTCAGTCGCGGGGGCCGGTCTCCTCCGGCGGCTCGCTCTCCTGCGCTTCGGGGGCGGGGCTCTCGCCGCGCAGGCTCGCGAGGTAGGCGTTGTAGGCCGCGAGCTCGGCGCCGCCGTCCCGCTCCGCCTTGCGGTCGTACTGGCGGGCGCGGCGATCGTCGGACTGCATCCACAGCACCGCGACGATGATCGCGTAGCCGAGGGTCGGCACCTCCGAGATCGCCCACATGATCGTCCCGCCGCGGGTCTGGATCAGCTCGAGCCGCTCGGTGGGGTACATGCCCAGGTCGAGATACCAGTGCTCCGCCACCAGCCAGGTGGCCGAGACCAGCGCCACCCCGAAGAAGGCGTGGAACGCGAGGGTCACCAGCAGGGTGATCAGCTTCAGCACGGGGTTGATCGGCCTGGTGGAGGGGTCGATGCCGATCAGCACCCAGGCGAACAGGTACCCCGAGGCCAGGAAGTGCACCGTCATCAGCGTGTGCCCGAGGTGGTGGTACATCGCCAGCTCGAACAGCGGCGAGAAGTAGAAGATGACCAGCGAGCCGGCGAAGATCAGGCCCGCCACCGGCGGGGCGCTCAGCACGCGCGAATAGCCGGAGTGCAGCGCTGCGAGCACCCATTCGCGGATCCCCCGGGACCCGTCCGTGCGCGGTGTCACCGCGCGGGACAGCAGCGTCACGGGGGCGCCGAGCGCCCACAGCGGCGGGACGATCATCATCATCGCCATGTGCTGGATCATGTGCGCGTCGAAGCGGAACTTGCCCCAGGCCGCCGCACCGCCGTTCATCACCCAGGCGAAGGCGAGGCAGCCGGCGAGGAAGGCCGCGGTGCGGTGCCACTGCCAGGCGTCGCCGCGGCGCGCCAGGCGCACGGCTCCGAGGATGTACGCGCCGGCCATGGCGACCGCGAGGGCCAGCGCGATCCAGTCCGGCTGGAACTCGGTGAACATCGTCAGCGGGCTGAACTCGCGCTTGGGCGGGAGGAACCCGGCCAGGGACAGCACCCGCAGATCGCCGACGGCCGGGATCTCCTGCGGCACCGGCGGGGCGGAGCGGCCCAGGGCGATCGACGCCCCGATCACCACGGCCATCAGCAGACCCTCGGTGGCGGCCAGGTGGCGGAAGCGCACGCGATCGCCGAGGCGGCGGCGCTGCAGCGCCCCGAACACCGCCAGCACCGTGAGCCCGATCGTCTTGGCGAGCACCACCCGCCCGTACCCGGTGGTCAGCAGGTCCGTCCAGTCGGACAGCCGGATCCAGGCGCTGATGAGGCCGCTGAGCGCGAGGGAGACGACCGAGGCGAGCGCCCAGGGCGAGAAGCGGCGGATCGTGACGGCGAGCGTCGCATCCTCCATGCGGGGCGCGAGCAGAGCGATGAGCAGCAGCCCGCCGGCCCAGACGGAGACCGCCACGAGGTGCAGGGCCATGGCGTTGACCGCGTTGATGTGATCCAGGCTCGCACCGGCGTGACCGGCCAGGCCCAGCGCCCCGGTGCCGATCCCGGCGAAGGCCAGCCCCCAGCAGGCCAGCACGGTGGAGCGGGCGAGGGCATAGGCGAGGGTGGTGGCCGCGGCGAAGACGACCACGCCCATCTGCAGCCGTCCCAGGGCGCCGCCCATCGCGATGTCCCAGACGTTCAGCCCGGCGCCGGCACCGGTCGCCTCGAGACCTCCCAGCGGGATCTGGGCGAGAGCGGCGACCGTCCACAGCAGCGCTCCGGCGGCGCCGAGTCGCACGGTGCGGCGGCGCAGCGGGTCGAGGGGGGTCACCTCGCGCCGCCCGGGGCCGGGCAGCAGCAGCACGGCGGTCCCGCCGGCACCGATGGCGAGCACGAGCCCGAGGTGGTGCAGCGCCCGCACGACCGGCAGGCCCCAGGTCACCAGCGGCGAGGCGGGGACCAGCGAGGCGGGGGCCAGGGCACCGGTCGCGGCCATGCCGACGAGGGCGGCGGCGACAGTGAGGAGCAGCAGGAGGGGGATGAAGAGCGCGCCCGCGCGCCGGGACGTGGTGATCATGCCCCTGCCCGTCGGCGGCGGAGGGTCTCAAAGAGGCAGACCGTCGCGGCGGTGTGCACGTTCAGCGACTCCGCCCGCCCGGCCAGCGGGATCCGCACCCGCAGCGGCGCGGCGTCCAGGGTGGCGCGGTCCAGGCCGTGCGCCTCGTTGCCGAAGATCCAGGCGATGCGCGGCGGGAGCTCGACGTCGAAGAGCTCGGAGCTCGCATGGCCGCTGGTCGCAGCGGCGGTGAGGCCGCCGGCCGCGAGCGCGGCGAGCACGTCCCCGATCTCCGCCCCGGTCAGCACCGGGAGGTGGAAGAGGCTGCCGGTCGCGGCGCGCACGGCCTTCGGGGAGTACGGATCGGCGCTGGTGCGGGTGAGCAGCACCAGATCGGCGCCGGCGGCATCCGCGGTGCGGATCAGCGTGCCGACATTGCCGGGATCGCGCACCTCGTGGAGGACCACCACCGTGGCGGGGTCCTCTCCCGGCAGCGCCCGCAGCGCTCCGGTGGCCGCGGCGGCGTCGGCCTCGGGCAGCGTGCCCACGGCGACGACCCCCTGGGGTGAGACGAGCGTGCCTGCGGCGGTGCCGTCGTCGGCCCCCTCCCCCGCCGGTTCGCGGACCAGCGCCCGGACGATCTGCTCGTCGACGATGCGCAGCGCGACGGCGGCGTCCCGGGCGAGGGTGATCAGCTCGGGGTGGTCGCCAGCGGTGCGCTCGGTGGCGAAGACCTCGCGCGCCAGGTCGGGGCGATGGGAGAGCAGCGAGCGGACCGCCTGGGGCCCCTCGATGCGGAACCGTCCCTGCTTGCGACGCGCAGAGCGCCCGGCCAGAGCCGCCACCTTCCGCACCCGCTCGGAGCGGGCAGAGGTGATCGGCGACTGGTCCGGGCGCTCGTTCATCGCAGGTCGTGCCGCGATGTCAGGCTGCCGGGGCGTTGACGTCCTTGGGGAGGGCGTTCTTGGCGACCTCGACCAGGGCGGCGAAAGCCGGGGCGTCGTTCACGGCGAGCTCGGCGAGCATGCGACGGTCCACCTCGACACCCGCGAGGCCGAGGCCCTGGATGAAGCGGTTGTAGGTCATGCCGTTCGCGCGGGCCGCGGCGTTGATGCGCTGGATCCAGAGCTGACGGAAGTCGCCCTTGCGCTTCTTGCGGTCGCGGAAGTTGTAGGTCTGCGAGTGCAGCACCTGCTCCTTCGCCTTGCGGTACAGGCGCGAGCGCTGCCCGCGGTACCCGCTGGCCTGCTCAAGGATCTCCCGACGCTTCTTATGGGCGTTGACCGCCCGCTTCACGCGTGCCACGTGATACTCCTTCGATCGTAAGTTCAGGGTCGCGGGAGCTGTGCTCCCGCGTGGGCGATCAGCGGCCCAGCAGCTTCTTCATGCGCTTGACGTCGGCCTTGGCAACATCGGTGTCGCTGCCCAGGCGGCGCTTGCGGGTGGAGGACTTGTGCTCCAGCAGGTGACGAGCATTGGCCTGCTCGCGCATGAGCTTGCCCGAGCCGGTGACGCGGACGCGCTTCTTGGTACCCGAGTGGGTCTTGTTCTTCGGCATCTGCCTGTTCTCCTTGTGACGTTTCTCAGGACTCGGCGCCGGTCTCGGCACCGGCCTCGGGGGAGGACTTCGCGGCCTCTTCCCGGGCGGCAGCCTTCTCAGCATCGGTCTTGCGCTTGCGGGCCTCGGCCATGGCCTGGGCCTTCTTCTTGTGCGGTCCGAAGACCATCACCATGTTGCGGCCGTCCTGCCGCGGGTGCGACTCGACGAAACCGTAGTCCGCGACATCCTCGGCCATCCGCTGGAGCAGCTTCACGCCGCGCTCGGGGCGAGCCTGCTCGCGCCCGCGGAAGCGGATGATGACCTTGACCTTGTCACCGCCGTCGAGGAACTTCTCGACGTTGCGACGCTTGGTCTCGTAGTCGTGGGTGTCGATCTTCAGGCCCATCCGGATTTCCTTCTGGACCGTGTTCGCCTGGTTCTTGCGCGCCTCACGGGCCTTCAGGTTGGCTTCGTACTTGTACTTGCCGTAATCCATGAGGCGGGCGACCGGCGGGTTCGCGCCGGGTGCGACCTCGACCAGGTCGAGGTCTGCTTCCTGGGCGAGACGCAGGGCGTCCTCGACACGGACCTCGCCGACCTGTTCGCCGGCAGGACCGACCAGGAGGACCTTGGGGACCCTGATCTGACCGTTGATGCGCTGTTCGCTGATGTTGGCTCCTCACCTTGTTTCGAGTCGGAAGACGACGAAGGCCCCCGCATGTCATGCGGAGGCCCCAAGGTGCACGCGCCACGGCGCTGAGCGGACACTGCTGCCCGCTCGCCGCACGGTGAGCGCGGCTGCGATACTGACCCAGCGGCTGTTCACCGCGAGCCGGAGAGCTCACGGACGGATCGCCACGAGGTGGGAAGGGACTCCACTTGAGGAACGGATGACGAGGGTTTCGACCTGTTCCAGTCATCTATCCTAGCATCGGAGCGCCGTACGTCCAGGTGATGTGCATCGCGCCCGTGTGCTGCGACCTGCGAGGAGTTCTGGTGGAGACCGACCGTCACCCGTTCGACGGGGAGCACGCTCCCGACGCCGCCGACGGAACACCCGGGATCTCCTACGAGTACGGCGACGCCCCGCTCCGCCCCGACCGCCCCGCCGTCGCCGCGGAGCCCCTCGGGCACGCCCCTGCGAGCGGCCACGCCCCCGCGAGCGAGGACACCTCGGCCACGAGCCCGCACACCCTCACCGCCCCGCGGGCCGTGCTGCGGCCGGTCCCCGAGGGCTTCCCGACCCCGCCCCCGCGGCCCGCACGGCCGAACCGTCGACCCGCTCCCCCGGCTGAGCCGGCCCCGCCCCCGCAGCGCCCCCGCGGTCTGCTCATCGCCGGGATCGCCCTCACCGCCGTGCTCGCACTCGCGGTGGTCGTCGGCGGCGGGATCCTCGTCTTCCGCTCCCTCTCCCCCGCCGGCCCGCCCGCCGCGGATCCCGCCGCGGCGCCGAGCGATGGGTCCGCGGATCCCGCCGAGCCCGGGCGGGTCGAGATCGGCGGGGCGACGTTCACCGAGGTCGGCACCGAGGTGGGCGTCCGCTCCGTGGGGTCCCAGAGCTCCCCGGTCGAGCCCGAGGGCGAGTTCGTCATCGTCACCTTCGAGGTGGAGAACCCGAGCTCCGCGGCGATCGAGGTCTCGCAGAACCTCTCGCTCGAGACCGACGACGGCGCGCACGCACCGGATCGCGAGGCGACCCAGGCCCACGTCGCCGACAGCTCCCGCTACGGCCTGGTCCCGCCCGACGGGAGCGGGGTCTTCCACGCCGTCTTCGACGTCCCCTTCGGCACCCAGCCGACGGGGCTGCACCTCGACCTCGCCGCTGCCGGGGAGGGCGGCACCCTGCCCCTGACGCCCTGAGCCCGGGCCCCGCCCGGCCTGCCGCCCCGTCCGCTCACCGAACGCGGGAGGATGGACCGGCCAGCACCGACCGGCCAGCACCGGCCAGCCCGCTCCGGGCACGACGCGCCGTCCGCGCGACCATCGCGGCCCGACCGGGCCGCACCACCGACATGGAGGAACACCCCGTGACCGATCACCAGCACCCCGACCACACCGCCGCCGACGACGCCGCTGCCGCCGAGCAGCTGCGGGACATCGCCGAGGTCTCCTCGGTGGAGATCATCACCTCCGCCTGCGTGCACCTCATGAGCGCCGCCGCGGTCAAGGTCGGCCTCGCGGAGGATGAGGAGACCGGGCAGTACCAGGACCTCGCCGAGGCGCGGAAGCTGATCAACGCCCTCGCGGGCCTCGTCACCGCCGCGGCCCCGGAGATCGGCAACGAGCACGCGCGTTCGCTGCGTGATGGTCTGCGCTCGCTCCAGCTCGCCTTCGCCGAGGCGCTGCCCTTCCCCGATGCCCCCGGCGAGGCGCCGGGCGAGAAGTACACCGGCCGCGTCTCCTGACGGCGGTCTCCGGCCGCGCCTCATGAGCACCGCCGGCCCGGCCCGCGGATCCCGCGGGCGCCGCCGGCGGCACGGCTGCGGGCGGGCGGGGTCACTCGCGGGCGGGGTCAGGAGCCGAGGACGAGGCGGAGGGAGCTGATCCGCTCCGCGACGATCTCCTCGGTGCCGAGACGGGCGGTGACGGCGTCGACCACGGTCCGTACCTCCGGTGCGGTGAGCCCGGGCCGCAGCTGCAGGTGGAGATCCACCTCGGCGCGCTCACCGGCGCGGGCGGCCAGCGAGATCACCTGTTCGGAGGCGCCGCGCCCCACGCGCTCGAGCGCCGCGGCGAGCTCCGGGTCCTCGTGCGGCGGGATCCACTCGCGGCCCTGGGCGAGCGCCCACAGCACGGAGCGGGGCAGCAGGATGGGCCCGCCCTCCTCGGCCGGGGCGGCCGGGTCCAGCAGCAGCGAGGTGCATCCCTCCTGCACCGCGGCCTGGGCCGCCTGCGGGGCGACGACCGGGACCGGTCGCGCGTCGGCCCGCCAGGCCGCGAGCGCCGCGACGGAGGTGAACAGGGGCAGCAGCCGGGACCCGTCGGCCGCCGTGATCGACACCATCGCCATGTCGGCGCCGTTGTCCCCGGTGAGGCCGTGGGCGGTGGTGCCGGTCTCGGTGGCGACCGCCATGATGGGCACCAGCACGCGGGACCCGCTCAGCGCCGCCACCAGCTGCCGCCGGTGCGGGTCCGCCCCGGTGCGAAAGGCGTCGAGGGCCTGCGCCAGGGCCGGGGGCACGGAGCCGTCGTCGCCCGGGAACGGGCTGACGGTGTAGTCGCGCCCCTCCCAGGTCACGCCGGCCGTGTCGGTGAGCGGGGACTTCTCGCGGAAATGCGCCGGGAGGGTCCTCCGCACCGGGTCCGCGGGATCCTCCTGCTCCGTCATGGGCGACCTGCGACGTCGAGCGCCTCATCCATCGTGAACGCCTGTGCGTACAGGGCCTTCCCGACGATCGCTCCCTCGACGCCGTGCGGCACCAGCTCCCGCAGCGCCCGCAGGTCCTCGAGCGAGGAGATCCCGCCGGAGGCGACGACCTTCGCGTCGGTGCGGGAGCAGACGTCACGCAGCAGGTCGAGGTTGGGGCCGCGCAGGGTGCCGTCCTTGGTGACGTCGGTGACGACGTAGCGCTGGCAGCCGGCCTCGTCGAGCCGCTCGAGGGTCTCCCAGAGGTCCCCGCCCTCGCGGGTCCAGCCGCGGGCGGCGAGGGTGGTGCCGCGCACGTCGAGGCCCACCGCGATGCGGTCGCCGTGCTCGGCGAGCACCTCGGCGGTCCACTCGGGGTTCTCGAGCGCTGCGGTGCCGAGGTTCACGCGGCGGCAACCGGTGGCCAGGGCCGCGGCGAGGGATTCGTCGTCCCGGATCCCTCCGGACAGCTCGACGTCGAGGTCGACGGCGGCGACCACCTCGGCCAGCAGCGACGCGTTCGAGCCGCGGCCGAAGGCGGCATCGAGGTCGACCAGGTGCAACCAGCTCGCGCCGCCGTCCTGGAAGGTGAGCGCGGCGTCCAGCGGGGCGCCGTAGGCGGTCTCGGTGCCCGCCTCGCCCTGGACGAGTCGGACGGCCTGGCCGTCCTGCACGTCGACGGCGGGGAGCAGCTCGAGCACGGGAGCGGTCATCGGGGGTGCCTCCTGGCAACGGTGGGTGCGGGGCGGTGCCCGCGGGGTCGGGGTCGGGGTGCCTCGGCAGCGGCTGCCGCGGCGGGATGGGGGCTCAGCCGGTCTGGATGCGCCAGATCGAGATGCCGAAGCAGAGCAGCCCGAGCAGCAGGAGTCCGAGGTACGCCCACCAGGGCTTCTTGGAGCGGTAGAACGACCAGGCGCCGCCGATCAGCATGCCTCCGGCGAACAGCATGAAGAATGCGAGGATCATGCGGTGCTCTCCCGCGGGGAGCGGGGCAGGGTGCGCAGCCAGTTGGACAGCAGCGCGGCCCCGGCGTCCCCGGATTTCTCGGGGTGGAACTGGGTGGCGCACAGGGCGCCGTTCTCCACGGCGGCGATGAAGCGGTCGCCGTCGTGCTCGGCCCAGGTCACCAGCGGTGCCTTGAGCGAGCCGATCTGCTCCATCTCCCAGCGGCGCGCGGCATAGGAGTGGACGAAGTAGAAGCGCTCGCCCTCCACGCCCCGGAAGAGCGCAGAGCCGGCCGGAGCTTCGACCGTGTTCCAGCCCATGTGCGGCACGACCTGCGCGTCCAGGCGCGTGACCTCGCCGGGCCACTGGCCGAGCCCGGTGGTCCTCTCGCCGTGCTCGTCGCCGGCGTCGAACATGACCTGCAGGCCCACGCAGATGCCGAGGACGGGGCGGCCGCCGGCCAGGCGGCGTTCGACGAGGCGGTCCCCGCCGACGGCGCGGATCTGGGCGACGGTCGCAGCGAACGCGCCGACGCCGGGGACCACCAGCCCGTCGGCGGCGAGGGCGCGGTCGCGGTCGGCGGTGAGCTCGACCTCCGCGCCGGCGGCCTCGAGCGCCCGCACGACGGAGCGCACGTTGCCGGAGCCGTGGTCGAGGACGACCACGCGGGCGGGGTGCTGCGCGGCCGCTGCGGCAGCCTCCTGCTCGGCAGCCGTCTGCTCGGCGGCCGCCTGCTGCTCGGTCACTTGCGCTTCTTCCCGGAGGCGATCCACTCCAGGGCCTCGGCGCGGGTCAGGGCGGCAGGGTCCAGGCCCTCCCCGAGCTCGTCGAGCTCGGTCGCGCCGAGCAACAGCTCCTCGACGACGTCGTCGACCGCACCGAGCACGATCGCAGGCGAGATGTCCTCGCCGCGCTCCCCGTTCTTGTAGCGGGTCGCTGTCATGCGGTCGCCGCGGCGCCAGAACAGCACGATGCCGTTGCGCTGCAGCGCCGCCGAGGCGATCGCGGCGAGGTCATGGGCGGCGGTCTCGGCGAGCGAGCCCGCGGCGATGGCGCCGGTGGAGGTGTCGAGGGTGCGGGTGCCGGTGGGGATGTCGATCCCGTCGGTGCGGGCCTCCCGGCCGAGCCGGATCACACCGGCCAGCGCCTTCGCGGAGACCACCGAGGTGGCGATCACCGCGACGGTGGGCACCTCGTCCTCGCCCTCCTCCGCCGCCTCGGAGAGCACGTCCTCGACCGTGAACGGGGCGTCGTCGAGCGAGAGCCCCTCGGTCAGGCGCGCGAACTCGGCGTCGATGTCGTCGGCGGGGTGGCCGCTGCCCTCGGCCTGGTCGCCGTTCTCGTCGGGGCGGGGCTCCTCGGGGTCGACGGTGCTCACAGCGCTCCCTTGGTCGAGGGGATGTCGAGGACCCGGTCATCGTAGGCGCAGGCGGCGCGCAGCGCACGGGCGAGCGCCTTGAACTGCGCCTCGACCACGTGGTGGGGGTCCCGGCCCTCGATGAGGCGGATGTGCAGGCAGATCGCCGCGTGGTGGGCGAGGGACTCGAAGACGTGGCGGGTCAGCGAGCCGGTGAAGTGGCCGCCGATGAGGTGCAGGGCCTGCGCCTCGCTCTCCCCGGAGTGCACGCAGTAGGGGCGGCCCGAGAGGTCGACGACGGCCTGTGCGAGGGATTCGTCCAGCGGCACCAGCGCGTCGCCGAAGCGGGCGATGCCCTGCTTGTCGCCGAGCGCCTCGCGCAGCGCCTGACCGAGCACGATCGAGGTGTCCTCGACGGTGTGGTGGGCGTCGATGTGGGTGTCGCCCGTCGCCGACACCTTCAGGTCGAAGCGGGCGTGGGTGCCCAGCGCCGTGAGCATGTGGTCGAAGAACGGCACCGTGGTGGAGACGTCCACCGTGCCGGTGCCGTCCACGTCGAGGGTGACCTCGACGGAGGATTCGCGGGTGGTGCGGGAGAGGGTCGCGGTGCGGGGCCGACGGGCGGCGGTGCGGGGCGTCTCGGTGCTGTGGTTCTCGGTCATCGGGGGTCGGCCTCCTCGAGGGCGGTACGGAATGCGGCGTTGTCCTCGGGGGTGCCGAGGGAGACGCGCAGCCAGCCGGCGGGGCCGACGGCTCGGATGAGGACGCCGCGGGCGAGGAGCCCCTCGAACACGGCGTCACGATCGGTGAAGCTGCGGAACAGGATGAAGTTCGCATCCGACGGCGCGACCTCGTGGCCGCGCGCGGCGAGATGGGTGGCCAGCGCGTCCCGTTCCGAGCGCAGCAGGGCCACCTTGCCCAGCAGCTCCTCGCGGTGGGCGAGGGCGGTGCGGGCGACCGCCTGGGTGACGGCCGACAGATGGTAGGGCAGGCGCACCACGCGCACGGCGTCCACGATCGCCGGATCGGCGACCAGGTAGCCGAGCCGGGCGCCGGCGAGCGCGAAGGCCTTGGACATGGTGCGGGTGACCACGAGGTTCGGATGCTTCGCCCGCAGGGTGAGGGCGCTGGGCACGCCGTCGCGGCGGAACTCCCCGTACGCCTCGTCCACGACCAGCAGGCCGCGGGTGGGGGCGAGCGCGGCTGCGGCCGCCTCGACCACGTCGAGCCCAAGGGCGGTGCCGGTGGGGTTGTTGGGGCTGGTCAGCACGACGATGCTCGGGCGGTGCGCGGCGATCGCCGCGGTGACCGCCTCCGCGGTGAGCGCGAAGTCGGGGGCGGGGCCGCGCTCCGCGGTGACCCAGGCGGTGTAGGTGTCCCGGGCGTATTCGGGGTACATCGAGTAGTGCGGCGTGAACCCCAGCGCGGTGCGGCCGGGACCGCCGTAGGCCAGCAGCAGCTGGTGCATGATCTCGTTGGAGCCGTTGGCCGCCCACACCTCGTGCGCCTCGGGGGCCCCGATCCCGGATTCCGCGGCGAGGTACGTGCCGAGAGCGGCGCGCAGCGCGAGCGCTTCGCGGTCCGGGTAGCGGTTCAGGCCCACGGCGGCCTCCGCGGCGGCGCTGCCGATGGCCTCGGCGAGCTCCGGGGAGGGGCCGTAGGGGTTCTCGTTGACGTTCAGCGCATGCGCGACCTCGAGCTGCGGAGCGCCATAGGGGGCGGCTCCGGCGATGCCGTCACGGGGGACGGGCAGCACGGAGGGCTCGAGGGTCGGAACAGGGTTCGCCGGCATGGTCTCCATGGTAGTTCGCGGCGAGGCCGCGGTTGCCCGGCGTCCGTCCGTCGGGCCTCTCGGCCGGTGCTGCCCGTCGCCCGTCGTGGCGCCCTTCACAACCGCTCCCCCGCCGCCGCGCCCAGCCGGTGTCAGTACGCTGGCGGCATGTTCCGCTCCCTGGGTGCCCTGGTCGGCGACCTGCTGGTCGTCCTGCTCTTCGTCGCGATCGGTGTCGTGCAGCACGGCACGCCGCTGACCACGCAGAACCTGTTCCTGGTGGGCTGGCCGTTCGCCCTCGGCGTGCTGCTGGGCCATCTCGCGATCCGCGCCTGGCGCGCGCCGTTCCGGATCTGGCCGCACGGGGTGTTCGTGTGGGCGATCACGCTCGCGGCCACGATGGCGCTGCGCACCCTGTTCTCGGCCGGCACCGAGGTCTCCTTCGTCATCGTCACCGCGGTCGTCACGGCGGTGGGGATGCTCGGCTGGCGCGCCGTCGCGCTGTTCCTCACCCGCGGCGAGCGCCGGCGGCCGGGCCACGCAGCGCCGTCGGCAGCAGAGGGCGCGGCAGCCGCGGAGGGCGACATCGACCGCTGAGCCCTCGCCCCGCGCGGAGCCGGCGGGCGCCGCGTCAGCGCTCGAAGCGGATGTCGATCGCCGTGCCGTGGGCGGGCAGCCCTTCGGCCGCGGCGAGCGTGGTCGCGGCGGTGCGGGCGCCGGCGAGCGCGTCGCGGTCGTAGTGGACGACGTGGATCCCGCGCAGGAACGTCTGGACCCCCAGACCGCCGGTGAAGCGCGAGGTGCCGCCGGTGGGCAGCACGTGGTTGGAGCCCGCGGCGTAGTCGCCCAGGCTCACCGGGCTGTGGGGGCCGACGAACACGGCACCGGCGTTGGTGACCCGTGCGGCGACGTCCGCGGCGTGCGCCGTCTGGATCTCGAGGTGCTCGGCCCCGTAGGCGTCGACCACCTCGAGCCCGCGGGCGACATCCTCGACGAGCACCGCGCCGCTCTGCTCCCCGCGCAGCGCCGTGGCGATCCGCTCGTGGTGGGCGGCCTCCGGCACCTGGGCGGCGAGCGCGGCCTCGACCCCCTCCAGCAGGGCGGGTGAGTCGGTGACCAGCACGCTCGCTGCGAGCGGATCGTGCTCCGCCTGGGAGATGAGGTCTGCGGCGACGAAGGCGGGATCGGCGGTGTCGTCGGCGAGGATCGCGATCTCGGTGGGGCCGGCCTCGGCGTCGATGCCCACCCTCCCGCGCACCAGACGCTTGGCGGCGGCGACGTAGACGTTGCCCGGCCCGGTGACCAGGTCGACGCCCTGCAGCGCCCGGCCGTCGCCGAGGTCGTCGGCACCGTGGGCCAGCAGCGCGATCGCCTGCGCACCGCCGGCGGCGAGCACCTCGGTGACGCCCAGCAGCGCGCAGGCGGCGAGGATCGTGGGATGCGGCAGGCCGCCGAACTCCTTCTGCGGCGGGGAGGCGAGCACGATCTGCTCCACCCCGGCGACCTGCGCGGGCACCACGTTCATCACGACGGAGCTGGGCAGCACGGCCCGCCCGCCGGGCACGTACAGGCCCACGCGGCGCACGGGGACCCAGCGCTGGGTGACGGTGCCGCCGGGCGCCACCTCGACCGTCTCGTCGGGGCGGGCCTGCGCGGAATCGACCGCCCGCACCCGGGCGGCGGACTCCTCGAGGGCCGTGCGGATCGCGGGGTCGAGCTCGGCCAGCGCCCGGTCGAGGGCCTCCTGCGGCACGCGCAGATGCGCGGGACGGATCCCGTCGAACCTCTCGGAGGCGTCCAGCACGGCCTCGGCGCCGCGTGAGGCGACGTCCTCGACGACGGGTCGCACCGCCTCCGCCGCGGCGTCGACGTCGAGCCCGGCGCGCGGCAGCGCCGCGGTGAGCTCGGCGGCGGTCAGGGTGCGCGAGCGCAGGTCGGTCACGGCCAGGTACGGGGCGGGAGCAGGCATGGGCTCAGTCTAGGAGGGCGCGGCCCGGGCGGCGCGGGGCGCCCGGACCGCGGAAGGACCTCCTTCCCGCCGGCGGCGGATCCGGCCGCTAGGGTCGTCCCGTGCTCGTCGCCTTCCTCCTCACCCTCCTCGCGGGCGGCGCCACCAGCATCGGCGCCGCGCTCGGGGTGCTGGGGCGCGGCACCAGCGCGAAGATGCTGGCCGGAGGGCTCGGGCTCTCCGCCGGCGTGATGCTCTACGTCTCCTTCATGGAGCTGCTGCCGCAGGGGGCGCACATCCTCTCCGGCGGCCGGGCCGGCACGCGCGGCACCGCGCTCGCGGTGCTCTCCTTCTTCGTGGGGATCGCGCTGATCGCGGTGATCGACCGGCTCGTGCCCAGCGCTGTCAGCCCGCACGAGTTCGCCGGGCGGATGGAAGGCAGCCACGGCGGCACCGAGCTGCGTGACGCCGACGAACACGCGGCCGATCGCGCCCTGCGCGCCCGGCTGCTGCGCACCGGCATGGTCACCGCCCTCGCCCTGGCCCTGCACAACGTGCCCGAGGGCTTCGCCACCTTCATCGCCGCGCTGCAGGCTCCGGAGATCGCGGTGCCCGTGGTCGCCGCGATCGCGCTGCACAACATCCCCGAGGGCCTCGCCGTGGCGGTGCCCGTGCGGCGGGCCACCGGGTCCCGGGCGAAGGCGTTCTGGCTCGCGACGATGACGGGCCTGGCCGAGCCCGTCGGCGCCGTGATCGGTGTGCTCCTGCTGGGCCCGCTGCTCGAGGGCGGGACGATGGGCGCGATCCTGGCGGGGGTGGCCGGGGTGATGGTGTTCGTCTCGCTCGACGAGCTGCTGCCGGCGGCCGAGGAGACCGGCGAGCACCACACTGTGATCTACGCCCTCGTCGCGGGGATGGCGATCATGGCGGTGACCCTGCTGGTGCTGTGAACGCCCGTGCCCGACGCGGTCAGCGCTGGTGCTGCCCGCGCGACCGACGGGACCCTCCGCGCTCCGGTACGTTCATCATCGACGACGGCGAGGGATGAGGAAGGGCAGGCGAGCAGGGGCGTGCTGAGCATGGGTCGGGCGGCGGTGCGCGGGGGCGACTCGGCGGCGGACCCTGCCCGTCGGCGCCCCCGCCGCGCCCGCACCGTCGCCGCTCTGGCGGCCGGGACGCTCGTGCTCTCGCTCGGTGCCTGCGAGGCGCTCCCCTCGCTGCCGGGCGGCGGCTCGGCCGCCCCGTCCCCCGGCGGCCCGTCGGCGGTGGCGCCGGCGATGGATCCGGAGGCCGTGGCGGAGGCGGAGAGCGTCCCGGTCGATCCGTCCTGGCTGTGCCGGCCCGGAGAGGGCGAGCCGCCCGCCACCTCGACCGAGGGCGGGACCTTCACGCCCGAGGCCGTGCATACCGAGGGCAGCGACATCCAGGTCTCCGGCGCCTTCCGTCTCGCTCCGGATCACGACTACCGCGGCTTCGCCCCGGAGGGGGTGCTGCTGCCCGCGGATCCGCAGAACCGGGGCGTGCCGGCCCCGGGGTTCGACGGCGAGCTCGGGGTCGAGGGAGCGCCGGTGCCGCCGATCGTGGTGCGCGGGCGCGTCGAGGTGACGGGCGAGGGGCCTGCACCGCAGGCCGCGACGGCCCGCCTCACCCTCGGCACCTGTGACGATGCGCCGCTGCCCGACGGCCAGTTCCTGCTGCGCCTCCGCGGCGGCGTCGACGGTCCCGGTCGCGGGGAGGAGGATGCCGGATGGGGAGCGAGCGGCGACGTGCTGGTCGACGTCGTCGACGGGCGGCCGGAGGCGGTGCCCGGCGCGGCCACGGCCCCGTCGGGCGAGGTCCCCGCCGAGCTGTCGCCGCTGGGCTGCCGGGCGGAGCTCGCGCCGGTCGGTGACGGTGACGGGCTGACGGTCACGGTCGAGGATCCGAGTGTGCAGGTCCCGACCGCGGTCCCGGACGGGGAGGACGGCGCCGCGGTCTCCGGGACGGTGACCGTCACCTCGCAGGATCACGGCAGCCGCGCGCTCCTGCAGGGCATCGTGCTCACCGATCCCGCCACCGGCACCGTCGTGGCCGGGGCGCGCAACACCCCGGAGATCCCGCTGCAGTGGATCGGTGCCGAGGGCGTGACCCGCACGGAGCGGGCCTGGACCTCGCACGGGGCCTGCGGCGCCGACGCCCTGACGCCCGGGCAGTACGAGGCCCGCGCCGTCGCGGCGACCGTCGACGCGGAGGGCGGGACGCATCTGGTCCTCTCGGACCCGTGGGACGTCGAGATCGTCGAGGACGATGCCGTCCAGGAGCAGGCCGGCCAGGGCGAGCCTGCCTCCTGAACGACGCTGCTCGACGCCGGTCCCCGAGGCCCGACCCACCAGCACCGGCCGCACCGCAGGCAGTGCGCGGGACGCCCGCGGCCCTTCTCACGTACCGTGGTGCCGTCCGGATCGACGGGGTGGGAGCTCCGTCGATTAGTCTTGACGTCAAGACAAATCCGCATCGACCCGAGGGAGCCCGCGACACATGGCGCGCATCATCTACACCCACACCGACGAGGCGCCGATGCTGGCGACGGCGTCGTTCCTGCCGATCCTCGATGCCTTCTCCGACACCGCAGGCATCGAGGTCACCACCCGTGACATCTCCCTGGCCGGCCGCATCGTCGCGGCCTTCTCGGAGCTGCTGCCCGAGGACCAGCGGGAAGCAGATGCCCTGGCAGAGCTGGGCGAGCTGGCCAAGACCCCCGAGGCCAACATCATCAAGCTGCCCAACATCTCCGCCTCCGTGCCGCAGCTCAAGGCGGCTGTGGCCGAGCTGCAGGGCCAGGGCATCGCCCTGCCGGACTACCCCGAGTCCCCCTCCACCGAGGAGGAGAAGGACATCCGCGCCCGCTACAACTCGGTCATGGGCTCGGCCGTGAACCCCGTGCTGCGCGAGGGGAACTCGGATCGCCGTGCCCCGAGCGCGGTGAAGAACTTCGCCAAGAAGCACCCGCACCGCATGGGCGAGTGGGCGAAGGAGTCGAAGACCTCCGTGGTGACCATGGGCGAGAACGATTTCGCCTCGAACGAGCAGTCGGTGATCAGCGAGGGCGAGGACACCTTCTCGATCGTCCACGTCGCCTCCGACGGCACCGAGACCGTGCTCAAGCCGTCGCTGCCGATCCTCGCCGGCGAGGTCGTCGACTCCACCGTGATGCGCGCCGCCGCGCTGGACGAGTTCCTCGCCGCGCAGATCGCGGCTGCGAAGGAGCAGGGCGTGCTGTTCTCCCTGCACCTGAAGGCCACGATGATGAAGGTCTCGGACCCGATCCTGTTCGGCCACGCCGTGCGGGCCTTCTTCCCCACGCTGTTCTCCCAGTACGGCGAGCAGCTCGCCGCGGCCGGCCTGTCCCCCGACAACGGCCTCGGCGGCATCCTCGCCGGGATCGACGAGCTCGACGCCTCCGTGCGCGACGGGGTCCGCGCCGCGATCGACGAGGATCTGGCCGCCGGCCCGGACCTGGCGATGGTCAACTCGCACAAGGGCATCACCAACCTCCACGTCCCCTCCGACGTCATCATCGACGCCTCGATGCCCGCGATGATCCGCGGCGGCGGCAAGATGTGGAACAAGGACGACGCCGAGCAGGACACCCTCGCGGTGATCCCCGATTCCTCGTACGCCGGCGTCTACGCGGCGACCGTCGAGGACTGCCAGGCCCACGGCGCCTTCGATCCGACCACGATGGGCACCGTGCCCAACGTCGGCCTGATGGCGCAGAAGGCCGAGGAGTACGGCTCGCACGACAAGACCTTCAAGATCGAGGCCGACGGCCGGGTCGAGGTGCGCGACGGCTCCGGCACCGCCGTGATGAGCCACGAGGTCTCCGCCGGGGACATCTTCCGCGCCTGCCAGGCCAAGGACGCCCCCATCCGCGACTGGGTGCAGCTGGCGGTGCGCCGCTCGCGCGAGTCCGGGATGCCGGCGGTGTTCTGGCTCGACGAGTCCCGCGCGCACGACCGCAACCTCATCACCAAGGTGAACGCCTACCTCGCTCAGCCGATCGATGGGAAGGACACCGGCGATCTCGATATCCGCATCCTGGATCCGCTGGAGGCCACGAAGCACACCCTGGCGCGGGTGCGCCGCGGCGAGGACACCATCTCGGTGACCGGCAACGTGCTGCGTGACTACCTCACCGACCTCTTCCCCATCCTCGAGCTGGGCACCAGCGCCAAGATGCTCTCGGTGGTGCCGCTGATGAACGGCGGCGGCCTGTTCGAGACCGGCGCGGGCGGTTCCGCGCCGAAGCACGTGCAGCAGCTCGTCGAGGAGGATTACCTGCGCTGGGACTCCCTCGGCGAGTTCCTGGCCCTCGCCGAGTCGCTGCGCCACCTCGCCCGCACCGCCGAGAACGAGCGCGCCCGCGTGCTCGCGGATGCGCTGGACCGCGCCACCGAGACGCTGCTGAACGAGGGCAAGTCCCCGCAGCGCAAGCTCGGCTCGATCGACAACCGCGGCAGCCACTTCTACCTGGCCCTGTACTGGGCGCAGGAGCTGGCCGCGCAGAGCGAGGACACCGAGCTCGCCACCGCCTTCGCCCCGATCGCGAAGGAGCTCACCGACGGCGAGCAGACCATTGCGGAGGAGCTGCTCGCGGTGCAGGGCAAGCCGGCGGACATCGGCGGCTACTACCGCCCCGATCTCGACAAGACCGGCGCGGTGATGCGCCCCTCGGCCACCTTCAACCGGATCCTCGAGGAGATCTCCGCCGCGCTGTGAGCTGAGCGCGACGCCCCGCCCGCCCGCAGCGGGCAGGACCGGCGGACGGCCCGGCACCCGTGAGGTGCCGGGCCGTCCTGCCTCCGTGGAACACTCCAGCCATGCCCGTGATCCCCTCGCCCGCCGACGGCACCTCCCTGCGCTACGACGTCTCCGGCTCCGGCCCCGCCCTCGTGCTGCTGCACGGATCGGTGCTCTCCCGCGCCATCTGGCGGGGGCTGGGATACCTCGCTCCGCTCACCGCCGAGCACACGGTGATCCGCGTCGACCTGCGCGGGCACGGCCGCTCCGGCACCCCGCACGAGACCTCCGCCTACACGCAGGAGGTCTTCGTCGCGGACCTGCTGGCGGTGCTCGACGCGGAGGGCGTGGGCCGCGCCTCGCTGATGGGCTATTCGCTCGGCGCCCGCGTCGCGCTCTCCGCCACGCTCGCCCACCCGGGCCGGGTGCACCGCCTGGTGAGCCTCGGCGGTTCGGCGGCGGCACAGCACGGGGCGGTGGACTCGGTGTTCTTCCCCGGCGTGATCGAGGCCGTGCGCCGCGGCGGGATGGAGGCGTTCAGCAGCGGGCAGGGACTCGGCCCCGGCGTGGAGGAGCGGCGTGCCCGCGCCACCCGGACCGCGTTTCTCGCCGCCGATCCGCTCGCGATCGCCGCCCTGCTGGAGGCGACCGAGGCGACCGGCGCCGTGCCCGAGGAGCAGCTCGCGGGATGCACCGTGCCGGCGCTGTGGATGGCGGGCACGGAGGATCATCCCCGCTTCGAGGAGTCCCGGCGCGCCGCCTCTGCCATGCCGGACGCGGAGTTCGTGCCGCTGCCCGGGCGGGACCACGGCGGCACCCTGTTCCCGCCCGAGCCCGTGCTCGCCGCGGTGCTGCCGTTCCTGCGGTGAGCGCCTGTCAGCGTCCCCGGGTCAGAGGACTTCCCGCACCAGCGCGGCGAGCGCGACCACGACGATGATCCCGCGCAGCACCCACTCCGGCATCCGCTTGGCCAGGTGCGCGCCGAAGAAGCCGCCGAGCAGGGAGCCGACGGCGATCGCGAGGCTGCCGAGCCACACGATCGGGGTGCCGATCAGGAAGAACGCGAGCACATACACCACAGCGGCCGCGAGGTTCACGCCCAGGCTCATGAGGTTCTTGATGCTGTTGACCGATCCCATCGACCGCCCGGTGAAGACGCCGAGGATCCCCAGGTACAGCACCCCCTGGGCGGCCGTGAAATAGCCGCCGTAGACGGAGGCCGCGCCGAGGGAGCCCACCAATGAGGGTGAGCGCAGCGGGTTGCGGTCCGCCGACGCCGCAGCGCGTTCGGGGCGGCGACGACGGCGCGCCTCGCTCATGGCCCGCAGCGCCTTGGTGAACTGCTTCTGGAAGACCACCATCACCAGCGCGAAGACGATCAGCACCGGCACCAGCACGTCGAGCGCCGAGGCCGGGGAGACCAGCAGCAGGAGCGCACCGGCGGTCGCCCCCAGCGTCGCGGTGAGCATGAGGGTGTTGAGGTGCTCCCGTTCGGCGGCGATCTCGCGGCGGTAGCCGAGCACCGACCCGACGGTCGAGAAGAACATCCCCACCGTGTTGGTGCGCACCGCGACCCCGGGCGGGAGCCCGACGGCCATGAGCACGGGCAGTGTGAGCAGGGACCCCGAGCCGACGGCCGCGTTGATCGCGCCGGCGACGACTCCCATCACGAGCAGGACGATGAGGCTGAGAGGTTCCACGGCCGAGCACCCTACTGCTCTCCGTGCCGCGCCGGTGGGACGTCCATGCGGCCGAGCTGCCGGAGCATATTTCCGGACGACGGCGTGAGGAATCGGAATGACGAGTTCACTCCGCCACCGCCCACTCCCCCCTCATCTGCGAAGAGCCCGATTACATCGACCTGATGCTGATCCATGCTCCGCAGCCGTGGGACGAGTTCCGCGGCGGAGACTACGCCGAGGGGGACCGCGAGGTGTGGCGCGCGCTCGAGGAGGACGGGCAGGCACCGTCCGCACCATCGGGATGTCGAACTTCCTGCGCTCCGACCTGGAGGACCTGCTCGAGCACGCCGAAGCGGTGCCGCACGTGAATCAGCTGCTGGTCCACGCCGGGAACACTCCCCGTGAACTGCTGGACTTCTGCGAGGCGAAGGGCATCCGCGTCCAGGCCTACTCCCCCATCGCCCACGGTGCGATCCTCGAGAACCCCGAGGTGAACGCGATGGCCGAGCGGTACGGGGTCAGCGTCCCGCAGCTGTGCATCCGGTGCACACTGCAGTTGGGCACGGTCTCACTGCCCAAGACCGCGAACCCCGAGCGCATGCGCGCCAACGCCCAGGTCAACTTCGAGATCAGCGCGGAGGACATGGCCGCACTCGAGGGCTTGGAGGCGCGGGACTACGGCGAGCACTCCGCGTTCCCGGTGTTCAGCGGGAAGGGAGGGTCGGGGGGACGGCGACCTGTCGGACCCCGCCCTACGTTCGCCCCATGATCATGTTCCTCGGCGATGAGCCGCCAGAGCCGTACGACGAGCCGCGCGGCACCTGCCCCGCGTGCGGCTCGCACCGGGTGACGCACCACGTGCTCGTCGGCCCTGACCCGCGCCTCGCCGAGCAGGACCCGCCGGGGGTCCACTAGCAGGGTTGCATCCTGGCGTTCAGCGACCGGTCCTGCGAGGACTGCGGCACCTGGTGGGACGTGGAGCATGACGGGGAGTGAGCGGGGCCTGATCCCGGCTACGCCCACACCGACATCCACACCTGGCTCGGATCACCCTGCACTCAGGAGGGGCTCCCGGACTGACTGCGGTCTAGGACGCCGCCGCCTCTCACCTCTTCGCAGGTCAAGGCAGGGTGGCCCCTACGGATCAGCTGTCACGTACCTGAAGCTTCGAAGCGGCCGGGGCGAGCGTTGCCGCCGAGGTACTCGCACAGATCCTGGAGGTGCAGACGGCTGGCGGTGCTCTTCAGCGCCGCATCGACCTCTTCACAAAGGTCGCGATGATCGTTGCCGCGGCAAAACCGACCACGCCGAGTAGAGCGAGCGGCACGGCGACAGAGTTCGACAGCTTGCCCTGCACATTGCCACCGTAGGCGAAAAGCGCAAGGAGGAGGAACCCCAAGGCAACGATCACCCAGATGCGAGCTGACCTGCGCCTCTTATCCAAACTTGACCCTCTCTATACCCAGAGGTGACGTACTGGCCGTCACAAATTGTGACCCCGGTCTCCCGGCCTGGCTTCGGAGAGGCCTGCAACACCACTTGGAGATCCACATGAAAGCAGTGAAGCCCGCCATCGCCTCCATGCTAGCGGCCGCAACGCTCGGCACCGGGTTCGCCGCGACGACTACACCTGCACATGCCCTCGAATGCGGATACTCGGAAGTGCAGGAGAAGTACAATTCCTCGCTCGCGATCTCACTGCCCTGGGTTGGAACAGTGGACCCTTTCGGAGGCACGCGAATGGTTGCGCACTGGGGAAACTGCGGTGATCAGAACCAGAAGATTCGCATCGACACCAAGAACGGACCAAAGGATCTTTGTGTAACGCCTGGCGACACCAGGCTGGGGTTCTCAAGGAACGACCAAAAGGTCACCGGGGCTGTCAAGCTCGGCGGTTGCTGAATCTCGATCGGGGGATACGAGTCATGACCATCAAGCGCCTAATGGCTTCACTCACCACCATGTTCGTGACCTTCTTCGGAGTGGCGATCTCCGCCGTCGCGATCCCCGCCTATGCGCAAGCTGCAGTCTGCGGTTTCGAAGGACTCAACACCGGTGGCCTTGGAGCGGGCAGCGGCGGATATTACGCCGAAGCGAACTACACCAACTGCAACAAGAGCACCAATCAGAAGGTGCAGGTGAACTGGCTCTTCGCGGTTCGTGGTGAATGACCCTGCTGTGGCGGGTATTCACGCTACGGTTCTCGCGGCGCTGGCTAACAGGATACGGGTCCGGTAGTTCTCCGCGTTACGGAAGCCGCGACCGGTGCGTTTGATGTTCTTGATGCCGGTGTTCGCTGCCTCGACTCGGGCGGTGGTCGCGCCGGTGACGATGAGGACCTCGATCGCGTCCCACCAGGTCACGACGGTGTCGTAGAGCTTGGTCGCCTCGGGCATGTTCGCGAGCTGGGCGAAGTAGCCCATCCGCATCCGTTCGTCCCAGGCCTGGGCGAGGGTGTCGGTGGCCAGCAAGCGGCGGAGCTGCTCCTTGATGCCCCAGGCGGCAGAGAGCTCGTCGGTGGGGTCATCGGTGCGGAACACCGTCTCCAGGCGGTCCCACGCTTTCGGGGTGAGGGTGTCAGCTCCGCGCAGCAGCAGCATCCGGTGGGCCCAGGCCGGGTCGTCCTTCCGGCCCCGACGACCACGATGAGCGCGGGCGAGACGCTGACGGACGGTGGTGACCATGTCGTTTCCGAGCTTGACGAGGTGGAACTTGTCGACCGAGACCGCAACGCGGGGCAGGTAGGTCCGCAGTGCTTTGCGGAACGCGGCCGAGGGATCGATGGCGACGATCTCGATCCGCTCCCGCCAGAGCTCGGAGCGCTGGGCGAGCCAGTCGCCGATGGCGGTGGAGTCCCGGCCGTCGACGATACCGAGGACCTGCCCGGTGGAGAGGTCGACCAGGGTCGTCATCCAGGGCTCGAACCGTCTCCAGGCACCGTCGTCGGTGCGGAACCAGCGCACCGACCGGTAGCGGTGCTCATCGATGCCCAGGCGCGTCACTGACACGTCCTCGGCGGTGGGCAGGACCACGGCGGCAGCCGCCAGCGCGGCTTGGACCAGCCACCACGAGACGCCATGGGCCCGGGCGACTTCCGAGGCTGCCCGGCCAGAGGTGATCACCGCGGAGACGACCTGATCCCGCAGCCGGGTCGTCGAGCGCGCGCGGTGCGGGACCTGGTCGGTCGCTTCCCAGAACGTGCGCCGGGCGCAGGCCGGCTCGAGGCAGAACCAGCGTCGCTTGGCCCACACCACCGCCATCGCCCCGGCCACGGGGACGTCTCGCACCTTCTGGGATCGGCGGGAGTGGACCTTGGTCGCGAGCACCCCGCACGACGGACAGCCCGGCGGCTCGATGGATTCGATCACCACCCGCCGGCCTCCATCGGGCAGGTCGATCGCGTCGATGACGCGGTAGTCGGGCAGGTTGAAGATCGTGCTCGCAGCATCTCGCTGCGAACCCGTATTCTCATGCACAGGCTCGTGGTCCTCTGGGATGTGGCTGTCTAGACAACACCCATCACAGCAGGACCACGGGTCGTTCTACGCCAGCGACGCGACGCTCTCCTTCACCACGAGCCGCGAAGAGCCGGTGAACTACACGTACGCATCTCGTTCGAAGTGCCTCAGTCCAGGTACGACGAAGATCTACGCGAACCCCGACCTGGGCGCTCTTCGATCCACCAAGGTTCTCGGAACCTGCTGAGGCAGAACCTCGGCGGCCGATCAGAGCTCTTCACCTGAGTCGCTTCGAGCTCCGCGACATCACTTCAGCCTCGACGTCGCGGAGCTCGTCGTTCACCTGCAGGGGACTCATCAACAACGTCGCCTCGGAGGCACCACGAAACACGAGACGAGCACCGAGACTGCGAGCGACGAGGAGTACCGGCGGCCCCCACCGGCCTGACCGACGCCCTACGGCTACCCCCTCATCTGCGAAGAGCCAAACCGGCTCTTCGCAGATGAGGGTGTAGCGGTCGGTGGCGGGGTGGGCGCGTCGGTGCGGGGATAGACGTCGAGGTCTCCCGATGATGGAAGTTCTGACGCTCGCCATCTGGAAGACCTCGACATGCCCCACGCTACCTTCTCGTCCCCTGATCTCGATGCCTTCTGCGGCCTGGACGGGCTCGGCCTCACAGCCACCGGCCAGCGCATCGAGACGGGCCAGGCAGTTCTGGAGTGCCGGGTCCTCGCGGACGATCAGTGGTGCCATCGCTGTGGCCAGGCCGGAGTTCCTCGCGGCACGGTCCTCAGGACGATCGTGCACGTCCCCCCTCGGCTGGCGACCGACGATGCTGCAGGTCAGAGTGCGTCGCTACCGCTGCCCGGACTGCTGCACCGTGTGGCGTCAGGACACCACAGCCGCTGCCGCGTCCCGCACGAAGCTGTCGCGCGACGCGGTCTTCTGGGCACTCAAGAGCGTGGTCATCGACCGGATGTCGATCGCGCGGGTCGCCGAGAACCTCGGCACCGCCTGGCACACCGTGAACGACGCTGTCCTCGAAGCCGGCTCCGAGCTCCTGATCAACGATCCTGCCCGGTTCGAGGGGGTCCGGGTCCTCGGCGTGGACGAGCACGTCTGGTCCCACACCAGAGGCGGTAACAAGTACGTCACCGTGATCATCGACCTGACCCCGGTCCGCGATGGCACCGGAGCCTCGAGGCTGCTGGACATGGTCCCCGGCCGTTCGAAGAAGGTGCTCAAGACCTGGCTCGACCAGCAGGAACAGGGCTTCCGCGACCGGATCGAGACCGTGGCGATGGACGGGTTCACCGGTTTCAAGACCGCCGCTGCGGAAGAGATCCCGCAGGCCGTCGCGGTGATGGATCCGTTCCACGTCGTCGCCCTGGCCGGTGACGCACTGGACCGCTGCCGGCAACGGATCCAGCAGACCACCTGCGGGCATCGTGGCCGATCCGGGGATCCTCTCTACGGGATCCGCCGAGTCCTCCGCACCGGCGCAGATCTCCTGACCGATCGCCAGTGCGGCCGCCTGAGCAGCGTGTTCGCCGCAGACGAGCACGCCGCAGTGGAGGCGACCTGGGGCATCTACCAGCGGATCGTCCAGGCATACCGCAATCCCGATCGCGTTGCCGCCAAGCAGCAACTCACCGCCGTGATCCAGGACCTCGCCGGCAACGTTCCAGCCTCGCTGACCGAGGTCATCACGCTCGGCCGCACTCTGAAACGCCGGGCCGGGGACGTGCTGGCCTACTTCGACCGGCCCGGCACCAGCAACGGCCCAACAGAGGCCATCAATGGCCGCCTCGAGCACCTCCGTGGCACCGCGCTGGGCTTCCGCAACCTCGCCCACTACATCCTCCGATCCCTCCTCGACACCGGCGGATTCAGACCCCTGCTACACCGTCAAATGCGATGAGCCGTTAAACCGAGAAGCCTCGCACCACCGGCGGTTGGCCTCGATCTTGAAGCGCCCTGGGTGTGTTCCGTGGCGAGACGGTCGCGGGCGCCGTCGTCGCGGGGGGGGGAGTGCAGGCCGCTTCGACCGCTGTTGGGCTGCGGTAGCCGAGTGCCTCGTAGAGCCGGGACGTGTTCCACCAGTGAACCCAGTTCAGCGTCGCCAGCTCGATCTCGCTGGCGGGCTCGCAGATCCGCTTCGAGTAGATCAGTGTCGCCTTGTAGAGGCCGTTCACAGTCTCGCCCAGCGCGTTATCGTCGCTGTTCCGACGGGGCGACCGACGCTTCCACCCCGCCGTGATGAGAGCGTCCGAAGAGGCCAGTGACACATACAGGCTGTCCCTGTCGGTGGATCGCTCTGCTCTCATCCCTGCTTGCACGAGTGGAAAGCAGTGCGTGTTCCAGTGCGAGCACCGGTAGTGACTCAGCAGCCCGGCAGCAGCCAGTCGTTCGGCGAGAACAGCTCGAAGTGCACGCGCTCCTCGTCGGCGCCCACCCGGCGCAGCTGCTCCCTCGCGCCCTGCAGGAAGGCGCTCGAGCCGCACAGGTACATCTCCGCGCCGTCCGGCAGGTGCTCGGCGGTGATCTCCATGCGGCCCGCGCTGACGCGGGAGCGGGTCTGGCCGTGGCCGGGGAGCACGGGCGCGCCGTCGGCGGAGCGGGAGAACCACAGGTCCAGCCGCGAGGGTGCCTCCTCCGGCAGGGCGGCGACAGTCTCGGCGAGCTCCCGCACCAGGGCGGCGTCAGCGGCGTGGGCGTCGGCGTGGAGCACCCGCACCTCCCGCTCGGGCTGCGCTGCGGCGATGTGGCGCAGCATCCCCAGCATCGGGGTGACCCCGATCCCGGCGGAGACGAGCACCACCGGATCTGTCGAGGCGGTGTCGAGCGTGAGGTCCCCGGCCGGGAGCGTCACCTGGAGCCGGTCGCCCTCACCGAGGTTCTCGTGCAGCCAGGTGGAGACCTCGCCGTCCGGGGTGCCGTCGAGGCCGTGCTCGCGGCACACGGTGATCCGCCAGCGCCCCTCGCCGGGCGCGTCCGAGAGCGAGTACTGGCGCAGCTGGCGGGCACCGTCGGGCAGGACCACGCCGACGGAGATGTACTGGCCGGGCAGGAACTCGCGGAGCGGCTCGGCACCCTCCGGGGCGGCGAGGTCGAAGCTCACCACGCGCGAGCTCTCCTCGGTGCGGCGCACCACGACCGCCTCGCGGAAGACGTCCCCCGCCTCGACCCCGGCATCGGCGTACATCTCCGTCTCGAAGGAGATCAGGGTGCGGGCCATGTGCCAGTAGACGGCGTCCCACGCGCCGGCGACCTCCGCGGTCACCGCGTCCTCGCCGAGCACCTCGACGATCGCGGCCATCAGGTGCTCGTGGACGATGCCGTACTGGTCCTCGGTGATGCCGAGGGAGACGTGCTTGTGGCCGATGCGGGAGAGGAGCTCGCGCGGGCTCGGCGCGTCCGGGGTGACCAGGAGCGTCGCGTAGGTCGCGACGGAGGAGGCCAGCGCCTTCTGCTGGGCGCCCTGCGCCTGGTTCCCGCGGTTGAAGGTGTCGCGCAGCAGCTCGGGGTGGGCGGTGAACATCCGCCGGTAGAACACCGGGGCGATCTGCTCGATGTGCGCGCCCACGAGGGGCAGGGTGTCGCGGACGATCTGCTCGTGCTCCGGAGCGAGAGGGGCCTCGAGATCGAGACGCGGACGACGTGCGGCGGCGAGGGCCACGGACATGGAGGGGTCCTTCCTGAGCGGGGGAAGCAGTCCCGTCGATCCCTCGACGACCTGCACGCCCACGCTAGGAGCGGGTCCTCACCGGCCCCGGTGACCTTGGTCCTGTCCTGTGAGCCAGGGAACGGAGCGATCTGACCGGCCGGCCCGCGGCTCTCAGCGCTGCAGCTCCTCGAGCGCCTCCTGCAGCACGAGCGCGTGCGTGTGCGCGGTGTCCTTCGCGGCGAACAGCAGCACGATCCGCTCGGCGCCCGCCTCGCGCGCCCGCTCGAGCAGGGCCGAGGGGGCGTCGCTGCCGTCGAGCTCGCGGCGGTACAGGCGGGAGAACTCGGTGAAGTCCAGGTCGCTGTCGTGGAAGGCTCGGCGCAGGTCGGGACTCGGGGTGACGTCCTTGTCCCAGTCGTCGTGCGCCAGGCGCTCCTTCTTCACGCCGCGGGGCCAGAGGCGGTCCACCAGCACGCGGTACTCGCCCGGGCCGGAGCCGTCGTCGTCGAGCACGTCGTGGGCCCGCTCCAGGGTGATCGAGAGCTCGCTCATGATGCGTCCTTCCGGTGGTGGATGTGACAGGACCCGGCACGCGAGCGCGGGCCGGGTCCTGGAGGGGCAGAGCTGCCGGGCTCAGGCCAGAGCGGCCTTCGCGGCCTCGTAGTCGGGCTCCTCGCTCACCTCGGAGACCTGCTGGGTGTGGACCACGGTGCCGTCGGCGTCGGTCACGACGACCGCGCGGGAGAGCAGGCCGGCCAGCGGGCCGTCCTGCATGGTCACGCCGTAGTCCTCGCCGAAGGAGGAGCGGAAGGCGGAGCCGGTCACGACGTTGTCGATGCCCTCGGCACCGCAGAAGCGGGCCTGCGCGAAGGGCAGGTCCTCGGACACGCACACCACCACGGTGTTCTCGAGCCCGGCGGCGAGCTCGTTGAACTTCCGCACGCTCATCGCGCAGGTGCCGGTGTCCAGCGAGGGGAAGATGTTCAGCACCACGCGCTTGCCGGCGAGGTCCGCGCTGGTGACGGGGGCCAGGTCCTGGCCCACGAGCTCGAAGGCCGGCAGGGCGGAGCCCTTCGCGGGCAGCTCGCCGACGGTGGTGACGGGATCGTTCTTGAAGGTGATGGAAGCCATGACCCCATCATCATCCTCCGGGGCGCACGGCACAACCTGACGCCGGGGAGCCTGCCGCGCAGGAGCCTGGCGCGGGGCCCGGCGGGTCTCGGCGCGTCTCAGTCCATCGTCTCGCGCAGGCGCCGGATCTGCTCCTGGACGTCGTACTGCGCCGAGGGCCACTGCGGGTCGATCTCCTCGAGCGCATCCAGCAGCAGCTGCTGCACCGCGATCCGGGCGTACCACTTGCGGTCGGCGGGGATCACGGTCCAGGGCGCGCCGACGGTCGAGGTGGCGCGCAGCGCGCGGGTGTGCGCCTCCATGTAGTCGTCCCAGTGGCCGCGCTCGTCGACGTCGGCGGGGCTGAACTTCCAGTGCTTGTCGGGGCGGTCGAGGCGTTCCATCAGGCGCTCGCCCTGCTCCTGGCGGGAGATGTGCAGCATCACCTTCACCACGACGGTCCCGGCATCGATCAGTTCGCGCTCGAAGGCGTTGATGGCGGTGTACCGCCGGCGGATCTCCTGCGCATCCGCCCAGCCGTGCACGCGGTGGATGAGCACGTCCTCGTAGTGGGAGCGGTCGAAGACCCCGATCATCCCCGGCGCCGGCACGCGGCGGCGGATCCGCCAGAGCACGTCATGGCGCTTCTCCGCCGCGGTGGGGGCCTTGAACGCGGTGAGATCCACGCCCTGGGGGTCCACGCCGCCCACCACGTGGCGCATGATCCCGCCCTTGCCGGAGGTGTCCATGCCCTGCACCACCAGCAGCACCGAGCGGCCGTCCCGGCGGCCGTGGTGCGCGGCGTACAGCCGCTCCTGGAGCTCGTCGAGCGCTGCTGCGCGCGCGGCGAGCAGCGCCTTCCCGTCGCTCTTGGACCCCGTGAAGCCGGGCGTCGCGCGAGGATCGAGGTCGGTGACCTGGCCCGACCAGCCGGACTCGAGGCGGAAGCCGACAGGGCGCGGATCCGCGGGGGCGGTCACCGCCGGTCGCTTGGCACGCTTCGCCGCCTTCTCGGCCTTCTTGGGCGTCTCAGTCTTCTTGGGCTTCTCAGCCTTCTTGGGCTTCTTGGGGTTCTCGGCCTTCTCGGCCTTCTCGGCCTTCTTGGCCTTCTTGCGCTTCTCGGCCTTCTTGGCCTTGTCAGCCTTCGTCGTCGCCGCCGCGGCCTTCTGCGGGGCCTCGGCCTTCTCGGTCGTGGCCGCCGTCTGCTTCTCTGTCGTCGTCTGCTTCGACATGTTCGCAGAGTAGTCCGGACCGGGACCCGGGCGCCTCCGCCGCACGCCGTGCGCGCCGGACTTGACTCCACCGCGCCCGCGGCGGAACGTCATGGCATGACGATCACCGCCATCACCCATGCCCATGTCGTCCCGATCGAGGGCGAACCCTTCGACGGCACCGTCCTCGTGGAGGACGGCCGCATCGCCGCTCTCGGCCCGGAGCTGGAGATCCCCGCGGACGCGGAGATCCACGATGCCGCGGGAGGCTGGCTGCTGCCCGGCTTCGTCGACGCCCACGTGCATCTCGGCGTGGCCGAGGAGGGCGAGGGCTGGGCCGGCGAGGACACCAACGAGATGACGGATCCGGTGATGGCTGCGGCCCGGGCGATCGACGCGATCAACCCCGCCGAGGTCGGCTTCGACGACGCGATCATCGGCGGGATCACCGCGGTGAACGTCAACCCCGGCTCCGGCAACCCCATCGGCGGTCTCGCCGTCGCGATCCGCACCCACGGCCGCGTGGTCGACGACATGGTGCTGCGCAGCCCCTCCGGGCTGAAGGCCGCCCTCGGGGAGAACCCCAAACGGGTCTACGGCGAGCGCACGCAGACCCCCTCGACCCGGCTGGGCGTCGCGCTGACGATCCGGCAGGCCTTCGCGAAGGCCCGGGCCTGGGCGGCGAAGCCCGCGGAGGAGCGGGACGCGGACCTGATGTCCGAGGCGCTGTGCCGGGTGCTCGAGCGCGAGATCCCGTGGCGGCAGCACTCCCACCGGGCCGACGACATCGCCACCGCGCTGCGCATCGCCGAGGAATTCGGCTTCGAGCTGGTGCTGGACCACGGCACCGAGTCGTACCTGATCGCGGACAGGATCGCCGAGGCCGGGGTGCCGGTGCTCTACGGTCCGCTGATCGTCTCCCGCTCCAAGGTGGAGGTGCGCCACCGCACCCCGAAGGCTCCCGGCATCCTCACCGCAGCCGGCGTGAAGGTCTCGATCATCACCGACCACCCCGTGGTGCCGATCGAGTTCCTCGTCGACCAGGCCGCTCTCGCGGTCAAGCACGGGATGGACCCGGCCGACGCCCTGCGCTCGATCACGCTGAACCCCGCCGAGGTGCTGGGGATCGCGGACCGGCTGGGCTCGCTGGCCCCCGGCAAGGACGCCGACCTGGTGCTGTGGGAGGGCGACCCCCTCGACGTGCGGCACCGGACGGTGCGGGTGTGGCAGGGCGGGCGCGAGGTCATGCACCGCGACGGGGCCGGCGAGCCGGTGATCGCCGACCGGTGAGCCCCGGGGAGCCGGCGGCCGCTGCGCCCCCGGCTCCCCGTGCGGCCTCAGTCGTCGATGCGGACCTCACGGGTCTCGACATCGATCTCCACGTCGACGTCGCCGCCGCTGCTGCGCTCGATCTCGATCTGGTACTCGACACGGCCGTCATCCGAATCCAGCTCCCACGAGGTCACGCGCCCGGGCTCCGCCTCGAGGGCGAGGTCGATCGCGTCGGCGTAGGCCAGCGGCGAGGTCACGTCGACGACCGGGTCCCGGTCGTCATCGTCGTCGGTCTCGTGCTCGGTCACCTCGCCGGTGGTGGCGTCGATGTCGAGCTCGTGCTGGGTGCCGTCGAGGACGAGCTCGAGCTCCCATTCCCAGGTGCGGTCGTCGTGATCGATCTCGATCTGCACGAGATCGCCGCCGCCCACGGTCTCGGTCGCGATCTCGATCGCGCGCTCGGCGCTGATCGGCATCTCCTCGGTGGCGAGGTCCGCATCCTCCGGCAGCGGCTTGGCGGTCTCGCCCTGCGCGGTGTCGTCGGTGTCCTCACCGTTGTCGGCGTCGGAACCCGCTCCCTCGTCGGTCGCCTCGTCGTCGGCCCCGTCCTCGCCGGTGGTGCCGTCGGCCGCACCGCCGTCGTCCGAGGCAGCGCTGTCGGTGCCGCCCTCGTCTCCGGCCTCCTGCGAGGTGCCGGATTCGTCGGCCGGGCTCGAGCCGTCGCCCTGATCGGCCGCGCCGCCGCAGCCGGCGGCCAGGGCGAGCACGAACGCGCCGGCCGCCACGGAGCGGGCCGTGCGGCGGATGCGGATGGTCGTGGGGGTCATGGGTCTCCACCTTCCTCCAGGGACCGGGCGCCTCGGCGACGGGTCCCGCTGTCCAACGGGATGTTCCCAGGCTAGAGCGCAGAACGCGGCGCGGCGAGACGCTGAGAACACTCTCATCACCAACTCATCCGAGCCGACCGGACGGCCCGCGCCGGGACCTGCGGCCCTTCCCCGGCAGGCGGCCCGGCCCTACGGTGACGGTGTCGACCCCGTGGGAGAGCCCGCGGGGCATCCGATCCGGGAAGGCGCCATGACCGCGACCGCCAGCTGGCCGAACTCTCCCTCCTCCGCCCCGACCCCTGAGGAGCTCGCCCGGCTCCACGCCTGGTGGCGGGCCGCGAACTACCTCTCCGTGGGCCAGATCTACCTCAAGGACAACCCGCTGCTGCGCCAGCCGCTGCAGCGCGAGCACGTCAAGCCGCGCCTGCTCGGGCACTGGGGCACCACCCCGGGGCTGACGTTCCTGTACGCGCACGCGAACCGGGCGATCCGCCAGCGCGGGCTGCGCGCCATGTACATCACCGGGCCCGGCCACGGCGGTCCCGGCCTGGTCGCCTCGACCTACCTCGAGGGCACCTACTCCGAGGTGTACCCGGCGGTGAGCGAGGACGAGGCGGGGATGAAGCGGCTGTTCACCCAGTTCTCCTTCCCCGGCGGCATCCCCTCGCACGTCGCCCCCGAGACCCCGGGATCGATCCATGAGGGCGGCGAGCTCGGCTACGCGCTCTCCCACGCCTACGGCGCGATGTTCGACAGCCCCGACCAGATCGCGTTCACCGTCGTCGGCGACGGCGAGGCGGAGACCGGACCGCTGGCCACCTCGTGGCACTCGAACAAGTTCGTCAACCCGCAGCAGGACGGCGTGGTGCTGCCGATCCTGCACCTGAACGGCTACAAGATCGCGAACCCGACCGTGCTGGCGCGGATCGGGGAGGACGAGCTGGAGGCGCTGCTGCGCGGCTGCGGCCACACCCCGCTGTTCTTCACCGGCGGCTTCGACGACGAGGACCCGCTGGAGATCCACGAGCGCTTCGCCGCGGTGCTCGACGAGGCGCTGGACCAGATCGCCGAGATCAAGCAGCGGGCCTTCGAGGACGCCGCCGCCGGGCGGGAGACCGAGCGCCCGGCCTGGCCGATGATCGTGCTGCGCACCCCGAAGGGCTGGACCGGCCCGAAGGAGATCGACGGCCAGCAGACCGAGGGCTCCTGGCGCTCCCACCAGGTGCCGCTGGCCAGCGCCCGCGACACCGACGAGCACCTCGCGGATCTCGACGCCTGGCTGCGCTCCTACCGTCCCGAGGAGCTGTTCGACGAGGACGGCAGGCTCCTCGAGGACATCGCCGCGGCCGCCCCGAGCGGTGCGCTGCGGATGTCCGCGAATCCCTCGACCAACGGCGGCTCGGTGCTGACCCCGCTGCGCCTGCCGGACTTCCGCGACTATGCGGTGGAGGTCCCCTCCCCCGGCGGCACCGTCGCCGAGGCGACCAAGGTGCTCGGCACCTGGCTGCGGGACGTGATCCGCGACAATCCCCGCACCTTCCGGCTCTTCGGGCCCGACGAGACCGCCTCGAACCGCCTGCAGGCCGTCTACGAGGCCACCGACAAGCAGTGGAACGCACGGCTGGAGGAGCACGACCGCACCGAGCACCTGGCCCGGGCCGGCCGGGTCATGGAGGTGCTCTCCGAGCACCAGTGCCAGGGCTGGCTCGAGGGCTATCTGCTCACCGGGCGGCACGGCATGTTCTCCTCCTACGAGGCGTTCATCCACATCGTCGACTCGATGGTCAACCAGCACGCGAAGTGGTTGAAGGTGACGAACGAGCTCGAGTGGCGCCGCCCGATCGCCTCGCTGAACTACCTGCTGAGCTCGCACGTGTGGCGGCAGGACCACAACGGCTTCTCGCACCAGGATCCGGGCTTCATCGATCACATGGTCAACAAGAAGGCGGAGATCGTGCGGGTCTACCTCCCGCCGGACGCGAACACGCTGCTGTCCACCTACGATCACTGCCTGCGCTCGCGGCAGTACGTGAACGTGGTGGTGGCCGGGAAGCAGCCGGGCCCCACCTGGCTCGACATGGACGAGGCGATCGTGCACTGCACCCGCGGGCTGGGGATCTGGGACTGGGCCGGCACCGAGCAGCCCGGCCGGGAACCGGACGTCGTGCTCGCCGGCGCCGGGGACATCCCCACCATCGAGGTGCTGGCGGCCGCGAAGATCCTGCGCACGGAGATCCCGGAGCTCAGGGTCCGGGTGGTCAACGTGGTCGACCTGATGCGCCTCCAGGACGATTCGGAGCACCCGCACGGCCTCTCCCAGCGGGACTTCGACGGCTATTTCGGGCAGGACGTCCCGGTGGTGTTCGCCTACCACGGCTATCCGTGGCTGATCCACCGCCTGGCCTACCGCCACGACCGCGGCTCACGGATCCACGTGCGCGGCTACAAGGAGGAGGGCACCACCACCACGCCCTTCGACATGCTGATGCTCAACGACTCCGACCGCTACCACCTGGTGATGGACGTGATCGACCGGGTGGAGGGGCTCGGCACCCGGTACGCGGCGCTGCGCCAGCGGATGGTGGACACGCGGCTGCGAGCCCGCGCCTTCGCCTACGAGCACGGCGAGGACGTCCCCGAGATCACCCGGTGGCAGTGGGGGGACGGCGGCGATGCGGCGCCCGCCGGCGCCCCGGCAGATACCGGCGGCGACAACGAGTGAGCAGCCAGCGGCTCAGCGAGCCTTCCGCAGCGCGCTGCCCTTGTGCATCGCGACGTGATCGGTCGTGTCGCTGGCGATCTCGTACTGCGGATCGTCCTCGCTGCAGTGCCGCGTGCGGCCCTTGAACTGCACATCGCGGGTGTGCTTCTTCCTGATGACGCCGCTGACGACGCCGGCCTCAGAGTTCCATTCGACGTGATCGCCCACCGAGAAATCGTTCATGCCCGGATCGTGCCACCGGATCCCGGGCAGGGCCGGACCGGTCGGTCGGGTCCCGCACGGTGCTTCAGGAGCGCTGCGGCGCCGGCGGGTCGCGTGGCTACGATCAGGGCATCGGGACGCCTCGCCGGGCGAGGCCGCGGCGGCCCCGGCCGACGGGCCGGCGCTGCGGGACGCGCCGGGAAGGAGAGGACATGGAGGAGAGCACCGCGGATGCAGCCGGCAGGGTGCGGAGGATCGTGCGGGTGACCGGCCGGGTGCAGGGCGTCGGCTTCCGGATGGACGCCGCCTCGGCGGCGGCCCGCTGCGGCGTGGGCGGCACCGTGCGGAATCTGCTGGACGGCACCGTCGAGGCCGATGTGGAGGGCCCGCCCGACGCGGTCGAGGCGATGGTCGCGCATCTGCGCCGAGGCCCCGCGAGCGCCCGGGTGGACGGCATCGACGTGCGCCGGGAGACGCCGCGCGGCGAGGAGTCGTTCCGGGTCACCGGGTGACCGGGGCGGGCCTCCCGGCCGTGCGCAGGTAGTGCGCGGCCAGCAGCGCGCCGCCGCCCACCATGACCACGGAGGTGAGGATCATCGGCGGCTGCCCGGCCGCGTCGAGGATCACCCCGCCGATCAGCGCACCGAGCGCGATCGAGGTGTTGAAGGCGGCGCTGTTCAGGGCGGTCCCCTCCTCGAGCACCTCCGAGGCCTCGGAGCCGATGAACGCCTGCATCGCCACCGAGATCGCTCCCACGAACAGCCCCCACATCGGCATCACCAGCATCGTCGGGGTCGGGTCCGTCATCACCAGCAGCACCGCCACCAGGCTCAGCGCGGTGCCGATCACCACGATCACCACCCCCAGCGGCGGGCTGCGGCGCAGCAGCGGCGCGACGGCGAAGTTCCCGATCAGCCCGGCGATGCCGTACATCAGCAGCATCAGACCGATGTCGCCGAGCTCCACGCCGGCACGGTTGTGCAGGACGGGGCTGACGAAGCTGTAGGTGATGAACTGCCCGACCACCACCAGGCCGGTGAGGGCGAGGGCGTAGCGCACGCCGCGGGTGCGGGCGGCGGCGAGCATCATCCTGCCCGTGACCACCACGGGCGAGCGCACGGGCTCGACGAGCAGCAGGATCAGCACCGCGACCACCGCGGCGAGCACGCCGACCACGCCGAACGCGGCCCGCCAGCCGACGTGCGCACCGATCCATGCGGCCACCGGCACACCGAGCACCAGCGCTCCCCCGGCGCCGCTGAACGCGATCGTGAGCGCCCGGGCGGTGTGCTCGCGCGGCACCTGGCCGATCGCGACGATCGCCATCACCGCCCAGTACAGGCCGATCGAGATCCCGGCGAACAGGCGGGCGAGCAGCAGCACCGCGAAGGTCGGCGCGACCACGCTGAGGGCACAGGACAGCGCCACCGAGGCGAGCGCGAGCACGAGCACCAGCCGCCGATCCATGCCGCGCACGATCACGGGGGTGCACAACGCCACCACACCGGCGAGGATCCCGGGCACCGTCACGGCGAGCCCGGCCACGCCCTCGTCGACCCCGAGGTCCGGCGCCATCACGCTCAGCACCCCGATCGGCAGCTCCTCGATGGTGATGAGGACGAAGATCCCGACCGCGAGGGCTGCGACCCCCGCCCACCGACGTGCGCTGTCCACTGCTGCTCCTGTGTGCTCGACTCCCTCCACTGCGCCGACGCTGCCGCACCCGCTCACGATAGGGCATGGCCGGGACAGGAGCCGGCCCCGGCGGCGCGGGGCCGTCGGGGCCGGTCGTCAGTCGCAGTTCGAGCGGCTCAGCGCACGGCGTCGAACGCCGCGCCGATCTCCTGCTCGCCGTCGTTGTAGGCGAGGAACCGGCCCGCGGTGCCGGGGCGCTCGAGCGCGGCGACGATGGTGCGTGCCACGTTGCCGCGGGAGACGCTGCCGGCCTCGGCCGCGCCGAGGTCGATCCGGCCCGTCGGCTCCTCGAGGGTGAGGCCCGAGGGGCCGAGGATCGTCCAGGACAGCTGGGTCCCGCGCAGGTGGGCGTCGGCCTGCGCCTTGGCCTCGGCGTACGCGTGGAAAGGCTCGTCCTCCGGGACGCCGTGGTCCAGGCTCGCCCCGAAGTAGCTGATCATCACGTAGCGCACCGCGCCGACCCGCTGCGCCGCATCCATCGAGGCGATCGCCGCCTCCTGGTCCACCGCGCGGGTGCGCCGGGGGTCGCCGCCACCGGCCCCGGCGGACCACACCACTGCGTCCTTGCCGCGCAGCAGCTCGTCCCAGCCCGCCGCGTCCAGCGTCTCGATGTCGGCGAGCACCGCGTGCGCGCCGGTCGCCTCGACCTCTGCCGAGTGCTCGGGGTTGCGGATCACCGAGTGGACCGTGTGACCGGCCTCCACCAGCAGCGGTGCCGCGAGCAGCGCGACCTTGCCATGTCCTCCGATAAGTGCGATGTCCATGAGGTCACCCTGTCACCGACGGCGCGCGGCGTCGAGCCCCGCGCGGGCGGCGCCGTGCGGAGCGGCGCCGGCCCTATGCTGTGCCGCATCGCCGCGCATGCGGCCATCCTCCCCGGGGAAGGGACTCAGCATGGCCGGTGGGCTCGCCGCACTGCTCGATGACATCGCCGCGCTCGCGCGCCTCGCGGCCGCCAGCGCGGACGACGTGGCCGCCGCCTCCGCGAAGGCCAGCTCGAAGGCCGTCGGCGTCGTGATCGACGACGCCGCCGTGACCCCGCAGTACGTGCGCGGGATCGAGCCCCGGCGCGAGCTGCCGATCATCTGGCGCATCGCCAAGGGGTCGCTGCGCAACAAGCTGCTCATCATCCTGCCGGTCCTGCTGCTGCTGAGCGTGATCGCGCCGTGGCTGCTCACGCCGATCCTCATGCTCGGCGGCCTGTATCTGAGCTTCGAGGGGGCCGAGAAGATCGGGGAGCTCGTGCGCGGAGCGCCGACGACGTCTCCGGTCACGGCCGCCGGCGGCGATGCGGAGGACAGGATCGTCTCGGGCGCCGTTCGCACCGACCTGATCCTCTCCGCCGAGATCATGGTGATCTCGATGGACGCGGTGGATGCCACCAGCCTGTGGATCCGCACCGCGGTGCTGCTGGTGGTCGCGCTGGCGATCACCGCCCTGGTCTACGGGGCCGTGGGCCTGCTGGTGAAGATGGACGACATCGGGGTCTCGATGTCCTCCCGCGAGGGCTCCGCCCTCGCACAGCGGATCGGTCGCGGGCTGGTCCGCTCCATGCCGCGCGTCATGGACGTGATCAGCGTGGTGGGCATGATCGCGATGCTGTGGGTGGGCGGCCACATCCTGCTGGTCGGCACGCACGAACTGGGCCTCGCCCAGCCCTATGGGCTCGTGCACCGCCTCGAGGGGCTCGCGGCGGGCGTCGCCGGCGTGGGCGCGGTGCTCGCCTGGCTGGTGAACACCGTCTTCTCCCTCGTGATCGGCGTCCTCCTCGGCGGGGTCGTCGCGGCGATCGTGCACCTCCTGCCCTTCGGCCACCACGGTAAGGAGAGGGCACCTGCTCAGCGCTGACGCCGCCGCGACCGGCGCTGTCGGGGGCTCAGCAGGCTCGGATCAGCCGGCGGAGGGGGTGACGGGCGGCTCGGCGGACCAGGGGAAGACGATCCAGTCATCGGTGCGGCGCCACACGAAGTCCGGCGCGACCACCGAGGCGGACTTCGCGTACAGCACGGCGCTGCGGGCATCGGCCCCCATCTCACGCAGCAGCTCGAGCACCAGCGCGAGCGTGCGGCCGGAATCGGCGACGTCATCGACCACCAGCAGCCGCTTGCCCTGGATCGACTCGGTGTCGAGCATCGGCGCGAGCAGCACCGGGTCCGGCAGGGTCTCGTGGACGTCGGTGTAGAACTCGACGTTGATCGCGTCGGCGAGCTTCAGGCCGAGCGCGTAGGAGAGGGAGCCGGCAGGGAGCAGGCCTCCGCGCGCCACCGCGATGATGATCTCCGGGTCGAAGTCCGAATCCGCGATGTTCTGCGCGAGCTCCCGCGAGGCGGTGCCGAACAGCTCCCAGCTCAGCACCTCCTTGGTGACGAGGTCGGACGAGTCGGCGTGGTAGGCCTGGGACATCGGTGCTCTTTCCTGTGGGCGATCGGCGCGGGGTGGATCGATGGTATCGACCCCGGAGCACCTGCGGCCCCCGTGCGCCGTGTGACGATGGCGGATCCCTCAGATCCGTGAGGCGGGCGCGGAATCCCCCTCCTCGTCCCCGGAGCCGGGCCCGGCCTCGTCACCGGCATCCGCCTCGCCGGTCCGTTCGGGCGCGGTAAGGTACTCGCCGGTCTCGTAGTCGTGCTCGACCGGGTTGCCCTCCTCATCGGTGCGGGCGTACCACTCGGTGACCTCGGGCGCGGTGGAGTCGAACTCGGCACCGGTCGCGTACTCGCTGTCCGGCGCGGTGGGCTCGATCGCGAGCGCGAAGTGGTCCCCGTACTCCGCGACCCCGTGCTTGACCGCGTTCTCGATCGCGACCTCCTGGAAGTGGTCGCGGATCGCCATCGGGTCGTGGCGCAGCTCCTTGACCAGGGCGACCGCCATCAACACGAGGATGAACGCGAAGGGCAGCGCGGTGACCACCACGAGGTTCTGGAGGCCGTTGAGGGCGTTCTCGCCGCCGAAGAGGAGGATGACCACCGCGATGCCGGACATGCACAGCACCCAGAAGGCGGTCACCAGGCGGTTCGGCTCCGGATTGCCGCGCTGCGAGAGCTGGGAGTTCACGAGCGAGGCGGAATCCGCGGTGGTGATGAAGAAGATCGCGAGCACCACGATGACGAGGGCGGAGATGACCGCGCCGCCGGGGAGCTGCTCGACCACCGTGTAGAAGATCTCTGCGGGCAGCGGCAGCGAGTCCACGGTGCCGTCGGGTGCGATCGCGGAGCCGGGATCCGCCACGGCGAGGGTGTTGCCGAACTCGTCGAGCTCGCTCGCGCGGCGCTGCAGCCAGATCGCGGTGCCGCCGAGGACGGCGAAGGCGAGCACGATGATCGAGGAGGGGATCAGCAGCACGCCGAGCACGAACTGGCGGATGGTGCGGCCGCGGGAGATCTTGGCGGTGAACACGCCCACGAAGGGCGCCCAGCTCACCCACCAGGCCCAGTAGAAGGTGGTCCAGCTCGAGAGGAAGGCCTGCATGTCCTCGCCCTCGGCCATGTTCGCGCCGAGCATGTCCGGCAGCGTGCCGAAGTACTCGGTGATCGCGCCGGGGATGATGTTGACCAGGAACACCGTGGGTCCCACCACGAAGAAGAAGAGGGCCAGGCCCACCGAGAGCACCATGTTGATGTTGGAGAGCCAGCGGATCCCGCGCGCCACGCCCGAGACGGCGGAGGCGATCGTGCCGATGGTCAGCACGGTGATGATGACCATCGCGATGGTGTTGCCGGTGGGGCCGATCCCGCTGACGATCTCCACGCCGCGCGCGATCTGCAGAGCACCGATGCCGAGGGAGGCGGCGGTGCCGAACAGCGTCGCGATGATCGCGAGGGCGTCGATGATCCGGCTGGGGATCGACGAGGAGTTGCCGCCCCACAGCCCCGAGACGATCGCGCTCATCAGCGGCACGCGGCCGCGGCGGTAGGAGATGTAGGCGGCCGAGAGCCCGACGATCGCGTAGATGGCCCAGGCGTTGACGCCCCAGTGCAGGGCGGACTGCGCGATCGCGCCCTTCATGGCGTTCATGCTGCCGGCGTCGTAGGGCGCGCCGGGCCTCGGCGCGAGGTAGTAGGTCAGCGGCTCGTACGGGCCGAAGAAGATGATGCCGATGCCGATGCCGGCGGCGAAGAGCATCGCCGCCCAGGACGCGGTGCCGTACTCGGGCTTCTCCCCGTCCAGGCCGAGCGGGATCTTGCCGTACCGCGACAGCGCGATGACGAGCAGCAGCAGGACCATCGCGATCGCGAGCACGTTGAACAGCCAGCCGAGGTTCTGCATCACCCAGCCCAGCGCCGCGCCGGAGACGTCGAACACCTGCTGCGGAGCGATGATCCCCCAGGTCACGAAACCGATGATGAGCAGCCCCACGGCGACCAGGATCGGCACGTCGATCCCGTAGCGGACCTTCTGATCCTCGACCGAGACACCCGGCACGAGCGCGGGATGGATGCTGTGGGGGTAGTTGACCTAGTCGACGAAGCGCTTGGCCTGGTGCCGCCGGGTGAAGTAGCGGACGCGGCGCTGCGCGGCGAGCTCCTCCGCGGCGCGCAGGGTCCGCTCTGCGGCGTGTGACTGCCGCTCACCAGCGGGTGACTGCTCGGGCGCGTCCATCTGTCCTCCACATGTCGGCTCGATCACACGATACTCGCGAGCCGGGCACGGAACCGCGATTCCGCCAGAACACCACCCTGGATCCCACATATTCCCACTGTTGTTCTGTGTGGGTTTCTGCGGTAGTGTGCTCGGCACGACGGCGACCCCTCCGGTTCGGGCCCCTCCTGTTCGAGCCCTCCCGTGGGGATCTGTCCCGTCGCCCGTCCCGCCCCGTCGATGAAGCAGGTGGACCATGTACGCCAGAGAGCGCCGGCGCCAGATCCTCGATGCGCTGACCGGCTCCGGCCGCGTCGCGGTCACCGATCTCGCGGCCCGGTTCGAGGTGACCACCGAGACGATCCGCCGTGATCTCGACCAGCTCGCCGAGCGCGAGCTGCTGGACCGGGTCCACGGCGGCGCCGTCGCCCGTCGCACCGGCGCGGTCGAGCCGGATCTCGACTCCCGGCGCATCACGAACATCGAGGCCAAACGGCACCTGGCCCTCGCCGCCGCGCGGCTGCTGCCCGCCGACCCGCATGCCGCCGTGCTGCTCGATGCCGGCTCCTCCACCGCCGAGCTGCTCCCCCACCTCGCCGGCCGGCGCGGCCCCGTCATCACCAACGCGCCCGCGATCGCCCAGGGCGCCCTCGCCCACACCGATCTCGCCGTCCACGTGCTGCCCGGCCGGGTGCGGCCCACCACCGAGGCCGCCGTCGGCGCCTCCACCGTGGACGCGATCCGCCAGCTGCACCCCGAGGTGGTCTTCCTGGGCTGCAACGGCCTGGGGTCCGAGGGCTTCACCACCCCGGACCAGGACGAGGCCGCGGTGAAGGCCGCGATGGCGCAGTCGGCGCGCCGCCGGGTGATGCTCGCCGACTCCTCGAAGTTCGGCGCGACCCATCTCGTCTCCTTCGCCGCCCTGGGCGACGTGGACGCGCTGGTCACCGACGCGCCGCCGCCCGCCGAGCTCGGCGCGCTGCTGGCCGAGGCCGGCGTGGAGGTGATCACGGCATGATCATCACCTTCACCGCGAACCCGTCCCTGGACCGCACGATCGATCTGGGCGGCCCCCTCACCCCCGGCGGGGTGCACCGCATCGGCGCCGACCGCACCCAGCCCGGCGGCAAGGGCATCAACGTCGCCCTGGGCGTGCACCGCGCCGGCCTGCCCGTCACCGCCGTGCTCCCCGCGGCCCCGAGCGACCCGCTGCTCGCCCTGCTGGAGGCGGAGGGGCTGCCTCATCGCTCCAGCCCGATCACGGGCCCGGTGCGCACCAACCTCACCGTGCTCTCGACCCCGCAGATCACCACCAAGCTCAACGAGCCGGGGTCGGCGCTCACCCCGGCAGAGGTCACCGCCCTCGAGGATCTGCTGTTGGAGACCGCCGCCGCGGGCGATGCCGTCATGCTCTCCGGCTCCCTGGCCCCCGGCCTGCCGGTGGACGAGTACGTGCGCCTGGTGCGACGCCTGCGCGAGCACGGCGCCCTCGTGGGGGTGGACACCTCCGACGCCCCGCTCGCGGCCCTCGCCGCCGCGCTGCCGCACGCCGCACCCGACTTCCTCAAGCCCAATGCGGAGGAGCTCGGCCAGATCCTCGGCACCGACGGCGCGCTCCTCGAGCAGCAGGCGGCCGACGGCGAGCTCGCCGGGGTCCGCGACGCAGCCCTGGATCTGCACCATCGCGGCGTCGGCGCCGTGCTGGTGACCCTCGGCGGGGCGGGCGGGCTCCTGGCCACCGCGGGCAGCGCCTGGTACTGCCCCTCCCCTCCCGGACCGGTGGTCTCGACCGTCGGCGCCGGGGACTCCGCGACGGCCGGCTATCTCATCGCCCGCACGCTCGGGAGGAGCCCGGCGGAGCGCCTCGCCCGCGCCCTCGCCTACGGGACGGCCGCCGTCGGCCTCCCCGGCACCACCATCCCCCGCCCCGACCAGGTCCGCATCGACGCGAGCCGCGTCGTCCGCCTCTGACCCTCCCTCCTCCGCCGCCGCGGAGGAGCCCGTTCGAAGGAGAACCGCCATGTCCGCTCCCCTGATCACCTCCGAGCTGGTGCGTCTCGACGTCGACCCGCCCGGCGACAAGCACGCCGTGATCGGCCTGATGGCCGATCTCATCGCCGCCACCGGCCGTGCCGAGCGCGACGGGCTCGAGGCCGGTCTGCTCAAGCGCGAGGAATCCTTCGCCACCGGCATGCCGGGCGGCTTCGCGATCCCGCACTGCCGCACCGAGGCGGTGGACGAGGCGGCGCTGGGCCTGCTGCGGCTCGCGGAGCCGGTGGACTTCGGCTCGGCCGACGGCCCCGCCGATCTGATCCTCGGGATCGCCGCCCCGGCCGGCACCGACGACCAGCACCTCCAGCTGCTCGCCCAGCTCTCCCGCGCCCTGATCCGCCCCGAGTTCCTCGCCGACCTGCGCGCCGCCTCCACGCCGCAGCAGGCGGCGGACCTCGTGATGGGCGTGCTCGAACCGCAGACCGCGCAGACCGAACCGGCCCCGGCCCCCGGCGCAGCACCCGCGCCGGAGGACGCCGCCGATCCCGCGCAGCCCGAGAACGGCAGTCCCGTGACGCCGCCGAGCACCGCCCCCGCGACGGCCACCCCGGCGGCCGACGGCGACGCCGGGCCCGGGGCGGACTCCGCTCCCGTGCTGCTGGCGATCACCTCCTGCCCCACCGGCATCGCCCACACCTACATGGCGGCCGAATCGCTCGAGAACGCCGCGCAGGAGAAGGGCGTCGAGCTGCACGTGGAGACCCAGGGCTCCGGCGGCATCACCCCGTTCACCGACGCGCAGATCGCGTCGGCGAGCGCGCTCATCGTCGCCGCGGACGTCACCATCTCCGGTCGGGAGCGCTTCGCCGGACTGCCGCTCGTGGAGCACCCCGTCAAGCGCGCCATCTCGCACGGCCCGCAGATGATCGACGAGGCCGTCGCCGCGGTCTCCGACCCCTCGGCGCGGCGCGTGCCCGCCGGCGGCGAGCGCTCCGAGGGCGAGACCGCCGACGGCGACTCCCGGCAGTCCTGGCCGCGCCGGATCCAGGGCGCGGTGATGACGGGCGTGTCCTACATGATCCCGTTCGTCGCGGCAGGCGGTCTGCTCATGGCGCTGGGCTTCCTCATCGCCGGGTTCGACGTCGCCTTCATCGCCCAGGACGTCGCCACCGGCTTCTCCCTCTCCTCGCTGCCCGGGCACCAGGAGTACGAGGGCGCCGCCGGGATGATGCAGACCGAGCGCGCGGGCCTGGCCCTCTACCTCGGCGCGGTGCTGTTCACCCTCGGCGACCTCGGGATGGGCTTCCTCGTCGCCGCCCTGTCCGGCTACATCGCCTTCGGCCTGGCCGGCCGGCCCGGCATCGCCCCGGGCTTCATCGGCGGCGCGGTCTCCGTGGCCGTCGGCGCCGGCTTCCTCGGCGGCCTGATCACCGGTCTGCTCGCCGGGCTCATCGCCCTGTGGTTCACCACCCTCACCCCGCCGCGCTGGCTCGCCGGCCTGATGCCGGTGGTGATCATCCCGCTGCTGACCACGCTCGTCGTCGGCGGACTGATGCTGCTGTTCCTCGGCCAGCCGCTCGCGGCGCTCATGACCGCGCTGCAGGATGGGCTGACGAGCATGTCCGGCTCCTCGGCGATCCTGCTCGGCGTGATCATCGGGCTGATGATGTGCTTCGACCTCGGCGGGCCCGTGAACAAGGCCGCGTACCTGTTCGCGACCGCGGGCCTGTCCCAGGGCACCGAGGCGGCCTTCCAGATCATGGCCGCCGTGATGGCGGCGGGCATGGTGCCGCCGCTGGCGATGGCGCTGTCCACGGTGGTGCGCCGCCGGCTCTACTCCCCCGTCGAGCGGGAGAACGGCACCACAGCGTGGCTGCTGGGCGCCGCGTTCATCTCCGAGGGCGCGATCCCCTTCGCCGCGGCGGATCCGCTGCGGGTGATCCCCTCCTCGATGGCGGGCGGCGCCGTGGCCGGGGCGCTGGTGATGGCCTTCGGCGTCGGATCGCAGGCGCCGCACGGCGGCATCTTCGTCGCCTTCGCGATCTCCCCGGTGTGGGGCTTCGCGGTCGCGATCCTCGCCGGCACGCTGGTCTCCGCCGCGCTGGTGACGATGCTGAAGGAGCTCGGCTCCCGCCGCGCCGGCGCGACCGCCTGAGCAGCCCGCGCACGCACTCCCGAGGAGCGTCCCACCACGGTGGGGCGCTCCTCGTATGCTCGGCACGGTGACGGTCGATGACGACGCCCTCCTCCATGCCGCCGGGCCGCTCGGCCACATGCCCGCCTACGGCACCGCGCACCTGAGCATGCTCGTCCTGCTGGTCCTGGCCGGCACCGGCCTCGTGCTCCGGGCCCGCCGCACCGCGCCGCAGCGGGTGGAGCGGTCGCTGCGGCGGGCGGGCTGGCTGCTGCTGGTCAACTCGATCTTCTGGACCCTGTGGGGTTTCCTGCCCTGGGCCTGGGACCTGAACGAGTCGCTGCCGCTGCACTACTCGGACGCGCTGCGGTTCCTGGTCCCCATCGCGCTCATCTCGCAGGCCCGGTGGGCGATCGTCATCAGCTGGTTCTGGGGGCTGACGCTGAACCTGCAGTCGGTGGTCACGCCGGATGTGAACTACTTCGTGTGGATCCCGCTGGAGTTCGCCCAGTACTGGATCGCCCACGGGGCGGGGGTGCTGGCGCCGGTGGTGCTGGTGTGGGGGCTCGGCTACCGGCCCACCCTCCGCGGCTGCGGCCTCGCCTACGCCGCCACCGTGCTGTGGGCGGCGATCGCCTTCACCGGCAATGCGCTCACCGGCGCGAACTACGGCTATCTCAACCGTGCCCCGGCCGGTCCCTCGATCCTCGATCTGCTGGGGCCGTGGCCGCAGTACCTGCTGGTGGAGGCGGTGCTCATCGCCGTGGTGTGGACGCTGATGACCGTGCCGTGGGTGCTGCTGGACCGCCGCGCCGGCACCCCGCTCTCAGGGCGCGGGGGCCTGGTGCGGCGGTCCGTCCCGGCTCAGGCGAGCAGCTCCAGCTCCGCCAGGCGCAGCGGGCCCTGGGAGGTGGAGACCACCAGGCGGTGATGGGTGCAGGGCCGGGGCGAGGCGATCTCGAAGGGCCGGGTCTGCCGGCGCCACGGGAACATCTGCTCGCTGCGCTCGTCGAGCACCTCCCACTGCGTCCCGTCGTCGGACCCCTCGAGCCGCCAGGCGATCGGGTCGCCGCCGGGGCGGGCCGAGGAGGTGAGGGTGAGGAAGCGCGCCTGCTGCGGCTCCCCCAGCTCGGGCAGGTCGATCACCGCGCTCGCGGCGTCGAACTCGCGCTCGGTGCTGGAGTAGTCATCGCGCAGCGGGTCCGAGGCGTCGGCCGCGAAGAGGTCCCGCAGCGGCTCCGGGCGCTGCCCGGCGGGGGTGAGCGAGGGCGGGGTGGTGCCCCAGCCGTCGGGCTCCGCGCCGAGGCGCACGTGCAGGTCTCCGCGCAGTTGGGAGTGCTCGATCCAGGAGTCCCGGTGCTCGCGGCCGTCCACGGTCATGCCGGTGATGCACTCGGCCTCCTCGCCCTGCGCCTCGGTGCTCACGGAGAACGCGGCGCCGCCGAGGGGGCGCACGCTCACCTGCGGGAACAGCGGCGCCACGAGGTGGTAGCGGGGCGTGCCCAGCTGCAGCGGGTACAGGCCCAGCGCTGTGAACAGCCACCAGGCGCTCATCTCGCCGTTGTCCTCGTCCCCGGGGTATCCCTGACCGATCTGCTCCCCGACGAACAGGCGCCGCTGCACCTCCCGCACCACGCGGGAGGCCTCCTCGGGCGCGCCGGCGTGATGGAAGAGGAAGGGGATGTGGTGCGAGGGCTGGTTCGAGACCCCGAACTGGCCCATCCGCACCGCGCGCGCCTCGACCATCTCGTGGATCACGCCGCCGTAGCTGCCGGGTCGGTCCGCGCGCTCCGGGGTCGCGAAGAACTCCTCGAGGCGCCCGCGCAGCATGTCGGGGCCGCCGTACAGCGCCGCGAGCCCCGCCCCGTCGTGGGGGACGTGGAAGGCGAAGTTCCATCCATCGGTCTCGGTGTAATCGCCTCCCCACAGCCGCGGGTCGTACTCCTCGGGGCTCTGCGCGAAGCCGCCGTCGGCCCGGCGGCCCTGGAAGAACTCGATCGCGGGATCGAACAGCAGCGGGTAGTTCAGACTGCGGGCCCGCAGGTAGGTCGCCTCCTCCCGCAGCTGCGCCGCGGTGCGCTCGTCGCCGTCCTCCGCGGCGCGGTCGGCGAGCAGCTCGCCCTGCGCGGCGAGACCGAAGTCGTTCAGATGGGCCTCGAGGGTCCAGGAGACGGATTCGGAGGTGTCCGCGTCGACGTAGCCGGTGAACACCGCCCGCTCGTTGCCCTTGCGGCCCACCTCGGGGAAGGGCGGGGCGACCGTCGCGTTGCGCAGCCCGGACTCGTAGGCGGCGCGCGCATCCGGCAGCGCCACCCCCTTGACCTGCAGATCGGCGAAGGCGATGTCGCTGCTGGTGCCGGTCATGCAGTCCGCGTAGCCGGGAGAGGACCAGCGGGCGATCCAGCCGCCCTCGCGGTACTGCTGGATGAAGCCGTCCGCGAGCTCCGCCGCGATCTGCGGGTACAGCAGCGCGTAGGCGGGCCAGGCGGTGCGGTAGGTGTCCCAGAACCCGTGGTTGACGTACATGGTGCCCGGCAGCACCTGCGCGTCGGTGCGGCTGTCGGTGGCCTCCCCCTTGGTGGGAAGCACCGGGCTGGCGTGGACCGGCTCCGGCCGCTCGTGCGTGCCGGCGTTCTCCCAGTGGGAGTTCGGGTAGAGGTTCAGGCGGTAGAGGTTGCCGTAGAGGGTGCGCCGCTGCGCGGGGCTCGCCTCCGGCACCTCGATCACCTGCAGGCGCTCGTGCCAGGCCGCGTGCGCGGCGCTGCGGATCTCCTCGAAGGAGCGGCCCGCGAGCTCGAGATCGAAGGTGCGGCGGGTCTGCGCATGCCCGATATAGCTGCTGACCAGGCGCACCGTGACCTGCTGGGTGCCGGGCGCGAAGGTGAGCACGCTGCCGTTGCTGCCGCCGCGGGCCTGCTCCACGGCCACCGGGGCGGGATCCACCTCGGCCAGCACGAACATGCGGGTGGCGCCGTCGGCACGGGGGCCTCCCTCCTCGGGAGAGTCGACCCAGGCCTGCACCCGGCCGTCGAACACGGCACCGGCGGCATCGACGCGGGCGTGCTCGTCGACGCCTTCGAGCAGCAGGTGGCTGCCGCTGCTCTGCTCGGGAAGGTCGATCTCGCAGATCGCCCCGTGGTCCGTCGGCGCGAGGCGCAGGGCGATCCCGCCGTCGAGCGCGACCTCGTACAGGTCCGGCCGCGCCGTCTCCTGCGCGTGGTCGAAGGCCCGCGCCCGGGCGGCGGGGCCCGCGTTCGGCGCCTCGCCCAGCAGCGGCATGAGCATGAACTGGTTGCGGTCGCCCATCCAGGGGCTCGGCTGGTGGGACAGGGCCATCGCCTGCAGCCGCGGGCGGTTGTCCGCGTCGTTCGCGCGGTGGTATTCGTACAGCCAGCGGCTGGTGCGGGCGTCGGTGGCCGGGGTGAACAGCGCGAAGCCGTTGGGCAGCCCGGCCAGCGGGAGCGTGTTGCCGCGGGAGTAGTCGGCGGAGGCGTAGGTGCCGCGGCGGGTGTCGACCCAGGCCACCGGATCCTCGAGCGGCGGATCTGCCGGGCGGGGCGCGAGGTAGGGGCCGTCGATCCAGCCCACGAGCTCCTCCGCCCCGTCGGTCGCGGACGCGTCGGAGGTCTCAGCGGCCTGGTCCGCTTCCGGGATGTCGAGGACGAGCAGCACGTCGGTGATGGTGCGGCCGACGATGCTGTCGAGGTCGACCTGCACGTCGTTCCACTGGTCGGGGAAGAGGATCCGGCCCTCGCCCATCCCGCGGGCGGTGGCGTCGGTGCCGTACTGGTCGCTCGGGGCGTGGGCGGAGAGCCGCTCGCCGTCCTCGAGCACGAGATCGAGGGCGGCGAAGGTCGCGCCCCAGGTCTGTGCGGCATCCAGCGCGGGGTGCACGAACCAGCGCAGCACGTCGCCGGGGGCGACGGTGCGTCCGGTCAGCGAGTCCGCCCCGGGGATGGGCGGCAGCGGGGTCTCTGCCTGTTCTCCGAGGGCGCCGGTGAAGCGCACGGCCGACGGGGCGAGGAATCCCGCTCCGTCCCTGCTGGTCGGCGTTCCGACGGGTCCCTGCTCTGCGGTGACGATCATGCGGACCAGGCTACCGATTCCCGCAGGTGCCCCGCGCAGCGCGGACGGGAGGTGGACAGCTCCCCGGTCGGACCGGAGCCGCACCGTCTTCGCGGACACGCCGGGCACGGTCGAGACCCTCGACCACCGGGGCGACGGACGGATCAACCGTCAGGGCTGCGCGATCTTCCCCGTCGCCGAGACATCCTCCTCCGGCGGGAAGGCTCACACCTGCTCGCGCCGGTGGCGGCGGCAGCGTGCCTGGTACGACTCGGCGCCGCCCACCTGCGCGGCCGTCGGCTGCAGGGCGTCGGCCCCGTCGGCGACCAGCCGCACGTGGAAGGCCGCATCGGCGCCGCAGACCGTGCACACCGCAGTGAGCTTCACGACCTCCTCCGCGACCGCCATCAGGTGGGGTATGGGGGCGAAGGGGCCGCCCTCGTAGGTGACGCACAGCCCGGCCACCTCGACCTGGATCCCGGCCGCGAGCAGCTCCTCGATCACGGGCACGATCGGGGGCCCGAAGAACTGCGCCTCGTCGATCGCGACCAGGTCGGGACGGGTCGCCCCGATCGCGGCGCGCAGCTGGGCCGCCTGCTCGACCAGCCGGGCCGGGGCGCTGCGGCCCGCATGGGTGCTCAGCCGCTCCGCTCCCCCGCGCGTATCCAGGCGGTGCCCGAACACCTGCACGTCCAGGCCCGCCAGCTGCGCCCGATGCACCCGCCGCAGCAGCTCCTCCGTCTTCCCGGCGAACATCGGGCCGGCGATCACGTGCAGTCGTCCTGCGTCCCTCTCGCGCATGCGGCCACAGTACGCGCCGCCGCCCCGGAGCCCCCCGGTACGGTGGGCAGATGAGCACTCGGCGCCCTTCACCCCTGGCCGGCCGCAAGCCCACCAAGCACGACCTGGCCGCCTTCGCCACCCCGGATCCGAACGCCATCGACGACGTGCTCCCCGGCCCCGCGCACGCGGAGCAGCTGCGCCTGCTGATCGTCGGGATCAACCCGGGGCTCTGGACCGCCGCGGTCAACGCGCCCTTCGCCCGGCCCGGCAATCGCTTCTGGCCCTCGCTGCACCGCGCCGGGCTCACCTCCCGCCTGGTCGACGCCTCCCGGGGGCTGGACGAGGACGACGAGCAGGATCTGCACGAGCGGGGCATCGGGATCACGAACATGATCGGCCGCGCGACAGTGCGCGCCGACGAGCTGCGCCGCGAGGAGCTCCAGCGCGCCGGCGAGGAGCTGACGGCACGGGTGGCCCTCCTGCGGCCGCGCGCGGTCGCGATCGCCGGGATCACCGCCTTCCGCGCCGCCTACTCCCTGCCCAAGGCCCGGCTGGGGCTGCAGGATCCGGCCCAGGTGCCGCACTGGCCCGCCGAGGTCGCGCTCTGGGTCGTGCCGCAGCCCAGCGGGCTGAACGCCCACGCCAACATCGCGTCGCTGGCCCGCGACTGGCGCGAGGTGGCCCGCTCCGCCGGGGTCCGCTACCGGGAGGAACCCGCCGCGCAGGAGCAGCCGGCGGAGAAGTGAGCCCGGCAGGGCGGCACGCACCAGTCCGGCCCGGCAGGCGCAGCAGTCCCGGCACGCCCTGTCGGCCCGGCCCCGGAAGCACGCCTGCCGCTGACGGGCGGGGCCGAACGAACTTCTTGTCGCTGGCGTGGAGTCAAGGCCGTAGAGCCGATGAGGTCACGCCCAGTGCAGAAAGTTCGTTCGACCCCGAAGGGCGGAGCGGTGGGAGGGGCGGAGCGGTGCGAGGGGCGGAGCGGTGGGACGGGCGCAGCGGTGCGCGGGGCGGAGCGGCGGGACGGGCGGCGATGTGGCGTTCTGCTTGCGGCGACCGGTCCCGCGTGGAAAGGTTGAGCGGACCCAGGCGGGGCGACGACGCCGAACTGGGCGTCGGACTCCCCGCACGTCGAGCATGCTGGAGGTCCCCTGTGAAACTGCCCTGGCTCACGCCCGTCCTCGAACAGTCCGGCCCCTTCCTCTCGGTCCATCTCGACACCACACGGACCGATCCGGCCGCGGCCTCCGAGCTCGAGGCCAGGTGGGCGCAGATGCGCTCGCGACTCGGGGCCGATGGCGCCCCGTCCGCCCTGCTCGACGAGATCGAGGAGACGGTGCTGAGCCCCTCGTCCCTCGGCGGGCGCCAGGGCCGTTCCCTCTTCGCCACCGATTCGGAGATCCTCGTGGACCGGGTGCTGCCGGTGCCGCCGCTGCGCGAATCCGCGCACCGCGGTGAGTTCCCGCAGCTGCTCCCGTTGCTGCAGCTGATCCCCTTCGCCGTCAGCCAGCTGCTGGTCGTCGTCGACCGAGCGGGTGCCGATCTGCACCTGCGCTTCCCCGAGAACCCCTCGATCGCGCGCGGCGCCAACGGGCTCGGCGCCGACGCGACGGTCGAGGGCGGCCACGACGTGCTGCACAAGGCGAGCCTCGGCGGCGGTGCGCAGCACGGCTGGCGGGCCGACAACTACGAAGCGCGGGTGGAGGACTCCTGGGAGCGCAACGCCGACGCCGTGGCCGAGGCGGTCGAGAAGGTGCTGCGCGAGCACCGGGTCGACATGGTGATGCTCAGCGGCGACGTGCGGGCGATGGGCCTGCTGCGCGATGCGCTGGGCCGGGAGACCCGTGAGCGCCTGCTCGAGGTGCCCGGCGGCTCCCGCGGCGTCGCGCTGGAGCGCGGCCCGTTCCGGGAGGAGCTGAACCGCACCACGCGCGAGTTCATCACCGCTCGGCAGCAGGACCTCGCCGAGCGCTTCCGCGAGAGCCAGGCCCGCGACGGGGCCTCCGTCGGCGGGGCGGCCGAGGTCTCCCAGGCCCTCGATCGCGGACAGGTCGAGGAGCTCGTGTTCGTCAGCGGACACGAGCCGGAGGGCATCGAGGAGATGCTGCGCGGCGCGCTGCACACGGATGCTTCCGTCTCGGCGCTCGAGGAGGACGCGGTCGGGATCCCCGAGGGCGTCGGCGCGCTGCTGCGCTGGCGGGACGACACCACCCCGTCCAACAGCATCGGCTCGATGTCCGGGGACTCCCGCCGGGAGTGACCAGGTCCCCCTCCGCCCGGCAGGCCCTTCCGGCACCTCGACCGTTCGGTGGGGAATCTCGACCACGCCGCGCCCGGGCGTGAGGATGAGGATCCGGTCCTAGGGGCCACCGCCTCCAGCGGCGACGGGCCCGGGGACCACGATCGGTACGCATCTCGCAGGCGAGTGCACGACGAGAGCAGGAGGAGTCATGCCCGAGGCATGGAGCAAGAAGCGTGAGCGCCAATACGAGCACATCAAGGACAGCCAGCTCGACAAGGGTTCCTCCGAGGACGAGGCGGAGGAGATCGCCGCCCGCACCGTGAACAAGACCCGCGCCCAGGAGGGCGAATCCGACGAGGCGAGCCGCACCTCGGTCGAGGACAAGTCGCCCTCGGAGCGCGGTGGCGAACGCTCGCATTCCGGGGCGGAGGGGCGCACCAAGGAGCAGCTCTACGAGGATGCGAAGCGCCAGGACGTGAAGGGCCGTTCGACGATGGACAAGGACGAGCTCAAGGACGCCGTCGAGGACCGCTGAGCCGGCCGGTTCTCGTGGCCGCGCCCCGTCCGCTCGCCTCCGCGAACGGGCGGGGCGCGGCCACCTGAGAGCGTGCGCTCCACGCCCCGGGTCGGCGGCCTGAGAGCTTGTGCACGGCGCCCCGCGAGATGGGGAGCGCGCGTGTAGACTCACCAGCGGCAACGGGGGAGTATCCGCCACGCTGCGCACGTCATCACGGGGACTGACGATGGTCCTCCGGGCGCAGCGGCCCGTCAGGCAGTGCGACGGGTGGAGAGACCCGGGTCCATGACGCGACCCCGGAAAGTTGGAACATTGACCGTCTCCCCCACCATCTGGATCCTGACCCTCGTCCTGATCCTCGGGCTCCTGGCCTTCGACTACTTCTTCCACGTGCGCAAGGCGCACATCCCCACGATCGGCGAAGCCGCGCTGTGGACCGGGATCTACCAGGGCATCGCGCTCCTGTTCGGCATCTCGGTGTTCGTCTTCGGCGGCCCCACGATGGGCACCGAGTACTTCGCCGGCTGGATCACCGAGCTCGCCCTGTCGGTGGACAACCTCTTCGTCTTCCTCGTGATCCTGGGCGCCTTCGCGGTGCCGCGCGAGTTCCAGCAGAAGGTGCTGCTGTTCGGCATCGCGTTCGCGATCATCGCGCGCGGCAGCATGATCGCGCTCGGCGCGGTCGCGATCGAGCACCTGTCCTGGACGTTCTACTTCTTCGGCGCGATCCTGCTCTACACGGCGATCAAGATGCTGTGGGACGAGGTCCACGAGGACGGCGACGAGGACGGCGAGGAGGAGAAGGACGGCCTGTTCGTCCGCGTGGTGCGCAAGTTCCTGCCCGCCTCGGAGGACTTCGACGGCGACCGCCTGTTCACCATCGAGAACGGCAAGCGGGTCTTCACCCCGATGCTGCTGGTGATGATCGCGATCGGCGGCACGGACCTGCTCTTCGCGCTGGATTCGATCCCCGCGATCTTCGGCCTCACCCAGAACACCTACATCGTGTTCACCGCGACCGCCTTCTCGCTGCTGGGCCTGCGCCAGATGTTCTTCCTCATCGACGGGCTGCTGGACCGCCTGGTGTACCTCTCCTTCGGCCTGTCGATCATCCTCGCCTTCATCGGCGTGAAGCTCGTCTTCCACGCCCTGCACGAGAACGAGCTGGGCTTCATCAACGGCGGCGAGCCGGTGCTCGCGGTCCCCGAGATCACCACACAGGTCTCGCTGTCCGTCATCGTCGGGGTCCTGCTGCTGACGGTGCTCGTCTCGCTGCTGTCCCCGCGGGGCCGCGCACAGGCCGCGGTGGACAACGCGCACCGCGAGGCCCAGGCCTACATCGAGATGACCTACGGCAGCTTCGAGGAGAAGCGCGACACGATGTACGAGCGCATGATCGCGCACGAGAAGATCGTCGAGAGCCTGCCGCCCCGGTTCCAGGACATGGTCGTGGAGGAGAAGAACGTGCGCGAGCTGCTCGCCGACGCGCACCGCATCCGCGACAAGCGCAGCGCCTTCAACGCGCACGGCGAGCGCTCCGACGAGCAGCCCGAGGGCCTGCAGGTCACCCGCCCGGACGGCACTGTCGCGACCGACGCCAACGGCAACGTCATCACGGTCGTCAAGGAGCAGGAGATCCTCGCGGAGAAGGAGGCCAAGCACCGCGCCCGCGAACAGGCCCGCGCGGAGCACGCCGCCCGCAAGAGCTGACCTCCACCCCTGGACAGGGGCCGGGCGGCGGAGGAGCATCGGGACATGGCCACTGTGAGGACGTGTCTCTGGTTCGACGGCGGTGTCGACGAGGCCGCCGATTTCTATGTCTCCCTGCTGCCCGGCTCGCGCGTGCTGGAGCGCATGCCGTACACCCCGGTGCCCGGCTCCCCCGCGGGCCCTCCCGCCGACGGGGGCTCGCTGGTCGTCGTCATCGAGCTCGCCGGCGCCCGGTACACCCTGCTCAACGGCGGGCCCCACTTCCCGCAGTCCGAGGCGGTCTCGATCGAGGTGCTGGTGGACTCGCAGGAGGAGGTGGACCGGCTCTGGGAGGCGATCGTCGCGAACGGGGGCGAGGAGTCCCAGTGCGGCTGGTGCCGGGATCGCTGGCGGGTGAGCTGGCAGATCGTGCCGCGCCGGCTGTACGAGCTGCTCGCCGAGTCCCCCGCGGTGGCGGCCGCCGCCACCGGTGAGATGTATCGACAGCGCAAGCTCGACGTGGCCCGCCTCGACGCAGCGGCCGAGGCGGCCCGCTCCGCCCACGCCCGCGATGGGGACCCCGAGCAGCCGCCGAGGAGCTGAGATGCCCGAGGACCTGGACGCACTGCTGGACCTCGCCGCCCGTCACGGCCTCGACCTCGACGGCGGCACGCTGCGCACCGAGGAGATCGGGCTGGACTTCCGGGTCGCATTCGCCCGCGCGCACGACGGCGGCGACTGGGTGCTGCGCCTCCCCCGCCGGCCCGACGTGCTCGAGCGCGCCGCGGTCGAGGGCCGGCTGCTGGCGATGCTCGCCCCGCACCTCGATGTCGCGGTGCCGGACTGGCGCATCAGCACCTCCGAGCTGATCGCCTACCCGCTGCTGCCGGGCAGTCCGGGGCTCACCGTCGCTGCGGACGGCGAGGTCTCCTGGCACGTCGACATGGCCTCGACCGTCTACGCCCGCTCCCTCGGGAGCGTGGTCGCGCAGCTGCATGCCGTGGATGCCGAGGCGGCCGCCGCCACCGGCATCGAGGTGCGCTCCCCCGCACAGGTGCGCGGGGCGTGGCGGCAGGACCTCGCACGCGTGGGCGCGGAGTTCGAGATCGCCCCGGCGCTGCGGGAGCGCTGGGAGGCCTGGCTCGCGGACGACGGCTGCTGGCCCGGGCACAGCGTGCTCACCCATGGCGAGCTCTATCCGGCCCACACCCTCGTCGAGGACGAGCGGATCACGGCAGTGCTCGACTGGACCACCGCCGCGGTGGGCGATCCCGCCAAGGACCTCATGTTCCACCAGGTCAGCGCCCCGTCGGCGATCTTCGAGGTGGCGCTGCAGGCGTACGCCGAGGGCGGCGGCCGCCCCTGGCCGGGGCTGGCACGGCACTGCACCGAGATGTTCTCCGCCGCGCCGCTGGGCTACGGGCTGTACGCGCTGGCCACCGGGGAGGCCGCTCATCGGGAGGCCGCCGCCGCGGCGCTGAACCCGCCCGAGGAGCGCTGAGCCGCTCGGCTCCTGCCCCTCCCGTGCCGGCCGGGCGGCGTGACGCGCCCGACACGGCGGAGGTCATGTCACACCCGTCCTCCCGACCGTGCCTGCACGTCCCGTCGTTCCTGGTGACAGCGCCGGTGCGGAGGAGCGCACGTGCCATCCCCGCGGAGAGGGACGGTCAAATCTCCGTCATCCCCGCGAAGAATGCTTGCGTCCGCGGGGAGGGGTGCCCCTACCGTGGCCGACGTTCGACACCGCGAGAGCCGCGGCCCTGCGAGAGATGCGAGAGGACGTGTCCATGTCCAAGCACAGCACGCACGCCACCAGAACCCTGAAGACCTCCCCCCTGCGCCGCGGCCTGGCCCGCACCGCCGTCACCCTCGCCGGCGGCGCGGTCGTCGCGACCGGCATGATCGCCACCGGCACCGCCGCGAACGCGGCCGGCGGCTGGGACGAGGTCGCCGCCTGCGAGTCCGGCGGCGACTGGTCGATCAACACCGGCAACGGCTACTACGGCGGCCTGCAGTTCTCGCAGCAGACCTGGGAGGGCTACGGCGGCACGCAGTACGCGGCCACCGCCGACCAGGCCTCCAAGAGCCAGCAGATCGCGATCGGCGAGAAGGTCCTGGCCGGCCAGGGCGCGGGTGCCTGGCCGACCTGCGGCACGGCCCTCAGCGGCGGTGCCGATACCGGCAGCGCCCCCTCCGCCGAGGAGCGGGCTCCCGAGCAGGAGGCCCCCGAGCAGGAGGCTCCCCAGCAGGAGCAGGAGTCCACCGAGAGCCGCGAGTCGGAGCAGAAGGCCGATCGCTCGAGCGAGCGCGAGAACAGCGAGCCGCAGGGCGACTGGAGCTGCGACGGCGACGGCATCCCGAACAACTGCGACGAGAACGGCTTCACCAAGGAGACCGAGGAGAAGCAGGAGCCGGCCGAGCAGCCCGCTCCCGAGAAGCAGCAGAGCGCCCCGGCCCCGGAGCAGTCCTCCGGCTCGGAGGGCTCGCGCGCCACCGGTGACCTGTCCGTGGCCGGCACCCTCGAGGTGGACGGCGTGATGGGTCCGAAGACGGTCAGCGCCCTCCAGGACTGGCTGGGCGTGGAGCAGACCGGCGAGATGAACGAGGAGACCACCCTCGCGCTCCAGGGCTGGGCCAACACCGGCCAGGACGGCGAGATCGGCGAGGACACCGTCGCCGGCCTCCAGCACGAGGTCGGTGCCGCCCAGAACGGCTCCGACGAGATCGACGAGGACACCGTGGAGGTCCTGCAGAGCTTCCTCAACCTCTACTGATCCCTTCCGACGGCCCCGCACGGGCTGTCGCAGCGCGGCCTCGCCGCACTCTCCCGGACGGCCGGGCCACCCCCGCGGTGGCCCGGCCGTCCGTCGTCGTGCCCCCGACCCCAAGCGGCAACTCGTGGCAATTCTGCGGATTGCGCGCAAGAATGCCCGCGAGTGACACAGCTCTCTTCTTGGGCGGAACGTCGAGTCCGCAGGTGAGAGCCGCGTTACTGCGCAGTGAACATCGGGCAGTCCGGCCACCCCTCCTGCAACTCCCGGCAACAACGGCCACCCCTCGCCGCTCCTCGCCAGACTCTCGTCACTCGCCGCGAGGACACCATCCCGAGGGGCGAGAACAGCGATCAGAGCCACCCGCGACGCCGGTCGCGCGGTCGCTCTCGCGTCTCAAGGATGAGCCGGAAGGAGCACGACGATGAGCATCCAGAACACGCCGACCCCCGTGGTGGGGAGGGCCTCCGCGCGGACGGGCGGGACGGGCATCAGGCCCTTCAGCGTCCGCGACAAGATCGGTTACATGTTCGGTGACTTCGGGAACGATTTCACGTTCATGCTGCAGTCCACGTTCTTCCTGATCTTCTACACGAACGTGATGGGCATCAGCGCCGCGCACGTGGGCACGCTGCTGTTCGCCGCCCGCATCCTGGATGCGTTCACCGACGTCGGCGCCGGCCGCCTCATCGACACCATGGCGCCGGGCCGCAGCGGCCGGTTCAAGCCGTGGCTGCTGCGCATCTGCGTGCCCGTCGCCGTCGCGGCCTTCCTGATGTTCTCCCCGTTCCTGCAGGACAGCGGTTATGGGGCTCATCGCAGATGAGGGTGTAGCAAGGGCCTGAATCCTCCAGTGTCCAGCAGGGCGCGGGTGATGTAGTTGGTCAGGTTCCGGAACCCCAGAGCGGTGCCGCGCAGATGCTCGAGCCGGCCGTTGATCGCCTCAGTGGGCCCATTGGAGGTGCCGGGGCGGTCGAAGTAGGCCAGGATGTCGACCGCCCGGCGATTCAGCGTCCGGCCCAGCTTCTTCAGCTCGACCAGCTTGGCCGGGACCCCGCGCCGCAGCGAGTCGATCACCTCTGTCAGCATCTGCTTGCCGGCGGGCTTGGAGCCGCACCGGTAGGCGGCGACGACCTTCTGATACACACTCCAGGTGGCCTCGAGTTCGACATGCTCATCAGAACCGAAGACTCGATCGAGCTTGGACCCCTGGCCCGGGGTGAGCAGATCGACCCCGGTGCGCAGCGTCTTCCGCGCCCCATAGAGCGGATCACCCGATCGCCCCCGGCGCCCGGTGGTCTCACGCTGGATGCGCTGCCGGGCCTGGTCCAACGCGTCGCCGGCCAGCGCGACGACATGAAATGGGTCCATCACTGCGGTGGCCTCGGGCAGCTCTTCTGCTGCGGCAGTCTTGAACCCGGTGAACCCGTCCATGGCGACCACCTCGACCCCGGCGCGGAAGTCCTCGCTCTGGGTCCCGAGCCAGGTGGCGAACACGGCCTTGGAGCGTCCTTCGACCATGTCCAGCAACCGCGCTGGACCGGTTCCATCGCGAACCGGGGTCAGATCGATGATCACGGTCACGTAGCGGGATCCGCGGCCGGTGTGGCGCCAGCAGTGCTCATCGACCCCGATCACCGCGACCCCATCGAACCGGCGAGGATCCTCGAGGAGTAGCTGCCGGCCCGCTGCGAGGACGGCATCGTTGACGGTATGCCATGAGCAGTCCAGCCCGGCGGCGAGGCGAGCGATCGACATCCTGTCGATGACCACGGACTTCAGCGCCCAGAGCACCGCGTGCCGGGAGAGCTTCGCCCGCGGGGCCGCGGCATCGGTGGTGTCCTGGCGCCAGACCCGCAGGCAGTCTGGGCACCGGTACCGGCGGACTCGGATCCAGAGCTGGGTGGGCCGCCACCCCAAGGGGACGTGGGCCAATTTCCGCAGCACCGTGCCCTTCGGGATGCCTTCGCCGCCGCAGGAGCGGCACCAGGGATCATCCTCACGGACTCGGCACTGAAGCACTGCTCTCTCAGGTTCGAGGTGCTGGCCGGTGACGGTCAGGCCGAGCGCGTCGACCATGCAGAAGGTGTCGAGATCCGGGGCGGTGAACGTAGGCTGGGACATGTCGAGGTCTTTCGGATGGGCTGTGTGGTAACTCCCATCGTCGGAAGGCCTCGACCTCTATCCAGACACCGCCACGCCCAGACCACTGGGACCTGTCTCTACACCCTCATCTGCGAAGAGCCGGTTATGGCGCGCGCCTGGCGTGGATGATCGTCACCTACGTGCTGTGGGGATCGGTGTTCTACACGCTGATCAACATCCCCTACGGCTCGATGGCCTCGGTGATCTCCCGCAAGCCCGGCGAGCGCGCCTCGTTGTCCGTGTTCCGCTCCCTCGGTGCGACGCTCGCCAATCTCGGCATCTCCGTGATCCTCCCGCTCATCGTCTTCGTCCAGATCGACGGCCATTCCGAGCTCTCCGGCAGCCGCACGATGTGGGCGGCCGCCGCCTGCGGGATCCTCGCGATCCTCTGCTATCTGCTGTGTTACGCGAATGTCGAGGAGCGGGTGGCGACCCCGCAGAAGCCGAAGCACGAGCGTCAGAGCTTCGGCGCCATGCTGGGCACCCTCGCCACCAACCGAGCCCTCACCGGCCTGATCACCGCCTCGCTGTTCATGCTCATCGCCCTCATGCTGCTCAGCGGCATGATGCCCTACGTGCTCAACGAGTACTTCAACAACGGCCAGCTGCTCAGCGCCGTGAACTTCGTGGGCCTCGCCCCGACCCTGCTGCTGGTGCCCTTCGCCTCGAAGCTCGCCAAGACCTTCGGCAAGAAGGAGGTGGGGCCACGGGCATGGCCCTGGCGATGCTCGCGGCTCTGCTGCTGTTCGCCGTCCGCACCGACAGCCCGTACGTCTTCATGGCCGGCTACGCGCTCATCCAGACCGGCGTCGCCTGCGTGAACGTCCTGATCTGGGCGTTCATCACCGACGTGATCGACTTCCAGGAGGTCCGCACGGGAGAGCGCAACGACGCCACCATCTACGGGATGTACTCCTGGGCCCGCAAGCTCGGCCAGGCCGTCGCCGGCGGCATGACCGGCTGGGCGCTCGGCGCGATCGGCTACCGGTCCGGCGGCGGCCGGCAGGACGAGTCGGTGCTCGAGGGCGTCTACTCGGTCGCGACCCTGCTGCCGGGCCTCATCCTCATCGTCGGGGTGCTGGCGCTGGTGTTCTGGTACCCGCTGTCGAAGAAGCGGGTCGAGAAGAACGCGGAGATCCTCGAGGAGCGCCACGCGGCCGAGGACTCCCAGGACGCATGAGACCCGATCGTCGGCGCTGCCGCGACCGGAAGCGCCGACGAGGGTAGGGTCAGGAGGGATACCGCTTGCCCGACGCGTCGGCGTCCCGGAAGGGCACCGCGTGGGCGCTGTCGGCCCTCCCCCACCTCCCCACCGTCCGCGCGCCGAGACCGGCCGCGACCCCCATCCCAGAACGGAGACACCATGTCGGAGAAGAACGTTCGGCTCGGAATCATCGGCCTCGGCGCCCAGGGCGGCACCTATGCCGGCCTCGTCGACGAGGGCCGGGTGCCGGGCATGAGCCTCGGCGCCATCGCGGACACGGACCCCGCCAAGCGGGAGCTCGCCGCGCAGAAGTTCCCGGACGCGCCGTTCTACGACGACCACCTCGCGATGCTCGACTCCGGGGACGTGGACGCCATCGTCACCACCGTGCCGCACTTCCTCCACCCCGAGATGACCATCGACGCGATCGGCAAGGGCGTCCACGCCCTCACCGAGAAGCCTGCCGGGGTGTACACCTCGCAGGTCGAGGCGATGAACACCTTCGCGGCGGAGCATCCCGAGACCACCTTCGCGATCATGTTCAACCAGCGCACGAACCCGGTCTACACCGATCTCAAGGCGCTCATCGACTCCGGCGAGCTCGGGGCGCTGCGCCACACCTCCTGGATCATCACCACCTGGTGGCGCCCGCAGGGCTACTACGACCAGTCCGAGTGGCGCGCGACCTGGGGCGGCGAGGGCGGCGGCGTGCTGGTCAATCAAGCCCCCCATCAGCTGGACCTGTGGCAGTGGCTGTGCGGCACCCCGAAGAAGGTCTTCGCGAAGCTGGCCTTCGGCTTCCAGCGCGAGATCGCCACGGAGGACGAGGTCAATGCGCTCGTCGACTTCGGCGACGGCGTCACCGGCCACTTCATGACCTCCACCAACGACATCATCGGCACCGACCGCCTCGAGATGCTGTTCGACAAGGGCAAGGTCGTGGTCGACGGCTCGAAGAAGGTGACGATCCACCGCCTCACGCAGGACGAGCGCGCCCTCAGCGACTCGATGTCCATGCAGGACGTCGCCAAGCTCTTCCGCGGCGAGGCGGATCAGTCCTCCGTGTTCACCGTCGAGGAGAAGGACTACGAGTCGGTGTGGGGCAAGCAGCACCTCGACGTGCTGACGAACTTCGCCGCGCACATCAACGACGGCACCGACCTCATCGCCGACGGCGCCGAGGGCATCAACGGGGTGCGCCTGGCCTCCGGCATGCAGCTGTCGGCCTGGACCGGTCGCGAGATCGACCTCGTCGACTTCCCCGCCGAGGAGTACCTCGCCGAGCTCAACGCACGCATCCAGGAGGAGGGGAAGTTCCCCACCCGCTCCTGAGCGGCCTGCCCTCCGCAGCCGGCACCGACCTCGTCGGTGCCGGCTCTCCCGCTCCGCACCGCTCCCCCATCCTCACTCGTCGAAGGAGACGCCCATGCCCGTCCTCGGACTCCAGCTCATGATGCTCAAGGACCAGATCCACGAGAAGGGGATATACGAGGTGCTGCGCCAGGTGCGCGAGCTCGATCTCGACGCCGTCGAGGTCTCCCAGGTGGAGATGACCGACGAGCTGATCGACGACCTCGTGCGCGGACGAGCCGCCTTCGACGTGGAGATCGCGGCGATGAGCGCCACGATCGATCCCGGCGGCAACGGCTTCGCCCTCTCGACCGAGTTCGATCGCGCCGTCGAGGCGTGCAGGAGGACCGGCACCCGTTTCCTGCGGATCGGCATGATGCCGTTCTCGGCGATGACCTCCCAGCAGGCCTGCGAGGAGTGGGCCGCCTCGGTCGAGCCCTACGCGGCTCGCCTGGCGGAGCAGGGCGTGACGCTCTGCTATCACAACCACCACGTGGATCTCATCCAGTTCGAGGGCGAGCGCGTCTTCGACATCGTGCGCCGGGTGGCGCCGTCGCTGCTGTTCGAGGTGGACCTGCACTGGGTCCAGCGCGGCGGCATGGCGCCGCTGGACATGCTCGAGGCGTACACCGGTGCCTGCAAGCTCATCCACGTCAAGGACTTCCGCATCGCCCCGCTGCCGGCCCGGACGCTCGCGGAGCTCGAGTCCGGGGAGCTGGGCATGGCGGAGTTCCAGGCGGCGTTCCTGGGTCTGGTCCAATTCGCCGAGGTGGGCCAGGGCAACATGAACTGGCCGGCGCTGCTGCCCGCGGCCGAACGGGCCGGTGCCGAGTACTTCCTCATCGAGCAGGACGACACCTACGGCCGCGATCCCCTCGACTGCATCCGGGAGTCCCGCGAGTACCTGCGGACCCTCGGGTACTGATCGCCGGATCGCGGTGGAGGACGCCTCGACCGTTACCTTTCCGTGACACTGCCCACGGAAACAGGGTTCCTGACCCGATCCTGGACGCCCCCGGAACGCGATGCCAGGGTTCGGGGCGTAGCGTCGCCCGCGCCGCTCAACCTCAGGAGGCACAGTGAAGGTCCCCAGCACCTCGAAGGTCCGCAACTCGATCGTGGCCGTCTCGTTCGCCGCCGTCCTCGCCCTCACCGGGTGCAGCGGTGATCAGGCCGCCGAGTCGGGCGCCAGCGACCAGGGCGGGCAGGCGCCCGCGGCGAGCGACGGCGGGGGCTCCCCGCTCGGCGCCGACGGCTCGGGCGAGCAGGAGATGCCGGAGGCCGATGTCTCCGATGTCCCGGATGTCGTCGCGACGGTCAACGGGGAGGACATCAGCAAGGACGAGTTCACCCAGATCTACGAGAGCCAGTTCCAGCAGATGGCGATGCAGCAGCAGTCCACCGGCGAGGAGGTCGACCAGGCCGCGCTCAAGCAGCAGGTGGCCGAGCAGCTGGTGGACAACCATCTGCTGCTGCAGGGGGCGTCCGAGGCGGGCATCGAGCCCACCGATGAGGACATCGACGCGACCCTCGAGGAGATCGCCCAGCAGAACGGCCTGGGCTCCGCGGACGAGGTCGTCTCCACGCTCGAGCAGCAGGGCATGAGCGAGGAGGACGTGCGCGAGGACGCCGCCTCGCAGCACATGCTCACCGCCTACATCGAGCAGGAGGCTGACATCGAGGAGCCCTCCGAGGAGGAGCTGCAGGCGCAGTACGACCAGCTCGTCGAGCAGCAGTCGCAGGCCGGTGGCGAATCCTCCGAGGTGCCTCCGTTCGAGGACGTCCAGGACCAGCTCGCCCAGCAGACCGTCGCCCAGCAGCAGAACGAGGCGGCGACCACCCTCGCCGGCGAGCTGCGCGAATCCGGGGACGTGACGATCAACCTCTGATCACCGCGCACCGTCCCAGCGATGGCCCCTCCGCGGCCCCTGCCTCCGATGCCGGGGTCGCGGATGGTCGACGGGGCCGCGATCCCGTAGGGTCCGGGCCATGATCCTCATCAACGTGAAGTTCCCTGTGAAGCCCGAGTACGCGGACCGCTGGCCGGAGATCTCCCGCGAGTTCACCGAGACCACCCTCGCCGAGCCCGGCAACCTCTGGTTCGAGTGGTCGCGCAGCGTGAAGGACCCCAACACCTACGTGCTCATCGAGGCGTTCACCGACGAGGGCGCGGCCCCGCACGTGAACTCCCCGCACTTCAAGGCCATGCAGGAGGAGTTCCCGCAGTACCTCTCCGCGACGCCGCAGATCGTCTCCCACCAGGTCGAGGGCGACGGCTGGGGCCCGATGGGCGAGCTCACGGTCGACTGACCCGCCCGGTCGACCGACCCGCCCGGTCGAGCGGCCCTCCCCGCTCAGCGCGGCCCGCGCCGCCCCAGCGTCGTCACCGGGGCCGCGCCGGGCCGCGCCCACTGCGGGAGGGGCCTGCTGCTCTCTCCCCAGGTGGGTGTGCCCTCGGCGTCCGTGCGCCAGGACCAGCAGGCGTGACGCCCCTCGGGCCATCCCTCCGGGACGTCCTCCCAGTCCTCGCCGCGGCCGTAGGGGGTCATGTCCAGCAGCCCCATCGAGAAGTTCACCCGCTCGTTGCCGCGACCGGTGGTGCGGTAGGTGAGGAACACCCGGTCCCCGTCGCGCAGGAAGCTGGCCAGATGCCCCATGCCGCCGCCGATCGGCGGCGCCGCCGCGCGCACCGAATACCAGGGCACCCGCTTGTACCCCATGAAGGCGGTGTAGGGGTGCACCTCCTCCCAGCGTCCGGTGGTGAGGATCGCGAGCGAGACCCCGTGGGCGTGCAGATAGGTCGCGTCGTGCAGGTGCCATGCCGTGGTGGTGCAGCCCTCGCACTGGCCCTGGTGGGGCGCGCCGTCGTGCCACATGTGCTGGTAGACCACGAGCCGGTCACGGCCGTCGAACAGCTCGGTGAAGGGCACGGGCCCGACGGGGCCCACGACAGGGACGGACCCGTCGACCTCCACCATCGGCAGCCGTCTGCGCGCGGCGGCGATCGCGTCGCCCTCGCGGGTGTGCGCCTTCTCGCGCACCAGCAGCTCGTCACGGGCGCGCTGCCACGCCTCCATGTCCACGATCGGCGGTCGGCCCGTCGGCCCCGTGTGCGCAGCGCTCATCGCGACCCCTCCTCGGGTGGCGGCACCTCGGCGAGCGCCGAGCGGCCGTGCCACCACCCAAGCACCCCGGGGGCACGGCGTCCAGAGCCGGCCTCCTGGCCGCGCGCTGCACGAGCGCACGCGTATCAACCGGCGGTCGCCCGCGCCCCGCGCAGCCCCCGCACGAGGGTGAGCACCAGCCCGACGGCGACGGCCGCCCAGGCGAGCACTGCGACGACCAGGACCACGTCGCCGACGATCTCGACCATCGGCAGGTGCTCGACCCGCCCGAGCCGCATGGAGGCGACCGCGAACATCCCCAGCGGGAACACGATCGACCACAGGGAGGGGACGTACCGCAGCGGGACCCGGTGGATGAGGTGGCGCCACAGGCCGGCGCCGGCCAGCAGCGGGAGCTGCCACAGCGCGAAGCACCAGAAGATCACCACCGTGCCTCCGATGAGCCCGCGGGCGGCGTCGACCATCGGCACGGAGTCCATCGCGTAGATCCCGGCGCCGGCGACCACCGCGATCGCGAGCGCGCCCATCGCCACCCAGTAGGTGGGTTCGAACTGCTGGGGCGTGATGCCGAAGTGCACGATCCGCAGGATCACCAGCACCGCGATGCCGGCATACAGGATCGTACCCACCGACCAGAAGAGCACGGTGAGCACGCCGAGCAGGTCCGCGAACGCGGGGGTGGCCGGCCGCAGCCCGGACAGGCCGACGGCGAGGGACTGGGAGGCCACGGACCAGATGAACCAGCTGCCGTTGGTGCGGGCGAGGATCGGCTCGCCGTCACGCGTCATCAGCACCTGCCAGGGCAGCACGTACCCCAGCACGACCCAGAGGGCCGCGCCGATCCCGAGCAGCACCACCGAGGCGGTGCCGAGCCCCACGTCGTGCATCCCCACCCCGAGGACGCTCGCCGCGGCGACCACGGTGAAGTAGCCGAAGGCGGTCTCCGGGTTCCGAGCATCGGCCCGCATCCGCGCCGGGTGGCGGAGCCCGCGCAGCACGTAGAGCACCACGAGGACCGCGGCGGCGACCGCGGCGAGGACCAGCAGCGCCAGCGCGGCGCCGTCGTACCCTGCGGTGCGCAGCCCCACCGAGACGATCCCCGTGCCCATCACCAGGGCGAAGTAGCCGGGGGCGAGGCCTGCGATCGCCTGATCGGCGCGGACGGCGGGGGACGAGGAGGCGGCGGTCGAGGAGGGCACGTCCCCATTGTGCGACGGCCGTGCACCGGCGGGCCCCGCGAGGCATTCCCCACAGCCCTCGCCCCGACAACCTTGCATCGACTGAAACTTCGCGCCTAATGTCGTGGGTCGGCGGCAGACGCGACAGCCGACGGCAGACGCGGCAGACGCGGCAGAGGCCGCGACGGACCGAGCAGGACGGAGTCAGGTGGCGATCGAGACGAGAGAGGTTCCGACCTTGGGGCACAAGGACAGCGCAGCATCGAGCAGCAAGGGTCCCGCCCCCGCGGCGACGAGTCCGTACGTCGTGATGTCGGTCCTGCTCGCCGGCGCGTTCGTCATCATCCTGAACCAGACGCTGCTGAACACGGCGCTGCCCGCCTTCATGGTGGACTTCGGCATCACCGCGAACACCGCGCAGTGGGTGACCACGCTGTTCATGCTGGTCAACGGCATCATGATCCCGGCCACCGCCTTCCTGATCCAGAAGTTCACCACGCGCACGATGTTCTTCGCCGCGATGGGCATCTTCGTGGTGGGCACGGTGATCTGCGCGGCCGCGCCCGTGTACCCGGTGCTGCTGCTGGGCCGCGTGGTGCAGGCGGCCAGCGGCGGCATGATCATGCCGCTGATGCAGACGATCCTGTTCGCGATCTTCCCGATCCACAAGCGCGGCACCGCGATGGGCACCTTCGGGCTGGTCATCTCCTTCGCCCCCGCGCTCGGCCCCACCCTCTCCGGTTTCATCGTCGACCACTGGTCGTGGCGGGTGCTGTTCGTGATGATGCTGCCGATCGCCGTGGGCGCGCTGATCTTCGCGCACCTCACGCTCCGCAACGTCACCGAGCGCACGGATCCGCATCTGGACGTGTTCTCGCTGATCCTGTCCACCTTCGCCTTCGGCGGGCTGCTGTTCGGCTTCAGCAATGCGGGCAACGTGGGCTGGCTGAACGCGCAGGTGCTCGTCCCCCTGCTCGTCGGAGCGATCGCCCTGGTGCTCTTCGTGCGCCGTCAGCTGCGCCTCGAGGAGCCGCTGCTCGAGCTGCGGGTGCTGGGCAACCGCATGTTCGCGCTCGGCACCGTGCTGGGCATGCTGGTGTTCATGGCGATGATCGGCGGGATGCTGATGATCCCGCTGTACATGCAGAACATGAGCGACTTCACCGCGATGGAGTCCGGGCTCGTGCTGCTGCCGGGGGCCGTGATCATGGGCGTCATGTCGCCGGTGACCGGGCGGATCTTCGACCGCTTCGGCGCCACCGTGCTCGCGATCGTCGGCTTCGCGCTGCTGACGATCACCAGCGTGATGCTGGCCCAGCTCACCGTGGACACCACCTTCGCCTACATCGCGATCGTCAACGCGGTGCGGATGCTGGGCACCGCGATGGTGATGATGCCGGTCACCACGGCGGCGCTGAACCAGCTCCCGCCGCGGATGATCCCGCACGGCGCGGCGGTGAACAACACGATGCGGCAGGTCGCCGCCTCCGTCGGCACCGGCGTGCTGGTGACGGTGATGACCGCCGCCGCGCGGGACCCGGAGGAGTACGGCGCCGCCGGCGCGATCCACGGCGTGAACGTGGCGTTCCTGGTCGCCGCCGGGATCGCCGCGCTGGGCCTCATCGGCTCCTGCTTCCTGCGCGGCTCGCGCCCGCACCCGCAGGCCGAGGCGGAGACCACCACGCAGGACTGAACACCTCCGCTCCGCGATCCCCACCGCCGGCGAGGGTGCCGGCGGGGAGGCGGCGGAGGGGAGACCCGCGACGGCGCGGGCAGGGTACGCTCGGTGGCAGGGCTCACGCGCACCCGGCCCTCATATGAGGTGGTCAACCGTGCCGGTGCCTGCTGTATCACCACCGCCCCGTGTCCGCTGGCTCCGCACAGCCATGGACCTTATGGTCGTTGACCGGCTGCGACCTGCGAGAACCTCGCCTCGCGCCGATCCCGATCCCGCTGCCGTGCCCGAGTGCACGCGCTGCGTGGTGCCCGTTTTCCCCGACCGAAAGGACCGTGATGGCTGAGGCCGTCAGCACTCCTCGCCCCGCAGACTCCCCCGGCACACGGAGGGACCCCGGTGGGGAGGACGGCGGATCGGTCCCGGCCTCCGGAGCGGCCAAGCGCTCCCACTCCCCCGTCAACTGGCCGGTGTTCCTCGGCACCTCGGTCATCATCGTCGCGTTCGTGCTGTTCGCGGGGATCTGGCCGGACACCGCCGAGACGGTGATCTTCGGGTCCATGGACTGGGTGGCGACGAACTTCGGCTGGTACTACGTCCTCACCGCCACGCTCGTGGTCGTGTTCGTGCTGCTCGTCGCGTTCTCCAAGGTGGGCGGGACGAAGATGGGCCCGGACCATTCGCTGCCGAAGTACAACCTGTTCACCTGGGCGGCGATGCTGTTCGCCGCCGGCATCGGCGTGGACCTGATGTTCTTCGGGATCTCCGGCCCGGCCACGAACTTCCTCACCCCGCCGGACGTCCCCGCGGGATCGGAGGAGGCGGCGCGGATGGCGCCGATCTGGACGATCTTCCACTACGGGATCCCCGGCTGGGCGATGTACGCCCTCATGGGCATGGCCTTCGGCCTGTTCGCCTACCGCTACCACCTGCCGCTGTCGATCCGCTCCGCGCTCGCGCCGATCTTCGGCCGCCGCATCCACGGCGCGGTCGGGCACGTCGCGGAGATCGGCGCGACGATCGGCACGATCTTCGGCATCTCGGTGTCCCTCGGCATCGGCGTGGTGTTCCTGAACTTCGGCCTCTCCGCCCTGTTCGGCATCCCGAACTCGATCGGGGTGCAGGTCGCGCTCATGGCGCTGGCCGTGTTCATCACCGTGATGTCGACCGTCTCCGGCGTCGACAAGGGCATCCGCCGGCTCTCCGAGCTGAACGTGCTCATGGCGCTGGTGCTCATGCTGTGGGTGCTGTTCTCCGGGCAGACCCATCACCTGCTCAACGCCCTGGTCCAGAACGTCGGTGACTTCTTCTCCCGGTTCCCGGGGATGATGATGAACACCTTCGCCTACAACGACGGGACCGCGGACTACCCCGCCGACCAGTGGATGGCGGATTGGACGCTGTTCTTCTGGGCGTGGTGGATCGCCTGGGCGCCCTTCGTGAGCCTGTTCCTGGCCCGCATCTCGCGCGGCCGCACCCTGCGCCAGTTCGTGGTGGGCGTGCTGCTGATCCCCTTCTCGTTCATCCTGCTGTGGGTGTCGATCTTCGGCAACGCGGCGCTGAGCTTCTTCGGCGACGCCGACTTCCTCGACCTCGCCGTGAACGAGCCCGAATCGGGCTTCTTCAACCTGCTCGAGCAGTACCCGGGCGCGACCTTCACCGTCTCCCTCGCCCTGCTCACCGGCCTGTTCTTCTACGTCACCTCCGCCGATTCCGGCTCGCTGGTGATGGCGAACATGACCTCGAAGGCCTCCACCGCGGAGTCCGACGGCCCGCCCTGGCTGCGGATCGTGTGGGCCGTGATCACCGGCGCCCTGACCCTGGTGATGCTGTTCATCGACGGGGTGTACACGCTGCAGGCGGCGACCGTGATGGTGGGCCTGCCGCTGTCGGTGATGGTCTACCTGATGATGGTCAGCCTCTGGAAGGTGCTGCGCATCGAGCTGACCAGCCTCGAATCCCGCCAGGCGACCCTGCCCTCGCTGCTGACCAGCCGGGTGCGCGAGGCCGAGGGCAGCGACCGCGGCTCGTGGCGCCAGCGCCTCCAGCACCGCATGACCTACGCGACCGCCGAGCAGGCGACGACCTTCATCGAGACCGTCGCCACCCCCGCGGTCGAGGAGGTCGCGGCAGAGCTGGAGGACCTCGGCGCCGATGTCGTCTGCCAGCGCGGCGCGCACCCGGACAGCGGCATCCCCTTCGTCGACCTCGTCGTCTCCTTCCCCGATGCCGAGGACTTCAAGTACCAGACCTACCCGGTGGCCTACTCGACCCCGAGCTTCGCGGCGAACCTCGCCGCGGTGCGCGACACCTACTACCGCGTGGAGATCTTCTCGGTGCTCGGTTCGCGGGGCCGCGACATCATGGGCTCCTCGAAGGCCCAGGTCATCGCCGATGTGCTGGACTCCTACGACGCGCACATCATGTACTTGACCATGAGCACGGAGATCGGCACGGCGACGGGCACAGTCCCCGTCACCGCACCGGATACCTGGATCGACACCGATCAGGTCGACACCCCCGTAGATTCGGCGTTCGAGGAGCATCCTCGCCGCACGCCCGACACGAAGGAGCTTCATGACTGACCCCATCGCCACACTGTTCATCGACGGGCAGTGGACGGCCTCGTCCTCGGGTGCGACCCGCACCGTGTTCTGCCCCGCCGATCAGAGCGAGGTGGGCGTGGTCTCCGAGGCCACCGCCGAGGACGTCGAGCGCGCGATCCTCGCCGCCCGCCGCGCCTTCGACTCCCGCGTCTGGGCCGACACGCCCGCCGCCGAGCGCGGTGACTTCCTGCTGCGCGTCGCCGACGCGCTCCAGGAGCGCAAGGCCGAGTTCGCCCGCGCCGAGGCCCTCGACACCGGCAAGCGCCTGGTCGAGGCCGAGGGCGACATGGACGACATCACCGCCTGCTTCCGCTACTTCGGGAAGATCGCCGATCAGACCCCGGGCCGCCTGGTCGATGCCGGGGATCCCAGCGTGATCTCCCGCGTCGTGAAGGAGCCGATCGGCGTGTGCGGCATGATCACGCCGTGGAACTTCCCGCTGCTGCAGGCCTCGTGGAAGATCGCCCCGGCGCTCGCGGCCGGCAACAGCTTCGTCATCAAGCCGGCCGAGCTCACCCCGCACACCACGATCCTCATCCTCGACGTGCTCGACCGGCTCGGCCTGCCCGCCGGGGTGGCGAACCTGGTGCTCGGCGACGGCGGCGTGGTGGGCGCGCCGCTGTCCTCCCACCCGGAGATCGACCTGGTCTCCTTCACGGGCGGCCTGGTCACGGGCCGGAAGATCGCCGAGGCCGCCGCGCACGGCGTCAAGAAGGTGGCCCTCGAGCTGGGCGGCAAGAACCCCAACGTGGTGTTCGCCGACGCCGACTACGAGGCGGCGCTGGACAACGCCCTGAACGCCGGGTTCCTCGACTCGGGCCTGGTGTGCTCGGCCGGCACGCGCCTGATCGTGCAGGACACGATCGCCGAGAAGTTCGTCGACGAGCTGGTCGCCCGCGCCGAGGACATCGTCATGGGCGGCCCGCTGGACGAGAAGGCCGAGACCGGGCCGCTGGTCTCGAAGGAGCACCGCGACAAGGTCACCGACTACGTCCAGCGCGGCATCGCCGCCGGTGCCCGCCTGCGCACGGGCGGCCACTGGGGCGGTCCCGAGCACGAGCAGGGCTTCTTCTACGCGCCGACGGTGCTGGACCAGTGCACTGCGGAGAACCCCGCCGTGGTCGAGGAGGGCTTCGGCCCCGTGATCACGGTGGAGACCTTCTCCACCGAGGAGGAGGCGATCGCGATCGCCAACGACACCGAGTACGGCCTGGCCGGCGCGGTGTGGACCTCCGATTCCGGGGTCGCCAATCGCGTCTCGCGACGTCTGCGCCACGGCACGATCTGGATCAACGACTACCACCCCTACCTGCCGCAGGCGGAGTGGGGCGGTTTCAAGATGTCCGGCGTCGGCCGCGAGCTGGGCCCCACCGGGCTCGAGGAGTACACCGAGTCCAAGCACATCTACGAGAACACCGAGCCCGCCGTCTCCGGCTGGTTCCCCCGGAAGTGATCCGCGCGGGCCGGGGCCCTCTCGGCCCCGCCCCGCGCCCCTGACCCTCATCCCTCGACAGGAAGCAGCAGCAATGTCGTCACAGAACCCCAGCTCCCAGAGCCCCGTCTCCGAGAACCCCGTCTCCGAGTTCGACTACGTCATCGTCGGCGGCGGCTCCGCCGGTGCCGCCCTGGCGGCGCGTCTGAGCGAGGATCCGGCCGTGCAGGTCGCGCTCCTCGAGGCCGGCCCCTCCGATCTCGAGCACGAGGAGGTGCTGCAGCTCAAGCGCTGGCCCGAGCTGCTCGAATCCGGCCTCGACTGGGACTACCCGATCGAGCCGCAGGAGAACGGCAACTCCTTCATGCGCCACGCCCGCGCGAAGGTGCTGGGAGGCTGCTCCTCGCACAACTCCTGCATCGCCTTCCACCCGCCGGCGGAGGACATGGACCTGTGGGAGGAGCTCGGCGCCGAGGGCTGGAACGCCGAGACCGTGATGCCGCTGATCGAGCGCCTGGAGACCAACCGGGACCGCAGCGGTGAGGGCCACGGCACCTCCGGCCCGGTGCACCTCATGGACGTGCCTGCCGAGGATCCGCTCGGCGTGGCGCTGCTGGACGCGTGCGAGCAGGCGGGCATCCCGCGGGCGCGGTTCAACGACTTCGAGACCGTGGTCAACGGCGCGAACTGGTTCCAGGTGAACCGTCAGGACGACGGCACCCGGGCCTCCTCCTCCGTCTCCTACCTGCACCCGAACTTCGAGCGGGAGAACCTGCACGTCCTCACCGGCATGCACGTGATGCGGGTGCTCTTCGACGAGGAGCAGCGCGCCACCGGCGTGGAGTACATCGACAACGCCTTCGACCGCTCCTCGCGCATGCACGCGCGCCGCGAGGTGATCCTCTCCGCCGGGGCGATCGACTCCCCGAAGCTGCTGATGCTCTCGGGCATCGGCCCCGCCGACCACCTGCGCGAGGTGGGCATCGACGTGCGTGTGGACTCCCCCGGCGTCGGCTCGAACCTGCAGGACCATCCCGAGGCGGTCATCTCGTGGGAGTCCACGCAGAAGATGACCCGCGAGTCCACGCAGTGGTGGGAGATCGGCATCTTCACCCCCACGCAGGAGGGCCTGGACCTGCCGGACCTGATGATGCACTACGGCTCGGTGCCCTTCGACATGCACACCCGCCGTCAGGGCTACCCGACCTCGCCGGAGTCCTTCGCGCTGACCCCGAACGTCACCCACGCCCGCTCGCGCGGCACGGTGCGGCTGCGGTCGATCGACTACCGCGACAAGCCGAAGGTCGATCCGCGCTACTTCACCGACGAGGAGGGCCATGACATGGCCGTCGCCGTCGCCGGGATCCGGAAGGCGCGCGAGATCGTCTCCCAGCCGGGGATGGATGCGTTCCGCGGCCGGGAGCTGTTCCCCGGCGAGGACGTGCAGAGCGACGAGGAGATCGCCGACTACGTCGCGAAGACCCACAACACCGTCTACCACCCCGCCGGCTCGTGCCGCATGGGCGCGGTGGACGATGACATGTCGCCCCTGGATCCGCAGCTGCGGGTCAAGGGCGTGACCGGTCTGCGCGTGGTCGACGCCTCGGTGATGCCGCAGCTGGTCGCCGTGAACCCGAACATCACCACGATGCTGATCGGCGAGCGCGCCGCGGAGCTGATCCGCGGCGAGCAGAGCGCCTGAGCAGGGCCCGGGGCTGCGCGACGGCCCCGGACCTGCCCGCAGGTGAGCACGACGGCGCGGTGCCGGTCCTCCGACCGGTGCCGCGCCGTCGGCGTCCCGGCCCCCGTCGGGCCCCTTCTGGGATGTCCGGGCGGGACCGTACACTCTGAGGCGTGACCGCGCTCACGCTCCCGCGCGCGGAGGACAGGTTCTCCTCCGTGCTGCGCCTCGCGCACGAGAACGCCGCGACCCTCGATGTCGCGGACCTCGCGGAGCATGCCGGGTACAGCCCCTTCCACTTCACCCGGATCTTCGGCGCCCGCATGGGGATCGGTCCCGGCCAGCACCTCACCGCCCTGCGCATCGACGCGGCGAAGCGGATGCTGCTGGCGGGGGACGACGCGGTGATCGACGTGGCCGCCGCGGTCGGCTTCGACTCGCTGTCGAGCTTCAGCCGCCGCTTCCGCAGCACTGTCGGCATCACGCCCGGGCAGCTGCGCCGCCTCGCCCATCGCGTCGCGGACCGGCCCCGCGTCCCTTCACCCTGCTGCGCCCGCACCACGGGACGGTGCGGGTGCGCCTGGTACTGCCCGAGGAGGTGCAGCGGCGTGGCGACGCCTCGGTGTGGGTGGGCTGGTATCCGCAGCCGGCACCGATCGGGCTGCCGCTCTCGGGCGTGCTCGTCTCCGGCGTGCCCTCCGTCGATCTGCCCATGTGCGAGGGGGCGCCGTTCCTGCTCGGCTTCGTGGTGCCCGCGCATGCGGACCCGCTGGACATGCTGGTGCCGGAGCAGCCGCTGGTGGCGGTGCACCCGGCCCCGCTCGCGGGGCCGGGCGAGGTGACGCTCGAGTTCTCCGCAGCCGGGCCGGCGGCGCGGCCGCCTCTGCTCTCCGCCCTGCCGAGCCTCTGCCGCCGCTGAGGTGCGCAGGATCGGACAAACCCCGGCGCCGCGCCCCCTCTAGGTTGGGGGCACCAGGGCCCCAGGGGTCCACCGCACCGCAGGAGGAACGATGACCCGCAGCACCGGCACCAGCACCTGGCTCGATCTCAGCATCACCGACACCGAGGCGGCGAAGGCCTTCTACTCCGGCCTGTTCGGCTGGGAGTTCGAGGACCTCGGCGAGAGCATGAACCACTACCACCTGATCCGCAACGACGGCGCCCTGGTGGGCGGGCTGATGAACGTCTCGGGCATGACCTGCCCGGCCGGCGATCCGCTGCCGCCCGAATGGAGCGTCTACCTCGCCGTCGACGACGCCGACGCCCGCACCGCGAAGGCGACGGAGGCCGGCGGCACCGTCATCGTCCCGCCCGATGCGATCAGCGACGCGGGGCGGATGTCCGTGGTGCTCGACGCCACCGGGGCGCCGATCGGCCTGTGGCAGGCCGGGACCCTCGAGGGCTACGAGTTCACGGGCACGCCCGGCTCGCCCGTGTGGTTCGAGCTGATGACGCACTGGTACGACGAGGCCGCCGCGTTCTACACCGAGGTGTTCGACGCGCAGCTGGTGCCGATGGCCGAGGAGATGTCCGGCCCGGACTTCCGCTATGCGACCAACGGCGCCGGCGAGAGCGCGAGCTGGGGCCTGTGCGATGCGACCCGCATGATGCCCGAGGACGCCACCGGCTGGCGCATCTACCTGGGCGTGGACTCGAGCGCGGCCGCGATCGCCCGGGTGGAGGAGCTCGGCGGCTCGGTGCTGGACGGGCCGATGCCCTCGCCCTTCGGCACGGTCGCCACGATCGCGGACCCCGAGGGCGCGACCTTCCAGATCAGCGCGATGGCCGAGGCCGTGCCCGAAGGGTGACATCGGCGCGGATCGGCTCCGGAGCCGAGGACAGCCCCGCCCCACACGGGGCGGGGCCGTCCTTGTCGGTGGCGTCCCGCGAGTTCAGCGGGCCGCGTCCCGGGGGACGTCCTGAGCGCCTCCCACTCCGGCGACGAGCAGACGGACGACGCAGCGCGTCTCCTCGACGGTGTGCGCGGTCGCCTGCAGAGCACGATGCGTGGTCGCTCCCTCGATGTACGTGTTGAGGGCGCGTGCCGTCGCGTCGCCGAAATGATGGGCGAGCGCCGCGCGGCCCGCCTCCGTCATATCCACCAGGAGCTTCTGGTACCTCGCATCCCTCGAGGTCATCGCATAGAGCTCGTAGTTCACCCGGTAGTCCAGGCCGCCCTCGACCCCGAAGTCCTCGTGGATCAGCTGCACCACCGCATCGATCGCCTGCTCGCGGGACAGGCTCGGGGGAAGACGCGCACCGACGAGCTCCTCGACCTCGTCGACATACCGCGAGAAAGCCTCGTACAGCAGTTCGTCGACGTTCTTGAAGTGGTAGGTCATGGACCCCAGCGGGACATTGCTCATCGCCGCGACGACGCGATTGGAGGTCCCTCTGACACCGTTCACGGCGATGCTGCTGTACGCCATGGCGATGATGCGCTCACGACGACCCGGATCGAAACGACGCGCCACGATCCCTCTTCTCTGTGCACCTCGGCGTGTCTTTGCACATCGGCCTGAACATCGGCACCTCGGCCGGTCGGCGACCGGCCGTACGTGCGCCGCTCATCGTAGTCTCCTCGCCCCGGCGCGACCCCGCCGCCCCTCGATGTGGACGAGTGAACACATCGGCGGTACAGTCGATCCGCACTCTGTACGACTGAACATATCGCCGGATGCACGGCGATCCGTCACCATCTGGAATCCGCCCGCGGTTCGCCGGACCGCCTCGCCGCGTCTCCGGCCCTGCGCGCATGCACAGCAGGACACCGCGGCCTCCAGCCGAGGATCACACACGTGAGAACCGCTCCCCCATCACCACCGACCACCACCGTTCCCTTCCGCGAGAAGGCCGCCTACGCCTCAGGCGACCTGGCCTTCAACCTCATCTACGTGGCCGTCGGGTCCTACCTGGCGTTCTTCTACACGGACGTGGCCGGCATCCCGGCCGCCACGGTGGGGACGATCCTGCTGGTCGCCCGCCTCCTCGATGGCGCATGGGATCTCGTCGTCGGGGTGCTCATCGAGCGGACGAGGTCCCGCCTGGGCAAGGCCCGGCCGTGGCTGCTCTACCTCGCACTGCCCTACGGGCTGTCCGCGGTCCTGCTGTTCACAGCTCCTGCCTTCGGGCCGACGGGGAAGATCATCTACGCGTTCGTGACCTACACGCTCTGCTCGGTGATCCTCTACACGGCGCTGAACATCCCCTACGGGGTGCTCAACTCGCTGATGACTGCGGACCAGACGGAACGCGGCCTGCTGAACACCTTCCGCATGATCGCCGCGTACATCGGAGCGATCATCGTCTCCGCGGTGACGCTGCCGCTCGTGGAGGCGGCAGGCGGAGGCGCTCGCAGCTGGACCCTGGTCTTCGGGCTCTACGGGATCCTCTCCGTCGCGCTGATCGCCATCGTCGTCAAGTTCTGCACGGAGCGCGTCGGCCGCGCGCCAGAGGGTCCTCAGGAGACCGCCGACGCGGCCGGCAGCCCGGACGCCGACGACGCCGTGCCCCAGCAGCCGAAGCACCTGCCGGGACGCTCCGACGCCGCCCCCGCACGTCTCACCCCCCGCGCTCCGCTCCCTGCTGAGCAACAAATACTGGCTCCTGCTCGTGGTCTTCGGTGTCCTCATGTTCACCGGGTACAACCTGATGTCGGTCTACCCCTACTATGCGAAGCACATCCTCGGGGACGAGAGCATGGCGTCGGTGATGTTCACCTTCCGCAACGTCATCGAGCTGGCCGGCGTCTTCGTGGCGATCCCCTTCATCCGCCGGATCGGGAAGCGGAATGTCACGCTGGGCGGCTGCCTGGCCGTGATCGTCGGCCAGCTGATCATCGCGACCTCGCCCACCCAGATGACGGTCGTGCTGCTCGGCATCGGCGTCGCCGGCCTCGGCGAAGGAGCCATGTTCGGCGTCGTGTTCGCCATGATCGCGGACACGATCGAGTACGAGCAGTGGCGAAGCGGCGCCCGGGTCGAAGGACTGGTCTACGCCGGTGCCACCTTCGGGCAGAAGGTCGGTGGAGCGCTGGGCGGCGTCGCCGTCGGCTGGATGCTCGGGCTCGGCGGGTATGTCGAGGGCGACGGCGGCGCGGCCCAGCCGCAGTCAGCTCTCGACCAGATCACCGTCGTGTTCATCTGGCTCCCGCTCGTCTTCGCGATCGCGATGGCGATCTGCATGGCCTTCTACCGCTTGGACAAGGAGTACCCGCAGATCATCGCTGACCTCCGAGCTCGCGAGGGATCCATCGAGGGCGCGGAGTGCGCCGAGACCGCTGCGAGCACGTCCCCCGGCGGGCACCGATGAGCATGCTGACGGCGAAGCACCGCGCTGCGACGATGATCCATCCGGGCACCGCTGCTGACCAGTGGTGGCGCACCGCCGTGATCTACCAGATCTATCCCCGATCGTTCTCCGACTCCGACGGCGACGGGGCCGGGGACCTGCAGGGGATCACCGACCGCCTGCCCTATCTGCGGGACCTCGGCGTGGACGCCCTGTGGCTCTCCCCCTTCTATCCCTCGCCCCAGGTGGACGGTGGATATGACATCTCGGACCACCAGGACGTGGACCCGCTGTTCGGGACTCTCGACGATGCCGACGAGCTCATCCGTCGGGCGCACGATCACGGCTTGCGGGTCCTGATCGACATCGTCCCCAACCACACCAGTGATCAGCATCCATGGTTCCGCGAGGCGCTGGAGGCGCAGCCCGGTTCCCCCGCACGGGACCGCTACGTGTTCGTCGACGCGGACGGCCCGTACAACAACTGGCCCTCGGAGTTCGGCGGCCCGGCATGGACCCAGGTGGCGGACGGACAGTGGTACCTGCACCTCTTCGACCCCGCTCAGCCCGACCTCAACTGGAGGAACCCAGAGGTCCGCGAGCTCTTCCTCGAGACGATGAGGTTCTGGCTCGATCGCGGGGTGGACGGATTCCGGATCGATGTCCCCCATCATCTGATCAAGGCCGATGGACTGCCTGATCTCGACGTGCCCTGGGAGGACTACGTCAGAGGGGACCACCCCACATCCGCCGCGCCCTTCGCCGACCAGGAGGGCCTGCACGAGATCTTCCGCGAATGGCGCACCCTGCTCGAGAGCTACCCGGGACAGCGGGCGATGGTCGCCGAAGCGTGGGTCGCACCGCACGACCGCCTGGCCCGCTACATCCGACCCGACGAGTTCCATCAGGCGTTCAACTTCGATGTCCTCGCCCTGCGCTGGGATGCGGCCGACGTACGGCGCCGGGTGACGGAGAGCTATGCCGCGGCCGACGCGGTCGGCGCGCCGACGACCTGGGTGCTGTCCAATCATGACGTCATGCGCCATGCGAGCCGTCTGGTCCGCTCCGATCCCGCCCAGGCCCCGTGGGTGCTGCCCTCCTCCGAACAGGCCCCGGACAGCTCCGCCGGTCTGCGCCGGGCCCGGGCCGCCACCGCTCTGCTGCTCGCGCTCCCCGGCAGCGCATACCTCTACCAGGGAGAGGAGCTCGGCCTACCGGAGGTGCTCGACCTGCCCGACGAGGCCCGCCGCGATCCGACGTTCGCCCGCACGGCGGGGCGTCTGCGCGGACGCGACGGCTGCCGGATGCCGCTTCCCTGGAGCGCCTCGGGCCCGTCCTTCGGGTTCAGCGAGGCCGAGGAGACGTGGCTGCCCATGCCCGCGGGCTTCTCGGCGTACGCGGCCGACGCCCAGGATCACGACCCCGACTCGACCCTCCGCCTCTACCGTCAGCTGCTGCGTCTCCGCCGGGAACGGCGCCTCGGCACCGGCACGGCCTCTCTGTGCGATCTCGGGCCGGATCTGCTCGGGCTCCTGATCGAGACCGACATCGGGACGACCATGGTCGTCACGAATTTCAGCGACTCCTCGTGGATGATCCCCTCGGACGCCGAGATGCTGGTGTCCAGCACTCCCATCGCGCGCGGAGCGCTCGGTCGGGACCAGTCCGTGTGGCTCGCGCTCTGACCCGCGGCGCGGCCGGCCGGCGGCCGCGCCGCCCCGGTCAGCTCCCGGTGGGGCGGATCTGCCCGTAGCCCAGAGCGCTCCAGAAGTCGCCGCGCACATACCGCTGCTCGGGGTCCGGCTCGTAGTCCCAGGGCCGCGAGCGACCGCTCTGGAGGGCCTGCGCGACCAGGCGCCGCCGCGCCTGGCTCGCCAGGACCTTCTCCTCGAGGGCGGCGAGGTCGTACTGCGCCGCGACCGCTGCACGCAGCTCCGCCACCAGCTCGGCCTGAGCGGGATCGGCCGCGATGTTGGTGCGCTCATGCGGATCGGTGTGCAGGTCGAACAGCTGATCGGGGTCCCCGGGGCAGACCACGAACTTGTGCTGTCCGCGCACCAGCGTCAGCTGCGGGCGCAGCGTGCCCTCGGCGAGGTACTCGATGATCACGTCGCGGTCCGCGGGCCCGGCGGTGCCGCTGCGCTCACGGCGCGCCGACTCCAGCAGCGAGAGCCCCTGCCGTGCGGGGGTGGTCGCCTCGGCCGCCGCGGAGGTGGCGCCGTCGGCCCCGCCGAGCTCGAGCAGCGTGGGCATGAGGTCCAGCAGCGAGACCGGGTTCGCGTAGCGGCCCGCCGGCACGAGGTGCTCCGGCCCGTGGAGGATCAGCGGCACCCGCGAGGACTCCTCGTAGGGCGACATCTTGAACCACAGCCCCTTCTCGCCGAGCATGTCGCCGTGGTCGCTGGTGACCACCACGACCGTGTCCTCCCAGAGGCCCAGGCTCTCCAGGCGCTCCCGGATCCGGCCGACGTGGTCGTCGATGTAGCTGACCGCGGCGTAGTAGGAGCGCCGGGCGCGGCGCACCTCCTCCTCGGTGGTCTCGCGCTGATCGAACCCGCTCATCGCCCGCAGCCGATGGCTGTGCGGATCCTGCGCGGGGTCGGGGACCTCCGGGTGCCGCGGGGCGGGGATGTCGACGTCCGCGAAACGGTCCCAGTGCTCCTGCGGCGGCTCGTAGGGGTCGTGCGGGTGAATGAAGCTGGCGACCATCAGGAACGGCACCCGCTCCCCCGCGGCCTGGTCGGCGCGCACACGATCGTTCAGATGGCGCAGCGCGCGGAAGCCCACCTCGTCGTCGAAATCGAGCTGGACGGTGGCCTGGGAGACTCCGGCGGTGTGGACCGCGTCCGCGTCGTGATACCACTGCAGCCGGTCGCCGAGGTCCCGCTGCCAGTCCGGGACCATGTCCATGTCCGCCGGGTACACGTCGGTGGTCAGCCGCTGCTCGAACCCGTGGTGCTGATCGGGGCCGATGAAGTGCATGCGGCCCACCAGGGCCGTGTGATAGCCGGCCGCGCGCAGATGATGGGCGAAGGTCGGGATCGACGCGGCGAAGTCGGAGCCGTTGTCGAAGCAGTCGATGTCCGAGGGCATGCGCCCCGTCATCATCGAGGCGCGCGAGGGCGCGCACAGCGGGGTGTTGCAGTAGGCGCGGTCGAAGACCGCGGCCTCCGCCGCCAGAGCGTCCATGTGCGGGGTGCGGGCGGCGGTGTCGCCATAGGCGCCCAGCGCCTGGGCCGCCATCTGATCCGCCTGGATGACGACGATGTTCGGTCTTGTGGTCACGGTTCCTCCGTCAGGGTCGATGTGGTCGATGCGGCGCGGCGGCGCCTGTCTCCGTCCGTCGGCGGGGACCGGTTCAGCTCGTCTGCGGCGACTCGGGCGAGCCGCCCTCGGGAGAGGACGGGGCGTCGCCGTCCGCCGCGACCGTCTCGATCTCCCCGGTCTCCGGCGTCCACCCGTCGGCCCATTCCCCGGTCGCGAAGTCGAACCCGACCGGTTCGCCCTCCTCATCGGTGCGCTGGTACCACTCGGTGTAGTCCTCATGGGTGGAGTCGACATCCGCGCCCGCGCCCTCACCGGGCTTGGCACGGACCACCTGCAGGCTGAAGTCGTCGTCGAAGCGGTCCACACCGTCCACGACGGCGTTGCTCACCACGACCTCCGCGTACTGCTGGCGCAGGGTGAGCGGGTCGGTGCGCAGCTCGCGCACCCAGGCGACGATGACCATCAGCATCACGAAGGCGAAGGGCACGGCGGTGATGATCACCAGCGACTGCAGCCCCTCGAGGGCGGTCTCATCGCCCAGCAGCAGCATGACCACGGCGATCCCGCCCATGACCAGGCCCCAGAAGACGACGATCAGCTTGGGCGGGTTCTGGCTGCCGCGCGTGGTGAGGATGCCCATCACCACGGAGGCGGAGTCCGCGGCGGTGATGAAGAAGATCGCCAGGATGACCATGATCAGCACGGGCAGCGCGCCGGAGAGCGGGAGGTTGTCCGCCATCGAGAACAGCACCTGTGCCGGGTTCACCGAGTCCAGCTCGCCGAGCTTGCCCTCGCGGTACATCGAGATCGCGGTGCCGCCCATGATCCCGTAGGCCACGAAGAGCAGCGAGGAGGGGATGCCGATGACGCCGAGCAGGAACTGGCGGATGGTCCGGCCGCGGGAGATGCGGGCGATGAAGATGCCCACGAAGGGCGACCAGGAGATCCACCACGCCCAGTAGTACACGGTCCAGGTGGACTGGAAGTCGAGCGTGTCCGAGCCCCAGGAGGCCGAGCGCGCCATCATCTCGAACAGCGAGGCGGCGTACTCCATGACGGCCGAGGGCAGCAGGTTCAGCAGGAACAGGGTGGGCCCCAGGATGAACAGCATCCCGGCGAAGCCGATCGTGAGCACGATGTTGATGTTCGAGAGGTAGCGGATGCCGCGCGAGACGCCGGAGACGGCGGAGATCACGAAACCGGCCGAGAGCACGCCGATGATCAGGATCATCACGGTGTTGGTCAGCTCGGAGGCGCCGGAGACGATCACCACGCCCTCACCGATCTGCAGCACGGCGATCCCGAGGGCCGCGGCGGTGCCGAACAGCGTCGCGATGATCGCGAAGATGTCCACCAGCTGGCCGGCCCAGCCCTCGGTGAGCTTCTTGCCGAACAGCCGCTCGAAGATCGAGGACATCAGCAGGGTGCGGCCGCGCCGGTAGGCGGCGTAGGCGACGGCTCCTCCCACCAGGGCGTACATGGCCCAGGCGTGGAAGCCCCAGTGGTAGTAGGTCTGGGCGAGCGCCATGTGCATCGCTTCGACCGATTCGGGATCGTTGGTCCGCGGCGGCGGGGTCAGGAAGTAGGTGAGCGGCTCCGAGGGGCCCCAGAACATCACGCCGATGCCGAGGCCGGCGGCGAACAGCATCGCCACCCACGAGAAGGTGGAGAACTCGGGCTTCTCCCCGTCCTTGCCCAGCGGGATCTTCCCGTAGCGGGAGAAGGCCAGGATCAGCAGGGAGACCAGCACCACGGTGGCGACGGCGTTGAACAGCCAGCCCAGGTGCGTCATCGTCCAGCCGTAGGCGGCATCGGCCACCTCGCCGACGCCCGCCGGGTCGATGACGCCCCAGATCACGAAACCGACGGTGAGCGCACCGGCCACGCCGAACACGATCTTGTCCACGCTGTAGCGGCGGCGCTGCTCGTCGATGGCGATTCCCGGCACCAGGGCCGGGTGGATGTCATGGGGGTACTGGGGCCGCGAATAGTCGATGCTCGCCAGCGGGTTTCCGGCGGGCCGGTCGGCCCGCTCCTGCCGCACGGGACTCCGTCGGCCGACATCCTGCTCGTCATCGCTCATCGCGATGCAACTCCATTCGCTCGGGGATAGGGCAGGCCGAGGTGGGGCCCGCGCGACGAAAGGGTTCGGTCGCGGTCCCGTCTGCCAGCTGCAACCTGTCTTCTCACTGTATAGAGCATGAGAATTTCGTCCAGACGGCGCCGGGCACAGGCCCTCGGAGGGTGCGGTACGCCTCTCCGAGAGGTCCGGATGCCGCATTCCGCGGCGGGGCTCCGCGCTGCCTTTCCGGCACCGGGCGGCTCCCGCCCCTCGGTGCCGAGAGCGCCGGCGGGACCTTCGTGCTGAACCGGGCGAGAAGACGGCGAGACCATGGCCTTGAGGCCCGCCCGAGTGCACCGCCCCCGACAGGTGCCCCTCGGTCCACGCTCCCCGCTCCGCGCTCTCTCCTGCGAACACGCTTCGCACTGTTCGTCCGTGCCTGCTCCCGCCGGAGCTCGCCTCTGTGGAAGGACCCACTCATGCGCTTCACCCCTGCCCTGGCCGCCTCCTTCGGGGACTGGCTCGAGTGCGATGCGATCCGCCGCGCGCTGCTCGCCGAGCTCCCCGACCTCGCCCCCGCGGTGGAGCTCCACCCGCAGCGCCCGCTGCTGCGCATCCCCCGCGCCGAGGGCCCGGTGATCGTGGCGCGCGTGGACGAGGCGGACACCATGCCGTGGGTCGTGGGGGTCGTGGCGGCACGGGAGCCGACCCTGCACGAGGTGGAGACGGCGGAGGCTGCGGTGGAGCTGGTGCTCGAGATCCTGGCCTGAACGGCGAAGCCGGCGCACGGGCCATCCGTCAGCACCGGTCTCGATACTGGTCTCGACACCGCGTGCGGCACCCGCGCCGCCAGGAGAGGACGACCAGGCTGCCGCGGGGGCGCACGCGCTCGTCGATAACGCTGCGGTCACGAACTCGGCCGGTGGTGAGGAACGGGCGACACATTTCGTGGACTTTCTTCCGAAATGTCCGACTCGTGTCGCATCCTGGGAGGGACCTCGTGCCCCGCGGCATCTCGAGCACCGGACAGGACCCGCCGGTGCGGACCTCGCCTCTGTGGAAGGACCCTCATGCGTTTCACCCGTGACATGGCCGATGCCTTCGGCGACTGGCTCGAGCGTGAACGGATCCACGAGGCGCTCGTCACTGCTCTGCCCGAGCTCGCCGACTCGCTCGAGCTGGATGAGGAACGTCCGCTGCTGCGGGTCCCGCTCACGGGCGGCGGGACGATGCTCGTGGCGAAGACGGATGAGGAGCCGATGGCGCCGTGGGTGGTGGGCATCTCGGATCAGCACTCTCCGACCGTGCACGAGACCGCCTCCCTCGGAGAGATCGTGCGCCGCGTGCTCGAGGCGTTCGAGAGCCGGGCCTGATCCCGCCCGGGAACGGGCCTGCCGGGGAGCAGTCGCTCCCGCTCCGGCGCACGGCGCACCTCCCGCGTCCGGCTGCCGGTGTCCCGCCGCCTGTCACTCCGCACGGCGGGCCTCGGGGCGAGGCGCCGTCTCGCCCGGCGCCCGCGCGTCGTCCGCCCCCGCGCCGGTCCCGGGCTGCTCTCCGGCGGCCCCCGCCGGCGGATCCCCGTCGTCGGTGTGCAGCACCACGCCGCGGCGGATCGAGATCGTCACGGCCACGGCGATCGCCGCCACCGCGACCAGCGCGATCGCGTATCGCAGCGGATCCGCGTCCCCGCTGAGCGCGCTCATGCCCACCACGGCCGGCGCGATCAGCACGGCGACCAGGTTCATCACCTTGATCAGCGGGTTGATCGACGGGCCGGCGGTGTCCTTGAAGGGGTCGCCGATGGTGTCGCCGATGATGGTGGCCTCGTGCGCCGGGGAGCCCTTGCCGCCGTGATGGCCGTCCTCCACGATCTTCTTCGCGTTGTCCCAGGCGCCGCCGGAGTTCGCGAGCAGGATCGCCATCAGCACGCCGGCCGCGATCGCCCCGGCGAGATAGCCGGCCAGGGCCGGCGCCCCGAGCCCGAAGCCCACCGCGATCGGCGCGGCGACCGCGAGCAGACCGGGGGTGGCCAGCTCGCGCAGCGAGTCCTTGGTGACGATGTCGACGACCTTGCCGTACTCCGGCTTCGCGGTGCCCTCCATGATCCCGGCGATCTCCCGGAACTGGCGGCGCACCTCGTACACCACCGCGCCGGCGGCTCGGCCCACCGCGCTGATCGCGAGCCCCGAGAACAGGAACACCACCGCGGCGCCGATGATCACGCCCACCAGGGTCTGCGGGGAGAACACCACCGACTGGTCGAGGAAGTCCTGGTAGCGCTCGCCGAGCACCTCGTGGATCGAGTCCGTGTAGGAGCCGAACAGGGCGGTCGCGGCGAGCACCGCGGTGGCGATCGCGATGCCCTTGGTGATCGCCTTGGTGGTGTTGCCCACCGCGTCGAGCTCGGTGAGCACCTGCGCGCCCTCGCCGTCCACGTCCCCGGACATCTCGGCGATGCCCTGGGCGTTGTCGGTGACGGGCCCGAAGGTGTCCATCGCGACGATCACGCCCACGGTGGTGAGCAGGCCGCAGCCGGCCAGGGCGATCGCGAACAGGCCCGTCACCCCGGCCCCGCCCAGCAGGAACGCCCCGAACACGGCCGCGGCGATGACCAGGGCGGTGAACACCGCGGATTCCAGGCCGAGGGAGAAGCCGGAGAGCACCACGGTCGCGGCGCCGGTGCGGGAGGTCGCGGCGACCTGCCGCACCGGCCGGTCCTCGGTGCTGGTGTAGTAGCCGGTGAGGTAGAGGATCAGCACGCCGAGCGCGATGCCGATCGCCACAGCGCCGGCGGCGACGATGCGGGGGTCGTCGATCGCGGCGCCGGCCCCGTCGACCCCGAGCGCGGCGAAGCTGGCGGGCAGATGCACGAAGGCCGCGGCCGTGCACAGCACCGCGGAGATGATCGCGGAGACGAGGAAGGAGCGGCGGATGGTGGTCAGCGCGCTCTGCCCGGCGCGCGGGGTGGTGAGGTAGATGCCGATCAGCGCGGTGACCACGCCGATGGCGGGGACGACGAGCGGGAACACCATGCCCGCCTCGCCGAAGGCGGCGCGGCCCAGGATCAGCGCGGCCACCAGGGTCACGGCGTAGGACTCGAAGAGATCCGCGGCCATGCCGGCGCAGTCGCCCACGTTGTCGCCCACGTTGTCCGCGATCGTGGCGGCATTGCGGGGGTCGTCCTCGGGGATGTTGTGCTCGACCTTGCCCACGAGATCGGCGCCGACGTCCGCGGCCTTGGTGAAGATGCCGCCGCCCACGCGCATGAACATGGCGACCATCGCGGCCCCGAAGCCGAAGCCCTCGAGCACGAGGGCGGCGTTGCCGCGGAAGAGCAGCACCACGGCCCCGGCGCCGAGCAGGCCGAAGCCGATCGTGGCCATGCCCACGCAGGCGCCGGTGCGCACCGCGAGGAGCATCGCCGGGTCGCGGCCCGTCTCGTGCGCGGCGGCGGCGACGCGCACGTTGGCCCGCACGGCCAGCCACATGCCGAGGTAGCCGATGAGACCGGAGAACGCGGCGCCGACGAGGAACGCGACCGAGCGGGCCGCTCGCAGCAGCATCCCCTCAGCGCCGGCGGCGCCGTGCGTGGGCAGCAGCAGGAGCAGCACGAAGGCGATCACGGCGAAGACGGCGAGGGTGCGCAGCTGCCGGCGCAGATACGCCGCGGCCCCCTCCTGGACGGCGCCCGCGACGGCGTTCATCGCCTCGGTGCCGGTGCCGGCGCGCAGCACCTCGGTGCGGAACCTCAGCGCCATCGCGATCGCGATCAGGGCGATCACCACGATCACCACGACCGTGGTGAGACTGGCTGCTGAGAGGGAGAGCTGATCCGGGGTCATGAAAGCCTCCGCACGTCATCGTGGGGTGGGGCGCTCCTCATCGCGCTGTGCGCTGTGAGGCAGCGCACACACCTGATCTGAGCACCCTAATCATGATCGGGCCCGAGGAATACCCTTTCGGCCGATCGCCGGGTCGACGACGCCGCCCTCACAGTCAGCGCGCTCGTGCGCGGCGGGCCCTCCGGCTCGCCCGGCGGGGCGCGCGCCCGCCCGTCTCAGCGGGCGGCGGTGACGCGCAGGGTCGCCGCGTGCTCGCTGATCACGCGGGCCAGGTCGATGTCCCGGCTGGTGATCCCGCCGACGTCGTGGCTGGACAGCGTCACGCCCACCTCGGGGTACGTGAGGGTGAGGTCCGGGTGATGGTTCGCCGCCTCTGCGGCGGCGCCGATGCGGTTGACGAGATCGAGTCCGGTCGCGAAGTCGCCGGTGGCGAAGCGGGCGGCGAGCGTCTCGCCGTCCTGCTGCCAGTCGGCGAGCGCGGCGTCGGCGATCTCGGTGGGGGTGAGGGTCTTCTTCGGATCAGCCATGGCCCCATCGTGCCCCCGTCGGCCCTGGACGGCCAGCCCCACGGGACCGGCCGGTCGGGCCGGCCCGACCGGTCCGAGCGGCGGGGCGCGCCGTCGGCCACACTGGCAGGATGGACGATCTGCTGGTGACCCCGGGACCGGGAGCGCCCCGTGGCCTGCGGGTGCCCTCCGCGGAGCTGATCGAGCAGTTCTCGCACGCCTCCGGCCCCGGCGGGCAGGGCGTGAACACCACCGATTCCCGGGTCCAGCTGAGCCTGGACCTGGCCACCACGACGGCCCTCGACGAGGAGCAGCGCGCCCGGATCCTCTCCCGCCTGGGAGCGAAGCTGGCGGGCACCACGCTCACGGTCACGGCGGCCGAGCATCGTGCGCAGCGGCAGAACCGTCGCGCGGCCCGCGAGCGGCTGGCCGGGCTGCTGCGGGAGGCCGTCGCCCCGGAGGTGGTGCGGCGGCCGACCCGCCCGACCAGGGGGTCGAAGCGTCGACGGCTGGACGCGAAACGCCGACGGGCCGAGCTCAAGCGGACCCGGCGGCGCCCTGGCCGGGAGTGATCCCGCCACCCGCCGTGCCCGGCGCCGCATCCCAGCGCAGCGCACTGGACGGGGCTGGACTGGACCGCACTGCACTGCCACTGCCACTGCCACTGCCACTGCCACTGCCACTGCACGGCATCGCACGGCGCCGGCTCCTGGATCCCCCACCCCCGCCCAGCCCGCCTGGCCTAGGTTGAGCCCATGCTCCGTCGCCTCATCGCCGGCGTCTTCTGGGCGATCAGCCCCTGGAAGCTCGCCCCCTCGCACGCCCCGGACCGTCCCACGCTGATCGTGGGCGCCCCGCACACCTCGAACTGGGATTTCGTGCTGATGCTGGCGATCGCCTGGCGGCTCCGCATCCGCCTGCGCTGGCTGGGCAAGCATTCCCTGTTCACCTCGTGGAAGGGCCCGCTCATGCGCGCGCTCGGCGGGATCCCCGTGGACCGCACCGCGCCCAGCAAGGTCGTCGAGGACGTGGTGGCGCAGGTGCATGCCGGAAAGGTGTTCGGACTGGTCATCACCCCGGACGGCACCCGCGGCGACCACACGCACTGGAAGTCCGGCTTCTACCGCATCTCCCGGGCGACGGGCCTGCCGGTGACCCTGGGCTACGTGGACCGCACCACCATGACCTGCGGGCTCGGCCCGCGGATCGATCTCAGCGGGGACGTGCACGCGGACATGGAGCGCATCCGCACCTTCTACGCGGACAAGGCCGGGTACTCCCCCGCGCAGCGGGTCGAGCCGCGGCTGCGTGAGGAGGGCGGTGCCCCCGACGCTCCCGTCGCCGGCTGATCCGCGGGGCTCAGCCCGCCGCGTCGGTGCGCAGCGGGAAGGTGCCCTCGCGAGGCAGCCAGATCCATCCCTCCTGCCGGGCGAGCCCACGCTGCTCCGCCGGCGGAGGAACGGCCCGGCCGTGGTCGACCTCGCGGGCGATGAGCGCGGCGAGCACCGCGTCCAGGGCGTCATCCTCCGCAGCGCACTGCTCCCGGTGGCCGTTCCAGTCCAGCGCGGGCAGCTGTGCGTCGAGCGCGTCGACGAGCGCTGCGCGCGGGGCGCCCTTCTCCGCCCCCTTGTAGCCGCGGTGGGCCAGGCCCCAGATCCGCAGCGCCGCCGCCGGGTACACCTCGCAGATCTGACCCGCACCGTCGCGCCGGGTGTCCAGACCCTCGGCGCGCAGCCGGGCCTCGATCCCGGCCCAGCGCAGCGCGGGATGGGCGATCCTGTCGGTCGCGACGCTCAGCGGGGTCAGGCCGGTGCGACGGTGGACGTCGAGATCCGTGGCGCGCAGGGCCAGGCCGCGCCGCCAGTCGCCGCCGGTGGAGGCGGGCGCGGTCATCGTGCCGGCGGCGTGGGCGGTGAGCAGGTCGACGAACGGCTTCGGCCAGCCCAGGGGGACGTCCACCCCGATCTTCGCGGCACCCTCGAGGTGGTCGAGCAGGGCGTCATCGTCGGCACCGACCCCCACGTGCTCGAGCAGCGCCCCCTCCCCCGTCTCGCGCAGCACCGCGACCCCGGTGCGTCGCGGCTGGGCCGCAAGATCGATGCCGACGTAGCTCCCGTTCATCGAATCAGACTAGCGAGCACGGCGGCGGCATGATCCCCGGAGGATCCCCGCGCCCTGCCGACGAGTGACGTCCCGGCTCGAGCCGGGGATACTGGAGCGGTCGCCGATCCGAGGAGGGTTACCGTCATGACCGGCCCGTCATCCCGCGCCGAGAGCCTCACCGCACGGCGGGAGGAGATCCTCGCCCAGCTCGCGGAGATCGAGCAGGAGCTCGCCGCGCTGCGCACGGACCGCGAAGGGGTCGACGACGACGATGAGCACGATCCCGACGGCGTGCCGCTGTCCGCGCAGTGGTCCGGGCTCGAGGGCCGACGGGAATCGAAGCTCGCCGCTCTGGCCGCCCTCGACGAGGCGTCCTCCCGGCTCGCCCGCGGTGAGGACGGGCTGTGCCGCCGCTGCGGCCGGCCGATCGCACCCGCGCGGCTCGCGGTGCGCCCGGAGGCGACCACCTGCATCGACTGCGCCGACTGACCGCGGTGGGCAGCCGCTCCCCCGCAGCGGTCAGGAGGAGGGCGAGGAGAGCATGGTCGTCAGCTCGGCCTCGTCCGCCCGTCGGTGCAGGCGGGCATCGCCGTCGATGATCAGGCGCAGGAACAGCCCGCCGGCGAGCACTCCGCCGACGAGGTCGGTGAGCCAGTGCCAGCCGATGAGGAACGACGTGGCCACGGAGATGGTCGCGGCCACCGCGACGCTCCACTGCAGCACGCGCACCACACGCTGGGAGGCACCGCTGTAGCGGGCGATGAGGTAGACCGCGGTGCCGTAGATGAGCACCGACTCGGAGGCGTGGCCCGAGGGGAAGCTGATCCCGGTGGTGCCGTGCTCGAACAGGCCGGCCTCGAAGAAGCCCGGGTCGCGGCGATAGGTGACGCCGCGGGCGAAGAAGACCTTCATCGCGCCGACTCCGAGCGCGAAGGAGAGCTCCGCGATCCCCGCGATGACCAGCGGCCGCCACGAGCGGCGGCGGCGCGCGAGCACCACCGCGACCGCTGCGAGGATCGGCACGCAGACGATCTGGCTGGCCAGACGGTCCAGCACGTTCTGCGCGAAGGGCAGCAGCGAGGGCTCCCAGCGGTACAGCCAGCGCCGTGCCAGGAACAGGTCCAGCTCCTGGAGCGGGCCGATGGCCAGCAGGATCACGGCCAGCAGCATCGCGGCGAGCGCCGGGGCGGAGGTCAGCCTCGCGCCCAGGCCGCGTCCCGGTGCAGCGACGTCGCGCCCTGCGAGGCGGGCCTCGAGCAGGGCGGAGTGCGGAGTCCGGGGTTCTGCGACCATCGGTAAAACCCTAGAAAAGAAACGACCATCAAGGGAAATCCGCGAGGTCGATGTCACGGCGTCGTCACCCGCCGTGCACGGCCCGTTTCACTTCGTCTCGGGCTCCAGGGTGGGGACCATCGTGGTGCCGGTGACGGGCGCGGTGGAGCCTCCCGTGCGGGAGGACAGCCGGCCGGCGAGCCAGGTCGCCACCCGCGTGAGCAGATAGTTGATGACGATGAAGATCAGCGCCGCCATCACCAGCGACTGCAGGATGTTCGAGTAGCCGGAGCCGAGCTGGCGGGAGTACTGCAGCAGCTCGTAGAAGCCGATCAGGAACCCGAGCGCGGAATCCTTGAGGATCACCACGAACTGGCTGAGCAGCGAGGGCAGCATCGCGGTGAGCGCCTGCGGGACCTCGACGATCCGCAGCGACTGGTTGTTCGTCATGCCGATCGCGGCCGCGGCCTCCCGCTGCCCCTTGGGCAGCGACCTCACGCCGGAGCGGATGAGCTCCGCGATGACAGCGCCGTTGTAGACCGTCAGCCCGATGATCACCGCGAAGTACGCGGAATCCTCCGAGGCGAACAGTCCCGTGGGGGCCACGCGCCGCGAGAGGAAGAAATACAGGAAGAACATCATCACCAGCACCGGCACGGCGCGGAAGAACTCCACCACGATGCCGGAGGCGCCGCGGATGATCGCGAACGGCGCGAGGCGCAGGAAACCGAAGATCAGGCCGAAGATCATCGCCGTCACCACGGCGATGCCGGAGGACTGCAGGGTGAACTGCAGCCCGGGCAGGTAGTAGTTCGTCCACGCGTTGCCGTTCACGGCGTTGAGCCACAGATCCGCGCGCAGCTGTCCCTGACGATCCAGCTGCAGCAGCACCAGCGCGGCGAGCACGAGCACGCCCGCCAGGGCGATGAGGTTGGCGAGCAGCACGTTGCGCTTGGCCTTCGGGCCGGGGGCGTCGAAGAGGACGTTCACGGTCGAGCTCATCGCGCCACCGCCAGCTTGTCCGAGAGCCAGGTGGTCAGGAAGCCCATCGGGATGACCAGCAGGCAGAAGCCGATCGCGATGGTGAGGAAGATGTAGGTCATCAGATTCGGGTTGAACTCGATCATCGTGCTCATCAGTCCGGAGGCCTCCGCCACCGAGGCCGCGGCGGCGACAGTGGTGTTCTTGGTCAGCGCGATCAGGGTGTTGCCCAGCGGGGTGACCGCTCCCCGCAGCGCCTGCGGCAGGACGATGATGCGGGCGGCCGGCAGGAACGAGAGGCCGATGGCGCGGGCGGCCTCGGCCTGGCCGAGCGGCACCGTGTTCACGCCCGAGCGGATCGCCTCGCACACGAAGGAGGCGTGGTAGAGCGACAGCGCGATGATCGCGTAGGTGAAGAAGTTCAGGGAGAAGTCGGAGAAGAACTCGATCTTCAGCTGCCCCCAGACGGCGAGGACGCCGAGCACCATGATGATCGTCAGCGGGGTGTTGCGCACGATGTTGACGTACGCGGTGCCGATGGTGCGGAACGAGGCGACCGGCGAGATCCGGAACAGGGCCAGGATCGTTCCCAGGATGAACGCGCCCACGGCGGAGATCGCCGTGAGCTTGATGTTCATCCAGAAGGCGCCGAGCACGTCGTAATCGGCGAAGAGTTCGATGAAACCGTTCATGCGCTTCCTGTCTCGGTGGCCCGTCCCCGCGGCCGCCCCTCGAGCGGCCCGGGGCCGGGCGGGCCCGGCCGGGTCCGGGCCGGGAGGGCGGCGGCGGAGCGGGCCCAGCTGCCCGTTCCGCCGCCGCCCCGGTGGTCGACGAGGTCAGTCGTGGCTGGTCGGTCCCGGCTGGTCAGCCGTGGCTACTCAGCCGATGCCGCTCAGCGGCCGGCCGTCAGCCGTCGCAGGACTCGAGCTCGGCCTCGGGCCCGTTGTTCAGCTCCTCGCTGGGCGTGTAGCCGGTGCCCTCGGTGGCGGCGTCCAGGACCTCCTGCCAGGTGCCCTCCTCCTTCATCTTCGTGATCGCGTCGTTGATGTCGCCGCAGGTCTCGGCGCCGGAGGGGATGCCCACGCCGTAGCGCTCCACGGAGAAGGGGTTGCCCACCACCTTGAACTTGCCGGAGTTCTCCGGCGTCGCGGCGAGGCCGGCGAGGATGATGTCATCGGTGGTGACCGCGTCCACCTGGCCGGATTCGAGGTAGGTCACGCACTCGGCGTAGCCGCCCTGCTCGACCAGCTGCACGCCCTCGGCGTACTCGTCCTTGATCTTCTGCGCCGAGGTGGAGCCGGTGACGGAGCAGAGGTTCTTGCCGTCGAGCGCCTCGGGGCCGGTGATCTCCGAATCGTCGGCGCGGACCAGCAGGTCCTGGCCGGCCACGAAGTAGGGCCCGGCGAAGTCGACCCGCTCCTTGCGCTCATCGGTGATCGAGTAGGTGGCGATGATCATGTCGACCTCGCCGCCCTCGAGGGCGTTCTCGCGGTTGGCGGAGGGGGTCTGGACCCATTCGATCTGGTCCTCGGAGTAGCCGAGCTCGTCCGCGACGTACTTGGCGACCTCGACGTCGAAGCCGGTCGGATCGCCGCCGCCCTCGCGGAAGCCGAGGCCCGGCTGGTCGTACTTGATGCCGATGCGGACGCCGTCGCCGCCGCCCTCGCCGCCGCCGTCGCCGCCGTCGCCGTTGCCGGACTGGGACGAGGGGGCGCAGGCGGTCATCGCGAGAGCGGCCGCGGCGGCCAGCGCGGCGACGGATGCGAGTTTGGTGCGCATGGGTTTCCTCCAGGTGAGTGGATGGTGCGTGGGTGATGCAGGGATCGGACGGGGAGCAGGTGATGCGGGATCGGTGGTGTCTCGTGGGCGGGTTTGTGTGTGAGGGCCGGCGGGCTCGGGCGGTCAGTGCGCGAGGATCTTCCCCAGGAAGTTCTTGGCGCGCTCGTGCTGCGGTGCGGTGAAGAATGTGTCGGGGTCGGCGTCCTCGAGGATCCGGCCCTCGTCCATGAAGACCACGCGGTCCCCGACCTGCCGGGCGAAGCCCATCTCGTGGGTGACCACGACCATGGTCATGCCCTCCTTGGCCAGCTGGACCATCACGTCGAGGACCTCCTGGACCATCTCCGGATCCAGGGCGGAGGTGGGCTCGTCGAACAGCATCACCTTGGGCTTCATCGCCAGGGCGCGGGCGATGGCGACGCGCTGCTGCTGGCCGCCGGAGAGCTCGGCCGGCATCTTCTTGGCCTGCTGGGCGACGCCCACGCGTTCGAGCAGCGTCATCGCCTCCTCGGTGGCCTGCGCCTTCTTCACGCCCCGGACCTTGATCGGGCCGACGGTCACGTTCTCGAGGATCGACTTGTGGGCGAAGAGGTTGAAGGACTGGAAGACCATCCCCACGTCGGCGCGCAGCTTCGCGAGCGCCTTGCCCTCCCGGGGCAGCACCTCGCCGTCGATGCTGATCAGCCCGCCGTCGTCATCGATCGTCTCGAGCCGGTTGATGGTGCGGCACAGCGTGGACTTGCCCGAGCCCGACGGGCCGATCACGATCGCGACCTGGCCTTCGGGGATCGTCAGGTCGATGTCGGCCAGGGCCTGGAAGGTGCCGAAATGCTTGTTGACCCCGCGCAGCTCGACCAGCGGGCGCGTCGAGGTCGCGGCGGCTGCGGGACCGTCGGACTCCGGTGTCGTCTGTGTCATAGCGCAGAGGCTATATGGTCCGCGTCACCATTCCTCGTGGTCGCGGCCCCCTTGATCAAATCGTTGCCTGCTCGGACACCCCTCGGCGCCCTCCCGCCGCACGTGGGAGCCCTGGCCGGGGCAGGGCCCTGATCCAGGCTCCTGCCTCAGGCATCGCGCCCGGAGCGCCGCGTACAGTCGCAGACGGAGCTGACACCGGTTCCCCGACGATGGGAGGCCGGATGACCGGCACCGCTGGACCGTCCACTGCCCCGGCCTCGGGCCTCATCGCGGAGCCGGGACGGCGCGATGACCTGCTCTCCCTCGGCGTGCTCGCCGAGTCCTCGATGGAGAACGAGCGCCGCCTGCCGATCCATCCGCTCCACCTCGACCGCATCGACCCGGACCTCCGCGCCCGGATGATCGTCGAGCGTGGTTACGCGTCCCGGTTCCCGCTCGAGCCCGGATACGTCGAGGCGCGCGTGGGCCGCGTCGCCGAGCGGGACGAGGTGATCGCATCGGCCGACGTGCTGCTCCTGCCCAAGCCGCAGCTCGCCGATGTCGAGGAGATCCCCGCGGGCGGTGTGCTGTGGGGCTGGCCCCACTGCGTGCAGGACACGGCGATGACGCAGGCGGCGATCGACCGCGGCCTCACCCTGATCGCTTTCGAGGCGATGAACCACTGGACGTGGCGCGGACACTACGGCCTGCACGTCTTCCACAAGAACAACGAGCTCGCCGGCTACTGCTCGGTCCTGCATGCGATGAGCCTCACCGGGGTCTCCGGTCATTTCGGTCCGCGGCGCAGCGCCGTCGTCATCGGTTTCGGCGCCACCGCACGCGGTGCCGTCACGGCGCTGAACGCCCAGGGGATCCATGACATCGAGATCCTCACCCAGCGGGGCGTGGCGGCGGTGGCCTCACCGATCCACGGCGCGCAGATCGTCCAGCTCGACACCGAAGACACCGAGCTCCATGAGAGCGAGGTGCTGTCGTCGCAGGGGGTCGTCCCGCTCCCGCAGTTCCTCGCCGCGCACGACATCATCGTCCACTGCACCCTCCAGGACGTCGCCGCTCCCTTGACGTATCTGCGGACTGTCGACCTCGAGATCCTCCGACCCGGGTCGCTCATCATCGACGTCTCCTGCGACGCGGGGATGGGCTTCGAGTGGGCTCGGCCCACCGGCTTCGAGGACCCCATGTTCACCGTCGGCCGCGGGGTGGACTACTACGCCGTCGACCATAGCCCGTCCTACCTGTGGAACGCGGCGACCTGGGAGATCAGCGAGGCGCTGCTGCCCTTCCTGCGCACCGTCATGGAGGGGCCGTCGGCGTGGGCGGAGAGCCAGACGATCTCCCGGGCGACAGAGATCCGGAGCGGCCAGATCCTCAACAGCAGCATCCTCGGGTTCCAGGACCGCGAGGAGGCGTCTCCGCACCCGCCTCACGGCGGATCTGCGCCCGTGATCCGGTGACGCGGAGGGCGGACATGGGCGCGTGCTCCGCGACCGGGCCGGTCGCTGCACGCCCCGCTCACCGGCCGGCGAGCACCCGCTCGATCACGTCGGCCGCCCGCGGTGCGCCGCCTGCGGCGACGCATTCCCCGCGCATCCGCGCCAGCTCTCCGCGCACCTCCGGATCCTCGGCCACGGCGTCCACCGCCTCCCAGAGGGAGGGGGCGTCGAGGTGCTCGGGGTCGAGGCCCCGGCCGAGGCCGAGCTGTGCGAGCCGATCCGCGTTCGCGCGCTGCTCGACCATCTGCGGCACCGCCACCATCGGCACCTGATGATCGATGGCCTCCATCGTGCTGCCCATCCCGGCGTGGGTGACGAAGGCGCGGGCGTGGCGCAGCACGGCGAGCTGCGGCGCCTGCCGATGGATCTCGACGTTCGCGGGGACCGGGCCGAGGCTGCCCGGGTCGACCTGGTCACCGATCGCGAGCACCACGTGCCATGGCCGCTCCGCGGCCGAGGCGAGCACCATCCGGAAGAACTCGGGCCGGGCGTTGTAGGCGGTGCCCAGGGAGACGAGCAGGACGGGCAGGTCCCCGCTCGGCGGCGCCCACTCGGCCTGGAAGGAGCGTTCGGTGAGCGCCGGGCCCACGAACTCCCAGTCGGTGAAGGTGTCGCCGGCGAACTGGAAGGCGCGCGGGATGGTGACCAGCCGCGCCGCGGCGAGCCGGCCCTGCAGGAATCCGCCGACGTCCCGGATGCCCTGGCTGCGCAGGTAGCGGCCGATGCGCAGCACCTGCCACAGGAAGCGCGGGCTGAGCGGGGTGATCTTCGTGTATGCGTTCATCGACCAGTGCTCGTTGCCCACGAAGTTCGGCCACGTCTCGACCGCCGGCACGCCCCAGCGGTGCGCCAGGATCCTCCCCCACCAGGCGAGCGTGCCGTCGTGCAGGACGAGGTCCGGCCGGGGCGCCTGGTCGAGCTGCGGGACCATCGCCGTCGTCTCGTCCAGCAGCAGGCCCATGGCCCGGGTGAACTCCCGGCCGTGCATCTGCGGCGGCCCTCCCCCGTGCTGCTCCCAGGTGGAGGTGACCGGCTCGAACCGGGCGCCGGTCTCGAGGATCCGGGCGGAGAACATCCGCGGGGCCCAGTAGGTCACGGTGTGCCCGCGCCGCACCAGCTCCGCCACGATGCCGAGGGTCGGGTTGACGTGGCCGGCTCCCAGCGGCCCGTACACGTGGATCGTCGCCATGCAGCGAGGGTACGCGGGCCGGCTGCCGCGGCAGCTGCTTCCCCTCCGCGCAGGCGGGGAGCACGGTCGCGCACGGCCCGACGCCGCTCAGCCGCGGCGCGTCACAGTCCTGCCCGCAGCAGCTGCTCCCATCGCCGGGGCGTGGGCGCCGTGACCGCGAGGGTCGTGCCGTCGGGCCTCGGGATGACCAGCTCAGCGGCATGGAGGTGGAGTCCGGTGCCGCCGAGGCTCGCCGCGCGGCGGTTGAACGCGTCGTCCCCGTACCGGTCGTCGCCGGCGATGGGGTGGCCGGCGTGCTGCAGGTGCACCCGGATCTGGTGCTTCCGCCCGGTCAGCAGCCGGACCTCCAGGAGGGTGGCCCGGTTCCCGAAGCGCTGCGCCACCGCGACGTGCGTCTCGGCGCGCTGCCCGTCGGGGTCGACGACCACGCGGTTCTCCTCCCGCCGCAGCGGGGCATCCAGGATCGTCGTCTCCGCGGGCCAGTGCCCGGCCACGAGGGCCAGGTAGCGGCGCTCGATCTCGTCCTCCCGGTCGCGCAGCAGGTCGTGGAGGTAGCGCAGCATCGAGGGGCTCTTCGCGAGGGCGAGCACCCCCGAGGTGCTGCGGTCCAGGCGGTGGATGAGCTCCAGATCAGGCAGCTCGGGTCGAAGCTGCCGCAGCGCGTCGATCACTCCGGCCGGGACATCGGTGCCCCTGTGGACGGCGACGCCGGCCGGTTTGTCGATGATCAGGAGATCCTCGTCCTCGTGGAGGGCGGTGCCGCGCAGCTGCTGGATCAGCGCCGGCGGGACGGCCGGGGGCGGTGCCGCGTCAGCGTCGATCCTCAGCGCGGGGACGGTGATCTCGTCGCCCGCCTGCAGGCGATAGTTCTGCTGCGCCTTGCGACCGTTGACGCGCAGCTTCCCCTGGCGCAGGAGGCGGAACAGCAGTCCTGCCGGCACGCCTTTGACGCGGGAGCGCAGGAACTTGTCGAGTCGCCGGCCGGCGTGTTCGACGTCGACGATGAGCGTGCGCGCCGGTTCGCTCCGCCCGGGGCCGGCCTCCGTCACGGGGCGCACCTCATTCCTGCTCTGCCTCGACGGGGCGGGCCCGCCTCGACCTGCACTCACCTCACCTGCGCGGACCGGGCCCGGTCAGCCCTCGAACGCGGTCGTCATGCAGCGCATGGCGGCGAGGGTCTTCGGCACTCCGATGTACGGCATCAGGTGCACGAAGCATTCGGCGACGTCCTCCCGGCTCATGCCGGCGACCTCGACCGCGGTCTTGATGTGGCCGGTGAGCTGCGGCTCGGTGCCGCCCATGGCCGCCAGAGCCGCCATGTTGAGCATCTGGCGGTCGCGCAGCTCGAGGCCCTCGCGCTGGTAGGTGCCGCCGAACACCGCATCGACCACCCAGTCGGAGGTGCCGGGGGCGTACGCGTCCAGCTGCTGCTTCCAGGCTGCGGCGCTCTCGGGGGACTGCGTCTCCTCGACGAACTTCTCGCCCTTGGCTCTGCTCAGCTCCACGACATCCTCCTCAGAACGACGAAAACACCCGGTTCAGGCTAGCCCAGCAGCGTGTCGCGGCGGCGAAGGGCTCTCAGAGAGCCTTCTTGACCACGCTGGACTTGAGCTTCATGGCGCCGAAGCCCGGCACGGTCGCATCGATGTCGTGGCCGTCGATCGGGTCGATGAGGCGGATCCCGCGCACCTTGGTGCCGACCTTGACGACGCCGCCGCCCCCACCCTTGATCTTGAGGTCCTTGGAGACGGTGACCGTGTCGCCGTCGGCGAGAACGTTGCCGACGGAGTCCCGGATCTCCGGGGGCGCGTCCTCACCCTCGCCCCCGTCAGCGACGCCTGCGGTCTCGGGAGACCACTCATGGCCGCACATCGGGCATGCCAGCAGCAGACCTGATTCGTAGGTGTACGACTCGTCGCACCGGGGGCACTCGGGCAGAACCTCGGACATCGGACGTGGACTCCCCTCGGTGACAGCGCTCCAGGCTCGTGCCACGGCGGCACTCGCTCCAGCAGACATCATCCCCCATCGCGAGACGGGCGCGCAGAGGGCGGGCTGCACACGCCCCGCCCTCGCGGAGCGCGCGCCTTCTTCGTGGTCATCGCCGGCGAGCGCCCGCCCGCGCTCGGCTGCCGCACCGTGCGGCCTCGTTGTATGAGGTCATGACGTTGTCGACACGTTCGACCAGGCGGAGTCTTCCGGCAGGCGTCAGCGGAGAATTACGGTGGGTCATGGAACGGGTTCCTCCCGGGCGACGGATGTCCAGACACCACCCATCGTGCCGGTCAGGGACCCGTTCCTCCATCCTCGCTCCGTGACGACAACGTCATGACCCGCAACAGCTAGTCCACCCTGGTGGCCGGCAGCTCCTGCCAGGTGAGCCGGACCTCGCCGGGCGTCGCGCGAAGCGCTGCCGTGAGGTCGTCCGCGGCGGTCCTCAGCGAGTCGAAGCCGTCCTCGCCGGCCGAAGCGAGGAGGAGCTGCCAGGCGCCGCCGTCCACCGGCGGCGTGGATTCGACGAGGAATCCACCCTGGTAGTAGAGGCTCACCCCCTCGGGGACGTCTGCCTCCGGATTGTGCGTGAGGGGCTCCAGGAAACTCTGCACCACGCGATCTGCCGCCGGGCCGGTGACCGAGGCTCGGACCTGCACCAGCGTGGACACCTCGTACGGCCAGTCCTCGTACCACCCGTCGCTCGGCACGAATGCGGGGACGGCAGAGGCGTCGCACATGTGAAGACCTCCCTGGGCACCGACGGGGATGGGGACGCAGTGCCCATGCACCCTATCTGCACGCGCGGGCGTCAGGAGGGCGCAGCCGCTCCGGCCGTCCGGTCGCGGCATTCGGCCTCGATGACGGCGTCGAGCAGGCCGGGGAACCGCGTATCCATGTCGTCGCAGCGCAGCGTGTTCAAGATCGCGGTGCCTGCGTAGCGCTGGTTGATCAGTCCCGCCTCGCGCAGGACCCGGAAGTGATGAGTGGACGTGGACTTCGAGACCGGGAGCTCGAACGCGATGCAGGCCTGGTCGTCGTGCCCGCGGGAGAGCTGGGTGACGATCTCGCGACGGATCGGGTCGGACAGCGCCGCGAGGACCGTGTCGAGGGAGACGGTCGCGATGTCGGGGTGCTCGAGCGCTCGTGCCACGTGATCCCTCCGCTGGTCGGGCGATGTCGTCGCACGCCGCGACGTTCCACCCCATCGTACCCTGTAGTACGATCACCATCGTTGTACGAGCCCCGTCGTACAAGCGACGAAGTGGAGATCTGACTGTGACGACCCTGTTCGACCCGATCCGGATCCGTGGGCTGGAGATTCCCAACCGGGTGTGGATGTCGCCGATGTGCACGTACACGGCAGACCCGCAGCCCGGCGAGGCCGGCATGCCGACCGACTTCCATTACGCCCACTACGCCTCGCGTGCGGCCGGCGGCCTCGGCCTCGTGATGGTGGAGGCGTCCGGCGTGGTCCCCGAAGGCCGGATCTCCCCGTATGACCTCGGCATCTGGGATGACGGCCAGGTCAGCGACTTCGCGCGGATCGTGCGCGGCATCCGCGACGGGGGCGCGGTTGCGGGGATCCAGCTCGCGCACGCGGGCCGCAAGGCCTCCAGCCCGCGCCCGTGGGCCGGTGCCGACCCCGCGGGCAGAGAGGGCTCGGCGGGCGCCGAGGACCTCGAATGGCTGCCGGTGTCCCCGTCGGCGATCGCGTTCCCCGGATCGCCGGTCCCGCATGAGCTCACCCGCACCGAGATCGCCGAGACCGTCCAGGCGTTCGCGGAGGCGGCCAGGCGCGCGGAGGCCGCCGGCTTCGACGTCGTCGAGATCCATGCTGCCCACGGCTACCTGCTGCACTCGTTCCTCTCGCCGATCGCGAACGAGCGGACCGACGAATACGGCGGGTCCCTGGAGAACCGCGCCCGCATCGTGCTCGAGGTGATCGACGCGGTCCGCGCGGCGTGGCCCGCTGACAAGCCGGTCTTCCTGCGCGTCTCGACCACCGACTGGGTCGAGGAGAACGCCGACGACTCCCGGCAGGCGTGGACCCTCCCCCAGACCGTGGAGCTCGCCAGGTGGGCGGCGGAGCGGGGCGTCGATCTCATCGACTGCTCCTCGGGCGGCATCGACGTGGTGCCGATCCCCCACGACGAGGAGTACCAGACCCGCAATGCGGCCGCTGTCCGGGCCGAGAGCCGCACCCTCACCGCGGCCGTAGGCCGCATCAGCTCCCCGGAGCAGGCCAATGCGCTCATCGCCCACGAGAAGGCCGACGCGGTCTTCCTCAGGCGCCCGCTGCTGCGCAACCCCTCCTGGGCGAACGACGCCGCTCTCGCACTCGGCGTCAGCCCCCGCTTCCTCGAGCAGTACGCGTACACGCTCTGACCGTGCACGGCCTCGCTCCAGCACTGCATTCCTCACTCCAGCACTGCATCCCTCATCTCTGAAGAAGGGTGGACCCATGTCCACGATCATCATCCTCGGCGGCCACGGCAAGGTCGCCCTGCACGCCCACCGGAAGCTCGTCGAGGCGGGACACTCGGTGACCGCCACGATCCGCTCCGCGCACCAGGCCGCCGCGATCGAGAAGGCCGGCGCGTCGCCGCTGGTGCTGGACCTGCAGGAGGCGTCGACGGACCAGCTGGCCGAGGCCATCAGCGGGCATGACGCGGTGGTGTGGTCCGCCGGCGCGGGCGGGGCCGGACGCGAGTTCACCTTCGCCGTCGATCGCGACGCCGCGATCCGTTCGATGGATGCGGCCGAGCGCGCGGGCGTTCAGCGGTACGTCATGGTGTCGTACCAGGGGTCGTCGCTCGACCACGGGGTGGCCGAGGACCACGGTTTCTTCCCCTATGTGCAGGCGAAGGCCGAGGCCGACGTCCACCTGCGGGAGTCGAGCCTCGACTGGACCATCCTCGGCCCCGGGTTCCTCACCGACGACGATCCCGCAGGCACCGTCGGGCCGGGGCCGATCGAAGAGTTCGGAGGCGACCGACAGGGGCCGGGGCCGCAGGGCGAGCGCACCATCTCCCGCAGCGACGTCGCCCAGACCATCGTCGACGCCCTGGACATCGCATCGACCGTGGGCAGGACCATCGAGTACGGCCGCGGCAGCACACCGATCCGCGAGGCGTTGGCCCGCTAGTCCCCAGAGTCACCGACGCGCGGCGGCGCCAGCATCGCTCGGCTCCTCGACGGCGCCCCGGCGCCACCGCTTATGCATTCCCTGTGCGTTCACTGATATTGTCCTGGGTGCTGAAAGGAGTCTCCTTCACGGGAGAGGCCCCTTTCCGCTGTCCATGATCCACATTCAGAAAGCAATCGAACGTGACCACCGACCCGATCCGCGGCGGCGACGCGCCTCGCGCTGACGCTCCGACACCTCCGTCGACGCAGGCGCCCCACGCACCTCAGGCTCCACATTTTGGCCACGCACAGCCCAGTCATCCGCAGTCGCAGCCCGGCTACGCACCGGGACGACAGCAACAGCCGGGACACGGCCAGCCGCAAGCATCGAACGGCCCCGCACCCGCCGCACAGGCGAACACCGCCTCCACGCTGAAGAACGAGCACTTCGATTTCACGGGCTACCGTTTCCGGACTCCCACGGCCTGGCCGACATCCTTCGGCTCTGCAAAACCGTCGTTCCGTGGAGGGATCGGCAGCATTTTCCAGACCGCACACATGCCCATGGAGGCGCGCATCGGGTACTGGGTCTGGCTCATCGGATGCGTCCTGGCGATCATCGGGTGGATCTTCTCGATGGGTGTCATCGTGTTCGGCATCCTCTTCAACCCGTACCTCCTGGTCGCAACGGGAATGGTCAGCTTCTTCGGCGGGTTCCGCTGGGGCGTGATCCTGCTCTTCGCGGCGACGATGCTCGTCTCCCTCGTGATGCTGGTCGTCCAGCTCTACCTCACGCTCAAGATCCGTGAAGGTGCGGAATGGGCGCGGTTCAGCCTCACCGTCCTCACCTTCTTGACCATCATCTACTCGATCATCCTCACGGCGGCAGGCCTGGAATCGGGCGGCGCGGCAACCGTCACCGTGAACATCCTGTCGCTGCTCTTGCTCGCGTTCTTCTGGCTGCCGAAGGCCAACGCCTGGTTCCTCCGCACCACGGACGAGGGCACCACTCCCGTGGATTCGCGCAGCTCCGCCCAGCACTGATCAGTAGCTGCTGGCGAACATCCACGGTCCGCACTCGGCCCGGAAGCGGCCCGCACATTCGTCATCACGAGCGTGCGGGCCGCTTCCGTCGTCGCTGGTCCCCCGCCGAGATGACGTAGTCCCGCTGGATGCCGGCAGTGGCTCGACCCCACTCGCCTGCCTCGACGCGCGCCTGGTGCCTGCCGAACGCGGCCTGGCTCTCGAACTTCTCAGAAACGATCCATACGAGCCCGTCATCTGACTGCTCGACCTCGAAGCGAAGACACCCTGGCTCCGCACGCGTGAGTTCGATGTGTCGCGGCAGATGCCGCAGAACGACCCCCATCTCCTCAACGCTCTCGCAGATCAGGCGCCCCTCCAGTTCAACGGTGCTCATGCCACCCCGGCGTCGTCATCGTGGCCATCTGCTCCCCCGCAGCGTCCGCTGCACGGTCCCGAAGCTCTCGATGAAGTCTGCCATCAGAATCTCACCTGGAGGGGTGGGTACGAGCAGGACCTCGAGACTCAGGACATGCACGGAGAATCTCCGAGAAGACGGCGCTCGCCGGTACCGCCGACGCTCACGAGGAACTGGACGATGCTGCCTCAGAGGCATCGGGCGCACTCCACCCGACGTCCGCGAGAACCCGCTCCAGCGCCTCACGGGCACTGACTGCCTCGTCGAAGACAACCTCCTCGAGTCCGCGCCACTCATGCCGACTGAAGAGTCTCGATCGCTGCGATCTGCTCGCCCGCGAGGTTCTCGGCGCGGTTCAGCTCGTAGTGGCTCTGCAGGTTGATCCAGAACTCCGCCGAGGTCCCGAAGCACTTCGCGAGACGCAGCGCGGTGTCGGCTGTGATCCCCCGCTTACCGTGCACGATCTCGTTGATCCGCCGGGGCGGCACACCGACACAGGGAGCTTGTTCTGCGTGATGCCGAAGCCGTCGATGAAATCCTCCATGAGGACGTCTCCCGTGTGGATCGGTTCGATCTTGTCAGTGGTTGTCAACGATCTCCTCCTCCCCCGGTCCGGCGTCGGTCCACACGAAACAGACGCGCCGCTGGTCGCTGATCCTGATGCTGTGCTGACCAGCCCGATCACCCTTGAGCGCTTCGAGACGGTTACCAGGCGGGACGCGGAGGACGTCAAGGCTTTCCACGGACCCGACCTGACGTAGCTTGCGCAGCGCGACCCGATGGATCCTCGGATCCATCGACCGCACGCGATCACGACGCCACCGCCGTTCGGTGTCCTTGGTGCCGAACGATCTGATCCCGAGACGAGGATTTAACGGGACCCATCATCAACGCTAGACGTTAAACCGGAACTCCACCACGTTCTGTAGCCGAGCAACGTCAGGATCACTCAACCACGTAGATCGTCGGAGTAGATCCTCCCCGACTGCCCACTTACCCCGACGAGTCGCATCCCCTTAATTTTTCGGGGATCATCGTCCGCCGGATCCACTAACGGGAATACGTCGCCGTTGGGGCCGTAGCCGGAGCGCACATCGACGTCCCAGTCACCCAAAATGACACCGTGCGATCCAGCGAGGATCGCGATGAGGCGTTCGACCTTGTGCTGCTTGGCAGGTGCGATCTTCCACCACTTCTGCGCGCGCTGCGAGAACACTGCTCCCCCAGCGCCACCGTAGGGCCCTCGTCGGTCATCCATGTGGCCGGCTGAGATCGTGACGATCGCCGTCCCGGACAAACTGTCGAAGCTGACAGTCCCTTTTTTGCGCTTGACAGCGGGCCCAAGTACCGATGTGGATCCGACGCCGGCCCGGTTGGCCACCCGCACTTGCCCGTCGCTGACTGAGACTCCGCCCTCGGCGTGGTACACCGCCACTCCCGACAGCATCGCGACGTGAATCGCGACCGCCTCTGCCTTGAGCGCGTCGTCTCGAGATGAGAAAGGTTCCACCGTTTGAAGGATCTGAGATCCGGGCGCGTCGCGGACCGTTTCGGCGTCTGCGTTGTGCGGCCCCCACACGCGATCCAGGCGATCTGCGATCCCTACGTATAGACGCTTCTCGCTGCGGTCCTCATAGAGGTATAGCCAGGTTTCTCCGGTCATGCAGTACTCCTCTACCAGTTCTCCGACGAAGCGTAGACCGTGCCTACGGAAAGGGCGCTCGCCGCCATCTGGCTGTGCCTGCTCGCAGACCGCCCAAACGTGCACAGATGTTAGAGCGCGAAGCGGAACTCCACCGCATTCCGGCACATACCAACCTCTTGTCACGACTGTCCACGGGCAGCGCACCACTGGAGTCCGCCCGGGCTGATCCAGCGTGGTGTTGTTCTTGCGTAGGTATCGAAGTCACTGCCGAACCGATCCCGGAGCAGCGCTTCCTCCACGGGGATCTGCAGTCGGTCGATGGCTGCGACGAACAGCATTGCGGCGAGCAATGCCATGGGCGACCGGCGCAGCAACGCATGAGAGATCAGAATGCCGGCCATCCCCACATACATCGGATTGCGAGTGACCCGGTTTGGCCCGGACGTGACGAGGGAAGCAGCGCCGACTTCGACTGGATTGACCGTCGTCCGCTGCCTGCGGAACTCAGCAATCGCCCCCGTGATGCTCCACACCGACCCTGCCAGGAAGATCCCCGCCAGCACGCTTGACGCTTTCGTCACTGGACGCCCTCTTCCCGACAGGCGTTGGATCGCGAGCACGGCGGCGGCCAAAGGGACCGGCGGCAAGGGCAAGCGCGACGCAAGCCTGTTCGGTGATGCATCGATCATCACCATCCCCCTTGTCTGTTCTCGTTGGCGCTCTCCTGCGTCGTCATGAGGCGACCTTCCGTGTGCGCGAGGCACGGAGGCCATTGAGGATGACAATGACCTCGGCGATCTCGTGGACGAGGACGACCGCCGCGAGTCCGAGAACACCGAAGAGCGCCAGCGGCAGCAATACCGCGATGATGAGCAACGACAGGAGGATGTTCTGGTTGATGATTCGTCGTCCCCGTAGTGCGTGATCGAACGCGCGGGGAATGAGGCGAAGATCATGGCCTGTGAAGGCAACATCGGCAGACTCGATCGCGGCATCCGATCCGGTCGCGCCCATCGCGATACCGATGTCGGAGGCGGCCAGCGCCGGGGCGTCGTTGATGCCGTCGCCGATCATCGCGACCGAGCCGTTCCTGGTCAGCTCGGCGATCGCGGCAGCCTTGTCCTCGGGGCGCAGCTCGGCGCGCACATCCTCGATACCGGCCTGTTTTGCCAGCGCCCTTGCGGTGCGGGCGTTGTCTCCGGTGAGCATGGTCACCTCGAAGCCTTGGGCAGCGAGGGTGCTCACGACTTCGGGGACCTCGGGGCGCAGCTCGTCACGCACGCCGATCGCGGCGACCGCCTTCCCCTCGCGGTGCACGACCACGACGGTCATGCCCTGCTCCTCTAGGCTCGCGACCTGGTCGCCGAACTGACCGGCGTCGAGCCAGCGGGGGTTGCCGACAGTGATCCGCGCCCCGTCCAGAGTCCCTTCGATGCCGTGCCCGGCCTGCTCGGTCACGCCGCCGGCTGCGGGGGCACCGGGGGCGGCGGCGGTGATCGCGGCAGCCAGGGGGTGGGTGCTGTGCTGCTCCAGCGCAGCTGCCCAGGCAAGTGCCTGGGCCTCCGCGACGCCGTCGACGGTGAGGACCGCGGTAACGGCGGGCTCGTTGCGGGTGAGGGTGCCGGTCTTGTCGACGGCGACGTGGCGGATCGTACCGAACCGCTCGAACACCGCGCCGGACTTGATGATCACGCCGAACTTGCTCGCCGAACCGATCGCCGCGACCACGGTGAGCGGCACCGATATCGCCAGCGCGCACGGAGAGGCCGCCACAAGCACGACGAGGGCTCGCGTGATCCACAGCTCCGGGTCGCCGAGCAGCGATCCGACCAGGGCGACCAGAGCTGCGAGGACCAGCACGCCGGGGACGAGCGGGCGGGCGATGCGGTCCGCGAGGCGGGCGCGTTCGCCCTTCTCCGCCTGCGCCTGCTCGACGAGCTCGACGATCGTCGTCAGCGAGTTGTCCGTACCTGCCGCGGTCGTCTCGACCTCCAGGACCCCGGCGGTGTTGATCGCCCCGGCCGACACTGCGTCTCCGGGCTCGACCTCGACCGGGATCGACTCACCGGTGATCGCGGAGGTGTCGAGGCTTGAGCGCCCGGACCGGACGATCCCGTCTGTCGCGATCCGCTCGCCGGGGCGCACGAGCATGATCTGGCCGATAGCGAGATCCTTCGCCGCGATCTCGACAGAGGCACCATCGCGTCGGACAGTCGCGGTGTCGGGAACGAGCTTGAGCAGCGCCCGCAGCCCGCCGCGGGCGCGGTCCATGGCCTTGTCCTCCAGCGCCTCGGCGATCGAGTAGAGGAAGGCCAGCGCGGCGGCCTCCTCGACGTAGCCGAGGATGATCGCGCCGACGGCGCTGATCGTCATCAGCAAGCCGATGCCGAGTTTGCGCTTGGTGACAAGGTTCCGGATCGCGCCGGGCACGAACGTCGACGCGCCCAGCAGCAGGCCGACCCAGAACAGCACCAGCGCCGAGATCTCGAGGCCGGACCAATCGAAGATCAGACCGGCCAGGAACGCGACACCGGAGAAGACCGGCACCATGATCCCGCGGTCCCCCCACCAGGGCCGACCCGCTTCATCGATCTCCTCGCCCGCCGTGCTGGCCGGCTCGTGCTCGCAGGCACACGCCGCGCTCACGCGTCAGCCCCCGCACCGCAGCAGCCAGGGACCATGCATGTCGAGTCCACGCAAGGCGCGCGCTCATCGACAGCCAACGTCACATCAACCAGTGCGACGAGCGCAGCGGCGAGGTGAGGATCAGCGATCTCATAGCGGGTCTGGCGGCCCTCAGGTTCAGCGACCACAATGCCGCAGTCACGGAGGCAGGTCAGGTGGTTCGACACATTCGAGCGCGTCAGCTCCAGCTCACGCGAGAGCACGGCCGGGTAGCTTGGGCCGCTGAGGAGAGTCATCAGGATCCGGGACCGCGTCGGGTCCGCCATCGCCCGACCGAGCCGGTTCATGACGTCAAGACGTGAAGCAATAGTCAGCATGCACTGAACTATACAGTAAGTACTGACCAGTCTTCGACGTGGCGGCCCTCCGCATCAGACCGTAACAACAGCACACCCGACTCGCTACGTGGGCATGCAGAGGTTAAAGCGCAAAACGAAATTCCACCACATCGCCGTCCTGCATCACGTACTCCTTGCCCTCCATGCGCACCCAGCCCTTGGCCTTGGCCTCGGCCATGGAACCAGCTTCCATGAGCTGGTCGAAGGAGACGATCTCGGCCTTGATGAAGCCGCGCTCGAAGTCGGTGTGGATGACGCCGGCGGCCTGCGGTGCGGTGGCTCCCTTGGGGATGGTCCACGCGCGGGACTCCTTCGGGCCGGCCGTGAGGTAGGACTGCAGGCCCAGGGTCTCGTAGCCGACGCGAGCGAGCTGGTCCAGGCCGGACTCCTCCTGGCCGGTGCTCTCGAGCATCTCGGCGGCCTCCTCCTCGTCGAGCTCGATGAGCTCGGACTCGAACTTGGCATCGAGGAAGATCGCCTCGGCAGGGGCGACCAGGGCGCGCATGCGCTCCTGCATCGCGGTGTCGGCGAGACCCTCCTCATCGGTGTTGAACACGTAGATGAAGGGCTTGGCCGTCATCAGCTGCAGATCGCGCAGGGCGGCGGTGTCGATCCCGGCATCCTTCGCGCCCTGGTAGAGGGTCTTGCCGGTCTCCAGCAGTGCCTTGGCCTTGTGCACGTTCTCGAGCACGGCGGCATCGAGCAGTCCGCGCTTGGTCTCCTTCTCCAGGCGCTGCATCGAGTTCTCGATGGTCTGGAGGTCGGCGAGGATCAGCTCGGTGGTGATGGTCTCCATGTCGCCGGCCGCATCCACGGACCCTTCGACGCGGGTCACGTCGGGGTCGGCGAAGGCACGGGTGACCTGGCAGATCGCTTCGGCCTCGCGGATGTTGGCGAGGAACTTGTTTCCCAGGCCCTCCCCCTCGCTGGCGCCCTTCACGATGCCGGCGATGTCCACGAAGGAGACGGTGGCCGGCAGCAGCTTCTGGCTGCCGAACACCTTCGCGAGCTCGGCCAGCCGGGGGTCCGGCAGCGGGACCACGCCGACGTTGGGGTCGATGGTCGCGAACGGGTAGTTCGCGGCGAGGACCTCCGCGCGGGTCAGGGCGTTGAAGAGGGTGGACTTGCCGACGTTGGGCAGACCGACGATTCCGATAGTAAGAGCCACGGGAGGTGATTCTACGGGGCGACGTCGCAGCAGCGGGAGCGCAGAGGGTGAGCCTCTGGTCTCACCCCTTCAGAGCGTCGGGGAGCTGGGGCTCATCGGCCGTCGGCTCGCAGAAGACGGGCAGGGGCAGGCATCCCAGCGAGGAGCTCGAGATCCTCGCGTGGCGCACCACGACCAGCAGGCGGGCCCCGTCCGGCGGGGCCTGCGCGTCCCGTAACCGGGTCCCGGCTCGGTCGGCGCCCTCCGGCGCGTCCTGGGGCACGGCCCGCACCTCGAGCTCGCGCAGCGTGCAGTCGTTGCGACGATCGGCGACGAACCCTCCGCGATCCGAGGGCTCCACGGCGCAGGTCACCGTGCGGACGGTACCCAGCGGTGCTCCGACGTCCACATCGAGCGCCTCGGCGTCCGCGCCGGAGAGCCGGGTGAACTCCTCGCTCATGAGTTCATAGCCCTGGCTCGCCTCGGCCTGGGCGGTGCGGGGCAGCAGCACCAGCGCCCGCAGGAACATCGCGCCCCAGATCAGCAGGGCGACCAGCAGCAGGGCGACGACGGCACGGGCGCGAGAGCGCCCACGGAGACTCGAGCGTCCCGCTCCCCGCCCTGCCGGGCGTGGCGGTGCTCGTCCGTCGCACCCCCGTGGTGTGCTGATCCCATGAGCGGAACACAGATGCTCCTGCTGGGTCTGATCCTCGGCGCCGCGCTCGGCGCCCTGGCGAGCTGGCTGGTGATGCGCGAGCGCGCGCGGGTCGCCGAGCTGCGTCACCACTCCTCGGCGGATTCCGCCGGACAGCTGCTGCGGCTGGCCGATGAGCGCCACGAGCGGGACGTGGCGCGCCGCGATGCCGCCGAGGAGGAGCGTGAGGCGGAGCTGCAGCGCACCCTCGCCCCGATCACAGCCACCCTCACCCAGCTCGAGCGCTCACTGGCCCGCTCCGAGGCCGCGCGGATCGATGCCGAGGGGGCGCTGCGCTCTCATCTCAGCCAGCTCGCGCAGCGCGCCCAGTCGCTCGAGACGGGCACCAGCGCGCTCACCGCCGCGCTGCGGGCGCCGACGGCGCGCGGCCGATGGGGCGAGGTGCAGCTGCGGCGGATCGTCGAGGCCGCCGGGATGCTCGAGCATGTGGACTTCACCGAGCAGCTGCCCGGCACCCGGGCCGACGGCGAGAAGGGCCAGCGCCCTGACCTCGTCGTGCACCTGGCCGGGGACCGCCACGTGGTGATCGATGCGAAGGCCCCGATGGACGCATACCTCGACGCGACGGAGGAGACGGACCCTGCCCGTGCCGCGGCGCGGCGGAAGGCGCATGCGAAGGCGCTGCGTCATCACGTGGGTGTGGTCTCCTCCAAGGCATATTGGAAGGCGCTCGGGGACACTCCGGAGTTCACGGTGCTGTTCGTGCCGAGCGACGGGGTGCTCGCGGCTGCGCTGGAGACGGATCCCGAGCTCCTCGAGGACGCCTTCGCCAGGGACGTGGTGATCGCCTCGCCCGCCACGCTGGTGGCGCTGCTGCGCACCGTCGCCCACACCTGGCGCACGGACGCGCTGAACCGCGACGCGCGCGAGGTGCTGGACGCCGGGCGGGAGCTGCACCACCGCCTGGGCACCTTCACCGGTCACCTGGGCAAGGTGGGGCGTTCGCTGGATTCCTCGGTCGCCGCGTTCAACGAGGCCGTCGGCTCGCTGCAGTCCCGAGTCATGGTCACTGCGCGCAAGTTCGAGGAGCTGGGGCTCAGCGGCACCGGCTTGGACGAGGTCGAGCAGCTCACGCAGCGGGCACGCACCCTCGACGACGCCCAGATCGCGGACCTCGCGGGCGGGGCGCAGGCGTCACCCCCGCAGCGCCGGGGCGCACCGCGCGCCGGCTGAGCAGCGTTCCGGGGCGAGTGCGCGCGGTCCGCACCGACGATGCGCAGCGGTGGAGCGCGGCGCGACGGCGGGCGGCGCGGGCGGGTGGGGAGCTCCCCGGCTCAGGACTCCGCGGTGGCGCTCTCGCCGGTGGGCTTCTTCCGGCTGTCGGTCGCGCCGCGGTTCTTCATCTCCTGGCGCAGCTCGCGCGGGAGGGAGAACATGAGGTCCTCGGTCGCGGTGCGCACCGGCTTCACGTCGCCGTAGCCGCGCTCGGCCAGCACGTTCAGCAGCTGCTGGACCAGCACGTCCGGGACCGAGGCGCCGGAGGTCACGCCCACGGTCTCGACGCCCTCGAACCACTCCTCCTGCAGCTCATGGACCGAGTCGATGCGGTGGGACGCCTTCGCGCCGGCCTCCTTCGCGACCTCCATCAGACGCACGGAGTTCGAGGAGTTCGGGGAGCCGACCACCAGCACCAGATCCGCGTCCGGAGCGATCTTCTTGATCGCGACCTGCCGGTTCTGGGTGGCGTAGCAGATGTCGTCGCTGGGCGGCGACTGCAGGGTGGGGAAGCGTTCGCGCAGCTTGTCGACGGTCTCCATGGTCTCGTCGACGCTGAGGGTGGTCTGCGAGAGCCAGACGACCCGCTCGGGGTCGCGCACGGTGACCTTGTGGACGTCGTCCGGCGAGTTCACGATCTGCACGTGCTCGGGGGCCTCCCCCGCCGTGCCCTCGACCTCTTCGTGCCCTTCGTGGCCCACCAGCAGGATGTCGTAGTCCTGGCGGGCGAAGCGCACCGCCTCCTTGTGGACCTTGGTGACCAGCGGGCAGGTGGCGTCGATGGTGCGCAGGTTCCGCTCCTCGGCCATCTCGCGGACCTTCGGGGAGATGCCGTGGGCGGAGAAGATCACCAGCGACCCCTCGGGGATCTCGTCGACCTCCTCGACGAACACGGCGCCCTTCTCCTTGAGCCGGTCGACCACGAACTTGTTGTGCACGATCTCGTGGCGGACGTAGATCGTCTCGTCGTAGTGCTCCAGGGCGCGTTCGACGGCGACCACGGCGCGATCGACTCCGGCGCAGTAGCCGCGCGGCTCGGCAAGAAGGACGGTTCCGGTGCTCACGCCTCCCATCGTAGGAGCGCGAGCGCGCTGGTGGGAGGCCGGTGGGGCAAGACTCACCATCCCTCCACAGGGTCTCCTCCTCCACACCCCCGCCCCGCCGTCCGCGGGCTGTCGGCCGGTCGTGCCAGAGTGGAGCCATGACGCAGACCTCCCCCGAGCCGGATGCGGGCGGCGCCGCGGTGCCGCGGCCGGCGCTGGCCCCCACCGCCGCGCAGACCACGGCGGAGAATCCGTGGCCGCTCCGCCAGCTGTCGGTGAAGGTCGGCGAGTACGTGGCGCGGATGTCGCCGCTGTGGGTCGAGGGCGAGATCGTCCAGCTCAATCGTCGCCCCGGGGCGGGGCTGAGCTTCATGACCCTGCGGGACGTGGATGTGGACATGTCCTTCTCGGTGCCGGTCCGCGAGCACGTGCTGCGTGCGCTCCCGGTCGAGCCGGTCGCGGGGGCGCGGGTGGTCGTGCACGCCAAGCCGACGTTCTGGACCAAGCGCGGCAGCCTCCAGCTCGAGGCCGACGACATCCGCCCGGTGGGGCTCGGCGAGCTGCTGGCGCGGCTCGAGCAGCTCAAGCGGGTGCTCGCGGCGGAGGGGCTGTTCGCCTCCTCGCGCAAGCAGGCGCTGCCGTTCCTGCCGCGAGTGGTGGGGCTGATCTGCGGTCGCGAATCCGCGGCGGAGCGGGACGTGGTGGTCAACGCCCGTCGCCGCTGGCCGGCGGTCCAGTTCGAGATCCGCGAGGTCGCGGTGCAGGGGGCGCGCGCGGTGCGGGAGGTCTCCGCGGCGCTGCGCGAGCTCGACGAGCTCGCGCAGGTCGACGTCATCATCATCTCCCGCGGCGGCGGGTCCCTCGAGGATCTGCTCCCCTTCTCCGACGAGCAGCTCACGCGCCTGGTCGCGGGGGCGCGCACCCCGATCGTCTCCGCGATCGGCCACGAGGTGGACACCCCGCTGATCGACCTGGCGGCCGACGTGCGCGCCTCGACCCCCACGGACGCCGCCAAGCGGGTGGTCCCGGACATCGTCGCCGAGGTCGAGCAGCTCGATCTGGGGCGCACCCGGCTGCGGGCCGCGATCCGGGCCCGGATCGAGCGCGAGCAGTCGGCGCTGGATGCGATGCGTTCGCGGCCGGTGCTCGAGAACCCCTCGACCATCCTCGCCGGCCGTGCCGACGAGATCCGGTCCCGGATCTCGCTGGCCCGCACCCTGATCGGTTCGCGCCTGGACCGGGCGGCCGACGAGGTCGACCATCTGGGGCGCCAGGTGCGCTCCCTCAGCCCGCTGGCGACCCTCGAGCGCGGCTACGCCGTGGTCCAGGACGCGGAGGGCACCATCGTGCGCGAGCCCGAGCAGTCGACCGTCGGCCAGCCGCTGTCGGTGCGGGTGGCCGGTGGCCGCTTCGGCGTGGAGCGCACCACCGCCGATCCGTACCAGCCACCTGCCCACCCCGCTGCGCCCAGCGCCCCCGTCGCGGCCGATGCGGCCGATGCGGACGGCCCCGCCGGCCCGTCCGGTGCCGCCGACCCGGCCCGCACGACAGACCCGACCACCCCTTCTGACCCCACCACCTCGTCCGAGGAGTCCTGATGAGCCCCAGCACCGACACGTCCCCCAGCCCCGCCGAGGGCGATCCCGCGGACGCCGCGACCGTCACCCCCGTGGAGGGCGAGCAGCCGCTGCCGTCCGACATCGCGGAGCTGTCCTACGAGGCGGCGCGCGATCAGCTGGTCGAGGTGGTGCGGCGCCTGGAGTCCGGACAGGGAGGCCTCGAGGACTCGATCGCGCTGTGGGAGCGCGGGGAGATGCTCGCCCGCCGCTGCCAGCAGTGGCTCGACGGCGCTCGCGAGCGACTCGACGACGCGGTGGCCGCCCGCCGCTCCGCGGACTCCGACGCCCAGTAGCCGGCGACGCCGCAGGCCTGTCGCTCAGCCCAGCGAGTCGACCGCGGCCGTCGCGACCTCGTCGAGCTCGCCGCGCTCGGCCGCGCCGTGGACCACGAACCCCCAATCCTCGCCCTCGCACGCGATGCCCTGCTGCTGCGCCCCCTTCTCGCCGCCGCTCAGCGCGGTGCACTGCGCCCCGCCCAGCGCGAACTCGTCCTCGACGGTGCTCCCGGGCAGGCTGGAGGAGAGCATCGGAGCACCGAGCTCCGACTCCTGCCGCAGGGTGATCAGCTGCCCCTCCGGCGAGGAGTACTGCACGACCCACTGCGGGTTCTGCCCGTCCGCGAACCGTGCCGAGCGCTCGATCCACTCGTCCCCCAGCGCGGGAAGAGCGACGGGGAAGGGGGCGACGCCCTCGGCGCGCTCCGCGCTCGCAGCCACGTCGACCTCCGAGTTCTCCAGCCGCTCACGCTCGCCATCGCTGCCGACGCCGAAGAACGCGATCCCCACCACGACCACCACCGCCATCGTCAGCGCGAGCGCCCACACCATGTTGCGCAGCACGGTGTTCTTCCGCGACGGCAGCTCATAGGCGGACTTCGGCTGCGGTGCCGGCTCGGCGCGCGTCCCGGCCTCGTCGGCCGCTGCGGGCTCGCCCGATGCCGGCACCGTCGGCGCCGGCTCGACGGGCGCAGACTCGTCGGGGGGCATGGCCGAGGTCCGGTCCGTCGTCTCGGGAGTGTCCTGAGGGGCTTCGCGCATGCCCCCATTGTCGCCGCTCATGCCCCGGGACGCCTCCTTGCCGCGCAGCGCAGGAGCGTCGACCGCGCCACAGCGCTGCGGCATCGAGCGCGAGCCGTCCTGCCGCGCGTTCGCGCGCCTCCCCTCCCCCGTGGCCGTTCCCGGCACGTGACGAGTTCGTTCACTCCGCTCCCCTGTGTTCGCTCCGACCGTCGAAACCTGCGATGATCGAGCGGTGACTGCGAGATTCCTCATCGCCGGAGAAGCCCTCACCGACATCGTCATCGATGCCGCGAACACCCAGAGGGAGCATCCCGGCGGTTCCCCGATGAACGTGGCCGTTGCGCTCAGCCGCCTCGGCCACGAAGCCCACCTGCTCACCCGCATCGGCAACGATGCCCGTGGAGACGCGATCCGCGCGCACCTGGACGCCTCGGGCGTCCAGCTCACGCCGGGCAGCTCCGTGGAGGCGGCGACCTCCACCGCCCTGGCGCGCCTCGACGCGAACGGCGCGGCGACCTACGAGTTCGATCTGCTGTGGGACCCGCGCCCCGCGGGCCTGCCGGAGCACGTCGACGCCGTGCACACCTCCTCCATCGCGGCCGTGCTCGAGCCCGGCGCCGAGACGGTGCTCGACGTGCTGCGCCGCCGCCGCGACGGCTCGACCATCAGCTACGACCCCAACGCCCGGCCCACCCTGATGGGCGAGGCGGAGACCGTCCGCGCACAGATCGAGCACACGATCGCGCTGTGCGACGTCGTCAAGGCCTCCGACGAGGACGTGGCCTGGCTGTACGGCACCGACGATGTCGAGGACGTCGTCGCCTCCTGGCGCGAGCTCGGGCCGGCGCTGACCGTCCTGACCCGAGGCGACGAGGGTGCCGTCGGCTTCGCCGCGACGGGGCGCGTGCAGGTCTCCCCCGTCGTCGTCGACGCGGTCGACACCGTCGGCGCCGGCGACACCTTCTCCGCCGGCATCCTCGACGCGCTCGCGGCCAAGGACCTGCTGGGGGCGGAGAAGCGACCCGCGCTGGCCGCGATGCCCAGCGACGACGTCGCCTCCGTGCTGCGTCATGCCGCGGCCCTCGCCGCGATCACCGTCTCCCGCGCGGGCGCCAACCCGCCGTGGAGCCACGAGCTCTCCTGACCCTTCCCCGGCGCGGCCGAGGGGCACCCGCATCGGAGCGGGATCCCGCCGCCGGCCCGCCCCGACCATTCGCATCACGACCTGAGGAGGCCACGTCATGAACCAGTCCACGCCCGCACAGGGGTACCGGATCGAGCACGACACCATGGGTGAGGTGCGCGTCCCCGCCTCCGCGCTGTACCGGGCACAGACCCAGCGCGCGGTGGAGAACTTCCCCATCTCCGGCCAGGGCCTGGAGCCCGCGCACATCCACGCCCTCGCCCAGGTGAAGAAGGCCGCCGCCCGCGCCAACAAGGATCTCGGCGTGCTGGACGGCGCCATCGCCGACGCGATCGTCGCCGCCGCGGATGCCGTGATCGCCGGGGAGCACGACGACCAGTTCCCGGTGGACACCTACCAGACCGGCTCCGGCACCAGCTCGAACATGAACATGAACGAGGTGCTCGCGACCCTCGCCACCAACTCGGGCGTCGAGACCCACCCCAACGACCACGTGAACTGCTCGCAGTCCTCGAACGACGTGTTCCCCACCTCGGTGCACGTCGCGGTGACGCAGGGCGTCGTCTCCACCCTGCTGCCCGCGCTCGCCCACCTCGCCGAGTCCCTCGAGACCAAGGCCGAGGCGTGGAAGTCCGTGGTGAAGTCCGGCCGCACCCACCTCATGGACGCCACCCCCGTCACGCTCGGCCAGGAGTTCGGCGGCTACGCGGCCTCGATCCGCTACGGCATCGAGCGGGTGGAGGCGGCGCTGCCCCGCACCGCCGAGGTCCCCCAGGGCGGCACCGCCGTGGGCACCGGCATCAACACCCCGATCGGCTTCCCGCAGAAGGTCATCGCCAACCTCGTCGAGCAGACCTCCCTGCCGCTGACCGAGGCGCGCGACCACTTCGAGGCGCAGTCCAACCGGGACGGCCTGGTGGAGATGTCCGGCGCGCTGCGCACGATCGCCGTCTCGCTGACGAAGATCTGCAACGACGTGCGCTGGATGGGCTCGGGCCCGAACACCGGCCTCGGCGAGATCGCGATCCCGGACCTGCAGCCGGGCTCCTCGATCATGCCGGGCAAGGTCAACCCCGTGATCCCCGAGGCCGTGCTGATGGTGTGCGCGAAGGTGGTGGGCAACGACGCCGCGATCGCATGGGGCGGTGCACAGGGCTCCTTCGAGCTGAACGTGCAGATCCCGCTGATGGGCACCAGCCTGCTGGAGTCGATCCGTCTGCTCGCCAACGCCTCCACCGTGCTGGCCGACAAGACCGTCGACGGCCTGGTCGCCAACGAGGAGAAGGCCCGCTTCTACGCCGAGGCCTCCCCCTCGATCGTCACGCCGCTGAACAAACTCATCGGCTACGAGAACGCCGCGAAGATCGCCAAGCACGCCGTCGCCGAGCGCATCTCCGTGCGCGAGGCCGTGATCGCGCTGGGCTTCCTCGAGCGCGGCGAGCTCACCGAGGCACAGCTGGACGAGGCCCTGGACGTGCTGTCCATGACCGCGCCGAAGGCCTGATCACCGCGCTCCACGCTCCACGGCCGTTCGGCCGCTCTGAGCGGGCCATCCGGCTCATCCGGCTCATCCGGCTCATCCGAGGGGCGCTCCACCACCAGGTGGGGCGCCCCTCGTGCACGCCGCGATTGCATCCACTGGCGCTCTGCCAGCATGCAGCGCCGTATATGAGGGCGTGTGCTGGCTGAGCGCCACTGGTTGCAACGGCTCTGGCCTCTCGGGCCTCCCCTCCGGGCCTCGTCAGCGGCTGGGCGGGTCACGGTGCTCCCCGCGCCGGAGGATCGCGAGCAGCATCGCCTGTGTCTCCTCCCACCGCAGGAAGACCTGCTCCCAGGACAGCCTGGTGACCCGATAGCCGCGCGAAGCCAGATAGAGATCCCGGGCCCGGTCCACGTCGTAGCTGAGCGGGTCGTCGTGGAACTCTCGGCTGTCGCATTCGATCACCCAGCTCTTGCCCACCAGCAGATCCATCCGCCGACGTCCCTCGGGGAACAGCACCTGGGGCCTGACCGGGAAGCGCCGCGATTCCATCCACCAGCGCACGATCGTCTCCGTCCCGGATTCGGCGTCCTCGCGGATCCTGCTGAGAGGTCGACGGATCCGCTGCGGCAGCGACGCCAGGATCCGTTCCGCCTCTCGCCGTGTGAGGAGCCCTCGCTGAAGCCCGGACTCGAAGAGCACGGCCGTCTTCTCCACCGGCAGGCAGTGCGCGGCATGGGTGAGGACGAGAGCGAGACCGGGCACCGGATCGTGATCCGGCCAGGAACGCAGGGCGGGACCGTGCAGGACGAGCTCCTCCTCGGCCAGCGTGATCACCGTCCCCGATCTGCGCCGCACGGGGTGCACGCGCGCGCCCCTCAGCTCCTCCCCCGCATGGAGCTGTCGCGGACGGAAGACGTGTGCGCCGGGGTGCGGCGGCGTCCACAACCCGTGGAGCGATGCACCGTCCAGACAGGTGGGACGCACGCCGAGGCGCAGCACCGGCACGATCCCCGGCGGAGCCGCCTCCGTGATGTACCAGGGCTGCTCGCTGCTCATCACCCCCTTCCTCAGCCAGCGCCGGACCGTTCCCTGAGGCACACCGTCCTCGCGAAGCCGCGCCCTGTGCCGCACTCCCTCGACCTCCATGACCGTGAGGAAACCACCAAGGCGGTGCCCGGGCCGCTGCACCGCCGATCCTGTGGATCACGGCGTGCTGTGGAGGACCGATGTGCGGTGACGGGTCAGCGAGCCGTGGAGAGGACCGACGCTCCGTGACGGGCCAGCGAGCCGTGAAGAGGACCGGCGGGCGGTGACGGGCCAGCGAGCCGTGGGGAGGACCGGCGGGCGGTGGCGAGGAAGTGACGCGCTGTGGACGGGCACGAGCCCAGAGAACACCCCGGGCATGCACCGCGTTGGCCGCCAGGGCGAGACAAGCCGGTGCGGGGTGTCACCCAGGCGCGCGGCGATTGCATCCACTGGCGCTGTGCCAGCAGACGTCCCCATATACGGCTTCGTATGCTGGCTGAGCGCCAGTGGATGCAGGTGCAGCGGACTGCGGCAGACCCAGCACCCCCGCGCACCGCCATGTACCGCCGCGGGCCGGGACGACCCGGCACCCCTGCGCGCCGCCACGCGCCGAGACGACCCGGCGCCTCCGCGCACCGCCGCGTACCGGGTCAGGCCAGCGCCCCTGCACACCGCCACGCGCCGGCCCGGGCCGGCGCCCCTGTGCCCCGCGGCCGCGCTTCAGGGGAGGGGCTCGTCCAGCACGTGGGTGACGAGCTCGGCGACCTTGGACCGTTCGGAGCGCTGCAGCGTGACGTGGGCGAAGAGGTCCTTCTCCTTGAGCGCCTCGACCACGGAGGCGATGCCGTCGTAGCGGCCGATGCGGAGGTTGTCGCGCTGGGCGACGTCGTGGGTGAGCACCACGCGGGAGTTCTGCCCGATGCGGGAGAGCATGGTCAGCAGCACGTTGCGCTCGAGCGACTGCGCCTCGTCGACGATCACGAAGGCGTCGTGGAGGGAGCGGCCGCGGATGTGCGTCAGCGGCAGCACCTCGAGCATGCCGCGGGAGAGCACCTCGTCGATCACGTTCTGGGAGACCATCGAGCCGAGGGTGTCGAACACGGCCTGGCCCCACGGCCCCATCTTCTCGCCCTGGTCACCGGGCAGGTAGCCCAGCTCCTGGCCGCCGACGGCGAACAGCGGCCGGAACACCATGATGCGGCGCTGGGTGCGCCGCTCGAGGACCGCTTCGAGGCCGGCGCAGAGGGCCAGGGCGCTCTTGCCGGTGCCGGCGCGGCCGCCGAGGGAGACGATGCCGATGGACTCGTCCTGCAGCAGGTCGATCGCGACCCGCTGTTCGGCGGAGCGACCGGAGACCCCGAAGACGGTCTGGTCTCCCGGCACGAGCGTCACCTGCTTCTCGCGGGTGATGCGGCCCAGCGCCGAGCCGCGCGGGCTGGTGATCGTCAGCCCCGTGTGGACGGGCAGGTGGGCGATCTCGGGCAGCGAGAGCGTCTCCCCGTCGTAGAGGTCGGTCATCTCCTGCTCGCCGACGGTGGTGGCGACCATGCCGGTGTAGCCCCGGTCGCGGGCGAGCTCGGCGCGGTATTCCTCGGCGTGGATCCCCGAAGCGCTCGCCTTGATCCGCATCGGCAGGTCCTTCGAGACGAGCACCACGTTCTTGCCCTCGTGCTGCAGGTTCTTCGCGACGGCGAGGATGCGGGTGTCGTTGTCGCCGAGGCGGAAGCCGTCCGGCAGCGAGGCGGTGCTCATGTGGTTGAGCTCGACGTGCACGTGGCCGCCGTCCTTGCCGATCGGGAGCGGGCGGGAGAGGTTGCCGTGCTGGGCGCGCAGGTCGTCGAGGATGCGCAGGGCCTGGCGTGCGAAGTACCCCAGGTCGGGGTGGTGGCGCTTGGCCTCGAGCTCGGTGACCACCACGATCGGCAGCACGATGTCGTGCTCGGCGAAGCGATGCAGGGACTGCGGGTCCGAGAGCAGCACCGAGGTGTCCAGCACGTAGGTGATCACGCCGGTCTCGATCTCGGCGAGCATCTGCTGCGCGGTGCCGGGCTGCAGGGAGGGCACCACGGGGACGCCGTCGGGATTCGCGGCGCCGAGCACCTCTGGGCGGGGCCCGGGCGCGGGAGCCGCGGCATGGCCGTCCGCGGGCGCGGGAGCCGTGGCACCGCGGTCCGCGGGCGCGGGAGCCGTGGCATCGCCCTCCGCGGCCACCGGCACCGCGGCCTCGCCGGCCCCCGGCGCCGACGCGGCGGTGACGCCGTCCGTGGGCGCCGCGTCGCGGGTGAGGGTCGTCTCTCGGGCACTGGTCGTCTCGTCCATAGGAGCCTCCCGGCATCGTGCGGTTGCCCGGACCATAGCCCCGTCGGCCGCCGCCGTCGGGCGTGCCCCACGGGGTGCGGGGCCGACGTTCACCCGATCGTCATCGGGGGTTCTCGCTGCCACCGCCCGACGACTCCAGTGTGCCACCGGTCACACGAGAGGCCGGGGAGGTGCGCGGGAGTGTCAGCGCAGCAGCCCCGCCCGCTCCCCGTCCCGGCGCCGCAGCAAGCGGCCCGCGAGCTCAGACGCCGAAGCGACGCTCGCGCCGGCAGAAGTCGCGCAGCGCGCGCAGCAGGTCCACACGGCGGAAGCCGGGCCAGTAGGTCTCGCAGAACCAGTACTCGGAGTGCACCGACTGCCACAGCAGGAAGCCGGAGAGCCGCTGCTCGCCGGAGGTGCGGATGATGAGGTCCGGGTCCGGCTGGCCGCGGGTGTAGAGGTGCTCGGCGATCGAGCCGATGCTGATGCCCGCGGCGATCCCGTCGCCGTCCAGGCCCTGCGCGGCGAGGTCCCGCACCAGCTCCTGCACCGCGTCGACGATCTCCTCGCGCCCGCCGTAGCCGATGGCCACGTTGACGGTGAGCCGCGATTCGGGGGCGGTCTGCTCCTGCTCGCGGCTGATGTCGGCGCGCATCTCCTGCGGCAGCGCCTCGGCGTTGCCCGTCAGCCGCACGCAGTAGCCGGCGTCGATGATCCGGCCGATGGTGGCGCCGATGATCTCGTAGAGGGCGGTGAGCTCCTCGGGCGGGCGGCGCAGGTTGTCGGTGGACAGCATCCACACGGTGACCAGCGGGATGTCGAGGTCGTCGCACCAGGAGAGGAACTCGAGGATCTTCGCGGCGCCGACGCGATGGCCGTGCTCGGTGGTCTCCCCCGCCTCCTTCGCCCAGCGGCGGTTCCCGTCCACGATCACACCCAGGTGCTGCGGGAGGTCGAAGGCCTCGAGCTCCCGGGTGAGTCGGCGTTCGTAGACGCGGTACAGAAGGCCGTCGTCATCCATCGCAGCCTCCCTTCCTCGTGCCGTTCGTGGCGGGACGCACCCGGGGGCGCGTCCGGCGCGCGTGGCCGTGTGCAGTCCTGCGCGGCCGACGACGTCGGAGCGCACGATCCATTATCGGCGACGCGGGCAGTGCTCCGGTCGATCCGCGCAAATCGACACCGGATCGGCACAGCCCCCACACCGCTAACCTACGGCTGCGTAAGTTACGGTTGCTCCCATGGACAACGGACATCACCGGGACGCCCGCGCACAGGGCGCGTTCACCTCGGAGGAAGAGGTCGAGGCCGCGGAGGCGGTCGCGGAGAGCGGCGGCACCCGGCTGCCGTCCGACGACGACCTGCCCACCGCCGAGACGTTCCCCTTCGCCCCGCGCACCCTCACCCGGGCGATGGCGCGGCGCGCCACGCAGCTGGGGCTGCAGCTGCCCAAGCCCCGGCTGCGCGGCATGCTGCACCTGATCGCCTTCCCCACCACGCTGGTGATCGGGCTGCTGCTGGTCGCGGTGGGCGAGACCTTCGCGACGCGACTGGCCTGCGCGGTGTTCGTGCTGACCGCGGGGATGCTCTTCGGCATCAGCGCCGTCTACCACCGCGGCACCTGGACCCCGCAGCGGGCGATCATGCTGCGCCGCTTCGACCACGCGAACATCTTCCTCATCATCGCCGGCACCTACACCCCGATCGCGGTGACCCTGCTGGCGCCCCGCCAGGCGCTCACGCTGCTGCTCATCGCCTGGGGCGGCGCACTGGTGGGCGTGTGCTTCCGGCTGTTCTGGACCGCGGCCCCGCGCTGGATCTATGTGCCCGCGTACATCGCTCTGGGCTGGGTGGCGGTGTTCTACATGCCCGCGCTGCATGCCGGGGGCGGCTGGCCCGTGGTGTGGCTGCTGGTGATCGGCGGCCTCGCCTACACCGCCGGTGCGGTGATGTATGCGCTCAAGCGCCCCAATCCCTCACCGGCATGGTTCGGCTTCCACGAGATCTTCCATGCGGGCACGCTGATCGGCTTCGGCTGTCACTTCGCCGCCGTGGCCGTCGCGGTGCTCTGACCCGCAGCTCGTCAGCGCAGCCGGTCAGCGCGGGTCGTCGTCGTCCGCCTGCGCGTCCGCGTCAGCATCGGGGTCCACGTCCGCATCGCCGTCCGCGTCGTCAGCGTCGTCAGCGTCGGCGTCCAGCGTGTCCTCGTCGCCCTCTGCCGCCTCCTGCTCCTGCGCGGCGCGCTCCTCGGCCTCCTGCTGCGCCTCCATCCGCTCCTTGACGCGGGCCTGGGCCTGCACGCGGCGGGTGCGGCGCGTCATGTCGACGGCGAGCAGCACCACCACGACGGCGAGCGCGAACATGGCGAAGAAGCCGGGAAGCCCCGGGGAGACGGTGACCTGGTTGAACTCCCCGCCGTCGGAGGGGCTCGGCGCGGCACCGAGCTCGCCGAGGGCGAGGAGCAGCTCGGCGCCGCTCACGGGCGGGCCTCGACGCGCTCGCGGCGCAGGCCGGCGAAGAGATCGTCCTCGGGCAGCTTCACGGGGATGCGGGAGATGTGCAGCTCGTAGTCCTCGGTGCCCCAGGCCGCGGTCTCGGCCTCGTGGGAGATGCGGAAGAACGGCCCCTCGGGGTCGACCTGCGTGGCGTGGGCGCGCAGCGCGTCGTCGCGGATCGCGAGATAGTCGCGCACGTCGATGCGGGTGGTGAGCAGCCGGTCATGGCTCTCGTCGTAATGCTGGAGCATCTGGTCGAGCATCTCGTTGGGCGTGCCCTCGGACCGCAGGTGCCGGCTCACCGCGGCGAAGCGCTGGCGGTGGAAGCCGTTGATGTAGTACAGCTTCGCGATCGCCCACGGCTCGCCGAGCTCGGGCGCGAACTGCGGATCCGCGGCGAGGTCGAAGGCGGCCAGGCTGATGCGGTTGGTCTGGATGTGGTCGGGGTGCGGGTACCCGCCGTTCTCGTCGTACGTGGTCATCACGTGGGGGCGCAGGCGGCGCACGGCCTCCACCAGGGGGCGTGCGGCCTCCTCGACGGGGAGCGTCGCGAAGCTGCCGGCCGGCAGGGGCGGCAGCGGGTCGCCCTCCGGCAGGCCGGAATCGATGAAGCCGAGCCACTCGTGATCCACGCCGAGGATCTCCTGGGCGCGCGCCATCTCCTGGCGCCGGATCTCGGGCAGCGCCTCGACGGTCACCGATGGGTCGTCGCGCAGACGCGGGTTCAGCACGTCCCCGCGTTCGCCGCCGGTGCAGGTGATGACCGTGACCTGGGCACCCTCGCGCACGTACCTCGCGGTCGACCCGGCCCCCTTGGAGGATTCATCATCCGGGTGCGCGTGGACGGCCACCATCCGCAGGGGCTCATCAGGGGCGGGCAGCTGGACGGTCACGAGACTCCTCGGAGGCGACGGGACGGGGGGGGGACGGATCCCACGGGCTCGGTGCTCGCGCTGCGCACGGGTCGGCTCGCGGTGCACCGGCGTCCGATCCTACGCCACCTCTCCGGAGCCGCACCTGGGAGGACGACGCCGTCCGGCGACGGCGGCCGACGTGACGCGCCGCTCGCCGCACGGGCACCGGCTCGGAGCTGTCATGGAGGAGGGGTCTGGGAGACTGTGCCCATGAACGCTGCCACGGATCGACACGCGGACCGCTACGGGAGGCCGCTGGTAAGCCGCCGGACCGCGCGCGTGCTCATCGCCGTCGCAGCGGCGGTGTTCCTCGCGGCCATCGCGATCCTCGGCATCAGCACGGGCGGCACCTCCGTCAGCTCGGAGCTGATCTCCTACGACCACATCGCCGAGAACGTCGTCGCCGTGGACTTCCAGGTGACCATGGACCCGGGCACCGAGGCGAGCTGCCAGATCCAGGCGATGAACTCGGGCCGGGCGCAGGTGGGCTTCGTCGAGGTCGACATCCCCGCGCAGGAGTCGCGCCTGAGCGCGCACCACGTGGAGATCTCCACGCAGGGCGAGGCGGTCTCGGCCGAGATCATCGACTGCTCGCCGCGCTGACCCGCACCCCCCGACCCCGCGGCCCCTCCTGCACCCGCGATCGAGGCTCCGGCGCCCGCCTGACCAGCCGCCGGGCACCTCCCCGATCGGTCCGCAGCGATTTCTCGCTCCGCGAAACGAGGTCCGAGATGCCCGGGAAAGCGTTGTGCGCCGTGTAAAGTGCTCCGGAACCGGCATCTCGCCGATTCATCATCACCCGCACACGGGGCGCATGAGGACATGTGCCCCGTGATTCGCGTATTGGGGGCCTTTCGCTCCTGTGCGCACTACCGAGGACGACAGGAGTGAACCCATGAGCAGCCAGCCGAATGGCGCCTGGCTCACCCAGGACGCGTACGACCGCCTGGCCAAGGAGCTCGAAGAGCTCGAGGGCCCGGGACGCACCGAGATCGCGGAGCGCATCGCCGCAGCTCGCGATGAGGGGGACCTCAAGGAGAACGGCGGCTACCACGCCGCCCGCGAGGAGCAGGGCAAGATGGAGGCGCGCATCGCGGACCTCCAGCGGCTGCTGAAGAACGCCGTGGTGGGCGAGGCGCCGAAGGACGACGGCGTGGTCGAGCCCGGCATGGTCGTGGTCATCTCCATGGCCGGCAAGGAGCGCACCTTCCTGCTGGGCAACCGCGAGATCGCCGACGGCGACGAAGACCTCGAGGTCTACTCCTCGGAGTCCCCGCTGGGCAGCGCGATCCACGGCTCCCGCGTGGGCGACACCGTCGACTACACCGCCCCGAACGGCAAGTCGTTCCCGATCGAGATCCGCAAGGCCACGCCCTACAAGGCCTGAGCGCTCAGAAGAAGGCCCCCGGGTCCGGCTGCTGCCGGCCCGGGGGCCTTCTCATGCGTCGGCGGGTGCCGACCGCTCGGGCTCAGTCGCCGTCGCGCGGGGTGTCCTGGGCCGGCGGGTCCTGCGGCGAGGGCGGCTGCGCCGGGGTCTCCTGGGACGGCGCAGCCTGCGGGGCCGACGAGCCCGTCCCCGCGGAGCTCTGCACGGCCGACTCCTGTGCGGCCGGCTCCTGTGGGGTCGGCTCCTGCGGAGCCCGCTCCTGCGACGCCGAGGGCTGCGCGGGTGCTGTCTTCGCGCCAGGCACCAGCGCCGAGAAGGCGGAGCGCCGCTCGGCGCCCTCGGTCCCGCCCTGCACCGGGGCGGGCTGCGTGCGGGTCAGCGCCGCGAAGTGCTCGGCGCTCGCCCGGTCCTCGCCGAGATCCGGGGCCGGGTCCCGGCCCACCAGATACAGCAGCGTCGCGTTGACGAAGGCGATCAGCGGGATGGCGAACAGCGCACCGGCGATGTTGGCGACCATGACACCGGCGGCCACACCGAGCAGCACGGCCAGCGGGTGTAGCTCGACGGCCTTGCCCATGAGGAACGGCTGGAGGATGTTGCTCTCGGCCTGCTGGACCACGAGCACGATCGCCAGCATGATGATCGCCCCGATCCAGCTGTTGAGCACGAGCACCAGCAGCACCGCGATGGCGCCGGAGACGATCGCACCGACCAGCGGGACGAAGGAGAACAGGAACACGAGCAGCCAGATCGGCACCGCGTAGGAGCCCAGCCCCAGAGCGACCATGCCGATGGAGATGCCGGTGGCGTCCACGCCGGCGACGAGGATCTGGGTGCGGATGTACGCCGAGAGCGCCTTCCAGCCGCGGCGGAACGCCTCATGGGTGGGCACCCGCGCGGCAGGCGGGAGCAGGCCGACCACCCAGCGCCAGATGCTCGAGCCGCCCGCCAGGAAGAAGAACAGGGCGAACAGGCAGATGACGATGCCGGTGGCGACGTTGCCGAGCACCGCGGCGGTGCCGAGCGCGCCGGAGACCAGCTGATCGGAGTTGTCCTGCAGCTGGGTGAGGCCCTCGTCGATCGCCGCATCGACCATCGGCGCGTCGATCTGGAAGGTGGAGGTCGCCCAGTCGGTGAGGGACTGGAAGCCGGTGACGGCCTTCTCCTGGATGTCCGCGAACTGGGCGAACAGCTGCCGCCCCGCGAGCGTGAACATCCCGGCGATCACCAGCAGCAGCCCGAGCAGCGCCACGCCGCTGGCCGCGGTGCGCCCGAGGAAGGTGTAACGGGTGAGCACCTTGACCACCGGGTTCAGCATGGCGGCCAGCAGGACCGCGATGAGCACCGGGATCACCAGGGTGGTGATCTGCAGCAGCCCCCACAGGATCAGCGCGGAGGCCGCGATCACGACGATCAGTCTCCAGGACCACGCCGCGGCACGACGGATGCCGAGCGGGATCTCCTCGACCTCGGGTGCCAGCCCGGGGGCGCGCGGGGTGGGGCGCAGCTTCGACATGGGGCTCCTTCCGTGTGAGCCGGGGCGGCTCACGGGGCATCCTAACCGCGTGCACCCCGCTCTCCGTCACCTCGCGCGTGCTCTTCTCGCCGAGGGTCGACGAAGGTCGGGCCCCTCCTCGCCGCGCGGCGGTGCTGTCCCGTTCACCGATCGCACTAGCGTGAACTCATGCACTCCGAGCACCCGTTCCCCTCCGAGGGCCACCCGGCTCCCGCCCCCTCCGCCGACCGCGCGGTCGCCCAGGGACCCGTCGCCGGCATCGCCGCCCCCGTCTCCGCGGATGCCGCGGTCCCGGAGAGCACGGCGCTGTCCCTGCGCGGTCTGCGCAAGTCCTTCGACGGCACCGAAGTGGTCCACGAGCTCTCCCTGGACGTCCCGCGCGGCTCCTTCTACGGGATCGTCGGGCCCAACGGCGCCGGCAAGACCACCACGCTGTCCATGGCGACAGGGCTGCTCCGGCCCGACGGCGGCACCGCACACGTGCTCGGTCATGACATGTGGGCCGTGCCCGAGCAGGCCAAGGCCCGCCTCGGCGTGCTCGCCGACGGTCTGCGCACCTTCGACCGGCTCACCGGCCGGGAGCTGCTCACCTATGTGGGGCTGGTGCGCGGCATGGAGCCGGCGGTGGTCGAGGAGCGGATGGAGTCGCTGCTGACCGCGCTGGACCTCGCCGGCGAGGACGGCAAGCTGGTGGTCGACTACTCCGCAGGCATGACCAAGAAGATCCTGCTCGCCTGCGCGCTCCTGCATGCTCCGCGCCTGCTGGTGCTCGATGAGCCTCTCGAAGCGGTCGATCCCGTCTCCGCGCAGGTGATCCGCAAGATCCTCACCGCGTACGTCGACGGCGGCGGCACCGTGGTGCTCTCCAGCCACGTGATGGAGCTGGTCGAGGGCCTGTGCAGCCACGTGGCGATCATCGCGCGCGGCGAGCTGCTGGCCGACGGCACGCTCGATCAGGTGCGGCAGGGCGGCTCCCTGGTGCAGACCTTCATCGACCTCGTCGGCGGCGGCGACGTCGCAGAGGGGAGCCTGGCATGGCTGGAGTCCTGAGCAGCGAGCATGTCCGCACCGCCTCGGCACAGGGCGTCCATCACGGGGAGATCTCCGCGAAGGCGCTGCTGCGCATGCAGCTGCGGCTCAAGTGGACGCTGTGGAAGCGGTCCTACCGCAAGAACGTCGGCAAGCTCATCGGCACGATCATCGGGGCGCTGTACGGCCTCGGCGGGCTCGTGTCGCTGGTGTTCCTCTTCCTGGGGACCACGCTGTGGGCCGGCGAGGGCGAGACCTTCCCGCTGGTCGTGCGGGGGCTGGGCGCGCTGACGGTGCTGGCGTGGTTCCTCATCCCGGTGCTCGCCTTCGGGCTCGACGACACCCTCGATCCGCGCGCCTTCGCGCTCTTCCCCCGCAGCGCGAAGGAGCTCCAGCCGGGGCTGTTCGCCGCGGCGGCGCTGAGCTTCCCGAGCCTGCTCACCCTGGCGGCGGTCGCGATCGCGACCGGGTTCGAGCTGCTGTGGCTGATCGTCTTCGGGCAGGGGGCGGTGTGGATCGTGCTCGGCGCGCTGGCGCTGATCCCCGCGAACCTCGCCGCCTACTGCCTGTGCCTGCTGCTGCCGCGCGCCTGGTTCGCGCACTCCGCGAGCCGCACCTCCTCGCGTAGCGGCCGAGAGCTCGGCGGGATCTTCGGCTTCGTGGTGATGTTCGCGGCGATCTACGCCTTCTCCCTGGGCGCGCAGCGCATCGGCGACATCGACGTCGAGCTGCTGGGCGAGTGGGCGCCCCGGATCGTCGGCGTCGTCGCCTGGACGCCGGTGGGGGCGCTCTTCGCGGTGCCGATGGACCTCGCGGAGGGTCACGTGCTCACCGCCCTGGCGCGCGCCGTGATCGGTGCGGCGACGATCGTGCTGGTGTGGAGGTGGTGGCGGCGGTCCATCGACGCGGCGCTCACCTCGGCCCTGAGCGGGGACGCCTCCTCCGGCGACGCCAAGGTCTCGCCGCTGGTGCCCCGTTTCCTGCGGCCCGGGCCGTTCGGGGCGGTGATGGGCAAGTCGCTGCGCTACTGGCGGCGCGACACCCGCTACCTCGCGGCGCTCGGCATCTACCCGGTGGTCCTCGTGTTCTTCGCCGCGATGGGCTTCATGCTCCCCGAGTCCCGCCCGATGATGCTGGGCATGGCCGTGTTCATGTGCGGCATGAGCGGGATCTCCCTGGCCAACGAGATCGGCTTCGACGGCCCCTCGGGCTGGGTCAACATCGTCACCGCCCTCCCCGCGCGCGCCAACCTCCTGGGGCGCATCGCCGCGATGGCGGTGCTGATGGTCCCCGGCGCGGTGGTGATCACGACGGTGATCCCGCTGCTGTTCGGGATGGGTGAACTGGTGCCGCTGGCGGTCATGGGCTCCCTCGGCGCGATGATCTGCGGCTGGGGCATCTCCATGGTGGTGGGCGTGCTGCTGCCCTACCCGAGCTCCCCTCCGGGCACCAACCCCATGAAGGACAAGTCCGCCTCGAGCTCCAACGCCATGCTCGCGATGGCGGTGGCGATGCTGGGCATCTTCGTCCCGCTGCTGCCGGCGATCGGGGTGGGCATCTGGGGCGCCGTGGTGGGCAGCCTCCCGCTGATGATGCTCGCGGGTGCGCTCGCGCTGCTGGCCGGGGCGGCGGTGTTCCTGGTGGGGCTGCGGATCGCGGAGGTGCGGCTCGAGGCCCGCTATCCGGATGTCTTCCAGAAGGTGCGCGACCACCTGTAGTCGGGCGGAGCGCGGCGGGTCGGGCGGAGCGCGGCTCACTCCTCGGCGGTGAGCTCCCGCGCCATCACGAGCGCATCGACCTGCCGGCCGCGGATCCGGTAGTAGCCGCGGCGGCGGTCGATCTCGCGATACCCGGCGGCGGTGTACACGGCGCGGGCGCGGGCGTTGTCCTCCCGCACCTCGAGCAGCATCCGCTGCGCCCCTCCGGCGAGCGCCTGCGTCTCGCACCAGGCCAGCAGGGCGCGGCCCACGCCCTCCCCCGGTCGACGGGTGCCGATGGTGTGCAGGTCCGCGAGGTCGCCGGCGAGCATGATCCCGGCGTAGCCGATCAGGGCGCCGCGCGCCCCCGCCCCGTCGGCGGCGATCACGTAGCGACGGGTGGGGTGGGCGATCTCCTCGGCGAGCTGGAAGACGTTCCACGCCTCGTCGGGGAACAGCTCGAGCTCGGCGAAGGCGATCTCCTCGACGTCCTCGAGGGTCGCCGGGCGCAGCGCCCAGTCGGCGGCGCCGTCCCCGGGCGCGCCGTTCTGGGGAGCGCCGTCCTGGGGCACGCCGCCCGTCGCACCGTCCCCGCCTGTTGCGCCACCGCCGGCTGCCGTGGCGTCGGCCCCCTGCCCCACCTCAGCCTGCCCCACCTCAGCGCCCCAGGGCGCTCTTGCGGGCGGTGGGCTTGGCGGCATCGGGCTCGCGCAGGTACAGCGGCTCGGTGCTCGTCAGGTCCTCGCCCCGGGCGGTGAGCGCGGCGGCGGCCAGGAGCAGATGACCGGCGTCCACGTGCACGAGGTCGGCGGTGGCGGGCAGCAGCTCGGGGTAGAGGCGGGTGCCGGAGCCGACGAGCAGGTCGCAGGCGGTGAGCTCCTCGGCCACCTCGGCCGGTGCGGCGACCGCCGGGTCCGCGACGCGGGAGATCTCGCCCCCCGCCTCGCGCCGGTAGCGGGCGTGGTACACCTCGCGGCGGCGGGCGTCGAGGGCGACGCCCACGGTGACCGGGCCTCTGCGCGCGGGGTCGAGGTCGGCGAGCGCCTGGTGCGCGAGGGCGTCGAGGGAGCTCAGCCCGTGCAGGGGGATGCCGAGCACCGCGGCGATGGAGCGGGCGGAGACCAGTCCCACGCGCAGGCCGGTGAACGGGCCGGGCCCGCGGCCGACGACGACGCCGGTGAGCGCGCCGCGCTCGACGCCCGCGGCGTGCAGCGTCTCGTCGATCAGGGCCAGCAGCACCTCGTCGTGGTGGCGGGAACGCTCGTCGGAGCGCACCTGCAGGATCTCGAGCGGGGCGCCGGGCGCCGTGGTGCCCGCCGCGGCAGGGCCGGGCAGCGCACCGCGGGCCACGGCTGTGCTCACCGCCCCGGAGGTGTCGATTCCCAGCAGCATCAGCGGTTCTCCTCGTCCAGCGGCTCGTCCAGCGGGGTGTGCGGATCCTGCGGGGCGTCCGGGCGGGGTGCGGGCCCCTCGTCGGGACCGGCGGTGCCGTCCGCGGCGGTGACGGCGGCGAGCGCGCCCTCGAGCCGGAGGATCGCGGCCTCGTCCCAGCGGGGTCCGCTCGGGACGAGGTGCAGGGTGCGGGGCTCGTCGGGGTCCTCGGGGTCCTCGACGCGGTCGGGGCGGTCCAGGACCACCAGCAGGGCGGAATCGGCGAGGTGCTCGACGCGGTCGCGGCCCCACTCCACGACGGTCACGGCGCGGTCGAGATCGGCTTCGAGGTCGAGGTCGTCGATCTCGCCCTCGCCGCCGAGCCGGTAGGCGTCCACGTGCACCAGATCGGGCCCGTCGCCGAGGCTGGGATGGACCCGTTCGATGACGAAGGTGGGCGAGGCGACCGGGCCCCGCACCCCCAGGCCGTCGCCGAGCCCCTGGGTGAAGGTGGTCTTGCCGGCGCCGAGCGGGCCGTCGAGCACGAGCAGGTCCCCGGCCCGCAGCGCACCGGCCAGGGCGCGGGCGACGGCCCGGGTGCCCTCGGCGTCGCGCGTGCGGATCTCGTGGGCGCTCATGACAGGACCTTCCGGGTGACGCGCCCGGAGACGGAGGTGAGCACCTCGTAGGGGATGGTGCCGGCGGCGGCCGCCCAGTCGTCGGCGGTCGAGGCGGAGGGCCCGCCCGGGTCACCCCCGGCGTCGCCGAAGAGGAACACCTCGTCGCCGGGGCGGGCCTCGGAGTCCGCTCCCAGGTCGATGACGATCTGGTCCATGCTGATGCGGCCCACCTGCGGGGCGCGGCGGTCGCCGGAGGCGGTGCGCACGAGCACGTCGCAGCGGTCGCTGCCGGCACGGTGCAGGCCGTCGGCATAGCCGATCGGCACCAGACCCAGCCGGGTGGGTCGCGTGGTGGTGCGCATCCGGCCGTAGCCGATGCTGTGCCCCTCGGGGACCTCCTTGACCAGCGCGATCCGGCTGGTGAGCGTCATCGCGGGCCGGAGCGGCACATCGGTGGGGACGGGCGGGTAGCCGTACAGCGCGATCCCGGGACGCACCAGGTCGCGGTGCAGGTCCGGGCGGGTGAGGGTCGCGGCGGAGTTCGCGATGTGCTGCAGCGGGATCGGCCCCACCTCGTCGGCGAACGCCGCGCAGGCCGAGTCGAACAGCTCCACCTGCTGGTCGGTCGCCGGGTCGGAGGGGTCGTCGGCGCTGGTGAGATGGGTCCATGCGCCCGTGGCCTGGAGGAAGTCGTCCTCGCGCAAGGTGGCGCCCATCTCACGGATCTGCCAGGGCAGCACGCCGTTGCGGCCCATGCCGGTGTCGATCTTCAGGTGGACGCGGGCGCGGCGGTCGGCCTGCCGGGCGGCCTCGGAGACCAGCGCGAGCATCTCCGGGGAGCCGACGGAGACGTCGACCCCGGAGGCGAGCACCTCCGGCAGCACGATCCGCGCCGTGTGCGGTTCGAACAGCCAGGTGAGGATCTGCGCGTCGAGATCGGCGCGGGCCAGCGCCAGGGCGCTCGCGGGGTGGGCGACGCCCAGCCAGGTGGCGCCGCCCTCGATCGCGGCGCGCGCGGCGGTGAGCATGCCGTGCCCGTACCCGTCGGCCTTCACCACGGCCATCAGCGCCGTCTGCTCCTCGAGCAGCGTGCCCATCGCACGGGTGTTCTCGGTGATCGCGGAGGGGTCGATCATGGCCAGGTTGGGCACATGCCGAGGGTCCTCGGCGGGGATCGGGATGGTCATCGAGCTCCTCGGTTCACGGCAGGGCGCCCGCCAGGATAGTCCCGATCACCTCGGGCAGGTGCGCGGCCACGTCGAGCGCGACCAGCGGCCGCAGACCGTCGTGGGAGGCGAGACGGCCCGCCCGGCCGTGGAGCAGGGCGGCCAGGGCGGCGGCGTCGGGGCCGGTCAGACCGGCGGCCAGGAGGGTGCCGAGCACGCCGGCGAGCACGTCCCCGGTGCCGGCGGTGGCCAGCTGCGGCGTCGCATCGTCCTGGGCGCGCAGCGGGCCGCCGTCGCCCGGGGCGATCACGGTGACCGCGCCCTTGAGCAGCACGGTCGCGCCGGTGGCCGCGGCGAGGGCGGTGGCGAGCGACGGCGCCGGCAGGCCCGGATCGATGTCGAGGCGATCGGCGAGCCGCTCCGCCTCGCCGCGGTGCGGGGTGAGGACCACGTCGGGCCCGAAGCGGTGCTGCGGGGTGAGGGTCGCGAGGCCCCCTGCGTCGATGACGCCGCGATCGAGCCGGCCGTGCGGGTCGCCGTCGTGCGAGCCGTGGTCTCGGCCGGTGCGGTCAGTGCCGTCGCGGTCGGTGCCGTCGTGCGGGTCGCGGCGCAGCCGGTCGACGCCGGCGCAGGCACGGGGATCCTCGGGAGGCAGGCCCGGACCGACGACCAGCGCATCGGTGCGGCCGACGGCGGCGAGGTCCACGGCGGCGGGCCCGCCGACGGCGCGCTCGACCCGGTGCCCGACGGTCTCGGGCCGCTCGCGCAGCACCTGGTCCAGCACCGCCTGCGGGGCGATGCAGCGCACCATGCCGGCCCCCGCCCGGGCGGCCCCGGAGACCGCGAGCACCGCCGCGCCGGGAAAGGGGTCGCTGCCGGCGGCGAGGGCCACCACGCCGCGGCTGTACTTGGTGGCGTCGCGGCCCGGTCCGGGCCAGACCGCGCGGACGTCCGCGTCCTCGAGCCGCAGCACAGCCGCTGGCCCTTCCAGGTGCGTGGCCAGACCGAGGTCGACGAGGTGGAGCGCGCCGGCGCGTTCGGCGCCGCCGGGCAGCAGCAGCCCGGCCTTCACCGCTCCGAAGGTGATGGTCGCGTGCGCGGTGAGGGCCTCGGGTGCGGCCTGCCCGGTGGTGGCGTCGACGAAGCTCGGCAGGTCCACGGCCAGCACGGGGACGCGGGCGGCGGCCACGACGGCGAGCAGCGGGCCGAGGGTGGGCGGCACCTCGGGGCGGCCGCCGATGCCGAGGATCGCGTCGAGGACGAGGTCGGCCGCGGCGAGGGTCTCCTCGAGCACCCCCGGGGCGGTGTCGGCCAGCGGCAGGATCGCGCCGCCGGCGTCCCGCAGCGCGGCCGCGGCCTCCCCATGGATCCGCTCGGCGGTGGCGACGGCATCGGCCGCGACGCCCTCGCCGCGCAGCATCGCCGCGGCGTGGAGGCCGTCGCCGCCGTTGGCCCCGGCACCGGCCAGCACGAGCACCCGGGCGACGCCGCCGTCCCGCCCTGCCGACGCCGGCAGCATCTCGTGGACGTGATCGGCGAGCGCGCGGGCGGCCCGCAGCATGAGCGGCTCACCGGCCGCGAGCAGGGGTGCCTCGGCCGCGCGGACCGCCTCGGCGCTGACACCGCGGAGCATCAGGGCCTCCCCCGCTCGGCGACGACGATCGCGGTGGCGATGTCGCCGTCGTGCGAGAGGGACAGGTGCAGGTGGGCCACGCCCTGCTGCTCGGCGGCACGCAGCGTGGCGCCGCGCAGGCGCAGGTAGGGGCGGCGCACGCCGGTGCGCTCCACGGTGACGTCTTGCCAGGAGAAGTCGCCGGGGGCGCCGAGCGCCTTGCCCACGGCCTCCTTCGCCGCGACCCGGGCGGCGCGGGAGGCGGCCGAGAGCGCGCGCTCCGAGGGGGTCAGCAGACGCTCGAGCAGGGCGGGGGTCCTCTCGAGCATCTCGGTCAGTCGCGCGATGCCGACCACGTCGATGCCGACGCCCACCACCGTGCCGTCGTCCCGGGGCGGGAACGCCCTGCCTCCGAAGTCATGATCGGGGCCGGGCGCCGGGGTCGCGGTCGGGAAGGTGCTCACCCGGGCAGTATCACATTCCCGCGCAGGCCCCGGCGGACCCGCTGGTCGGCCCCGTCGGCCGGGCGCGTCGGCCGGGCGGGTCGGCCGGGCGTCGACCGAATGGGTCACTCCACGGTGACGGACTTGGCCAGGTTGCGCGGCTGATCCACGTCCAGGCCTTTCGCGGTGGCCAGCTCGCAGGCGAAGATCTGCAGCGGGATCACCGTCAGCAGCGCGGCGAACAGGGTGCGGGTGGCGGGGACGCGGATCACCTCGTCGGCGTACGGGAGCACCGCGTCATCGCCGTCCTCGGCGATCACCAGGGTGCGCGCACCCCGGGCGCGGACCTCCTGGATGTTCGAGACCACCTTGGAGTGCAGCGAGTGGCGGCCGTTCGGGGAGGGGACGATGACGAACACCGGCTGTCCCTCCTCGACCAGCGCGATCGGGCCGTGCTTGAGCTCGCCCGCGGCGAATCCCTCGGCGTGGATGTACGCGATCTCCTTGAGCTTGAGCGCCCCCTCCATCGCGGTGGGGTAGCCGACGTGGCGGCCCAGGAACAGCACGCTGGTGGCGGCCTCCATGTCGCGGGCGAGCCTCTCGACCTGCGCGGAGGAGTCCAGGACCTGCTGGATCTGGTCCGGGATCTGTGCGAGGTCCTCCATCAGCGCGGCGATCTCATCCGGGTAGAGGTTGCCGCGCACCTGGGCGAGGAAGAGCCCCAGCAGGTAGCAGGCGGCGATCTGGCCCAGGTACGCCTTGGTGGAGGCGACCGCGATCTCCGGACCCACGTGCAGGTACAGCGCGGCATCCGCCTCGCGCGGGATGGTGGAGCCGCGGGTGTTGCACAGGGCGATCACCTTCGCGCCCTGCTCGCGGGCATGGCGCACCGCCATCAGGGTGTCCATGGTCTCGCCCGACTGGGAGATCGCGACCACCAGGGTCTTCTCGGTGACGACGGGATCGCGGTAGCGGAACTCGTGGGCGAGCTCGACCTCGGTGGGGATGCGGCACCAGTGCTCGATCGCGTACTTCGCGACCTCGCCGGCATTGGCGGCGGTGCCGCAGGCGACCACCACGATCTTGTCGATGCTGCGCAGCACCGCGGGATCGATGTCCATCTCATCGAGCCTCAGGGTGCCGTTCTCGAGCCGCCCGCGCAGGGTGTCGGCGACGGCGCTCGCCTGCTCGTGGATCTCCTTGGCCATGAACGAGTCGTAGCCGCCCTTCTGCGCGGCGGCGGCATCCCACTCGATCGTGTACCGCGTGGCATCGGTGATCTCGTGGCCGTCGAAGCCGATGATGCGCACATCGTCGGCGGTGACGGTGACGACCTGGTCCTGTCCGATCTCGAGCGCCTCCTGGGTGGAGTCCACGAAGGCGGCGACGTCCGAGCCGAGGAAGTTCTCGCCCTCGCCGAGACCGACCACGAGCGGGGAGTTGCGGCGTGCGGCGACCACGGTGCCCGGGGCGTCGCGGTGCACGGCGAGCAGGGTGAAGGCCCCGTCGAGGGAGGCGGCGGTGCGGCGCATCGCCTCGGTGAGGTCACCGCCGGCCTCCATCTCCCGTGCGAGGAGGTGGGCCGCCGCCTCGGAATCGGTCTCGGAGAGGAAGGGGAAGCCCTGTCCCTCGAGCTCGGCGCGCAGGGAGGCGAAGTTCTCGATGATGCCGTTGTGCACCACCGCGAGCTCGCCGTCGCGACCGCCGAGGTGGGGATGGGCGTTGAGGTCGGTGGGGGCGCCGTGGGTGGCCCAGCGGGTGTGCGCGATGGAGACCCGGCCGGTGGTCTGCGCCGCGCCGTCGAGCGCCTCGCGCAGGTTGGCGAGCTTGCCGGCGCGCTTGGTGAGGCGCACCGCACCCTCATCGATCACGGCCACGCCCGCGGAGTCGTATCCGCGGTACTCGAGGCGGGCCAGGCCCTGGAGGGCCACGTCCACCGGACGGGAGGAGGCTGCTGCGGCGCTGGGGCCTGCATATCCGACGATTCCACACATGCCGCTCACGCTAATGAGCAGCGCGGCGCGAGAGGGTCCCCGCGCCGATCTGCCACGAGTCCTTCCTCACGATCGCGGGGCTCGGCGCGCAGCCGTGGCCGTTGCGCCGCAGCACCGCTCAGAAACGCGCACGGCCCGGTTCCGGCGCCCGACACCCTCGAGGGGCGAAGTGCTGGGACAATCTCCTGCATGAAGTCCGCGTCGACGTCGAGCACCGTCACTCCGTTCGAGGAGATCTCGCGAGAGGACTGGGCACGGCTGTCACGACAGACCCCGCTGCCGCTGTCCGAGGAGGACGTCACGCGTCTGCGCGGCCTCGGCGACCGGGTGGACCTGCGCGAGGTCGACGCCGTCTACCGACCGATCTCCCGGCTGCTGAACATCCAGGTCGCCGCGGCGCAGGCGCTGCGCCGCTCCCGCGAGGACTTCCTGGACCAGCACCAGCACCGCACCCCGTACATCATCGGCGTGGCCGGTTCGGTGGCGGTCGGGAAGTCGACCACCGCCCGCCTGCTGCGGGAGCTGATGGCGCGCTGGCCGGAGACCCCGCGCGTGCAGCTGGTGACCACCGACGGGTTCCTGCACTCCAACGCGGTGCTCGAATCCCGCGGGATCATGCATCGCAAGGGCTTCCCGGAGAGCTACGACCGGCGGCGCCTGCTGCGCTTCGTCGCCGACGTGAAGGCCGGGCAGGAGCAGGTCGAGGCCCCCGTCTACTCGCATCTGACCTACGACATCCTCGAGGACGAGCGCGTGGTGGTCCAGCAGCCCGACGTGCTCATCGTCGAGGGCCTGAACGTGCTGCAGCCGGCCCGCCCCCGCCGCGACGGCCGCCTGGGCATGGCGGTCTCGGACTTCTTCGACTTCTCCGTCTACGTCGACGCCCGGGTCGAGGACGTCCAGCGCTGGTACGTGGAACGGTTCCTCAAGCTGCGTCGCACCGCGTTCTCCGATCCGCGCTCCTACTTCCGCCGGTACGCGGACCTCACCGATGAGGAGGCCGTCGAGACCGCGCAGGGGATCTGGCAGCGCATCAACGGCCCGAACCTCACGGAGAACGTGGTCCCCACCCGCGGCCGCGCCGACCTGGTGCTGCGCAAGGACGGTCAGCACCGCGTCCACTCGGTGCTGCTGCGGAAGGTGTGAGGGCGGGCCGCCCCTCCACCTCCGCCCCCGCAGCCTCTCCCCCGCGCCGCACCGCCGGTGCCGCACCGCCCGCGCCGCACCGCCAGTGACGCCCCGCCCGTACCGGGGCAGATGTGCGCTGTGCACCGATGCCAGGGCCCGGCACCGGTGCACAGCGCACACTTGTCATCGCCGCGACCGGGATGCGCGGGGCCGCCGAGACTCGGGGCCGCGGCCGGGGGGTGCGGGACGCGGCCGGAGTGCGCGGGACGCGGGCGAGGGGCCGGGCCGGAGCGCCGCATGGCGCGGCGGGGCGCGGTGGGCTCAGAGACCGACGCGCTCGCGCACCACCACGGCCAGGCGTTCGGCGATCTCGTGCGCCTGCTCGTCCGTCGGCGCCTCGACCATCACGCGCACCACGGGCTCGGTGCCGGAGGGGCGCAGCAGCACCCGGCCCGCTTCCCCGAGCTCCTTCTCCGCGGCCTCGATCGCGTCGGAGACCCCGCGGTCGATGGTGGCCTTGGCCTTGTCGACGTCCTTGACGTTGATCAGCGCCTGCGGCAGCCGGGTCATGACGTTCTTCAGCTCGCGGGCGGTGCGGCCCGTCTCGGCCATCCGCTGCAGCAGGTGCAGGGCGGTGAGCTCGCCGTCGCCGGTGGTCGCGTGCTCGGCGATGATCACGTGGCCGGACTGCTCGCCGCCGATGGAGTAGCCGCCGAGGTTCATCTCCTCGAGCACGTAGCGGTCCCCCACACCGGTCTGGCCCAGCACGATGCCGTGCTCCTTCATCGCCAGCTTGAGGCCGAGGTTGCTCATCACCGTGACCACGAGGGTGTCGTCGTGGAGCTTGCCGCGCTCCTTGAGGTCCAGCGCCAGGATCGCCATGATCTGGTCGCCGTCGATGATCTCCCCGTCCGCGTCGACCGCGAGGCAGCGGTCGGCATCGCCGTCGAAGGCGACGCCGATGTCCGCGCCGCGCTCCCGCACCGCGGCCTGCAGCGGGCCGAGATGGGTGGAGCCGACGCCGTCGTTGATGAGCCCGCCGTCGCTGAGGTCGCCGATGACGTGCACGGTCGCGCCGGCGCGACGCAGCGCCTCGGGACCGGTGATGCTCGCGGCGCCGTTGGCGCAGTCGGCGACCACCGTCAGACCCTCCAGGGAGCGGTCCAGGGTCGCGACGAGATGCTCGACGTAGGCGTCGATCGCACCCTCGTAGCGGGTGATGGTGCCGACGTCGGTGCCCTCGGGACGGTCCCACTCCTCGCCCAGCCGCGCCTCGATCGCGTTCTCGACCTCGTCGGGCAGCTTCGTGCCGCCGCGCGCGAAGAACTTGATCCCGTTGTCCGGGGCGGGGTTGTGGGAGGCGGAGATCATCACGCCGAGATCCGCGCCCGTGGACCGCACCAGGTGGGCGAGCCCGGGGGTGGGCAGCACCTCGGCATCGAGCACGTCGACCCCGGCGGAGGCCAGGCCCGCGCTCACCGCGGCCGAGAGGAAATCTCCCGAGGGGCGGGTGTCCCGCGCGACGATGGCGCGGGGGCGGGTGCCGCCGAAGGCGCCCAGCGTGCCCAGCACGTGGGCCGCGCCGACGGACAGCTCGACCGCGAGCTCCGCGGTGATGTCGCCGTTCGCGCGTCCGCGCACTCCGTCGGTGCCGAAGAGTCGTGCCACAGGGTTCTCCTCACGGGGATGGGTGTCCGGGGCGGACGCGGGCGCTGCCGCGCGAGGCCCGCGCGGGCGGGCAGGGCCGAGGTCCGCTGTGAGACTACCCGCTGGGGACCGCCCGCCCGGTCACGTTCCTCGTCAGGATCCGGGCGCGCCGGTTACTTTGGAGGGATGCCCGATCCCGTCCTGCTCCCTCGTCTGCTGCCCTCCGCGATCAGCCATCACGTGGGCGATCGCACCGCCGGGCGCGGACTCGCCGCGGCCCGTGCCGGCCGTGTCGAGGATCTCACCTGGGATCCCGACAGCTCGACCGTGTCGGCGCTCGTGCAGGACGAGGACGGCACCGCGCACCGCAGCGAGGTGGAGCTGGCGGAATACGAGGAGGACTCCGTCTCCCGCCGCTTCCACGCCCCCGGGCCGGGAGGGCTCTGGCGGCCGCGCCGCTCCGGCTGCGACTGCACCGCCGGGGAATCCTGCGCCCACGTCGCGGCGACTCTCTACCGGCTCAACGATCTGGGGACCCAGGCGGTGCAGCAGAGCCCGCCGGCCGAGTGGCGCAGCGTGCTGCGACCGCTGCTGAACTCCACCGTCTCCACCTCCTCCACGGGCTCCGCCGACGCCGCGGGCTCGGCCCTGCCGCGACCGCTCGCGCTGCGCTTCGACCTCGAGGCGGCGACCTCCGGCACCGGCACCTCCCGCCACCACCGCGAGACCGCGACCGCCGCGCACCTGGCCGCCGGCGCCGAGCTGTGGCTGGGGATGCGGCCGCTGACCCGGGGCCGCAAGGGCACCTGGATCAAGGGCGACCTCTCCTGGCGCACCTTCGAGTACCGCATGGCCGGGCGCGAGTACGACCCCACCCATGGGGAGGCGCTGACGCGCCTGTTCGCGGCCGCGTCGGTGGAGCGCTCCTACTCCAGCGGCGCGATCGAGCACCTCTGGCTGAACTCCATCACCTCTCCCCTGCTGTGGCAGTCGCTCGAGCATGCCCGTGCCGCCGGGGTGGAGCTCCTGCCGGGCGCCGGTCTGGACGGGATCGAGCTGCTGGACGACGCGGAGGTCGGTCTCGACCTGCGCACCCTCACCCCGTCCCAGGAGCTGCAGGTCAGGCCCCGGATCTGCCTCGGCGGGCAGCGCCAGGAGCGGGCGCGGCTGCTCGGCGCGGCCGGGGTGCTGGACGTCGAGGTGAGCGAGGACGAGCAGCTCCTCGCCCGCCTCGCCCCGCTCGATGCCGCGGTGCCGCGCGCCCTGCGCACCCTGCTGCACCGGCGCGACCCGCTGGTGGTCCCCTCCGAGGACCGCGAGGCCTTCCTCGAGGTCGCCTACCCGCAGCTGCGCGCCCTGACCACGATGACGAGCCTGGACGGCAGCGTCGAGCTGCCCGCGGCCCGTCGGCCCACCCTGGTGCTCAGCGCCGCCTACGCCTCCGGCGACCGGCTCTCGCTGCGCTGGTCCTGGCGGTACCACGACCCGGATCGCCGCCTGCCGATGGACCAGCGCCACGGCGCGCACCGGGACGTCGCGCACGAGGAGGCGGTGATCGCCGAGGCGATGACGCTGTGGCCCCTGACGCCCACCGACGCGCCCGAGCTGCTCAGCGGCACCGACACGGCCCATTTCACCGAGCACGTGCTCGACGACCTCGCCGCGCTCGACCACGTCGAGGTCGAGGTCACCGGCACCCGCCACGCCTACCGGGAGCTCGACGGCGCACCGCAGGTGCGCATCACCCAGCAGGCCTCCCCGGGGAAGAACGACTGGTTCGACCTCGGCTTCGAGATCACCATCGAGGGCCGGCAGATCCCCTTCCCGAGCCTGTTCGTCGCGCTCGCGCAGGGCCGCGCGAAGCTGCTCATGCCGGATCGCACCTACTTCTCCCTCGACCATCCCGCCTTCGACGCGCTGCGAGAGCTGATCCGCGAGGGCGAGGCGCTCGCGGAATGGGAGCCGGAGCGTCAGCGCATCTCCCGTTTCCAGGTGGACATGTGGGATGACCTGCAGGAGGTCGCCGACGAGACCATCGCGAGCCGGGAGTGGGAGCGCACTGCGCTGTCCCTGCGCACCCTCGAGGACGCCCCCGTCCCGCCGCTGCCGGAGGCGCTGCAGGCAGAGCTGCGCCCGTATCAGAGGGAGGGGTACGCCTGGCTGACGTTCCTGTTCTCCCACGGTCTGGGCGGGGTGCTGGCCGACGACATGGGCCTGGGCAAGACGCTCCAGACCCTCGCGCTCGTCGCCCACGCCCGGGAGCGCTCCGCGTCCGAGCCCCCGTTCCTGGTGGTCGCCCCCGCCTCGGTGCTGCCGGTGTGGCGCCGGGAGGCGGAGCGCTTCGCCCCGGGCCTGGAGGTGCGGGTGCTGGACCGCACCGTCGCCGCCCGCGGAACGGACCTGCCCACCGCGATGCTCGGCGCGGACCTCGTGGTCACCAGCTACTCGGTGCTGCGGATCGACGAGGAGGAGTTCGCGAGCACCCGCTTCCAGGGGTTCGTGCTGGACGAGGCGCAGTTCGTGAAGAACCGCCGCTCGCGCACGCACCGCGCGGCCAAGGGCGTGCGCGCCGGGTTCCGCCTCGCGATCACCGGCACGCCGATGGAGAACTCGCTGGATGATCTGTGGGCGATCCTCGACCTGGTGGCGCCGGGCCTGCTGGGCACCGCGATCGGGTTCCGCAAGCGGTATACCCTGCCGATCGAGACCGGGGATCATCCCGGTCGCATGGAGCTGCTGCGCCGCCGGGTGCGGCCGTTCCTGCTGCGCCGCACCAAGGAGCTGGTCGCCGCGGAGCTGCCGGAGAAGCATGAGGAGGTGCTCACGGTGACGCTGGGCGCGGAGCATCGCGCGGTCTACGACTCGGTGCTGCAGCGGGAGCGCAAGAAGGTGCTGGGCCTGATCGACACCGATCTGGACCGCAGCCGGTTCATCGTGTTCCGCTCGCTGACGCTGCTGCGGATGATGGCGCTGGACCCCTCGCTCGTGGATCCCGAGGCGTACGCGGATGTGCCCAGCTCGAAGCTCGAGGCGCTGTTCGACCGGCTCGAGGAGGTGATCGGCGACGGGCACCGGGTGCTGCTGTTCAGCCAGTTCACCTCCTACCTCGACCAGGTCGCGAGCGAGCTGGAGCGGCGCGAGGTGCGGTACGCCCATCTGGACGGCTCCACCCGCGACCGGGACGCGGCCGTGGCCGGGTTCCGCGAGGGCGATGCGCCGGTGTTCCTCATCTCCCTGAAGGCGGGCGGTTTCGGCCTCACCCTCACCGAGGCGGACTACGTGTTCCTGCTGGATCCGTGGTGGAACCCCGCGGCGGAGAACCAGGCGGTGGACCGCGCGCACCGCATCGGCCAGGACCGCACCGTGATGGTGTACCGGATGATCGCGGAGGACACGATCGAGGAGAAGGTGCTCGCCCTCCAGCGGCGCAAGGCCGAGCTGTTCGACGCCCTCACCGACGGCGGCGAGGCCTTCCGCTCCGCCGTCACCGCCGAGGATCTGCGCGAGCTGCTCAGCTGAACGGCGCGGTCACCGGCCTCGCGCGGCGCGCCGGCCGGGGCATCGCGCCCCCGACGCGCTTCGCTGCGTGGCTCCCGCAGCCCTCGCCGCGCGGCTCAGCGGTCGCGCCACCACAGGGCGAGACGCACGCCGACGGCGATGATCACGATCGCTCCGAGGAGGAGGGCGAGGAGTGAGACGATCTCCCATCCGCCGATCCCCATGACGTCGCTGCCTGCGGTGAACACCTGATGCATCTCGTCTTCCCTCGATCACGTGGCCGGAGGCGCCCTCCGGCCGGGCCTTCCGCGTCGTGCGGTGCCCTCAGGCTACCCCCGTGCAGTGCGCGCGGCACCCGAGGGAGCCGCTGCCTGCCCGGGAGAGCGGCCGCCGAGGAGGAGTGTCGGCGGCACGACCACGGCGAATGCTCGGGCCGCGGTGACCCGGTCCTCGATGCCACGTCGGCCCCATGAACGCGACGATGCCCCCGACCCGGAGGTCGAGGGCATCGTGCGCACGGCGTGAACAGGTGCGGAGCTCTGCTCCGCGCCGGATCAGCGCTTGGAGTACTGCGGCGCCTTGCGGGCCTTCTTGAGGCCGGCCTTCTTGCGCTCGATGATGCGGTCGTCACGACGGAGGAAGCCGGCCTTCTTGAGGGTCGGTCGGTTGTTCTCCTCGTCGATCTGGTTCAGCGCGCGGGCCACACCGAGGCGCACGGCCCCGGCCTGACCGGATGCACCGCCGCCGGTGAGGCGGACGACGACGTCGAAGCGGCCCTGGAGGTCGAGAGCCGTGAACGGATCGTTGACCTCCTGCTGGTGCAGCTTGTTCGGGAAGTAGTTCTCGAGCGAGCGGCCGTTGATCGTCCACTCGCCGGATCCGGGGATCAGGCGGACGCGGGCGATGGCGCGCTTGCGGCGGCCGGTGCCGTAGCCCGGGGCGGTCACGGACTGCCCGGTGCCGACGACGGCCTCGCCGGTCGACTCGGTGGTGTAGCTCTCGGGCGCGGACTCGTCGGTCACGGCCTCGAGGGACTCGGGGGTGGTCTCAGTCACGGTTCTCCTTGGTTCTTCCGTGTGGCAGGGCGAGTGGCGGGACGCCCCGCTTACTGCGCCACCTGGTCGATGGTGAAGGGGACGGGCTGCTGAGCGGCATGCGGGTGCTCGGCACCTGCGTAGACCTTGAGCTTGTTGAGCTGCTGATCAGCGAGCTTGTTCTTGGGGAGCATGCCGCGGATGGCCTTCTCCACGGCGCGCTCCGGATTCTTCTCGAGCAGCTCGGAGTAGGGGGTGCCGCGGAGGCCGCCGGGGTAGCCGGAGTGGCGGTAGGCGAGCTTGGCCTCCCGCTTGTTGCCGGTGAGCGCGACCTTGTCAGCGTTGATGATGATCACGAAGTCGCCTGCATCCACATGGGGTGCGAAGACCGGCTTGTGCTTTCCCCGCAGGAGCTGGGCAGCCTGGGAAGCGAGCCGGCCGAGGACGACATCCGTTGCGTCGATGACGTACCAGGAACGCTCGACATCGCCGGGCTTCGGGGTGAACGTACGCACTCGTGCCTTCTTCTCTCGTCGTGGTGCCCGGGCGGCAGGACGCCGACCAGGCACGGTTCGATGGACCGTGGGCACGCTTCCTTCGGGTAAAAGCATGGCCCCTGTGGCTGCACCCGGCCCGCTCCGCTGACAACGCGACGGCGGCCCTGGATGTGTGTGAGATGCCCTTTCGCGCCGGGCGTGAGAGAACGGCAGCGGGTCGGGCACACATCGAGGCACAACGACCACTCATCGTACGTGGCCTGCGAGAGCAGCGTCAACGCGAAGCGGGTCCCGGCGGTGTGATCTGTGCCCGACTCCCGCCGCCCGGCGTCCTGTCGTCGCCCCGCGCCGTGGCGGGCAGCGGCTGGCGGAGGGTGCGGGTGCGGGCCGCCCAGGCGGCGAGCTCCTCGTCCGGCGGGTAGGCGACGTGGTCGAGCGTGAGGCCCTGGGGCGGGCACAGCGGCGCGGCGCCGACGCCGTCGCGCCGCGCCGCTTCCCGGGTGCGGGCGGCGAGCACCTCGGCCGGCCAGGACTCGTCCCGTCGGCCCTCCCCCACTCCGAGCAGCGCGCCGACGAGGGAGCGGACCATGTGGTGGCAGAAGGCGTCGGCGACGACGGTCGCGACGATCAGGCCCTCGTCGGCCCGGCCCTCCCCGGGGCGCTCCCACCGCAGCTCGCGCAGCTCCCGAATGGTGGTCGCGCCCTCGCGGGGGCGGCAGTAGGAGAGGAAGTCGTGCTCGCCGAGCAGCGGGGCGCTCGCCCGCGCCATCGCCTCGACGTCCAGCGGCCGACGGTGGCGCAGCACGTCCCGGCGCAGCGGGTCGTGGGCGGCGGGCCTGTCCGAGATCCGGTAGCGGTAGCGGCGCCACTGCGCCCCGAAGCGGGCGTCGAAGTCGTCCGGGACCTCGCGGGCGACGTGGACGACGACATCCTCGGGCAGTACACCGGCCAGGCGGCTGACGAGCGCCTCCGCGGGGGTGCGCGGGGAGCGGCCCGGGAGGGTGGCGAGCACGTCGTCCGGCAGGTCGAGGTGGCACACCTGGCCGCGGGCGTGGACGCCCGCGTCGGTGCGGCCGGCGACCGTGACCCGCGCGGGGATGCGGGCGATCCTGCGCAGCGCCTTCTCGAGCTCTCCCTGGACCGTGCGCTGGCCGGGCTGGGCGGCCCAGCCATGGAAGTCGGTGCCGTCGTAGGAGAGATCCAGGCGCAGCCTGGTGGTGCGCGGGCTCTCGGCGCCGGGGCCGTCGGCGGGCTGCGCGGAGCCCGAGGTGTGCAGGAGTTCCGTGGCGTGCGCGGGGTCCGGGGAGTGCGGCATGCGCTCGATCGTAACGGGGAGCCCGGCGGTGTCAGGAGCCGACCACGAGCGTCCCGCTCGCGCCGCGCCCGGCGTCGACGAGGTCATGGGTGAGGAAGGGGTAGCGGCCGGGTTCGGTGAGCTCGAGCTCGACGAAGCCGCCCTGGCCGGGCTGCAGCGCCATCGCCTGGGCGCCGGTGGTCTCGGCGCGGTCCAGGAGGTAGCGGCCCTCGGTCCAGACGGTGTCGAACTGGCCGCCGATCACGTGAAAGCTGCTGGGGCGCTGCGGTCCCGCGTCCAGCACCCAGATCCGCACCCGCTCCCCCGCCGCGGCATGCAGCGGCGAGCGCGCGTACTGATCGGCGTATCCGTTGAAGACGACGCGCTCCGGTTCCCCGGAGGGCACCTCCTGCGGGCAGTGCTCGCCCTGGACCAGCACGTAGCTGCGGGGAGCATCCAGCCCAGGCGCCAGGAGACGCCCCGGCGTCTCACGAGGCCCGTGCCGAGAGGCGGAGGGTGCAGGTGCCGGGGCCGGTGAAGGGGATCAGCTCGACGTCCGCGCCGGCACCGACGGTCTCCAGCACCCCGTCGATCATGCCGCGGTGGACGGCGCAGACGACCTCCGGGTGCCGGGTCGCGGACTCCAGGAGCGGGCACTGCCGCAGCGTGATCTCGCCGTCGGCGGCCGGGGCGTCGGGAGCGTCGGGCGCGGCAGGCTCCTCGGGCGCGTCGGGCGCGAACCCCTGGCCCTCCATGACGGCGAGCACGGCGGCGCGCGCGGCGTCGGGACCGTGCGCCGCGGGCAGGTCGGCGGCGACGTCACGGCCCCAGGAGCTGCCGGCGCGGCGGGCCTCGGCCTGCGGGTCCGGGCTGGTGCGGGCGATGGTGCCGGCGAGGACACCGGCGAGCGCCGCATACGGGGAGGACTCCCCGGCGGCGAGAGGTCGCCACAGCCAGGCCGGGCGACCGCGGCCGGAGGTGCGCTCGCGGACCCGGGCGACGTAGCCGTCCTCGCGGAGCCGGTCGAGGTGGCCGCGCAGCGTGTTCTCGTGCAGCCCGGTCGCGCGGGCGAGCGCGGCGATGGACACCGGGGAGCTCTGCGCCTCGACGGTGCGCAGCACGAGCTCGCGGGAGGAGGAATGGCGCCGACCGGTCGATGCGGAGCGGGGCCTGCTCGGCGTATTTTCCACGGACAGCACTGTAATATCTCGGCGCATCGTCCACAGGAGGAGAAGCCATGGCAGACATCCAGATCAACCGCTCGCAGGAAGAGGCCGTCGACCAGCGTCCGGCCCAGCAGGGCTGCGCCTGCGGCGAGCACGACGAGGGCACTCCCGAGCTGGACGTGCAGACGATCCCGCACGCGGTCCGCCACGCGTCGATCTTCGGGGCGCTCGAATCCCTCTCCCCGGGCACTGCGCTGATCCTCTCCGCGACCCACGACCCGGTCCCGCTGCTGATGCAGCTCGAGGCCAAGCACGGCGATGCCTTCCACGTCGAGTACCGCGATCGCGGCCCGGAGCGCTGGCGCATCCTCGTGCGCCGCACCGCCTGACCTCCGCCTCCCAGGGCAGGTCCGCGCGGTCCGCGGGCCGCACTGCGGTCAGCTCGGCGTGCCCGAGCCGGTCTGGGTACGCTGACCCGCGTGAAGATCCTCGTCATCGGCTCCGGAGGTCGCGAACACGCGATCCTCCGCCGCCTCGCCGCAGACCAGCCCGCACCCGAGCTGCACGCCGCCCCCGGCAACCCCGGGATCGCGCAGCTCGCCACCTGCCACGATGCAGCCGTCACCGACCTGGACGCCCAGGTGCGCCTGGCCCAGGAGCTGCAGCCCGATCTGGTGGTGATCGGTCCCGAGGCGCCGCTCGTGGCCGGCTCCGCAGACCGCCTGCGGGAGGCCGGGTTCACGGTGTTCGGCCCGTCGGCCGCCGCCGCTCACCTCGAGGGCTCCAAGTCCTGGGCGAAGGAGATCATGGCCGCGGCCGGGGTCCCCACCGCCGCCTCCGTGACGATCACCGCCGCCGAGCAGCTCGCCGCCGGGCTCGACCGGGTCAACCCCCTGGGCGATGTGCCCTACGTGGTCAAGGCCGACGGGCTCGCCGCCGGCAAGGGGGTCGTGGTCACCACGGACCGCGATGCCGCCGTCACCCATGCCGAGGCGGTGCTGATCGCCGGCGGATCGGTGGTGCTCGAGGAGTACCTCGACGGCCCCGAGGTCTCCCTGTTCTGTGTGAGCGACGGGACCCGCGTGGTGCCGCTCGCCCCCGCCCAGGACTTCAAGCGCGCCCTGGACGACGACGAGGGGCCCAACACCGGCGGCATGGGCGCCTACTCCCCGCTCCCCTGGGCCCCCGAGGGCCTGACCGAGGAGGTCCTCGAGAAGGTCGCCCGCCCCACCATCGCCGAGCTCGCCGGCCGCGACATCCCCTTCGTCGGGATCCTCTACTGCGGCCTGGCCCTCACCTCGCGCGGGCTGCGCGTGGTCGAGTTCAACGCCCGCTTCGGCGATCCCGAGACCCAGGTGGTGCTCGAGCGGCTCACCTCCCCCTTCGCCCCGCTGCTGCTGTCCGCGGCCCGGGGAGAGCTCGCGGAGGACACGGAGCTGAGCTGGAGCGGGGACGCCGCGGTGACCGTCGTGGTCGCCTCCGCCGGCTACCCGGCCTCCGCCCGCTCCGGCGACCCGATCACCGGGATCGACGCCTGCGAGCAGCAGGGCGCGCACGTCATCCACGCCGGCACCGGCCTCGCGGACGGCGCCCTGGTCAGCGCCGGGGGCCGCGTGCTGTCCGTCGTCGCCACCGGGACGGACCTCGAGCAGGCCCGCGCGCGGGCCCTCGCCGCGACCGAGGAGATCGTCCTCGCCGGCAGCCACCACCGCACCGACATCGCCCGCCGCGCCGCGGCCGAGGCACGCGCCACCGCGCGCGGCGCGGAGGAGAGCGCATGAGCACCGCCACCGCCCCGCTGATCGAGGCCCCGCAGCTGCCGGGCTGGGACCACGTCGTCTCCGGCAAGGTCCGCGAGCTGTACGTGCCCGCGGGCGTCGCCCCGTCGCGGGCCGAGGAGGTGCTGGTGGTCGCGACCGACCGCATCAGCGCCTACGACCACTCGCTGCAGCCGGGCATCCCGGACAAGGGCCGCCTGCTCACCGGCATCAGCCGGTTCTGGTTCGCACAGCTGGAGGACCTCGTCCCCCATCACGTGCTCTCCGCCGAGGAGGTCCCCGAGGCGGTCTCCGGCCGCGCGCTGCGCTGCCGGGGCCTGGACATGGTGCCGCTCGAGTGCATCGCCCGCGGCCACCTGACCGGCTCGGGCCTGGCCGACTACCGTGCCGGCGGCTCGGTGGGCGGTCACGTCCTGCCGGCCGGGCTGGTCGAGGCCTCCCGGCTGGAGCCGGCGATCTTCACCCCCTCCACGAAGGCCGGCCCCGGCGAGCACGACGAGAACATCACCGTCGCGCAGGCCCGCGAGCTGCTGGGCGAGGAGCTGACCGGTGAGCTCGAGTCCCTCACCCTCGCCGTCTTCGAGCGGGCGCGCCGGATCGCCGACGAGCGCGGCATCATCCTCGCCGACACCAAGCTCGAGTTCGGCCGCTCCCGCCTCGACGGGACGCTGATGCTCGGCGACGAGGTGCTCACCCCCGACTCGAGCCGGTTCTGGTCCGCGGACGCCTACGTCCCCGGGCGCACCCCGCCGAGCCTGGACAAGCAGTTCGTGCGCGACTGGCTGACCTCGGCCGCCTCCGGCTGGCACCGCGGTTCGGACACTGCCCCGCCCACGCTCCCCGCCGAGGTGGTCGAGCAGACCCGCGCCCGCTACGTCGAGGCCTACGAACGGCTCACCGGCGAGAGCTTCTGAGCACCGGCCCGACCCGGCACAGCCTGACCCGGCACGGCCCGCCCCACCCCGCCCCGGAACGACCCGACCCGACTCGACTCGACCCAGCGCCGTCGCTCCGCACCGCTCAGGTGAGCAGGAGGACGGCCGTCACCGCGGCGGCGACGCCCAGGGCGAGGAGGGCGTCGGCGGCGCCGAGAGGGACCGGACGCCACACGGTGCGCTCCCCCTCCCCCAGGCCGCGTGATTCGAGGGCCACGGCGAGCCGATCGGCGCTGCGCACCGCGTCGACCAGCAGCGCGAACGCACAGCGCAGCAGGTGGCGGGGCCGCAGGCGCGCCACGGCTCCCTGGTCCGTCAGGGGCAGCCGCACCCGGTGGGCGCGGGTGATCGTCTGCCAGCGCCGGGGCAGGTCATCGAGCAGCCGCCGCCCCGCGAGCAGCGCGTAGGCGCAGCGGGCCGGCAGCCGGGCGTGCTGCAGCAGGCTCACCATGGTGCGCCTCGGATCGGTGGCCCGCGCGACGATGACGGCGCCGAGCCCGATCACGAGGGCGCGCAGCGCGAGGGCCGCGCCGAGCACGATGCCCTCCTGCGTGATCCGGATCGGCAGCTCGGGCCACGGCTCGTGCCCGGGACGGCTGAGCACGTTGACCATGAACACCCCGCCGGCGAACACCGCGAAGGGCAGCTGGGCCCGCAGCAGCGCCACCGGGCGCAGGCGGCAGCCGAGCATCGCGCCGGCGTGGAGCAGGAGGTAGAGGACCAGCAGCGGGAGCGGATCGGTGAGGGCGATGCCCACGATGCTCAGGGCCGTCAGCAGGGCCAGCAGCACGGTGGGGTTGCGCCGGGCGAGCGCTCCCCGCGTTTCCGTCTCCGCCGGAGCACCGACCGCACCGCCCAGCCGCTCCCCCGCGGGTCCGTCCCTGTCGGCCCGGGCCTCTCCCGCATCGTCGTCGGCCGGCGCCGCGGCGGCGGCGTGCTGAGCGGCCGCGTGGGCGCGCAGTCCGGCCCGCTCGAGCAGTGCGGACTCCTGCAGCAGCGCGGCCGGGGGCATCGGGCCCTCGAGCGTCCCGTCGGCGATCACGACCACGGCATCGGCGGCGGCCACCGCGCGCAGGTCATGGGTGGTCAGGATCACGCCGCGCCCGGCATCGGCCTCCTGGCGCAGAAGCGTGAGGACGGTGCGCTGGGCGGCGCGGTCGAGCCCGTAGCCGGGTTCGTCGGCGAGCAGCACCGGCCGCTGGGCCAGCAGCATCGCCCCGAGCGAGAGGCGGCGCTGCTGTCCGCCGGAGAGCGCGAAGGGGCTCGCGTCCCGCTGCGCGGTGAGGTCCAGGCGGCGCAGCATCGTCTCGATCTGCGCCGCGTCCGCGCCGGAGGCGGCGAGCTCGGCGTGCACGGTGTCCGCCACGAACTGCGTCTGCGGCCGCTGGAACACCAGCCCCGCCGCAGCGCCCTCGACGGTGCCGGCCTGCGGCGGATCCAGGCGGGACAGGGCCCCGAGCAGGGTGGACTTCCCGGCACCGTTGCGGCCGACGACGGCCAGCACCTGCCCGGCATGGACGGTGAGGTCGACGCCGGCGAGGACGGTGCGGTCCTCGTGCCCGAGGTCCGCCTCGCGCACGGTGAGCAGCGGGGCGCCGCCGGCCGTCAGCTCCCGGGCCGGTGCGGGGCCGCGGCCGCCGTCGAGCCGTTCCTCGACCTCGCGCGGCAGCCAGCACCCGGCCTCGCGCAGGGTGGCGCCGTGCCGGTCGAGCACCTCGGCGGTCGGCCCGTCGGCGAGCACGCGGCCGGAGGCGTCCAGCGCGATGGTGCGCGGCGGCAGACCGGCCGTGCCGCGCTGCCCCGCCCAGTCGTCGAGCCGGTGCTCGACCAGCAGCACGGCGACCTCGCCGGTGCGGGTGGCCGCGTCGACGGCGTCGCGCACCGCGCGCACCCCGTCGGCGTCGAGCATCGCCGTGGGCTCGTCCAGCAGCAGCAGGCGGGGGCGCGCCACGACCGCGACGGCGAGGCCTGCCCGCTGGAGCTGACCGCCGGAGAGCGTGGACGCGCCGCGGTCGGCGAGCGCGGCGATGCCGGCGGCGGCGAGGGCGCGGTGCACGCGGGCGCCGATCTGTGCCGGCGGCACCCTGCGGCTCTCGAGCGGCAGCGCGACGTCGTCGGCGACCTGCGGCAGGCACACCCCGTCGGCCGGATCCTGGCCCAGCTGCCCGATGAGCTGCGCGCTCGCGAGCACGCCGTCGGCGACGGGATCGCTCCCGCCCACGCGCAGCGTCCCCGTGATGCGGCCCCGCTGGTGGGAGGGGATCGCGCCGGCGAGGGTGCGCAGCAGCGTGGACTTGCCGCAGCCGCTGGGGCCGAGCAGCAGCACCTGCTCCCCCGCGGCGATGCCCCCGGTCCAGGGGCCGACGCCGTCCCCGCCCGGCAGCACCACCTCGAGATCCCGCGCCTCGACCACGAGCTCCGCCGCCGCAGGCAGGGCCGGGTCGGGGCCGTCCGAGGCCGCGGCACGGGGATCGCGGGCCTCGGCACGAGAGGCGCTCGCGGCGGCGAGCTCAGCGGACACGACGCTCCGGGACCGCGTCGCCCTGCGCGGCGGCGCCGATCGCGAAGTTCGCGAGCACCCCGGTGCGGTCGAGGGCGCGGACGATCACCTTCGCCAGCAGCCCGCCGAGAACGATCCCGGACAGCACCTGCACGCCGAGCCGCAGCGCGAGCAGGTCCTGGCCGTACCAGCCCATCCGGTACGCGGTCCAGAAGAACACCAGCCCCGCGCCGAACGCGCCCGAGGCGGCGAACACGCCCCAGCCGAAGCGGCGGTACCGGGTCAGGGCGAAGGGCAGCTCGCTGCCGATGCCCTGCAGCGCGGCGGAGAGCACCAGCAGCGGGCCGACGGGGTTGCCGAGGAACACCACCTCGATGATCGCGGCGAGCATCTCGGCGAGGATGCCCACGCCGGGACGTCGCAGGATCGCGAGCGCGATCGGCCCCACCAGCAGCCACGACCCGAAAAGCACGTGCTGGGCGAGGTCCCCGGCCGGGCCCATCGCGATCGCGAGGCCGTTCCAGGCCTGCACGAACACCCAGTACAGGAACCCGAAGACCACTCCGAGCACGACCACCAGCACGATCTCGCGCAGGCTGAGGCGGGCGCGGGGACGGGCCGGGGCGGGAGCCGTGTGCAGGGCGCTCATCGGGCCTCCTCCTCGAGCTCGCGCGCCTCGTGCGAGGGGCTGTTGAGGGAGAGGGTGAGATGGCTGGTGACGTGCTGGACGCTGCGGCCCACCAGCAGCCAGCCGGCGACCGCGCTCGCGATGACCTCGCCGACGTCGCCCTCGAGGCGGGTGACGAAATGGGCGGAGTCGCGGAAGGTGCCCAGCTCGCGGGCGTGGTCGATCGCGGCGTAGATGTCGCGCATGTGGTCGGGGGCGGTGCCCTCGGCGGTGACCTGGTCGGCCAGCGGGTACAGCGCCCATTCCGCGGAGGCGTACCGGCCGGTGCGGCGCGGTGCGGGCACCTCGGTGCCGCGCGGCCCGGCGCCGTCGGGCAGCTCGCAGACCACCTCGCCGGGGCAGCCGCGGGAGAGGACCACGGTCAGCGAGGCGTGGTGCTCGGTGCGGGCGAGGCTCTCGGCGAGGTCGACGAGGTAGCGCTGCAGGTGCGCCTCGTGCCCGCCGAGGTAGGTGGACACGTCCCCGGTCTCGCGCACGAGTCCGGTCTCGTCGAGGCGGGAGAGGATGCCCACGAGCACGCGGGCGTAGTCGTCGGTCATGACGGCGGCGGTGACGCGCGCGCCGACGCCGAAGCCGAGCGGGGTCGCGGTGGGGTCCGGGCTGCCGTGGGCATCCGGGGTGCGGGTGGGGTGTGCGGTGGCGCCGACAGGCGAGGTGGTCACGATCCGTGCCTTTCCTGAACGGGCACGGACGCGAGACGACGGTCGCCTGGCGGAGCTTCCTGCGCCGGCATGATCCGGGTCAGGTTCTACGGTCGGAGTTGGAGAACTCCCTCTCAGCCCGGCTCACCGGACTCCCGTGCACGGCGCACACCCTACCCGGTCCGCCTCCCGGCAGGGTCAGTCCTCCTCGATGAGCGGGACGAACAGGTAGGCGCCGTGATCCGTCTCCTCGAGCTCCGCGCCGCGGCGACGGATCCGCAGCATCCGCTCCCGCACGGGCAGCACCAGCACCCCGCCGTCGGCGAGCTGGTCGAGCAGCGCGGGCGGGCGGCGCCGGGCGGCGGCGGAGACGAGGATCCGGTCGAAGGGGCCGTCCTCCGGCGCGCCGAGGACGCCGGGCCGGGCCTCGCGGATCTCCGCGCGGCCGCCGCCCGCTCCCGGAGCCGCCAGCGTCTCGGCGAGCGCGGCCCGCGCCGGACCCAGCAGGCTCCGCTGCCGCTCCACGCCGAGCACGCTCCCGGCGGGGCCGACGAGGTGGGCCAGCAGCGCGGTGGTCCAGCCGGAGCCGGCGCCGAGGTCGAGCACCCGCTGCCCCTCGCGCACGTCCAGCAGGCGGAGCATGTTCCGCACGGTCGTGGGCTGGGAGTTGGTCTGGCCGTCGCCGATCGGCAGCGGCGCATCCTCGACGGCCCGTTCCCTCAGCGGGGCAGGGAGGAAGCGCTCTCGCGGCACCTCCTGCATCGCGCGGTCGACGCGATCGGGTCGCATGGCGTCTCAGCCTCCCGGGATCTCGAGGACCCCGTCGGCCGGCCAGTCGCGCACCTCGGTGCCCTCGGGCGCGAGGTTCGTGGCCTGGCGCAGGTAGATGGGTCGGCCGACGTCGCTCGCGACCGCGTCGTGCACCGGCAGGGCGAGGCGGGGGCCCACCGCCCGCAGGAAGTCGATGGTCTCGGCCATCTTCGACCACGGCGCGACCACCGCGAAGGCGAGCGCATCGATGCCGTGGAACTCCTGCACCGGCTCGAGCGAATCGCCCGTCACGCCGAGCCGCGGCCCCTCGCCGGAGGAGATCACGAGGCCCGAGTTGCCCACCTGCGGGATGTCCGGGTGGATGATCGCGTGGCGCCCGCCGACGGCCTGGATCACCACCGGCGGCCGGCCGTCCCGGGCGGGCAGCTCGTGGCGCTGGCCCGCGGGCAGGGGCAGCACACGCTCGGAGGGCAGGGCGGCGGTGCCATCCCCCGCCTCGGTGAGCTGCGCGGCGGTCTCCGGTTCGGCGATCACCGCGGCGCCCTCGGCGCGGGCGAGGACGTCGTCGAGCAGCGCGCGGTCCAGGTGGTCGGGGTGCTGGTGGGTGACGAGCACGGCGTCGATCCCGGCGAGCGTCGCGGCGTCGAGACCGCGCACCGCCTCGCCGCTGAAGCCGCCGGGGTCGATCAGCAGGCGGCGTCCGGCGGTCTCGACCAGCAGGCACGAGTGGATGAGGTGTCGGATCTTCATCGGGTCCTCCTGGGGTCGGCGTCGGTGCTGCCTCGAACCTATCGCCGACGAGGCCCGCTGCCCAGGGGCTCACCCGGGACGCACGGGTCGAGCGGGTCGAGCGGGCTGGGCGGCACCGAGGCCGATCCCACGCTGGGCAGGCCGACGTCGAACGGCTGAGGCTCGGTACCATGGCCGGGTCGGGCTCGTCCCGTCGGCCGCACGGCGTGCCGGCCGCGGCCGCGCCCACAGCACTCACCCGTCAGGACCGCACCCCGCGGCCGTCGTCCCCCAGGAGAGCACCCATGCCACGAGTCGTGGTCCACGTCATGCCCAAGCCGGAGATCCTCGACCCGCAGGGCAAGGCCGTCGCCGCCGCGCTCCCGCGCCTCGGCTTCGAGGGCATCGCCTCGGTCCGCCAGGGCAAGCGGTTCGAGCTCGAGATCGAGGGCGAGGTCACCGACGAGGTGCTCGCCTCCCTCCGCGACGCCGCGACGACGCTGCTGTCCAACCCCGTGATCGAGGATGTCGTCTCGATCGACGTGGAGGGCTCGGCCGACGGGAAGGCGCAGGCCTGATGCGCATCGGTGTGGTGACCTTCCCGGGCACGCTCGACGACCGGGACGCGCTGCGTGCCGTGCGGCTGGGCGGTGCCGAGCCGGTCGCGCTGTGGCACGGCGACGACGATCTGCGGGACGTCGAGGCGATCGTGCTGCCCGGCGGCTTCTCCTACGGCGACTACCTGCGGGCCGGGGCGATCAGCCGCTTCGCGCCGGTGATGGACCGGGTCGTCGACGCCGCCCAGGGCGGGATGCCGGTGCTCGGCATCTGCAACGGCTTCCAGGTGCTGTGCGAGACGCATCTGCTGCCCGGCGCGATGATCAAGAACGCGCACCGCTCGTTCATCTGCCGCGATCAGCCGCTGCGGGTCGAGAACGTGCGCACCGCCTGGACCACCGACTACCAGCAGGACCAGGTCATCCGGGTGCCGCTGAAGAACCAGGACGGCCAGTACGTCGCCGATGAGCGCACCCTCGCCGAGCTCGAGGCCGAGGGCCGGGTGGTCTTCCGCTACACCGCGGGCGCCACGCACGGGCCCGCCGGCTTCGAGTCCAACCCCAACGGCTCGCGCAACGACATCGCGGGTATCACCAACGCCGAGGGCAACGTGGTGGGCCTGATGCCGCACCCCGAGCACGCGGTGGAGACCGGCTTCGGCCCGGACCAGCCGGGCGAGGGCACCCGCACCGGCACGGACGGCCTGGCCATGTTCACCTCCGTGCTGCGCAGCATGGTCAGCTGACCACCCGGGCCCCACGCCCCCATCGCGGCGACGCACCCGTCGCCGCGCCCGCCTCGCCGCGCCCCTCGCGGCACCCACGCCCCGGCAATTGTGCGCTGTGCACCGGTGAGGACATCTCACACCGGTGCACAGCGCACAGTTGTCTTCGTCATCTTCGCTCTGCAGTCTGCGCGGCGGCCGAGCCTCGCGCGGTGCCGGCCGGCAGCGCCGAGGCATGGGCAGCACCGGAGCCCGAGCAGCACCGAGGTCCGAGCTGCACTGCTCGAGGTCAGCGCACCGCGCTGAGCACGGTGAAGCGGCGGTCGCGGGCGCGCTGCTGCACCGCGCCGGCCCGCCGCTCCACCTCGGTGCGGTACCGCAGATGGGAGTTGTGCACGAACCAGAGCTGCCCGCCGGGGCGCAGCACGCGCGCGGCGGTGTCGAGCAGACCCTGCACGAGCGTCGCGTCGACCGAGGTGCCGTCATGGAAGGGAGGGTTCAGCAGCACCAGGTCCAGGCTCGAATCGGCGACCCTGGACAGCGCATCGTCCCAGCTCACCTCCACCTCCTCGCGCTCGAGGGCATTGGCGGCGAGAGTCGCGCGGGTGGAGCTGACGGCATCCGCATCCGCATCGCTTCCCAGCACGCTCGCCTCGGGCAGGGCCGCGGCGAGATGGGCGGTCATGAGCCCGTTGCCGCAGCCGAGGTCCGCGGCGGCGGTGACCGGGGCGTCGGCGGTGAGGTCCCCGGAGACCAGGGCACGGTCGAGAGCCTGCAGCAGCAGACGGCTGCCGGCGTCGGCCGATGCTCCGCCGAAGACGGCGCCCACTCCGCGCAGGGCGAGCTCCCTCTGCTGCCCACGCACGGCGACTCGTGCGGAGCCGTCGATCGCGACCGGGGCCGCGCTGGATGCCCGGAGCTCGGTCGCGATGAGGGCGCGGGACTTGCCGATCCCGCGGCTCGCCCGGACCTCCGAGAAGACCGTCGCGAGTGCGTCGTTCTGCGCCCGGGTCATGTGCTTCACACGCCCGCCCGCGATGATCCCGAGACCGTCCTGACCACCGGTCCGGACCGCCGCGGCGAGCCGTCGGGCCCGGTCCTCGAGAGCGTGGACGGCCTTGGGCAGGCGCATGAGCACGAGCAGGTGCCCCTCGACCTCGGCGGCGGCCTGCTCGAGCGGGAGGACGTCGGGACCTGCAGGGACATGCAGGCGACCGGCCTCGATCTGCCCGGCGAAGCGTTCGCGCAGAGAGGTCGCGAGCGGGAGCGAGGAGGTCCAGCTGAGCACCACCGCGTCAGGGTGCTCTGCCACGGAGGCGAGGGCGAAGGCGGTGAGCTCGCCGGTCGCGTCGTCGACCACGATCAGGCCGCAGGGACAGCCGGTGCCGATCTCCTCGGCCGCCGCGATGATCACGCGGTCCGTCTGGTCCGGGCCCTGAGGAGTCGGAGCGACGGGACCCGTGTCATAGGGAGCCCCGACGGCGGGGTCCTCGTCGACAGCATCTGCGGCGGGAGTGTGGGGCACGGGGATCAGTCCTTCGGGATGCCGACGCGGCCGCGTGAGCGCAGGTGGCCGTTCGGGAGCATGGGCGCGGGCAGGGCCGCGGGGGTGTGCGGGGCGAAGGGTCCGAACTGCTCGGCATCGGCCGACAGACCGCCCCGTGAGCGGGCCTCGGGGTGGATCGGGGCCTCGGCGAGCGTACCCTCCGCCTCGATCTCCGCCTGGTAGCGGGCGCGGAACGCCACGATCTCCTCATGGGTGCGACCCACGAAGTTCCACCACATGATGATGTCCTCGCCGAGCGGCTCCCCGCCCAGCAGCATCGCGCGGAAGTCCTCGCCGTCAGCGGCGCGGATCTCGAGGCGACGGGCGCCGTCGGGCAGCACCATCAGCTCCCGGCTCGCGACCGTGGTCTCACGGTCCCCGGCGGAGAGCTCTGCGGCGCCGCGGTCCACCAGCAGTCCGTACTCGTGCCCGGGATCCAGGTCGATGCGCAGCGCGCTCGCGGCTCGCAGGTCGAGCTGGGACATGCTCAGGGCGGTGTCGGTGGTCACGGGCGAGGTGCCCTCGAGCACCGCGCCGTCGCCGTCGACCGCACGGAACGCACCCAGTCCCACCCGGGCCCGGGCAGCGCCGGTGCCGATCTCGCGCGGGGTGGACACCTCGAAGCGCTGCTCGCGGAACCGGGCACGGTCCGGCAGGGCGTACCAGAGCTGGACGCCGTGCAGGATCGTGGTGTCGGCGACGGAGTACTCCGAGTGGGTGATCCCGGAGCCGGCGACCATGATGTCGACGTCGCCGGGGCGCACCAGGGCGTGGTTGCCGAGCGAGTCGCGGTGGGTGATCGCGCCCTCGAACAGCCAGGACACCGTCGCCAGGCCCGTGTGCGGGTGGCGGGCCACCTGCATCCCGCCGGAGGCGGAGACGTCGTCGGGCCCGAAGTGGTCCGCGAAGCACCAGGCGCCGATGAGAGAGGTGCGCCGCGCCGGCAGCGTGCGGTGGACGGTCATGCCGCGCGGGCCGCCGAGCGGCACCGCGCGGGGCTCCAGCAGCTCGAAATCCTCGAAGGTGCTCATGGGCCGAGTGTAGGGAGCGGGCGGGCGCGACGATGGGAGCGCCCGCCATGGTTGGATTGCCGTATGGACGCTCTGCCCTTCTTCATCATGCTCGCGGTCGCGCTCATCGACATCGTCTTCGCGGCGTGGTTCATCCGCCGCGGCGTGACGGAGGGAGCGGGCTCTGCGCGAGGGCGGTCCACGCTGATGGTCGGAGGGACCATGATCATCGGCGCGATCATGATCATCGCCCTCGCGTTCTTCCTCTTCGGTCCGTTCGGGTGAGACCCGGGCGGTTCAGGTGAGACGCGGACGCGCCGGCTGAGGCTCGGGCTGTCCGGCCGACGTCCCGCGGAACCGCCCGGCCCGCGCACGAGAGAGGCGCCGGTTCCACGGCACCTCTCTCGTCACGCCGGGCCAGGGGCCCCGACGGGTCAGGCCCCGCCGCAGGGCCCGCCTGCTCTGGGCCCACGGCAGGGCTCGCAGGGCGGCTCCTCGCAGCGGGGCCGGTGTCACTGCCAGGTGGCGGTCTCCGGGTCCACGCCGTGGGCTCGGGCGTTCTCCTCGATCGCATGGCGCAGCCAGGCGGCGAGGCCCTCGGCCCGCTGGTCGTAGTGCGCCGCGAACCGGGGGTCCTCGGTGTACATCCGAGCCAGCACCACCTGCATCGCGTGGGTGCAGTCGTAGTGCCTCGCGATCGTGGCGCGGTGGCGTTCAGCGAGCGCGTTCGCGTCTTCGCCGGCGGGGTCGACGCCCCGGTCGAGGGCGTCGGCGAGCGCGGCCTCGACCTCGTCGAGCTCGTCCTTGAACTCCTGCCACTGCGCGGCATCGCGGCCGGCGCTGCGGGCGGCGGACTGCTTCCAGGCGTCGGTGCTCCCCCAGCGCTCGCGGGCCTCCTCCTGGTACGCGGGGTCCCAGTCGGTGCCGAAGATGCGGGCCTGCTCCTCGGGGCTCAGCGGGGTGCTGTTCTGTGCGGCCATGTCGGTCCTCTCGATCATCTCGTCGACGGCGCGTGCCGTCCGCTCGAGCCGCCGGATCCGCTCGGCGAGCTGGTCCTTCTGGCGGCGGAGGTGCTCGCGGGGGTCGACGGAGGGATCATCGAGGATCCGCCCGATCTCCGCGAGCGCCAGACCGAGCTCGCGGTACACGAGCACCCGGTGGATCCGGGCCACGTCCGCGGCGTCGTACAGCCGGTAGCCGGCCCAGCTGCGCCCGCCGGGCCGGACCAGTCCGATCGCGTCCCAGTGGTGCAGTGTGCGGACGCTGACGCCCACCAGCTCGGCGACGCGGCCGACGGTGAGGTCCTCGTGCTGTGTCGTCTCGGTCATGGGACACACCGTCCTCCCTGACGTCGCGTGAGGGTCAAGCGGTCCCGCGGAGCACGCCGGCCGAGAGGGGCGGGACCGCTCGTCGAGCGCCGCGACGAGGGTCGTCGAGCGCTGTGACAAGGCGTTTCGGCGCCACGGTCCGGCGGGACTCCTCGAGCAGCTGCGCCATCCCCTCATCCTCCCGCTGCGCGCGCTCTCGGACCAGCCCTGCCGCCGGGCGTCTGCGCGGGTCCACGTCATCGCAGGGCAGCTGGCCGCGCCGGGCAGCCGGGCACGCCAGGGAGCCGACCGCCCCAGACAGCCGGCCACCCCAGACGATCGGCCGCGCCGCGCAGGCCCGTATCCTGGCCGGATGAGCATTCCGCTGCTGGTCGACTGCGACACCGGGATCGACGACGCGATCGCCCTGACGTATCTCGCCGCGCACCCTGGCGCCGAGATCGCCGGCATCGTCTCCACGGGCGGGAACGTCGAGGTGGGGGCGGTGCATCGCAACAACCTGGTGCTCAACGAGCTGCTGGGGGTCGACGCCCCGATCGCGCGGGGCGCGGAGCGCCCGCTGGTGCAGGAGCCGATGTACGCCGACGACACCCACGGCCCGGGCGGGCTCGGCCATGCGGTGCTGCCCGATCCCACCCGCACCGGTGATGCCCGCACGGGCGCCCAGCTGTGGGTGGACCTCGCCCGGCAGCGGCCCGGCGAGCTGGTGGGCCTGGTGCTCGGCCCGCACACGAATCTCGCGCTCGCGCTGGAGATCGAGCCGGAGCTGCCGCGTCTGCTCCGGCGCCTGCACGTCATGGGCGGGGCGATCCACCACCGCGGCAACACCGGGCCGACGAGCGAGTGGAACATCGCGGTGGATCCGGAAGCGGCTCAGCGCGTGCTCACCGCCTTCTCCACGGCCGCGCGGCGCCCGGTGCTGGGCTCGCTCGAGGCGACCGAGTCGGTCCGCTTCACGCAGGGCACCTTCGACCGCGTCTCCGCCCTCGAGGCCGGGACCGGCCATCCGGTGGCCGGGATCCTGGCCGACGCGCTGCGCTTCTACTTCGAGTTCCACGAGGCCGACGGCTTCGGCTGGACGGCGCACGTGCACGATCCGCTGGTGGCCGCGCACGCGGTGACCGGGGACTTCGCCGGCACCCGGCCGCTCGCGGTGGATGTGGAGCTGGCGGGGACGCTCACCCGCGGTCAGACGGTGGGCGACGAGCTGGGGCGCTGGGGCCGGGCGCCGAACGTCGAGGTGCTCACCGACGTGCGGCCGCAGGAGTTCATCGAGCATCTGCTCGCGACGCTCGAGAGCGGGCTGTCCCGCGATCCCGTGCGCTGAGACGTGTCTCCTGCGGCCGCAGCTGCTGATCGCGCGCTCGGCTCTCAGGTGCGGGGCGAGGCGGGCACACCGGGCGTGGGCGGCGGGTCGCCATCGAGCACGATCAGGTGGCGGCGGGCGTGGTAGTCGACGCGTGGATGAGGGTGGAGCCGGCACCTGCGGTCACGACTGCGGGGCCCGGCCGGATGGCGGTTGCGCACGAGAAGGGCGGGGTCGATCCGGTCGACGGCCCGCTGGAGCGAGACACCGATCCGCGCGGCGTGCTCGGCGCCGTCTCGAGGAGTCGGTCCCGGCGGCGCCTCGGCCCGGGAGATGGCCCGAGGTGTGGTCTCCTCCGGTGAGGCGTCTGGTGGACGGCGATGGCGCTGGCGAGCGGCGGTGCCGAGGGGGTCGTAGTTGATGCCGCCCCGTCGGGCCTTCTGCCCGTACCGGGTGGTCCATTCGACGGTGCGCCGGGTCCCCTGCTCGTCCGTGATGACTCGCGCGGTCCGGCCGGCGGCTTCCTTCTGGTTGTCGGCCACACAGGCCCCGTTGCCGTTGTCCCGTGAGGTCTTCCCTCCCCGGGACCAGGGCACGATGTGGTCGAGCTGCCGGATGCCGGCATCCCAGTACGGAGCCCGGCAGCTCTGGTGCGCGTAGCGGAGCAGCCGTGCCAGTCCGGGTGGGAAGCGGCGGGAACGGGATTCGACGGCGACCAGCTGCCCGTCCTCGGGGTCGAGGAAGAGCCTCCTCAGCGTGAGCGCGAGCTCGGGGTCCTCCCCGTCGGCGTCCAGGGCGTGCCGCATCGCATCGCGGATGTGCTCGAAGGGCACGCTGCCGTACCCCTCGATGGTCGCGGCATCGGCATGGGCCGGAGCGAGCAGGGACCGGTCGGTGATCAGCACCCCGATCTCCAGGGTCGACGGGTCGACACCGTCGCCTCGACCGATCAGCGCATCGGCGAACAGGTCGGCCATGATCTGCTGGTGCCCGCGCCGATCCCCGCCGGCTCGGGCCTGTTCCGCCGCGACCGCGAGACCTTGACGGATCCGCGCCCCGTCCAGCCCGGTCACGTGCGCGGTGATCGTGGCCATCCCGTGTCGGCCCCGCCGCACCGTCACGCTCCGGGAGCGTCGCGCCTCGCGATGCCGCTCCGCGGCGCCGCCCGGGTCCAGGGCGTGCAGCACCCGCTCGGCCTCATCTCCCCATTCCTGGGGACCGCAGCCCTCGAGAGAGCCGAGGTGGGCGGTGAGGACCTCATCGACCTGCGACCGCTGCCGGGGCGTGGCCGGCCCCAGCACGCGGCCCACCACATGGCCCGCCGCGGGCACCATCCGACCATCGGCGAGCGCCGTCAGCAGTCCCGGCATCGACTGCACCAGGCGGCGGCACGAGGCCATGGACTGCCCGGCGGCGGAGGGAGATGCCTTCAGCGCCGCGGACGCCTCGGCCCGCGCGATACGCACCGCCTGGCGCGGGGACTCCCCCCGCTGCACGCTGTCCAGCGTCACCGCCGCCTCGAGCTGGACGAGCGTTCGTGCCTGCACCGCCGCCACCGCCGCGGACAGCTTCTGCAGACCGCTCAGCACCGCGATCACCTCGCGCGGCGACATCGCGCTCAGCGACCCTGATCCCTGAGCACCGAGCTGTGCGAGCGCCGACCGCGCCTGCGCCACGTCCACGCCGCCCACCACGAACTCGTCCTCACCGGCGGTGACCGCGAGCCCGCGCCCGCCTGTGCGGCGCGTGGCCGAGGCGCGAGCATCGCGACGTGCGGCATCGTCCCCGTGGGATCCGTCCTCGGCTCCCCAGGGTTCTTCCCCCGCACTTCTCGAATCGAACGTCATGCCCTTATTTTCTCACGCGGCGCACGAGAAAGGAACAGGTGGCGCAAAACAGCCGGTCGACACTTGCGCACTGTGGACAACCTGCCACTGTGGAGGAACAGTCACGTGACCACCGACGATGGTGCATGATCGACGCGGGAGCGCTCAGCCGTGGCCGCTGCCCGAGCGCTCCGGCGGTGCGCTCGGGCACACCGCCGCAGCATCACGAGAACCGCTTGCGGGTTTTCGAACAGGCGCGCTCATCGATTCTCGAAAGAGCCGGAGGCCGACGCACTGCTCCTGCCTCACCCTCGGACCCTCGAGGCGCGACCTCGGGCGTGCGCTCACCTCTCGAGCGTCGTCACCTGCACCTCGAAGCAGCGCCGCGGCCCCTTGTCGCCGCGACCGGCCCGCCAGCCCACACAGTGCACGGAGCCGGAGGCCGGGTCGTCCTCGTAGGCGACCAGCACGGAGCCGGGCAGCGTCACGGGGGCATCGAAGGAGACGTCCCAGCGCAGCGGCCGGGAGAGGTCGACCCGCGATTCGGTGAAGGCCCGCGAGGCGGTGTACATGCCGTGCGCGATCGCGCGCGGGAACCCGAAGGCCTTCGCGCTCAGCGCCGACATGTGGATCGGGTTCACGTCTCCGGCGACCGCGGCGTACCGACGGCCGACGTCCGCGGCCAGCCTCCAGCGGCCCGTGGGGCGCGGTGGTGCGAAGTCCCGGCGCGCCCGGGAGCTCGGCTCCCCGCCGCCGCGCACCAGGTAGGTGGAGACGTCGGTGGCGATGATCTCGCCGTCCCCGCCGAGGATCGTCGAGACCGCCTCGAAGGTGCGGCCCTTGTGGTGCGGGCGCAGGTCCCGCACCCGGCACTCGACGTCCACGAGCTCCCCGACCCGCACCGGTCGGTGCTGGAGCACCTGGTTGCGCACGTGCACGAGCCCCAGCAGCGCGAAGGGGAAGTCGCGCCGGGCCATGAGGGCGAGGGAGATGGGGAAGGCGAGCACGTGGAGCACACCGGGGTGGACCAGATCGGTGGCCGGCCCTCCCATGAGGTGGTCGAAGTCGCGGGCCCGCTCGGCGTCGATCCGCACCTGGCGCACCCGGTACGCGACCGAGGGGAGCACGGCCTCGCCGCGCCCCCGGCGGGAGCGGGGATCGAGCGCCGCGGCGTACACGGCGGGGAAGGAGGGGACGTCGGAGAGATCCCTGATCTGCTCCTGCGTGCGCAGTTCTGTGGAGCCGGTCATCGCCGCGCTCACCTCCCGACCATGTTCTGGCCGCACACGCGCAGCGTCTCGCCCCGGATGCCGCCTGCTTCCGCGGAGGCCAGGAAGGAGATCGCCTCGGCGACGTCGACGGGGAGGCCGCCCTGCTGCAGCGAGTTCAGCCTGCGGGCGATCTCGCGGGTGAGCGCCGGCATCTTCGCGGTCATCTCGGTCTCGATGAAGCCGGGGGCGACGGCGTTGGCGGTCCCGTCGAGGGGCTCGAGCCGGGCGGCGAGCGCGTCGACGAAGGCGATCACCCCGGCCTTGGAGGCGGCGTAGTTCGTCTGCCCCCGGTTGCCGGCGATGCCGCTGGTGGAGGCGAGCGAGACCACGCGCGGCTGCTCGCCGAGCACGTCCCCGGCGTCGATGAGCGCGTCGGTGAGGGAGATCTGGCTGGTGATGTTCACGGCGAGCACCGGGTCCCAGCGGTCCGCGGTCATGTTGGCCAACAGCTTGTCGCGGGTGATGCCGGCGTTCAGCACCACGGCATCGAGGCTCAGCCCGCGCTCGCGCAGGGCGGCGACCAGCCGCCCCCCCGCGCCCTCCGCGGTGACGTCGAGCTGGATCGGCACGGCGCGCAGCTCATTGGCCAGGCGCGACAGCTCCGTCCCGGCTCCCGGCACGTCCAGCACCACCAGACGCGCCCCGTCGGCAGCGAGGGTCCGTGCGATCGCCGCACCGATGCCGCGGGCCGCCCCGGTGACCAGGGCGGTGCGCCCCGCCAGCGGCAGCGCGCGGTCCGCGGTCGCGCTGCCCGCGGCCGAGGAGACGGTGAGGAACTGGCCGGTGATGAAGGCGCTGCGCGCGGAGAGGAAGAACCGCAGCGCACCGATCACGGAGGGGGCCTCGAGCGCGACGTCGTCCTCGACGAGGAGACCGTTCGCGGTCGCGCCGCCGCGCATCTCGTGGGCGAGGGAGCGCAGGAAGCCCTCGACCCCGCCGCGGGCGGCGTCGCGCGCCGGGTCCTCGTCTCCGGCGGGGCGGGAGATCGTCACCACGCGGGCGCCGGGGGCGAGGCTGCGCATCGCCCCGGCCAGCGGGAGCACGAGTGGGCCGAGGTCCGCCGGAGAGGCGATCTCGTCGAGCACGAGGATCACGGAGCCGACGCTGCGCAGCTCCTCGAAGCGGCGGCGCACGTCATGGCCCTCGTGCAGCAGCAGCTGGGCGATCCCGTCGGCCCCGGCGGAGTCGCCGAGCACGACGACCGGGCCGAGCACCGGCGCGGGGCGGTCGTCTCGGCGCAGGAGCCTCGCGGGGCGGGGCAGCCCGAGCTGCTTGGCGAGCGCCCCGCCGGGGGCGGAGCGGATGAAGCGGGTGTAGGCATCGGTCATGGTGACCTCCTGGTCAGGGGTGCGGTCGCGCGGTGGCGGGGCGGGCGCCGCCGCTCAGTCGGTGACGGATTCGAGCAGCACGGCGGTGCCCTGCCCCGCGGCGGCGCACACCGAGATCAGGCCGCGCTGGATGCGTCCGGTCTCCTGTGCCCGCTCGTGCAGGAGCTTCGCCAGGGTCGCCACCAGGCGACCGCCGGTCGCGGCGAAGGGGTGGCCCGCGGCGAGCGAGGAGCCGGCGACGTTGAGCTTCGCGCGGTCGATGCTGCCGAGCGCTCCGCCGCGGCCGAGCCGCTCCCGGCAGAACTCCTCGGATTCCCAGGCCTTCAGGGTGGTCAGCACCGTCGAGGCGAAAGCCTCGTGGATCTCGTAGAAGTCGAGATCCTGCAGGGTGAGGCCGTGGGCGTCGAGCAGCTCGGGCACGGCGTAGACCGGTGCCATGAGCAGGCCCTCGTCCCCGTGCACGAAGTCCACCGCAGCGCTGCGGGCGTCGACCACCCGGGCGAGCGGGGTCAGGCCGCGCTCGGCGGCCCAGGCGGCGCTGCCCATCAGCACGGAGGACGCGCCGTCGGAGAGCGGGGTGGAGTTGCCGGCGGTCATGCTGGGCTCGGCCACCTGCGGCGACTTCACCCCGAAGACGGGCTTGAGGGTGCCGAGCTTCTCGAGGGTGGAGTCGGCGCGGAGGTTCTGGTCGCGGGCCAGGCCGCGGTAGCCGGTGACGAGGTCGTCGAAGAACCCGGCGTCGTAGGCGGCGGCGAGCTTCTGGTGGGAGGCGAGCGCGAGCTCGTCCTGCTCCTGCCGGCCGATGCCCCACTGGGCGGTGGTCTGTGCCTGGTGCTCGCCCATGGAGAGGCCGGTGCGGGGCTCGCCGTTGCGGGGCGGCACCGGGGCGAGATCGGCTGGGCGGATCGCGCTGAGCGCCTTGACGCGCTGCATCGCGGTCTTCGCGGCGAAGGCGCGGTGGAGGATGCGGCGCAGGCGCGGGGTGACCTCGATCGGGGAGTCCGAGGCGGAGTCCACGCCGCACGCGATGCCGGAGTCGATCTGGCCCAGCTGGATCCGGTTCGACACGTGGATCACGGTCTCGAGGCTGGTGGCGCAGGCCTTGGACATGTCGATCGCGGGGGTGCGCGGATCCAGCGGGGTGCCCAGAGCGCTCTCGCGGGTGAGGTTGAGATCCCCGGCGAGCTTGAGCACGGCACCGCCGGCGACCTCGCCGAGCTTCTCGCCCTGCAGGCCGTAGCGGGCCACGAGGCCCTCGAGCGCCGCGGTGAGCAGATCCTGGTTGGAGATGCCGGCGTAGGGGCCGCCGGAGCGGGCGAAGGGCAGGCGGTTGCCGCCGAGGATCAGGGCGTCCTGCGGGACATCGGGCTGGGTCACTGTGTGCACCTCTTCGTGGTCACTGCATCGGGTCGTCAGGGAGATCGGTCGTCACCGGGATCGTGCGGCGCCGGGGTCGCGCGACGGCAGGTCGTGCAGCGCCGGGGTCCGAGGCGCCGATCCGCACTGTCCCGGCTCACGACTTTACATAGGACTGACGGTACTTGATACCCTAGGTTCCGTGAATGCGACGACGCAAGCCCCCGTGGACGGCCGCTCTGCCCGCTGGGCCCGACACCGCGAGGAGAGACGTGCCGAGCTGCTGGACGTGGCGCGGCACCTCATCCATGAGCGCGGCCCGGACGTGACGATGGAGGACATCGCCGCGGCCTCCGGCACGTCCAAATCCATCGTCTACCGGTACTTCGACGACAAGTCCCATCTGCAGCGCGCACTGGGACGCAGCATCCTGTCCACGATGCACCGCAAGCTCCTCGAGGAGATGCACGCCCTCGAGGCCCGCGTGGGCCGGGAGCCCGACGCCGACGAGCGCATCCACGCGATGATCCGCGCCTACGTCGAGACGGCGCAGCGCTCCCCCGGCGTGTACCGCTTCGTCACCCGTCCCAGCGACGGGCTGAACCACTTCCTGGCCGCGGTCTCACGCCTGGTGGCGACCTTCCTGCCCGACGGCACCCCGGCCCCGCAGGTCTGGGCCCACGGCGCCGTGGGCTTCGTCGAACGCGCGGTGGACACCTGGATGACCGCGCACGAGACCGCCGCCGACGACGCCGCGGCCGACGAGACCGCAGCCGACGAGACCGTCGCGGACGACACCCCTGCAGCACCTCTCACCTCCGATCAGCTCGTGACCCACCTGGTCACCTGGCTCATGAAGGGACTTCACTCATGACCACCGATTCCCGCACCGCCGCGGCCTCCCGGACCACCGAGAGCGGCACCACCGCCGATCCCACCGGCCCGATCCCGCTCCCGCCGGGCGGCAGCCCCCGGCTCGACGTCGAGCAGGTCTCCGAGGCGCTGCTCGGTCAGTGGGCCGAGGCGCGCCGCACCGCCCGAGAGCGCGCGGCGCGTCCCGAGCTGCACCGCCCGCTGGACGCCACCGTCGCCGAGCACCGCGACCGGGTCTTCGGCCAGCTGCAGCTGCTCGCCGAGGAGGACGTCTCCCGCCCGATGCTCCCCGAGCACCTCGGCGGCCCCAACGACAACGGCGCCAACGTCGCCGCCTTCGAGGAGCTCGTGGTCGCCGACCCGTCGCTGCAGATCAAGGCCGGCGTGCAGTGGGGTCTGTACACCTCGGCGATCGTCCAGCTGGGCAACGAGGAGCAGCAGCAGGCCTGGGTGCCGGGCGCCATGGACCTCACCACCCCCGGCGCCTTCGCGATGACCGAGATCGGCCACGGCTCCGACGTGCAGTCGCTGGCCACCACGGCCACCTACGACCCCTCCGGCGGAGAGGACGGCGAGTGGGTGATCCACACGCCCTTCCGGGCCGCGTGGAAGGACTTCCTGGGCAACGCGGCGATCCACGCGAAAGCGGCGACCGTCTTCGCTCGCCTCATCACGAAGGGCGTGGACCACGGCGTGCACTGCTTCTACGTGCCGGTGCGCGACGCCGAGGGCGAGCTGCTGCCGGGCGTCTCGAGCGAGGACGACGGACCCAAGGGCGGGCTGAACGGCATCGACAACGGCCGCCTGGCCTTCGATCACGTGCGCATCCCGCGCACGAACCTGCTGGGCCGCTACGGCGACGTGGCCGCCGACGGCACCTACACGTCCCCCATCGAGTCGCCCGGGCGCCGGTTCTTCACGATGCTCGGCACGCTCGTGCAGGGGCGGGTCTCCCTGGACGGCTCCGCGATCCGCGCCAGCCAGCTCGCGCTGCACATCGCAATCACCTATGCGACGCAGCGCCGCCAGTTCACCGCCGCCGATCCCACGCAGGAGACGGTGCTCATGGACTACCAGGCGCACCTGCACCGACTGCTGCCGAAGCTGGCCGCCACCTACGCCGGCGCCTTCGCCCACGAGCAGCTGCTGCAGGCCTTCGACGACGTCTTCTCCGGCCGGGCGGAGGACCCCGAATCCCGCGAGGACCTCGAGACCCTCGCCGCGACGCTCAAGCCCACCTCGACGTGGCTCGCGCTGGACACGATCCAGGAGTGCCGCGAGGCCTGCGGCGGCTCCGGCTTCATGGCGGAGAACCAGCTGGTGGGTCTGCACCAGGACCTCGACGTGTACGCGACGTTCGAGGGGGACAACACCATCCTGCTGCAGCTGGTCGCCAAGCGCCTGCTCTCCGACTACACCTCCGAGCTCAAGAACGTCGACCGCGCCGGGATCGGCCGGTTCATCGCCCAGCGCGCCGAGGTGCTCGCCAAGCGCCACACGCCCTGGGCCCGGCTGGGCCAGAACGTCGCCGACCGCGGCAACGCCCGCCGCGCCTTCGACTCGATGCGGCAGGCCGAGTTCCAGGAGGAGATGCTCGCCGACCGTGCCCGGGTCAAGGTCGAGGAGGTCGCCCTCGCGCTGCGGGGCGCGGCGAAGATGAGCCCGGCCGACGCGGCCGCCGAGGTCAACAAGCACCAGGTGGAGATGCTCGACGCCGCCCGGGCCCACGCGGATCTGGTGCGCTGGCGCGCCTTCACCACCGGGATCGAGGCGCTCGAGGATGAGGGGTCGCGCGCCGTGCTCACGGACGTGCGGGACCTGTTCGGGCTCACCGCGATCAACGACGACCTGGCCTGGTTCCTGCTCAGCGGCATGATCTCCGCCCAGCGCGGCCGCCAGATCGAGGGCGACCTGCGCCGTCTGCTGTGGCGGCTGCGCCCGCACGTGCTGGACCTGGTCGCGGCGTTCGACGTGCGGCCCGGGCACGTGCGCGCCCCGATCGCCCTGGGCGGCGAGCAGGAGCGCCAGGACGAGGCCGCCGCGCACTTCCGCGCCCAGCGCGCCAGCAACGACGCACCGGTGAGCGAGAAGGCGCTGCGGGACCGCGCGAAGAAGGCCGCCCGGGCCCGCACCCGCTGAGCGGTCGGGGCGGGCGGGGCCGGGTGCGCGGCCGACGGGGCACTCCCCCGTCGGCCGCGTCCGTCGCACCGTGCTGCGCGGTGCCGCCTTGGTCTCAGCAGACGCCCGCAGCCGCCCCCTCGGCCACTGCGCTCGTAGACTGGGCCCAGTGCGTCGGGCCCCGTCGGCCCCGCCGTTCCCCCCAGCCCTCGTGATGAACGGACCCGAACCCGCGATGACCGCTGAGAACGTCTCCTCCTCCCCCCATGGCCGCTCGGCGGACGTCGACACCGTCGAGCATGCCGCCATCTCCCCCGAGCAGGCCCAGCCCTACGCCGACCTCGGGCTGAAGGAGGACGAGTACGCGCACATCCGCGAGCTGCTGGGGCGCCGCCCCACCAACGCGGAGCTCGCCATGTACTCGGTGATGTGGTCCGAGCACTGCTCCTACAAGTCCTCCAAGAAGCACCTGCGCACCTTCGGGAAGCACACCACCGACGCGATGCGCGAGAAGCTCCTGGTGGGCATTGGCGAGGATGCCGGCGTCGTCGACATCGGCGACGGCTGGGCGGTGACCTTCAAGGTCGAGTCGCACAACCATCCCTCCTACGTCGAGCCGTACCAGGGCGCCGCGACCGGCGTCGGCGGCATCGTGCGCGACATCATCTCGATGGGCGCCCGCCCCGTCGCCGTCATGGACCAGCTGCGCTTCGGCGCGATCGACCACCCCGACACCGCTCGCGTGGTCCACGGCGTGGTCTCCGGCGTGGGCGGCTACGGCAACTCCCTCGGCCTGCCGAACATCGGCGGGGAGACCGTGTTCGACGCCTCGTACCAGAGGAACCCCCTGGTGAACGCGCTCGCCGTGGGTATGATGCGCCACGAGGACATCCGTCTCGGCGCCGCGACCGGCGCCGGCAACAAGGTGGTGCTCTTCGGCGCCCGCACCGGCGGCGACGGCATCGGCGGCGCCTCGATCCTCGCCTCGGAGACCTTCGAGGAGGACGGCCCCGTCAAGCGCCCCAGCGTCCAGGTGGGCGACCCCTTCATGGAGAAGGTGCTCATCGAGTGCTGCCTCGAGCTGTACGCGGCCGGCACCGTGGCGGCGATCCAGGACCTCGGCGCGGCCGGCATCTCCTGCGCGACCAGCGAGCTCGCCGCCAACGGCGGCTCCGGCATGCACATCCACCTCGAGGAGGTGCTGCTGCGCGATCCCAGCCTCAACGCCGGTGAGATCCTCATGAGCGAGTCCCAGGAGCGCATGATGGCGGTGGTGAGCCCCGAGAAGCTCGCCGAGTTCCAGGCCATCGCCGCGAAGTGGGACGTCGAGGCCGCCGTGATCGGCGAGGTCACCGGCAACGGCCGGCTCACCATCGACCACCACGGGCACCGCATCGTGGACGTCGACCCGGCCACCGTCGCCATCGACTCCCCCGTCTACGACCGCCCCTACGCCCGGCCCGACTGGCAGGACGCCCTGCAGGCGGACACCGCCGAGGTGCTGGCCCGCCACGAGAGCGCCGAGGAGCTCGCGGCCACGCTGCGCACCCTCATCGCCTCCCCCAACCTCGCCTCGAAGGGCTGGATCACCGACCAGTACGACCGGTACGTCGGCGGGAACACCGCCCTCGCGATGCCCGACGACGCCGGTGTGCTGCGGATCGACGAGACCACCGGGCGCGGCGTGGCCATCTCGACCGACGCGAACGGCCGCTACACGAAGCTCGACCCGCGCGCCGGCGCACAGCTGGCCCTGTCCGAGGCGTACCGCAACGTCGCCACCGCCGGTGCGGTGCCGCTGGCGATCACCGACTGCCTGAACTTCGGCTCGCCCGAGGATCCGGGCCCGATGTGGCAGCTGGTCGAGGCGATCGGCGGGCTGGCCGAGGCCTGCGAGACCCTCGAGGTGCCGGTCACCGGCGGCAACGTGTCGCTGTACAACTCCACCGGCGAGCCGGGCCTGATCGACTCCGCGATCCACCCCACCCCGGTGGTCGGTGTGCTCGGCGTGTTCGAGGACGTCGCCCGCCGCGTGCCCTCCGGCTGGCAGGGCGAGGACCAGTCCGTGCTGCTGCTGGGCACCACGCGCGAGGAGCTCTCGGGCTCGGCCTGGGCGGACGTGGTCCACCAGCACCTCGGCGGCATGCCCCCGCAGGTCGACCTCGAGGCGGAGCGGTCCCTCGCCCAGGTGCTCATCGGCTCCGCCGAGGCGGGCCTCGCGACCGCCGCGCACGATCTCTCCGAGGGCGGGCTCGCCCAGGCGCTGGTCGAGGCCGTGACCCGCTTCGGCACCGGTGCGCGCATCGAGCTCGCCGGCCTGCTCGAGCGGGACGGCGTGGACCTCACCACCGCGCTGTTCTCCGAGTCGCAGGCCCGCGCCGTGGTCGCTGTGCCGGCCGAGCGCGAGGAGCAGCTGACGGCGCTCGCCGCCGAGCACGGCGTGCCGGTGCTCCGTCTCGGCACCACGGGCGGCGACGCCCTCGCCCTCGAGGGCGTGGGCGACTTCTCCGTGGCCGAGCTGCGGGATCTGCGCGAGGGCACCCTGCCGCGCTACTTCGGCTGACGCCGTCCTGACGACGGGCCGGATGGCGGGCGCGAGCTCGCCCTCCGGCCCGTCGTCATGCCCGCTCCGGCTCCGTTCCCGCGCAACGCCGAGGGCGGGCCACCGGGATCTCTCCCGATGACCCGCCCTCGGCGTGCTGCTGCTCGTTCAGAGCAGGATGCTCACTTCTCGTCGGCCGCGCTCTCGTCGGCAGCGCCCTCGGAGCTCTCGGCGGCCGCGGCCGGCGCGGAGTCCTCGGCCTTGGCAGCGCCCTTCGCAGCGCCCTCGGCCTCCTTCACCACGGCCTGCTTCGGGGAGTACTCCTCGGTGACCAGCTCGATGACGGCCATCGGGGCGTTGTCGCCCTTGCGGGGACCGATCTTGGTGATCCGGGTGTAGCCGCCGGGACGCTCGGAGAAGGTCGGCGCGATCTCCTCGAAGAGCGAGTAGACGACGCCCTTGTCGCGGATGGTCTGCATCACGCGGCGGCGCGAGGCGAGATCGCCGTTCTTCGCCTGGGTGATGAGACGCTCCGCGTGGGGGCGCAGGCGCTTGGCCTTGGTCTCGGTGGTGGTGATCGCCTTGTGGCGGAACAGCTCGGTGGCGAGGTTCGCGAGGATCATCCGCTCATGCGCGGGGGATCCGCCGAGGCGCGCGCCCTTGGTGGGTGCAGGCATGGTCGTTCTCCTTGGTGAAAGATGAAGGTCAGTACTGGTCGCCGAAGTCGTCGGAGTAGGAGTCCAGGGCCGACGGATCGAAGCCGGCCGGGGAGTCCTTCAGCGACAGTCCGAGGTCGGCGAGCTTCGCCTTGACCTCATCGATGGACTTCTGGCCGAAGTTGCGGATGTCGAGCAGATCCGCCTCGGAGCGAGCGGTGAGCTCGCCGACGGTGTGGACACCCTCGCGCATCAGGCAGTTGTACGACCGCACCGTGAGGTTGAGGTCGTTGATCGGCAGCGCCAGATCGGCGGCCAGCGCCTGATCCGTGGGCGAGGGGCCGATCTCGATGCCCTCCGCCTCCTGGTTCAGCTCATGCGCCAGACCGAACAGCTCGACCAGGGTCTTGCCGGCAGAGGCCACCGCGTCGCGCGGGGAGATCGCCGGCTTGGTCTCGACGTCCACGATCAGCTTGTCGAAGTCGGTCCGCTGCTCGACACGGGTCGCCTCGACCTTGTAGGTCACCTTCAGCACGGGCGAGTAGATCGAGTCGACCGGGACCCGGCCGATCTCGCCGTCCACGCCCTTGTTCTGCGCGGCGGAGACGTAGCCGCGACCGCGCTCGACGATCAGCTCGATCTCCAGGCGGCCCTTCTCGTTCAGGGTCGCGATGTGCAGATCGGGGTTGTGGATCTCCACACCGGCGGGCGGGGTGATGTCGGCAGCGGTGACGCGACCGGCCTCCTCGCGGCGGAGGTACATCACGACCGGCTCATCGTTCTCCGAGGAGACGACGAGGTTCTTGATGTTGAGGATGACCTCGGTGATGTCCTCCTTGACGCCGGGGACGGTGCTGAACTCGTGCAGCACGCCGTCGATGCGGATCGAGGTGACCGCGGCGCCGGGGATGGAGGACAGCAGCGTACGACGCAGGGAGTTGCCGAGGGTGTAGCCGAAGCCCGGCTCGAGCGGCTCGATGACGAACCGGGAGCGGTTCTCCGACACGACCTCTTCGGTCAGCGTGGGGCGCTGTGCAATGAGCACTGTGGATCCTTTCCGCGAGCGTCCGCCATATGACGCTCAGAAGGGGGCGGTGGGCCTAGAAGGTGAGTGGTGTCCAGGGTGCGGGGCGCGACGGGGCCGCGCACGGCACGGGACGGCCGGGGCGGAGCGCAGAAGACTCCACCCCGGCCGACGAGCTCAGACGCGGCGGCGCTTGGCCGGGCGGGTGCCGTTGTGCGGCTGCGGGGTGACGTCCTGGATCGAGCCGACCTCGAGGCCGGTCGCGGTGAGCGAGCGGATCGCGGTCTCGCGGCCGGAGCCCGGCCCCTTGACGAAGACGTCGACCTTCTTCAGGCCGTGCTCCTGCGCCTGGCGCGCGGCGGCCTCGGCGGCCATCTGCGCGGCGTACGGGGTCGACTTGCGCGAGCCCTTGAAGCCGACCTGGCCGGCGGAGGCCCAGGAGATGACGGCGCCGGTCGGGTCCGTGATGGACACGATCGTGTTGTTGAACGTGCTCTTGATGTGGGCCTGGCCGTTGACGATGTTCTTCTTGTCCTTGCGACGCGGCTTGCGCGCTGCGGCCTGACGGGTCTTGGTTGCCATGCGGCAGAACTCCTCTGGTGGGTGTGGGGTGCGCCGGATCCCTCAGCGGCGCGAAGTGACTGCGGGTCCGAAGACGCCCGCGGTCCGACGGCGGATGCCGTGGATCAGCGGGTCTTCTTCTTGCCGGCGACCGTGCGCTTGGGGCCCTTGCGGGTGCGCGCGTTGGTCTTCGTGCGCTGGCCGTGGACGGGCAGGCCGCGGCGGTGGCGCAGCCCCTGGTAGCTGCCGATCTCGACCTTGCGGCGGATATCGGCGGCGACCTCACGGCGCAGGTCACCCTCGACCATGTAGTTCGCCTCGAGATGATCGCGGAGCTTGACGAAGTCCTCGTCGCTCACCTCGCGCACTCGCAGATCGCCGGAGACCCCGGTCGCGGCCAGGGTCTCGAGGGCGCGGGATCGACCCACGCCGAAGATGTACGTCAGGGCGACTTCGATGCGCTTCTCGCGCGGAAGGTCCACTCCCACCAGACGTGCCATGTGCAGATTCTCCTACTGTCTCGGAGGCCTGAGCCGATCCCTCGCCCGGGTCTGTTCCCGGGGCGCCGCAGCCTCCGCGCTGCGGGTGGCCGGCTCGCGCCGGTGGGATCGTCTCTTCTCTTGTGGTGCCCGCAGGGCGGGCGGTGCCCCGAGGGGCGGTGCCGCCCGAGGGCGGCGGTCACGGCAGGGCCGGGACGGGCGGAATGCTCCGCTCAGCCCTGGCGCTGCTTGTGACGGGGGTTCGAGCAGATCACCATGACTCGGGCGTGGCGACGAATCACCTTGCAGTTGTCACAGATCGGCTTGACGCTCGGCTTGACCTTCATAGCTTTCCTTCTCCCGGGACGATCACTTGTAGCGGTACACGATGCGGCCCCGGTCGAGGTCGTAGGGGCTCAGCTCGACGACCACACGGTCCTCGGGAAGGATGCGGATGTAGTGCTGGCGCATCTTCCCGGAGATGTGCGCGAGCACGATGTGCCCGTTGTCGAGCTCGACCCGGAAACGCGCGTTCGCGAGCGCCTCCGCGACTCGGCCCTCGACCTCGATCACGCCGTCCTTCTTCGCCATGCCTCCCCAATCTCTCGCCTCCGGCACTGCCGGGGCCGAGTTCCGCGTTCCTGACTTCTCAGGCTGTGCTCACCGACCGTCGGACGACGGTACGGTGGTCGACACGGGTTTGCCTCGGCGAATCGTCGGCCTCACGGTTCGACACGGCAGAGCCGGTCGAGACGTCGGCGCGACGGGACTGCACGACCTGCGATGCGGACGACGCGCGCGGAGCACACCCGATGGATCAGCCTACACGCGCCGCACCGATGAGGCGAGGCCCGGAGGCGATGACGCCGGTCACGTCACAGCGACCGCGGGGCGGCGGGATCGCGCCGGCGCCACCCGCGTCACGCGGCGTCGCCGGTGAGGGGATCCGGGGCGGCGGTGATGCCGCGCAGCGCCAGCTCGGCCGCTCCCCCGTCCCCCGCGGTGAGCACCAGCAGCCCTTGCGGCGTGACCGCGACGGAGTGCTCGACGTGCGCGGCCCTCCCGCCGGCCGTGGCGCGGACGGTCCAGTCGTCGTCCTCGAGCTCCCAGCTCCCGGGGCCCTGGATGAGCATCGGCTCGATCGCGAGGCACAGTCCCGGTCGCACCTTCGGCCCGCGGGATCGGGTGCGGTAGTTCATGACGTCCGGCGCCTGGTGCATCGCGGTGCCGATGCCGTGGCCGCCGAAGCCCTCGAGGTGGGAGAGGGACTCCCCCGCCTCCTCGGCGACGTAGTCCTCGATCGCGGCGCCGATCTCCCCCACCCGCTGCGCGGAGGCGAGTGCGGCGATGCCGGCCCAGAGCGCGCCCTCGGTGACGCGCACGAGCTCCTCGTCGGCCGCCGAGCGCGCGGCGCCGACGATGTGGGTGCGCGCGGCGTCCGAGTGCCAGCCGTCGATGATCAGCCCGCCGTCGATCGAGACGATGTCCCCCTCCGCCAGCGGGCGGTCATCGGGGATGCCGTGCACCACGACGTCGTTCACGCTGATGCAGAGCGTGGCCGGGTAGCCCTGGTAGCCCAGGAAGTTCGGGGTCGCGCCCTCGTCGCGGATCATGTCGTGCGCGAGGGTGTCCAGCTCATCGGTGGTGATGCCGGGCCGGATGTGCTCCGCGAGCATGTCGTGCACGCGGTGCAGCAGCTCGCCGCTGCGCCGCATCACGACGATCTGCTCGGGAGTCTTGAGCTCCACGCGCTCCGGCAGGATGCTCATCGGCCGGCGAGGGCCTCGCGCAGCGCGGCGGTGACCTCGTCGATCGAGGCCATCCCGTCCACGCGGCGCACCAGGCCGCGCTTCTCGTAGACGTCGATCAGCGGCGCGGTCTGGTCCGCGTAGACCTCGAGGCGGTGACGGATCGTCTCCTCGGTGTCGTCGCTGCGGCCCTGCTCGGCGCCGCGGGCGACGAGGCGGCCGATGACCTCCTCGGTCTCGACCACGAGCAGCAGGACCATGTCGAGGGAGGTGTCGGCCTCGGCGAGCATGCCGTCCAGCGCCTCGACCTGGTCGAGGGTGCGCGGGTAGCCGTCGAGGAGGAAGCCCTCCTGCGCGTCCGCCTCCGCCAGGCGCGAGCGGATCATGTCGTTGGTGACGGAGTCGGGGACGTATTCGCCCTTGTCCATGTAGGACTTCGCGAGCACGCCCAGCTCGGTCTCGCCGGAGACGTTCGCGCGGAAGATGTCGCCGGTGGAGATCGCGGGGATGCCCAGCTCCTCGGCGACGCGCACGGCCTGGGTGCCCTTGCCGGCGCCGGGCGGGCCGACGATCAGCAGGCGGCGGGCTGTGGCGGATGCGGCGTCGGTGGTCGGGTTGTTCACCGGAGGATCCCTTCGTAGTGGTGCTGCTGGAGCTTCGCATCGATCTGCTTCACCGTGTCGAGGCCGACGCCGATGATGATCAGGAGGGACACGCCGCCGAGCGGGAAGTCCTGCGAGGTTCCGAGGTAGACGAGTGCGATCAGCGGGATCAGGCAGATCACCGCCAGGTAGACGGCGCCCGCGGACTGCACACGGTTGATGACGTAGCGCAGGTAGCGCTCGGTGGGGCGGCCCGCGCGGACGTTCGGGATGAAGCCGCCGTACTTCTTCATGTTGTCCGCGATCTCCTCGGCGTTGAAGGTGATCGAGGTGTAGAAGAAGGCGAAGAAGACGATCAGCGTCACGTAGACGACCGCGTAGATCCAGGAGAACGAGAAGCCGAGCACGAGGTTCGCGTTGACCCACTGCACCCAGCCGGCCTCCGGGTCGCCGAAGGACGAGAGCATCTGCGGCAGCGCGAGGATCGAGGAGGCGAAGATGACCGGGATGACGCCGGCCTGGTTGACCTTCACCGGGATGTAGGTGGAGGTGCCTCCGTACATGCGCCGGCCCACCATGCGCTTGGCGTACTGCACGGGGATGCGCCGCTGCGACTGCTCGACGAAGACCATGCCGACCATGATCACGAGCGCGACGAGGACGACGAGGCTGAAGGTGAGCCAGCCCTGCAGGGACCAGACCTGCCCGAAGGAGGCCGGGAAGGAGGAGGCGATCGAGGTGAAGATCAGCAGGGACATGCCGTTGCCGATGCCCCGCTCGGTGATCATCTCGCCCATGAACATGATCAGCACCGTGCCCACGGTCATCGTCAGCACCATGGTCAGCAGGGTGGGGATCGACTGATCGGGCACCAGCTCGAGCTCGCAGCCGACGAAGAAGTTGCCCGAGCGCACCAGGGTGACGATCGTGGTGGACTGCAGCACGCCGAGCCCGATCGTCAGGTAGCGCGTGTACTGGGTGAGCTTCGCGGTGCCGGAGGCGCCCTCCTTGTGGAGGGCCTCGAAGCGCGGGATGACCACGCGCAGCAGCTGCACGATGATCGAGGCGGTGATGTAGGGCATCACGCCGAGGGCGAAGACGGACAGCTGCAGCAGGGCGCCGCCCGAGAACATGTTCACCATGCCCAGGACGTTGGACCCACCGGCCGAGGCGGCCTGATCCGCGCACATCATCACGTTGGTGGCGTCGAATCCCGGGGTGGGGACGAAGACGCCGAGGCGATAGACGGCGATCAGACCGAGTGTGAAGAAGATCTTCGCCCTCAGCTCGGGAGTGCGCAGCGCGCGCACGAACGAGTTCACGTGTTTCCCTCCTGGAGGTCCGGGGACGGGACCGGCGGTGTCGCGGTCCGTCCCGGTGCCGCGCCGCGCGCGGCCCTCGGACCGGCCCCGATACGAGGACGGGGCACCGCGGTGCAGAGTATTCTGCGCCGCGGTGCCCCGTCAAAAGCGACTCACGCGGTGGTGACGGACCCGCCAGCCGCCGCGATCTTCTGCTCCGCCGAGGCGGAGAACTTCTGCGCGGTGACGTCGAGCTTGACGCTCACCTCGCCGGAACCGAGCACCTTGACGGGCTGGTTCTTGCGCACCGCACCCTTGGCGACGAGCTCCTCGACCGTGACGGTGCCGCCCTCGGGGAACAGCTCCTGCAGGGTCTCCAGGTTCACGACCTGGTACTCGACGCGGAACGGGTTGGTGAAGCCGCGCAGCTTCGGCAGCCGCATGTGCAGCGGGATCTGCCCGCCCTCGAAGCCGAGGGGCACCTGGTAGCGGGCCTTGGTGCCCTTGGTGCCGCGACCGGCGGTCTTGCCCTTGGACGCCTCACCACGGCCGACGCGGGTGCGCGCGGTCTTGGAACCGGGCGCGGGGCGCAGGTCGTGGAGCTTCAGCAGGCTCTCGTGGGAATCAGTCATGTTCAGTCCACCTCTTCGAACGTCACCAGGTGGGTGACGGTGCGGATCATGCCGCGGATCTCCGGGCGGTCTTCCTTCACCACGGTGTCACCGATGCGCTTGAGGCCGAGGCCGCGCAGGGTGGCTCGCTGGCTCTGGGTGCCGCCGATCTCGGAACGGGTCTGGGTCACCTTGATCTGCATCAGGCACTCACCTTCTCCGCACGGGCCGCGGCGCGACCCTCGGCCTGGGCCCGCAGGAGCGCCGCCGGGGCGACGTCCTCGACCGCGAGACCGCGACGAGCTGCCACGGCCTCCGGCTCCTCGAGCTGCTTGAGCGCATCGACGGTGGCCCGCACGATGTTGATCTGGTTGGTCGAGCCGAGCGACTTGGAGAGCACGTCGTGCACTCCGGCGCACTCGAGGACGGCGCGCACCGGACCGCCGGCGATCACACCGGTGCCGGGGGCGGCGGGGCGCAGCAGGACGACGCCTGCCGCATCCTCACCCTGGACCGGGTGCACCACGGTGCCCTGGATGCGGGGGACGCGGAAGAAGTTCTTCTTCGCCTCCTCGACACCCTTGGAGATCGCCGCGGGGACCTCCTTGGCCTTGCCGTAGCCGACGCCGACGGTGCCGTCGCCGTCACCCACCACCACGAGGGCGGTGAAGGAGAACCGACGGCCGCCCTTGACGACCTTCGACACGCGGTTGATGCTCACGACGCGCTCGAGGAACGCCGACTTCTCGGCGTCCTGACCGCGGCCGCGACCGCCCTGACGACCACCGCGGTCGCCGCCCTGGCGGCCCCGGTCGTTGCTGTTGTTGGAGTTGGCGTCCCGCCGGCCGGAGGCCGCGGGACCGTTGTTCCGCTGCTGTGCAGCCATATTCAGATCCTCTTCTCGTCCTGTGTCCGGGCGGCGATCACAGCGCCAGGCCGGCCTCGCGAGCGCCGTCTGCGACGGCAGCCACGCGACCGTGGTACTTGTTGCCGCCGCGGTCGAACACGACGGAGTCGATCCCGGCGGCCTTGGCACGCTCGCCGACGAGGGTGCCGACGGTGCGGGCCTTGTCCGACTTCGTGCTCTCGGCAGCGCGGAGGTCCGCCTCCATCGTCGAGGCCGACACGAGGGTCTTGCCCAGGGAGTCGTCGACGACCTGGACGAAGACGTGGCGCGCCGAGCGGGTGACCACCAGGCGGGGACGCTGTGCGGTGCCGATGACTCGGCGGCGGACCCGCAGGTGACGACGGCCGCGCGCGCGCAGCTTGCTGCCGCGGTTGCCCTTGGTGTGCTTGAGTGCGTAACCCATGATCACTTACCAGCCTTTCCGGCCTTGCGGACCACGGTCTCGTCGGCGTACCGCACACCCTTGCCCTTGTAGGGCTCGGGCTTGCGGAGCTTGCGGATGTTCGCCGCGACCTCGCCCACCTGCTGCTTCCTGATGCCGCTGACCGAGAACTTGGTCGGCGACTCGACGGTGAAGGTGATGCCCTCGGGCGCCTTCACCACGACGGGGTGGGAGAAGCCGAGGGCGAACTCGAGGTCCGTGCCCTTCGCGGTGACACGGTAGCCCGTGCCCATGATCTCCAGCTTCTTGGTGAAGCCCTCGGTCACACCGAGGACGATGTTGTTGACGAGCGTGCGGGTCAGGCCGTGCAGGGCCTTCGTCTCGCGCTCTTCGTCGGGGCGGCGGACGACGATGGTGCCGTCCTCGCCGCGCTCGACGGTCAGGGGTGCGGGCACCTCGTGGGTGAGCTCGCCCTTGGGGCCGCTCACCGAGACGGTGCCACCCTCGATGGTGACGTTGGTCACCGCGGCCGGCACTGCGACCGGTCGGAGTCCGATGCGGGACATAAGTGTTCTCCTCTCCCGCTCACCAGATGTAGGCGAGGACTTCCCCACCCACACCCTTCTTGGCTGCCTGCCGGTCGGTCAGGAGGCCGGAGGACGTGGACAGGATCGCCACGCCCAGGCCGCCGAGGACCTTGGGCAGGTTGGTGGACTTCGCGTACACACGCAGGCCCGGCTTCGAGATGCGACGGATCCCGGAGATGGCGCGCTCACGGCTGTCGGAGTACTTGAGCTCGAGGATGAGCTTGGAGCCCACCTCGGCCTCCTCCTCGGTCCAGCCGAGGATGTAGCCCTCTGCCTTCAGGATGTCCGCGATGCGGGCCTTCAACTTCGAGTACGGCATGGACGCGGTCTCGTGGTACGCCCCAGAGGCGTTCCGGATCCGCGTGAGCATGTCCGCGATCGGGTCGGTCATGGTCATGTCTGTTGCTTCTTCCTCACCTGGTTTCCCGCCGGCGCGATGAATGCGCCCGGGGACCTCTGGCGGTAGTCCTTACCAGCTGCTCTTGGTGACGCCGGGGAGCTCTCCGCGATGAGCCATCTCGCGGAGGCAGACACGGCAGAGACCGAACTTGCGGTACACCGAATGGGGGCGACCGCAGCGCTGGCACCGGGTATAGGCGCGCACCGCGAACTTGGGCTTGCGCTCCGACTTCTTGATCAGGGCTGTCTTTGCCATATCAGTTCTCCTTGAAGGGGAAGCCGAGCAGCTTGAGCAGCGCGCGTCCCTCGTCGTCGGTCTTCGCGGTGGTCACGACCGTGATGTCCATACCGCGGACACGGTCGATCTTGTCCTGGTTGATCTCGTGGAACATGACCTGCTCGGTGAGACCGAAGGTGTAGTTGCCGTTGCCGTCGAAGTGCTTCGGGGACAGGCCCCGGAAGTCACGGATGCGCGGCAGCGCGGTGGACAGCAGACGGTCCAGGAACTCCCACATGCGGGCGTTGCGCAGCGTGACGTGCGCACCGATCGGCATGCCCTCACGCAGCTTGAACTGCGCGATGGACTTGCGGGCCTTGGTGACCTGAGGCTTCTGGCCGGTGATGTCCGCGAGATCGCGGATCGCACCGTCGATGACCTTCGAGTCGCGTGCGGCGTCGCCGACGCCCATGTTCACGACGATCTTGGTCAGGCCGGGGACCAGCATGACGTTCTCGTAGCCGAACTGCTCGGTCAGCTGCGCCTTGATGGTCTCGTTGTACTTGCTCTTCAGGCGCGGGGTGGGCGCCTGGGTGGCGGTCTCGCTCATCTCAGATGTCCTTCCCGGAGCGCTTGGCGAAGCGGACGCGCACCTGCTTGGTGCGGCCGTTCTCGAGCTCGACGGTCTCGACGCGGTAGCCGACCTTCGTCGGCTTGTTGTCCTCCGGGTCGACCAGCGCCACGTTCGAGACGTGGAGGGGGGCCTCGCGCTGCTCGATGCCGCCCGCGCCGCCGGCCTGGTTGGGCCGGACGTGGTGGGTGCGGCGGTTGATGCCCTCGACCAGCACGCGCTGGCTGTCGGGGAACACCTGCAGGACGCGGCCCTGCTTGCCCTTGTCACCGGCCTCGAGGCCGCGCTTGGCGGCCTTGTCGCTGTCGCTGGTGCGACCGGTGATCACCTGGACGAGGTCGCCCTTCTTGATCTTCATCGTTGCCATGTCACACCACCTCCGGTGCCAGCGAGACGATCTTCATGAAGCGCTTGTCGCGCAGCTCGCGGCCCACGGGGCCGAAGATGCGGGTACCGCGCGGCTCGCCGTCGGTCTTGAGAATCACCGCTGCGTTCTCGTCGAAGCGGATGTAGGAGCCGTCGACACGACGGACCTCCTTGGACGAACGGACGACGACCGCCTTGACGATGTCGCCCTTCTTGACGTTTCCACCGGGGATGGCGTCCTTGACGGTCGCCACGATGGTGTCGCCGATGCTGGCGTAACGGCGACCGGAGCCACCGAGAACACGGATGCAGAGAATCTCCTTGGCACCCGTGTTGTCGGCGACCTTCAGTCGCGACTCCTGCTGAATCACTCGTTCTCCTATCGTCTCACCGGTTCTCTTCCCGCTCGCGCGGGCGAGCGGGCCGAGCCTGGCGGAACGGAATCTGGACACTGCGTGCTGCACTGCGCCGCCCCTGGCCGGGGATGCGACCGTGGGCGCTGCCGTCAACCGTCCCCGGGCACCAAAAAATCCTCTGCCGGACTCAGGCACTGGCGTGGTGAACGCGGGGCGTTCGCCTCACGTGCGAGGTCTCCGGCGAGGACGGATCTGGTGGCCCGGATCCTGTCACGGAGTCCTGGACGCCGACACCCCGACCGGGACGGGACGCGCAGTTCTCCGGCAACCGTTCAAGACTACGCTCCCGCCCCCGCCCTGTCACCCCTTCGGAGGCGCCTGCTGCGTGTGTGCTTGCTCTCGCCCTCGCAGCGTCGGGGTCTAGGGTCGTGGGCATGATCGACATCGACATCGCCCGCCGCCTCCGAGACGCCGGACTGGACTGGGCGCCCGCCGACGGCGACCTGTTCGTCATCGACAACGAGCAGCTGCGGGAGGAGCCGTTCATGCTCTCCACCATGGTCATCGAGACCGGCCGGGGCCGGGCCGGCGAGGCGGTGTTCCGCTTCAACGGCACCACCGAGTGGGCGCTGGACTCGGTCGAGCAGCACGAGGCCGTGTGGATCCCGCGCGAGGATCAGCTCCGAGCGGCGCTCGGCGAGGCCTTCGGCGCCCTGCGGCGCGAGGACGACGGCGGTTTCGTGGTGGAGCTGCGCGATGCGGCGCGCTCCCGTGCGACAGAGGAGGCGGAGGCCGCCGCCGAGGCGGGCGATGCCGCAAGCGTCGGCGAGGCTCCCGTGCGGGAGGTGCCGGCCCCGGAGGCGGAGGACGCCCTCGCCGGGGCGCTGCTCATCCACCTCACGCGCTGAGGGTCTCCCCCGCCCCGGGGCACCGGTCCGGTGCCCGCCGACGGGCCCAGCGCCGGCGCCCCCCCGCGGCGACGACGAGAAGGGCCGGCTCCCCCGTGGGGGAACCGGCCCTTCTCAGGAGCCGTCGGCGGTCACGCGGACCGCCCGCGGATCACTTGGCGCGCTCGAGGATCTCCACCAGACGCCACCGCTTGGTCGCGGAGGTCGGGCGGGTCTCCATGACGAGGACACGGTCGCCGATGCCGGCGGTGTTCTCCTCGTCGTGAGCCTTGAACTTGCTCGTCTTCGTCGTGACCTTGCCGTAGCGGGCGTGCTTCACACGCTCTTCGACGGCGACCACGATGGTCTTGTCCATCTTGTCGGAGACCACGAAGCCGCGCAGGGTCTTGCGGTACGGGCGCTCGCTGGAGGACGCCTGGGCGCCCTCCTTCGCGAGCTCCTCGACGGCCGGGGTCTCGGCCTGGGTGTTGTCAGTCATCTCTGTTCCTCGCTCCGTGGTCACTCGGCCGCGCCGGGCGCCTGACGGATGCCCAGCTCGCGCTCGCGCAGGATCGTGTAGATCCGTGCGATGTCCTTCTTGACGGACCGCAGACGGCCGGAGCTCTCGAGCTGACCGGTCGCGGACTGGAAACGGAGCTTGAACAGCTCGTCCTTCGCCTTCGCCAGCTCCTCGGCCAGCTTCGCGTCGTCCAGCTTGTCGAGTTCATCGGCGGTGAGCTTGGTCGCTGCCATCAGATGTCACCACTCTCTCGGCTCAGGATGCGGCTCTTCATGGGGAGCTTGTGCTGCGCCAGGCGGAGTGCCTCGCGCGCCACCTCCTCCTCGACGCCGGCGATCTCGAACATGACCCGTCCCGGCTTGATGTTGGCGATCCACCACTCGACCGAACCCTTGCCGGAGCCCATGCGGACCTCGGCAGGCTTCTTGGTGAGCGGACGATCGGGGTAGATGTTGATGAACACCTTGCCGCCACGCTTCATGTAGCGCGTCATGGCGATACGAGCCGCCTCGATCTGACGGTTCGTGACGTAGGCCGGCTCGAGAGCCTGGATGCCGTAGTCGCCGAACGCCAGGTCGGTGCCGCCCTTGGCCATGCCGCTGCGCGTCGGGTGGTGCTGCTTGCGGTGCTTGGTCCTGCGAGGGATCAGCATGTCGCTCAGGCCTCCGTTCCGGGCTGCTGTGCGGGAGCTGCGGCCTGCTCGGCGGGAGCCGCGGCCGGAGCAGCGGACTGCTCGGCGTTGTCCCCACGACGCGCGGTGGCGTTGCGCTCGTTACGACGGCCGCGCGGGCGCTCGGCACGCGGGCCGCGTCCGCCGGAGCGGGGACCCTGCGCGGCGGCCTGCTGGGCCGCGAGCTCCTTGGCGGTGACGTCGCCCTTGTAGATCCACACCTTCACGCCGATGCGGCCGAAGGCGGTGCGGGCCTCGTAGAAGCCGTAGTCGATGTTCGCGCGGAGGGTGTGCAGCGGCACGCGCCCCTCGCGGTAGAACTCGTTGCGGCTCATCTCGGCGCCGCCGAGGCGGCCGGAGACGGCCACTCGGATGCCCTTCGCGCCGGCGCGCTGCGCGGACTGCATGCCCTTGCGCATCGCACGACGGAAGGAGACGCGGGCGGCGAGCTGCTCGGCGATGCCCTGTGCGACCAGCTGCGCATCGGCCTCGGGGTTCTTGACCTCGAGGATGTTCAGCTGGATCTGCTTGCCGGTGAGCTTCTCGAGCTCACCGCGCAGGCGCTCGGCCTCCGCGCCGCGACGCCCGATGACGATGCCCGGGCGGGCGGTGTGGAGATCGACGCGGACGCGATCGCGGGTGCGCTCGATCTCGACCTTGGAGATGCCGGCGCGCTCCATGCCCTTGGACATGAGGCTGCGGATCGCGACGTCTTCCTTCACGTAGTCGCGATAACGCTGACCCTCCTTGGAGGAGTCGGCGAACCACCGGCTGCTGTGCTCCGTGGTGATCCCGAGGCGGAACCCGTTCGGATTGACCTTCTGGCCCATTCGGGACTCCTTACTTGTTCACGGGAGCGACCACCACGGTGACGTGGCTGGTGCGCTTCTTGATCTGGAAGGCTCGACCCTGTGCACGCGGCTGGAACCGCTTCATGGTCGGGCCCTCATCGACGAATGCGGCGGAGACGACGAGCTCGCGCTCATCGAAGCGCTCCCCCGACTGATCTGCCTTCACCCGCGCGTTGGCGATCGCGGACTCGACGAGCTTGAGGACGGGCTCGCTGGCGCCCTGCGGTGCGAACCGCAGGGTGTTCAGGGCCTCGGCCGTGCTCTTGCCACGAATCAGGTCCACAACGCGGCGAGCCTTCATGGGCGACATGCGGAGGTACCGCACCTGCGCCTTGGCTTCCATTGCTGTCCTGCTTTCTTCTGGGTGTCGGGACGTGCTGTCGTGCTGAGCGAGCTCAGCGACGACGGCCCTTTCTGTCGTCCTTCTCGTGGCCCTTGAAAGTCCGCGTGGGAGCGAACTCGCCGAGCTTGTGGCCGACCATCGACTCGGTGACGAACACCGAGACGTGCTTGCGGCCGTCGTGCACTGCGAAGGTGTGGCCGAGGAAGTCCGGGGTGATGACCGAACGACGCGACCAGGTCTTGATGAGGTTCTTGGTGCCCTTTTCGTTCTGGACATCCACCTTCTTCTGAAGATGGTCGTCGACGAACGGGCCCTTGGCGATACTGCGAGGCATAGTCTCTGATTCTCCCTATCAGCGCTTCTTGCCGGTCCGGCGACGGCGCACGATGAGCTTGTCGCTCTCCTTGCCGGGGCGACGGGTGCGGCCCTCGAGCTGCCCCCAGGGCGAGACCGGGTGACGACCACCGGAGGTCTTGCCCTCGCCACCACCGTGGGGGTGGTCGACCGGGTTCATGACCACACCGCGCACGTGGGGGCGCTTGCCCTTCCACCGCATGCGGCCGGCCTTGCCCCAGCTGATGTTCGACTGCTCCGCGTTGCCGACCTCACCGATGGTGGCGCGGCAGCGGGCGTCGACGTTGCGGATCTCGCCGGAGGGCATGCGCAGCTGCGCATAGGGGCCTTCCTTGGCGACCAGCTGCACGGAGGCGCCGGCGCTGCGGGCGATCTTCGCGCCGCCGCCGGGGCGGAGCTCGATCGCGTGCACGACGGTGCCCAGCGGGATGTTGCGCAGCGGCAGGTTGTTGCCGGGCTTGATGTCCGCCCCGGCACCGTTCTCGATCCAGTCGCCCTGACGCAGCTTGGCCGGCGCGAGGATGTACCGCTTCTCGCCGTCCAGGTAGTGCAGCAGCGCGATGCGGGCGGTGCGGTTGGGGTCGTACTCGATGTGAGCGACCTTGGCGCGCACGCCGTCCTTGTCGTGACGACGGAAGTCGATCACGCGGTAGGCCCGCTTGTGGCCGCCGCCCCGGTGACGGGACGTGATGCGACCGTTGTTGTTGCGACCGCCGGACTTGGACAGCGGACGGACCAGCGACTTCTCCGGCGTGGACCGGGTGACCTCGACGAAGTCGGCGCCACTCGAGCCGCGACGACCGGGCGTGGTCGGCTTGCTCTTACGAATTGCCATGTGGGTTTCCCTCAGACTCTCTTCGGCTCCTCGGATATCGGCCGCCTCAGGCGACCGACCCTCCGAAGATGTCGATGGCTCCGTCAGTCAGGGTGACGATGGCGCGCTTGGTGTCCTTGCGCTTGCCGGTCCCGAAGCGCGTGCGGCGCGACTTGCCCTGACGGTTGATCGTGTTGACCGTGGAGACCGTGACGTCGAAGACCTTCTCGACGGCGATCTTGATCTCGGTCTTGTTGGCGTCGGCAGCCACCAGGAAGGTGTACTTGCCCTCGTCCATCAGCCCGTAGCTCTTCTCGGAGACGACCGGGGCCAGCAGGACGTCGCGGGGATCCTTGTTCAGCGCGCTCACTTGGCGGCCTCCTCATCCGACGAGGCGGACTCCTTGACGGCGTTCACGAAGCCGGCGGCCTTGGCGGCCTCCTCCGTCGCGAACCAGACCTCGGCCTTGGTGCGGCCATACCACGGGGAGTCCGGGGTGTGGAACTTCTTCGAGCCCTGGTTGCCCTTGATGGCGTAGCCCTCGGGGGCGGAGCCGTCGGCCGTGGCGGCCGCGGATCCCTCGCCGTAGGGGCCCTCCTCGGCAGCGGCGGGAGCGGCGGCCGGAGCAGCAGCACCCTTCGCCGCGGCGAAGGACGAGGTGGGCAGGGTCAGGGTGGCCTGGGCCACGAAGTCCTCGAGCGCACCGGCGGTGAAGACCACGTCGTCGGAGAGCATGACGTCGTAGGTGTTCACCTGGTCCGCGTACAGGACGTGGGTGGTCGGCAGGTTGCGCGAGCTCAGAGCGCCCAGGTCGTCGTCGCGACGCACGACCACCAGCAGGTGGCGGCGGTCGGAGACGTTCGACAGGGTCTGGCGCACGGCCTTGGTCGAGGCGACATCGCCCTCCAGGAGGGAGGAGACGACGTGCACGCGACCGTTGCGGGCCCGATCCGAGAGGGCCCCGCGCAGGGCGGCGGCCTTCATCTTCTTCGGGGTGCGCTGGCTGTAGTCACGCGGGACGGGGCCGTGGACGGTGCCGCCGCCGGTGAACTGCGGGGCGCGCAGGGAGCCCTGACGGGCACGCCCGGTGCCCTTCTGCTTCCAGGGCTTCTTGCCGCCGCCGCGCACCTCGGCGCGGGTCTTGGCCTTGTGGGTGCCCTGACGTGCGGCCGCCTGCTGGGCGACGACCACCTGGTGGATCAGGGGAACGTTGGTCTGCACGTCGAAGATCGACGCAGGCAGCTCGACGGAGCCGGACTTCTTGCCGGCCGGATCGAGCACGTCGACGGTCAGATTCGCTGCCATCGGGCTCAGGCCTCCTTCGCGGGGCTCTTGACAGCCGAGCGGACGAGCACGAGGCCGCCCTTGGCGCCGGGGACGGCACCCTTGACGAGCACGAGGCCCTTCTCGACGTCGACCGCGTGAACGGTCAGGTTCTGGACACTGGTGCGGTCGCCGCCCATGCGGCCAGCCATGCGCTGACCCTTGAACACGCGACCGGGGGTGGAGGCGCCACCGATGGAGCCGGGCTTGCGGTGGTTGCGGTGCTGGCCGTGCGAGGCGCCCACACCGGCGAACCCGTGGCGCTTCATGACGCCCGCGGTGCCCTTGCCCTTGGAGGTGCCGACGACATCGACCTTCTGGCCGGCCTCGAACACCGAGGCGTCGATCTCCTGGCCGAGCGTGTACTCGGCGGCGTTGACGGTGCGCAGCTCGACGAGGTGGCGGCGCGGGGTCACGCCGGCCTTCTCGAAGTGGCCGCGCAGCGGCTGGGACACCTTGCGCGGATCGATCTGCCCGAAGGCGATCTGCACGGCGTCGTATCCGTCGGTCTCGACGGAGCGGATCTGGGTGACGACGTTCGCACCGGTCTGCACGACGGTCACGGGAACGAGCTTGCCGTTCTCATCCCAGACCTGGGTCATGCCGAGCTTGGTGCCGAGCACGCCGGACACCGGACGGGCCTTCTGGCCGGTCAGTTCGTTGCTCATCTCCACCACCCTCAGAGCTTGATCTCGATGTTGACGTCCGCCGGCAGGTCGAGACGCATGAGCGAATCCACGGCCTTCGGCGTGGGATCGACGATGTCGATCAGGCGCTTGTGCGTGCGCATCTCGAAATGCTCACGGGAGTCCTTGTACTTGTGCGGAGAACGGATCACGCAGAACACGTTCTTCTCGGTCGGCAGCGGCACCGGGCCCACCACAGTCGCGCCGGCACTGGTGACCGTGTCGACGATCTTGCGCGCCGAGCTGTCGATCACCTCGTGGTCGTACGACTTGAGCCGGATGCGGATCTTCTGTCCCGCCATGGCGTCCTGTCTCTCTTCTCGTCTGGCATGGATGCAGCCGATCCCCGACACCCGAGGACGGGCGTGTCGGCCTCCGCGGAGCGCATGAGCCCAGCAGAGGACCGCCGTGTTTCGGCTGCTTCTGCGACTGATCCCTGCGACGATGCGCGCTCCGCGCCATGGGGCACGGTTCGCATCCTCGGGACGGGCCTCATCCGGTGATCATTCGCCGAGGAGATCCTCGGAGAACGGAACCGGGCATGTCGGCCCGCGCAGACAACTCGAACAGTCTGCCAGAGAGCGGAGGTCCCCCACAAGGGAGAGGCAGGTGCGGCCCGTCACAAGGAGCGTCCGTGCGACGCCCGACGGTCCGCGGGGAGGCCGTCGTCCGCGGACCTGTCGTCCGGGGGCCGGCGGGGACGTGCACGGCCCGGCGACGTCCACGGCCCGGCGGGGCGCCCAGGGAGCGGCGGGGCGTCGAGGACGCGGCGGTCGCGCTCGCGCCCGGCAGCCCACAGGGGTGATGCAGCGCCCGTGAGGGCGGCGCAGGGCCCGGACCACCCGGTCCGGGCCCTGCATCCTACCGGTCCCCCCGGCCCGGGCTCACTTGTTCGTGCTCGGCCCGATCCCTCCCTGCAGCTGGCGCTGGAAGATCATGTAGACGATCAGCACCGGCAGGATCGTGATCGTCACCGAGGCGAACATCGCGCCCCAGTCCGAGTCGTACCCCTGTTGGGCCTGCATGTTGGCGAGCCCCTGCGCGAGCACGTACTTGTCCCTGTCCGTGTTGAGCACGATCGGGATCAGGAACTGGTTCCACAGCCCCAGGAAGTTGAAGATCGTGACGCTGGCCATGCCCGGCCCCGCCATCGGGAGCATCACCTGGAAGAACGTGCGGAAGTCCCCCGCGCCGTCGATCGCGGCCGCCTCTCCGATCTCCCCCGGCAGCTGCCGGAAGAAGGCGTAGAGGAAGAAGACGGTGAACGGCAGCGCGAACCCGACGTACGCGAGGATCAGCCCGATGTATGTGCCGCGGATGTGGAGCGTCTCCATGATGAAGAACAGCGGCACCACGGCCAGGAACAGCGGGAACGTGAGCCCGGCGATGAGCGAGTAGTAGATGATGCGGCGCCCGGGGAACTGGTATCGGGCGAGCACGTAGGCGCACATCGCCCCGAGCAGCATCACCAGGAACAGGGCGCAGCCCACCACCAGGATGGTGTTGCCGAAGAAGCGGCCGATGCCCGCTTTCGTCCAGGCCGTGACGAAGTTGTCGAAGTTCCACTCCGCCGGCAGGTCGAAGGGTGAGGAGAGGATCTCCCCGGAGGTCTTGAACGAGCTGAACCCCGTCCAGAGCAGCGGGAGGATGACCACCAGGGTCCAGATCCCGAGGATGACCTGGGCTGCGATGGTGAAGATCCGGTCCCCGGTGCTCGGCCGGTGACGACGCAGCTCCCGCACGGACCCCGCGGAGGCGGCGGGCGCCCCCTGGGCGGTCTCGGTCCCGGTGCTCATCGGACCTCCTTCTTCTGCCGGGTGCCGAAGAGCACGAGGACCGCCATCAGCATGGTGATCAGCGCCATCACGACGCCCATCGCCGAGGCGAGACCGAACTGCGAGTCGCTGAACGCCGTCTGGTACAGGTATCGCGAGACCACTTCGGTGCTCTTCCCGATACCGCCGGTCGGCGTCATCACGTTGATGTAGACGAACATGTCCAGCGCCATGATCCCCATGTACACCGCGGCAGTGGAGACGTTCTCCCGCACCATCGGCAGGATCACCGACGTGGAGAGCCGGAACCGGCCGGCGCCGTCGATCCGGGCCGCCTCGACCACCTCGGAGGGGATCGATTTGATCGCCGCGACGAAGAGGACCATGTAGAAGCCGACCAGGCTCCACACCACGGCTGCCATGATCGCGGCGAGCGCGAACCTCCGGTCGCCGAGCCAGGCGATGTCGAGATCGAAGCCGACGAGATGCAGCAGCCCGTTGAGCAGCCCGCCGTTGGGCGAGTAGATGAACGCGAACAGGATGCCGATGACGACGGCGGGGATCACGTACGGGAAGAAGCTGACGACCCGGAAGATCGACGCCCCGCGGATGCCCCGGATCGCCCCCCTGCTGTTGCCGCCCACCGTGACCAGGATCGCGAGCGCGAAAGCCAGGGTGATCGTCACGGTCGGCAGGACGATCAGGAGGATGATGTTGTTGCGCAGCGCCTTGCGGAAGATGGCGTCCTGGAACAACGTCACATAGTTGTCCAGGCCGATGAACTGCGGTGCGCGCGCCAGCCCGCGCCAGTCGGTCAGGGAGTAGTAGAACGCCTGGAGGAACGGCGAGACCACGAACACGACGTAGACCAGCATCGGGACGCCCAGGAAGAGGGCGAAGAACAGGACCCGGGACGGGGTGATGCGCGTCCGCATCCCCCGGGAGCGCGGGGCGGCGCTCGCCGGGGGTGCGACGGTGGGGACAGCTGCCATCATTCGACGTCGAACTTCTCGGCGCTGTCATCCTCCCGGATCTTGTCGATCGCGCTCTGGGACCTCTCGCGAGCCTCCTCGGCGGTGATGTCGCCGTTGAGGAACTCTGCCCACAGCGGCTTGAACGTGTCGCCCATGCCGTACCAGTCGGTGAAGTTGAACGTGAAGACGTCCTCCCCCGCCTCGGAGATCATGGAGCTCACCGAGGACAGCGCGGTCGAGCCGAAGCCGTCCTCCGGGATGGTGTCCTTGACGATCGTCATCGAGGAGGTGAGCTTCGAGAAGTTCTCGCACTGCTCCTTGGACAGCATGACGCGGAGGAACTCGAGCCCGCCGGCACCGTTGGCCGCCTTGCTGGGCACCATGAACGGCTCGCCGGCGGCGCCGTGGATGGCCGCCGGACCCATCGCCGCACCGTCGGAGAGCATCGGGGTCGGGGCCCCGGTCATGTCGTAGTCATCGGGCGTGGTGCTGCGCTGCTCGTTCTCGATCCAGGACCCGGAGGGGTACATGACGGCCTTGCCCATCACCCATTCGGTCTGGGCCTCCGTGTGCTTGATGCCCGCACCGCCCGAGAGGAAGTAGCCCTCCTTGACGGCGTCCTCGATCGCAGCGAAGGCGTCCACCACGGTGGGCTGCTCGTAGGCACCCTCCTCGAGCCGGTCCAGGACCTTGGCGACCTCGGGGCCGCCCTCCTTGATCGCCATCGACAGGGCGAGCTCGTGGAAGTAGTCCGCGGCGTTCTGGCCGCCCCAGGCGAACAGCGCGAGATCATCGCTCTTGGCCTCTTCGCCGATGGCCATCACGTCGTCCCAGGTGGCGGGGACCTCCCAGCCCTTCTCCTCGAACTGCGTCGCCGAATACCACAGCGCGAAGACCGTGTACATGTAGTTCAGCGCGTACAGCTTCCCGGAGTAGGTGCCCGGGGTCAGCACCCCGGGCAGCAGCGAGTCGCCGATGGTCCCGCCGTCGAGGGACGGAGCGTCGACCAGCGGCTGGAGCTCCGAAAGGCTGCCCTCGGAGATGAGGGCGCTCGCGTTCATCGACTGCGCACCGGAGTTGTCGAACAGGTCCGGCGGATCGCCGCCGATGAAGCGCGGCTGCAGGTCGGGCTGGATGTTCACCGTGGAGCTGACGTCGACCGTGACGGAGGGGAAGAGCTCCTCGAACTTCTCCCCCGCGTCGATGGCGTACTGGTCGCCGTAGCCGCCGTTGAAGATGACGACATCGACCGACGAGTCCTCCGCGACACCGAAGGGGTTGTCATCGCTGACGTCGCCCCCGCCCTCGGCGACCGCACCGCCGCCGTCGGCGTCCGCATCATCGCCGCCGCTCCCGGTCGCGCAGGCGCTGAGCGCGACGGCACCGGTGCCGAGCGACGCCAGGGACAGGAAGCGGCGGCGGGAGGCGCCGAGCCGATCGAGCGGAGTCATATCCTCAGGGGACGTGCTCATGGGGACCTCTTTCGTCGTTGAAAGGTCGGCGTGCGGCGCGCAGGCGCGCAGAGCCGACAAGTGGTGGAGCACACACTACGTGGTGGAGCGACGATTTCCTTGACACGTGAACGACCCCGAGGTCACGGTTTCATATACCCTGCGCGACCCCGCTCCTCGGGGCTGATGCACGGGCGTCGCCCAGCGGATTTCCGGATCGCTGGATTACGGTGGGAACCATGAGCCAGCCCCCGCAGTCGCCACGTTCCGCGTCCCCGCTGACCGCGCGTCTCTACGACCTCGAGTACCCGCGCTCCCTCGGCGTCTACAGCACGTACCAGGAGGTCCAGTCCGTCGTCGACACCCTCGCCGACAGGCAGTTCCCCGTGCAGAGCACGCTGATCGTGGGCACGGACCTCAAGCTGATGGAGCGGGTCACCGGCCGGAAGACGTGGCCCCGCGTGATCTCCCAGGGCGTGCTCTCGGGACTGTGGATGGGCCTGTTCATGGGGTTGCTGCTGTGGTTCCTGAATCCCTCCAACCTCATGATCATCATCCCCAGCATCGTGCTGGGGATCGTGTTCTTCACGGTGTGGTCGGTGATCGGCTACGCGATGACGGGAGGGCGGCGCGACTTCACCTCGATGACCGCGACGATCCCCATGCAGTACGAGCTGCTCGTCGAGCACAAGCACGCCGAGCAGGCGCGGCAGATCCTCGCCGAGTCCGGGGCCGCCCCCGCGCCCGTCCGCAGCCCGGCCGTCGGCGGCGCCCCGCGCCCGGGCCAGCACGGTGCGCCGGGTCAGCAGGCCATGCCCGGCCAGCAGGCCGCGCCGGGACAGCAGACCATGCCCGGCCAGCAGGTTTCGCCGGGACAGCAGGCCGCGCCGGGGTACGGCGTGCAGCAGCCCGGTGCTCCGGGGGCCCGGCCCGGTGGCTCCACCCTGTCGGCCCCCTCCCCGGCGGGCTCCTCCGCGGCGCCGTCGCGCCCGAACTACGGTCAGCCCGCCCCGAGCACCCCGACGCCCACCGCTCCCGGTCGGGCCGGGCGGCCCAGCTTCGGCAAGCCGGCGGGTGCACCGCTGCACGAGGAGACCTCCGGCGCGCCTCGACCGCAGGGCTCGCGGTCGTTCGGCGAAGCAGGTTCGATGGAGCCGTCGGATCCCGCGGAAGGCCAGTCCCCGCAGGCGCCCTCTTCGGGGAACCCCTCGGAGGAGCAGCGGCCGCAGGATCCGCAGTCCGGGAGCAGCTCCGAGCGCTGAGCTCTCCCCCCGGCCCCTGCCCGCGGCCTCTTCCCCACCCGCAGCCAGCCTCCCACGGCCCAGCTGCGCTGCACTTCTGCGCTCAGCACCGGTGTCGAGCCGCCACACCGGAGCACAGCGCACAACTGCCACCACACAGCACCGCACACGGCCCCGCCCGCCCCGCCGCACGCCCGCCCTGCACTTCTGCGCTCAGCACCGGTGTCGAGCCGCCACACCGGAGCACAGCGCACAACTGCCACCACACAGCACCGCACACGGCCCCGCCCGCCCGCCGCGCTGCATGCCCGCCCTGCTCAACCCCGCAGACAGCAGCAGGCCCCGCACCGGATCTCCCGGTGCGGGGCCTGCCTGGTGTTCAGCTCTCGCCGAGCGAGCGCCTCACGGCTGCGGGGTCTCCCCCGCCGCGATCACTTGTTGATCTTGGTGACGCGGCCGGAGCCCACGGTGCGGCCACCCTCACGGATGGCGAAGCCGAGGCCCTCCTCCATGGCGATCGGCTGGATCAGCTCGACCGACATCTCGGTGTTGTCGCCGGGCATGACCATCTCGGTGCCCTCGGGCAGCGTGATGACGCCGGTGACGTCGGTGGTGCGGAAGTAGAACTGCGGGCGGTAGTTCGAGTAGAACGGGTTGTGACGGCCGCCCTCGTCCTTGGACAGGATGTAGACCTGCGCATCGAACTCGGTGTGCGGGGTGATCGAACCCGGCTTCACGACGACCTGGCCGCGCTCGACGTCCTCACGCTTGGTGCCACGCAGCAGCAGGCCGCAGTTCTCGCCGGCCCACGCCTCGTCCATCTGCTTGTGGAACATCTCGATGCCGGTGACGATCGTCTTCTGCGGCTCGCGGATGCCCACGATCTCGACCTCGGAGTTGATCGACAGCTTGCCGCGGTCGACCTTGCCGGTGACGACGGTGCCACGACCCTGGATCGTGAAGACGTCCTCGATCGGCATGAGGAACGCCTGGTCGAGATCGCGGACCGGGTCCGGGATGCTCGCGTCCACCGCGTCCATGAGGTCCTCGACGGACTTGACCCACTTGGGGTCGCCCTCGAGCGCCTTGAGAGCGGAGACCTGGACGATCGGCGCGTCCTCGTCGAAGCCCTGCGAGGCCAGCATCTCGCGGACCTCCATCTCGACGAGCTCGAGGATCTCCTCGTCGTCGACCATGTCGGACTTGTTGAGAGCGGCCAGCAGGTAGGGAACGCCGACCTGCTTGGCGAGCAGCACGTGCTCGCGGGTCTGAGCCATCGGGCCGTCGGTGGCGGCGACCACGAGGATCGCACCGTCCATCTGAGCGGCGCCGGTGATCATGTTCTTCACGTAGTCGGCGTGGCCGGGCGCGTCGACGTGCGCGTAGTGGCGCTTGTCGGTCTCGTACTCGATGTGCGAGACGTTGATCGTGATGCCGCGCTGCTTCTCCTCGGGCGCGTTGTCGATCGTGTCGAAGTCACGGGCCTGGTTCAGCTCCGGGAACTTGTCGTACAGGACCTTCGAGATCGCAGCGCTCAGCGTGGTCTTGCCGTGGTCGACGTGACCGATGGTGCCGATGTTGACGTGCGGCTTGGTCCGCTCGAACTTGGCCTTCGCCATGATGTTGTCCTCCTAGGACTTCTTCTCGTGGTACTTCTGGATCGGGATCGGAGACCGCCTCGACGAGGCGGACGTCCGATGGGAGCGGTGGGGGAAGCAGGAGAAGGAGCCTACCCGCTTCCCCCGACTCCTCACTCGCCCCGGGTCTTCGCGATGATCTCTTCAGCGATGCTGGAGGGGACCTCCGCGTAGCTGTCGAACTGCATCGTGTACATCGCACGACCCTGGGTCTTGGACCGCAGGTCGCCGACGTAGCCGAACATCTCCGACAGCGGGACGAGAGCACGGACGATCTTGACCCCGCTCGCGTCCTCCATCGACTGGACCTGACCTCGCCTGGAGTTCAGGTCGCCGATGACATCTCCCATGTACTCCTCAGGAGTACGGACCTCGACGTCCATGAGGGGCTCGAGGAGGACCGGCTGCGCCTTGCGCAGGGCCTCCTTGGCCGCCATGGAGCCGGCGATCTTGAAGGCCATCTCCGAGGAGTCGACGTCGTGGAACGCACCGTCGAGGAGAGTGGCCTTGACGTTCACGACCGGGTAGCCGGCCATGATGCCGCCCTCGAGGGCGTCCTGGATGCCCGCGTCCACGCTCGGGATGTACTCGCGCGGGATGCGACCGCCGGTGACCTTGTTCTCGAACTCGTAGAACACGCCGTCCTCGGCGTCGGTCAGCGGGCCGAAGGTGAGCTGCACCTTCGCGAACTGGCCGGAGCCACCGGTCTGCTTCTTGTGGGTGAAGTCGAACTTCTCCACCGTCCGCTTGATCGTCTCGCGGTAGGCCACCTGCGGCTTGCCGATGTTCGCCTCGACGTTGAACTCGCGGCGCATGCGGTCCACGAGGATGTCGAGGTGGAGCTCGCCCATGCCGCGGATCACGGTCTGGCCGGTCTCCTCGTCGAGCTGCACCTGGAAGGTCGGGTCCTCCTTGGCGAGCTTCTGGATGGCCACACCCAGCTTCTCCTGGTCGCCCTTGGTCTTGGGCTCGATGGCGACCGAGATGACCGGCTCCGGGAAGCTCATGGACTCGAGCTGGATCGGGTTCGCCGCATCCGTCAGGGTGTCACCGGTGGTGGTGTCCTTCAGGCCGATGAAGGCGTAGATGTGGCCCGCGAAGGCCTCCTCCACCGGGTTCTCCTTGTTGGAGTGCATCTGGAACAGCTTGCCCACGCGCTCCTTCTTGCCGGTGGTGGCGTTGAGGATCTGCATCCCCTGCTGCACCTGGCCGGAGTAGACGCGCACGTAGGTCAGCGACCCGAAGAACGGGTGCGCGGCGACCTTGAACGCGAGCCCCGAGAAGGGCTCGTCCCAGTTGGGGCTGCGGGTCAGCTCGACCGACTCGTCGCCCGGCTTGTGGCCGACCATGGCCGGCACGTCCAGCGGCGAGGGCAGGTAGTCGATGACACCGTTCAGGATGGGCTGGACGCCCTTGTTCTTGAACGCGGTGCCGCAGAAGACCGGGTAAGCCTGCGAGGTGATGGTCAGCTCGCGGATGCCGGCCTTGAGCTCGTCGAGGGTGAGGTCACCCTCCTCGAGGTACTTGTCCATGAGCTCCTCGGAGCTCTCGGCGACGTCCTCGACCAGCTTGGCGCGGTACTCGTCGACCGTGTCCTGGAGGTCCTCCGGGATCGGGATCTCGCGCTGCCACTGGCCCAGGGCCGGGTCGCCCTTCTTGGAGTTGATCGCCGGCATGTCCGCCTCGAGCTTGTCCGGCCACTCGTAGGCCTTCAGCTCGACGAGGTCGACGACGCCGCGGAACTCGTTCTCCGCGCCGATCGGGACCTGCATGACCAGCGGCTTCGCTCCGAGACGCTCGGTGATGGTGCCGACGGTGAAGAAGAAGTCCGCACCCAGCTTGTCCATCTTGTTGACGAAGCAGATGCGCGGGACCTCGTACTTGTCGGCCTGGCGCCATACGGTCTCGGACTGGGGCTCCACGCCCTCCTTGCCGTCGAACACCGCGACGGCGCCGTCGAGCACGCGCAGCGAGCGCTCCACCTCGACGGTGAAGTCGACGTGGCCGGGGGTGTCGATGATGTTGATCTGGTTGTCGTGCCAGTAGCAGGTGGTCGCGGCGGACGTGATGGTGATGCCGCGCTCCTTCTCCTGCTCCATCCAGTCCATCGTGCCGGCGCCGTCGTGGGTCTCGCCCATCTTGTAGTTCACGCCGGTGTAGAAGAGGATGCGCTCGGTCGTGGTGGTCTTGCCGGCATCAATGTGAGCCATGATGCCGATATTGCGGACCTTGTTCAGGTCGCTGAGCACTTCGAGTGCCACGGGCTTGTGCCTTTCTGGAGAACGGAAGCTGGTGGAGCTGCCGGAGGGCGGCGGTGGGGCCCGTCCCGGAGGACTGACCCCACCATGCGCTCACCAGCGGTAGTGAGCGAAGGCCCGGTTGGACTCGGCCATCTTGTGAGTGTCCTCGCGGCGCTTGACAGCGGCACCGAGGCCGTTGGAGGCGTCGAGGATCTCGTTCATCAGACGCTCGGTCATGCTGTTCTCGCGACGGGCACGCGAGTAGCTGACGAGCCAGCGCAGCGCGAGGGTGGTGGAACGACCGGGCTTGACCTCGATCGGCACCTGGTAGGTCGCACCGCCGACGCGGCGGGAGCGGACCTCGAGGGAGGGCCGGATGTTGTCCAGCGCCTTCTTCAGGGTGACGACGGGATCCTGGCCGTTCTTCTCGCGGCAGCCCTCGAGTGCACCGTAGACGATGCCCTCGGCGACGGTCTTCTTGCCGTCCAGGAGGATCTTGTTGATGAGCTGCGTGACGATCGGCGAGCCGAACACCGGGTCGACGACGAGCTGGCGCTTGGGAGCGGGGCCCTTACGAGGCATTACTTCTTCTCCTTCTTCGCACCGTAGCGGGAGCGCGCCTGCTGGCGGCCCTTGACGGACTGGGTGTCCAGAGCGCCACGCACGATCTTGTAACGCACGCCGGGCAGGTCCTTCACACGGCCGCCGCGGACGAGCACGATCGAGTGCTCCTGGAGGTTGTGGCCCTCGCCGGGGATGTAGGCGGTGACCTCCATGCCGGTCGACAGCTTCACACGCGCGATCTTGCGCAGCGCGGAGTTCGGCTTCTTGGGGGTCTGGGTGTAAACACGGGTGCAGACACCGCGGCGCTGGGGCGAACCCTTGAGCGCGGGCGTCTTCGAGGAGGACGACCGGGCGTCCCTCCCCTTGCGCACCAACTGCTGAATCGTGGGCACAGCTTCTCTTCCTGTTCGGCCACCGGCGCTGTTCGCACCGGAGGATCGACATCTTCGACCGCTCGCGCGGTCGGCGACCCGAGGCGCCGTCCCCAGGGCCCGGGACATTCGGCGCTTCGACCCGCCCGACAGGTGATGGCACCTGCCGGGCGTCCTGGAGGACCGTGATCGGTGCCCGCGGGCTGGGGGCCGGGCCTGGCCCCCGTCCCACATTCGGGCACGCCGCGAGGATCCGCTCCTCGCGGGGAACATCCCCCGCGCCCCCCTCAGGGGCCACGGGTCAGTCCCGGGTCACGACCAGAGGGCACTCCGGACGCACCTTGAGTCTACTGAGAGGCGCTGGACGGGGTCAAAGCTTCCCCGGGACTCCGACGGAGATCACATGTCGGACACCGCTGCGTGAGCCGGGCCACCGCTCCCCTGCTGCCGGGGCGGGCTCAGCAGGTGCTGTGCCTCCGCTGGTCGCCTCTGCTCGAAGTCGCCGTGGCGAGCCCAGTGAGCCGCGAGCGCTGTGCATCCACTGGCCGCATGCCAGCATATGCCCTCGCTAGAGGGGGCGTGTGCTGGCTGAGCGCCACTGCGTGCCACAGCGTGGCCGGCCCCGCGGGAGCGCAGCCCGCGCCGGAGACGAGACGGGACGGACAGGACGGAACGGGACAGGACGGGACAGGACGGGACGGGACGGGACGGGACGGGACGGGACGGGACGGGACGGGACGGGACACATGCGACGAGCGCGCCGCCCGGGGGCGACGCGCTCGTGAGCGACCAGGGGCCGGTGACCGGCCGGTCAGGGACTCAGCGGATGCCGAGCTTCGAGGTGCAGGCGGGCCAGGCGCCCCAGCCCTGCTGGGCCTGGACCTTCTTGGCGATGTCGATCTGCTGGGCGCGGCTGGCCTGGTCGGCGGTGGGGGCGTACTTGCCGCCGCCGAAGGCCCTCCAGGTCTGACCCGAGAACTGCAGGCCGCCGTGGTAGCCGTTGCCGGTGTTGATCGACCAGTTGCCGCCGGACTCGCACTGCGCGATGCGGTCCCAGACGGAACCCGACGGGGCGGACGGTGCCGAGGCGCCGCTGTCCTTCGAGGAGGACGAGTCCTCGGAGCTGCGCTCGGAGCTGCGGTTGGCCGTGCTCGAGCTGGAGCGCTTCTCGGACTTCTTCTCGCTCTTCTGCTCGGTCTTGGGCGCCTCGGCCGCGGGCTCCGGAGCGGGCTTCGGCTTCTCCTTGGTGCCCTTGGCGACGACCTTGGTGACCGGCTCGGTGACGACGTCCTCGGAGACGACCTCGGACTCGGTGACCTCGCCGTCGACAACGGTCTCGGCGTAGACGAGCTCCTTGGAGCCGGCCTTGCCCTCGGTGGTGGTCTTGGTGGTGCCCTCGTACAGGGAGTCGTCCTCGACGGTCTTCGTCTCGAACGGGATCTCCTTGGTCTCGGTGCGCTCGTTCTCGCGCACGCGCTGGATCTCATGGGTGGCGCCGTCCTCGAGCACGGTATCGCGCGGGACGTCGGCGGTGTCGGTGTCCTCGATGTCGCCGAGCACCTTCTCCATCGCGTCGCCCACGGTCAGCGCGGTGACCTCGAAGGTGTCCTGGCCGTACTGGCCCACGAAGGTGACCGTCTTGCGGGTGACGATCTCGACCTCGCCCTCGGTGTCGCTGAGGCTGGTCTCCGGCTCGGGGGTGATCGCGGCGCCCTCGGCCTTGTACTCGGCGTCCTCGAGCGCGTCGGCCACGGTGTCACCGGTGGTGAGCAGCTCCTGCTCCACGCCGTCCACGCTCACGGTGACGGGGGTGCGCTGGATGACCTGGATGTCCATGCCGTCGGTGACGGCCTCGTCGACGCCCGGCAGGACGAGGTCGGTGTCCTTGACCTCGATGCCCTGCGCGTCGAGCAGGTCACCGACCGTGGGCTGCGAGAAGGTGCGCACGGTCGACTCCTCGCCGTACACGCTGAGCTGCGCCTCGTTCGACATGGCGAAGGCAGTGCCACCGCCTCCGACGGCGACGACGCAGACGGTCGCGGCGCCGATGATCCACGGGGTCTTCTTCACTGGTGCACCTTTTTCCTGCCGCGGGCGTGCGGCGAGTCGTAACGTTCCCTGAGCTTCGAACCCCGCGGGGCGGGGTCTGCAGCTCCGGCACGCGCGCGCCGCCGCGCAGGGGGCGCTGCAGGAAAGGTCGCGTGGGAACTGCCAGGTGCCATGCTTTCTCTCTTCGCGCCGATGCGTAAGGGATGCGGCCAGACTTTGAGGAAGGACCCACGAGGGCTTTACCCTCCCGTGAACTTCCGGGTCGGGCAGGTCACGCATGGCGCCCCGGAGCGGCTGTTCGACGCGACGTGGCCCACAGGATCCGCCCGTCCGCGCACCCGCTCCGCCTCGCCGCCCACCCGCTCCGCGTCACCGCGCAGCGGCCCCCGCCGAGCGCGAAGGGCGCCGCACGGCACCTGCCGGACGCAGGAACGCCGCGGGGCGGCCCCACCTCGGTGGGACCGCCCCGCGGCGGATGCTCGCCCCCTCACCGCCGTGCGGCGGCAGGGGCGGGCGCGTTCAGGACCGGCTCAGCGGAAGTCGGTGCGGAACGGGTCGGCGTAGTCGATGTCGTCGAGGTTGACCGCGCCGGTCTGGCCGAAGCCGGAGAAGTCCAGCTCGTCGTACCCGGGCACCTGGTACATCTGCGCCTTCGCCTCGTCGGTGGGCTCGACCGCGATGTGACGGAACCGCGACAGGCCGGTGCCGGCCGGGATGAGCTTGCCGATGATGACGTTCTCCTTGAGCCCCATGAGCTGATCGCTCTTGCGGTTCAGGGCGGCCTCGGTGAGCACCCGGGTGGTCTCCTGGAAGGAGGCCGCCGAGAGCCACGACTCGGTCGCGAGCGACGCCTTCGTGATGCCCATCAGCTCCGGACGACCGGAAGCCGGCTGGCCGCCCTCGGAGAGGACGCGACGGTTCTCCCGCTCGAAGGTGACCCGCTCGGCGAAGTCGCCGGGCAGCAGACCGGTGTCGCCGGACTCGATGACCGTCACGCGACGGAGCATCTGGCGCACGATGACCTCGATGTGCTTCGCGTGGATGTCCACGCCCTGGCTGATGTACACCTTCTGCACCTCGTCGACCAGGTGCTGCTGCACGGCCCGCGGGCCGAGGATGCGCAGCACCTGCTTCGGGTCGACCGAGCCCTGGGTGAGCTGCTGGCCGACGCCGATGTGGTCGCCGTCGGCGATCAGCAGGGTCACGCGCTTGGAGACGGTGTAGGAGACCGGCTCGGAGCCGTCGTCCGGGGTGACCGTGATCCGACGCTGCTTGTCGTTCTCCTCGATCTCGGCACGACCCGCGAACTCGGAGATCGGCGCGAAGCCGGCCGGGGTGCGTGCCTCGAACAGCTCCTGCACACGCGGCAGACCGTGCGTGATGTCGCCGTCGGCGCTGGCCACACCACCGGAGTGGAAGGTGCGCATGGTCAGCTGGGTGCCGGGCTCGCCGATCGACTGGGCCGCGACGATGCCGACGGCCTCGCCGATGTCGACGAGCTGGCCGGTCGCGAGCGAACGGCCGTAGCACTGGGCACAGGTGCCCACCGCCGAGTCACAGGTCAGCACGGAGCGGATCTTCGCCTCGCGCACCCCCGCCTCGACGAGCTGCTCGATGAGCACGTCGCCGAGCTCGGTGCCGGCCGGCGCCGCCTCGGTGCCGTCGGCGCCGAGGGCCGCAGTGGCCAGGACGCGCCCGTACACCGTGGACTCCGCGTGCTCGTGGGGGCGCAGCACGCCGCCCTCCTCGACCGCGATCGGCAGGACCAGGCCCTTGGTGGTGCCGCAGTCGTCCTCGCGCACGATGACATCCTGCGAGACGTCCACCAGACGACGGGTCAGGTACCCGGACTGAGCGGTCTTCAGCGCGGTGTCCGCCAGGCCCTTGCGGGAGCCGTGCGAGGCGATGAAGTACTCCAGGACCGAGAGCCCCTCCTTGTAGTTGGAGAGGATCGGGCGCGGGATGATCTCACCCTTGGGGTTGTTCACCAGGCCGCGCATGCCGGCGATCTGGCGGATCTGCATCCAGTTGCCTCGGGCACCCGAGTCCACCATCCGGTAGATGGTGTTGGTCGACTCGAAGTTCTCCCGCATCGCCTGGTCGACCTCGTTGGTCGCCTCGGTCCAGATGTCGATGAGCTCCATGTTGCGCTCGGACTCGGAGACCAGACCGAGGTCGCGGTTCTCCTGCACCTGAGCGGCCTTCGCCTCGTACCGCGCGATGATCTCGCCCTTGTTGGGCGGGGTGACCACGTCGGACAGCGCGAAGGACGCCCCCGAACGGGTGGACCACGAGAAGCCGTAGGTCTTGAGCGCGTCGAGCGACGCGGCGACCTGGCCCTTGTCGTAGCGCTCGGCGAGAGCGTTGACGATGCCGCCCAGACGCTTCTTGCCGACCTGGCCCTGCACGAAGGGGAAGTCCACCGGCAGCGTCTCGTTGAAGTAGACGGTGCCCAGGGTGGTGTCCAGGACGATCGGGTCACCCTCGGTCCAGCCCTCGGGGGCCTCCCAGTCGCTCGGCGGGGCGATGTCCGTGAAGCGGATGGACACCGGAGCGTTCAGGTGCAGCTCGCCGCGGTCGAAGGCCATGATGGCCTCCGCCTCGGAGGCGAAGGAGCGCCCGGCGCCCTCGGTCTCCTCACGCACGGTGGTCAGGTGGTACAGGCCGATGATCATGTCCTGGGCGGGCATGGTCACGGGGCGGCCGTCCGACGGCTTGAGGATGTTGTTGCTCGAGAGCATGAGGATGCGGGCCTCGGCCTGCGCCTCGGCGCTCAGCGGCAGGTGGACCGCCATCTGGTCGCCGTCGAAGTCCGCGTTGAACGCGGCGCACACGAGCGGGTGCAGGTGGATGGCCTTGCCCTCCACCAGCTGCGGCTCGAACGCCTGGATGCCCAGGCGGTGCAGGGTGGGCGCACGGTTCAGCAGCACCGGGTGCTCGGTGATGACCTCTTCGAGCACGTCCCACACCTCGGGGCGGGCACGCTCGACCATCCGCTTGGCGGCCTTGACGTTCTGGGCGTGCGAGAGCTCGACCAGACGCTTCATGACGAACGGCTTGAACAGCTCGAGCGCCATGCCCTTGGGCAGGCCGCACTGGTGCAGCCGCAGCTGCGGGCCGTTGACGATGACGGAGCGGGCGGAGTAGTCCACGCGCTTGCCGAGCAGGTTCTGGCGGAAGCGCCCCTGCTTGCCCTTGAGCATGTCGGACAGCGACTTCAGCGGACGGTTGCCCGGACCGGTGACCGGGCGGCCGCGGCGGCCGTTGTCGAACAGCGAGTCGACCGACTCCTGCAGCATGCGCTTCTCGTTGTTCACGATGATCTCGGGCGCACCGAGATCCAGCAGCCGCTTGAGGCGGTTGTTGCGGTTGATCACGCGGCGGTACAGGTCGTTGAGGTCGGAGGTCGCGAAACGACCGCCGTCCAGCTGCACCATCGGGCGCAGGTCCGGCGGGATCACCGGGACGGCCTCCAGCACCATGCCGACGGGCGAGTTGGTGGTGGTCAGGAACGCGGAGACGACCTTGAGGCGCTTGAGCGCACGGGCCTTCTTCTGCCCCTTGCCGGTGGCGATGACCTCGCGCAGCGCGACGGACTCGGCCTCGAGGTCGAAGTCCTGGAGCCGGCGCTGGATCGCCTCGGCGCCCATGCCGCCCTCGAAGTAGGTGCCGTAGCGCAGCTTCATCGCGCGGTAGAGCTGCTCGTCGCCCTCGAGGTCGGCGACCTTGAGGGTCTTGAAGCGCTCCCACACGCGGGTGATGCGGTCGATCTCGGCGTCGTACTTCTTGCGGATCTGAGCCTGCTCGCGCTCACCGGAGTCGCGGACCTTGCGCTTCGCGTCGGCCTTGGCACCCTCCTCCTCGAGCTGGGCGAGATCCTTCTCCGCCGAGAGCGCACGGTCGTTGATCGCGGCGTCCCGCTCGTTCTCGAGTTCCTTGACCTCGAGGTCGAAGCGCGCCTGCAGATCGGGCATGTCGTCATGACGGGCCTGCTCGTCCACGTAGGTGACCATGTACGCGGCGAAGTAGATGATCTTCTCGAGATCCTTCGGCGCGAGGTCCAGCAGGTAGCCCAGACGGCTCGGCACGCCCTTGAAGTACCAGATGTGGGTGACGGGAGCCGCGAGCTCCACGTGGCCCATGCGCTCACGGCGCACGGAGGACTTGGTGACCTCCACGCCGCAGCGCTCGCAGATGATGCCCTTGAAGCGCACGCGCTTGTACTTGCCGCAGTAGCACTCCCAGTCCCGGGTGGGGCCGAAGATACGCTCGCAGAACAGGCCGTCCATCTCGGGCTTCAGGGTGCGGTAGTTGATGGTCTCCGGCTTCTTGACCTCGCCGTGGGACCAGCCGCGGATGTCATCGGCGGTCGCGAGGCCGATGCGCAGCTCGTCGAAGGTGTTGACGTCGATCACAGGTGTCCTTCTCTCGATCGGAAGTCGTGGTGTCTGAGGGAACGGGGGTCGAGGGCGGGGCCGGGAGGAGGGTGGGCTGCTCGACGCAGCCGCGGGCTCCTCCCGGTCCCCCGTCCGTCAGACCTCTTCGATGGAGCCGACGCCCTCGTGGGGCCGGCGGGACAGGTCGATGCCGAGCTCCTCCGCGGCGCGGAAGACCTCCTCGTCGCTCTCCTGGACCTCGTGGGCGGTGCCGTCGCTGGACAGCACCTCCACGTTCAGGCACAGCGACTGCATCTCCTTGAGCAGGACGCGGAACGACTCCGGGATGCCGGGCTCGGGGATGTTCTCGCCCTTGACGATCGCCTCGTAGACCTTGACGCGGCCGGCGATGTCATCGGACTTGATGGTCAGCAGCTCCTGCAGGGCGTACGCGGCGCCGTAGGCCTCCAGGGCCCAGACCTCCATCTCGCCGAACCGCTGGCCGCCGAACTGGGCCTTACCGCCCAGCGGCTGCTGCGTGATCATCGAGTAGGGGCCGGTGGAGCGGGCGTGCAGCTTGTCGTCCACCAGGTGGTGGAGCTTCAGCATGTACATGTAGCCCACCGAGACCGGGTCCGGGAACGGCTCGCCGGAGCGGCCGTCGAACAGACGCGCCTTGCCGTCCTCCTTGATCATCCGCTCGCCGTCCCGGTTGGGGCGGTGGTTGGCGATCAGACCGGAGACCTCGTCGGCCGTGAGGCCGTCGAAGACCGGGACGGCGACCGGGGTGCCGGGCTCGCCGTGCAGCGCGGGCTCGGGCAGGTCCGCGGCGGTCGCGTCCGACGGGTCGAGGTCCCAGCCGGCCTTGGCGACCCAGCCCAGGTGGGTCTCCATGACCTGGCCGATGTTCATGCGGCCGGGCACGCCCATCGGGTTGAGGATGATGTCGATCGGGGTGCCGTCCTCCAGGAACGGCATGTCCTCGACCGGCAGGATCTTCGCGATGACGCCCTTGTTGCCGTGACGGCCGGCGAGCTTGTCGCCGTCGGTGATCTTGCGCTTCTGGGCCACGTAGACGCGGACCATCTCGTTGACGCCGGTGGGCAGGATGTCCCCGTCCTCGTCGTCGTTGAAGACCTGGACGCCGATGACGGTGCCGGACTCGCCGTGGGGCACGCGCAGCGAGGTGTCGCGCACCTCTCGGGCCTTCTCGCCGAAGATCGCGCGCAGCAGGCGCTCCTCCGGGGTCAGCTCGGTCTCGCCCTTCGGGGTGACCTTGCCGACGAGGATGTCGCCCGGCTCGACCTCGGCGCCGATGCGGATGATGCCGCGCTCGTCGAGATCGGCGAGCACGTCGTCGCCGACGTTCGGGATGTCCCGGGTGATCTCCTCCTTGCCGAGCTTCGTGTCGCGGGCGTCGACCTCGTGCTCCTCGATGTGGATCGAGGTGAGGACGTCGTCCTGGACCATCCGCGAGGACAGGATGATGCCGTCCTCGTAGTTGTGGCCCTCCCACGACATGAAGGCGACCAGCAGGTTCTTGCCGATGGCGAGCTCGCCCTGATCGGTCGAGGGGCCGTCGGCCAGGATCGAGCCGGCCTCGACGCGGTCGCCCTCGTCGAAGAGCACGCGCTGGTTGTAGGAGTTGCCGGCGTTGGAGCGCTGGAACTTCCCGATCGGGTACGTCTGGCGGGAGCCGTCGTCGGCCATGACCACGATGAGGTCTGCCGAGAGCTCCTCGATGACGCCGCCCTTCTCCGCGACGATCACGTCGCCCGCGTCGACCGCGGCGCGACGCTCCATGCCGGTGCCGACCAGCGGCATCTCGGACCGCAGCAGCGGCACGGCCTGGCGCTGCATGTTCGAGCCCATGAGCGCACGGTTGGCGTCGTCGTGCTCGAGGAAGGGGATCATCGCCGTGGCGACGGAGACCATCTGACGGGCGGAGACGTCCATGTAGTCGACGTCCTCGACGGCGACCAGGTCCGGCTCGCCGCCGGCGAGGCGCACCAGCACCTCCTCCTCGAGGAAGCGACCCTCCTCATCGATCTTGGCGTTGGCCTGCGCGATGATGTGGCGGTCCTCGTCATCCGCGGTGAGGTAGACGACCTCGTCGGTGACGTGGCCGTCGACCACCTTGCGGTACGGCGTCTCGATGAAGCCGAAGGGGTTGATGCGGGCGAAGGTCGCCAGCGAGCCGATGAGGCCGATGTTCGGACCCTCGGGGGTCTCGATCGGGCACATGCGGCCGTAGTGCGACGGGTGGACGTCACGGACCTCCATGCCGGCGCGGTCGCGGGACAGGCCGCCCGGGCCGAGCGCGGACAGGCGCCGCTTGTGGGTCAGGCCCGACAGCGGGTTGTTCTGGTCCATGAACTGCGAGAGCTGGGAGGTTCCGAAGAACTCCTTGATCGCGGCGGTGACCGGACGGATGTTGATCAGGGTCAGCGGCGTGATCGCCTCGACGTCCTGCGTGGTCATGCGCTCGCGGACGACGCGCTCCATGCGGGACAGGCCGGTGCGGACCTGGTTCTGGATCAGCTCGCCCACCGCGCGGATGCGACGGTTGCCGAAGTGGTCGATGTCGTCGGTCTCCACGCGCACGGGCTTGCCGTCGACGCTGGTGTACTCGCTGACGCCGTCGTGCAGCGCGACGATGTACTTGATCGCGGCGACGACGTCCTGGAGGCGGAGGGTGGACTCGGAGAGGGTGCCCTCGAGGCCGAGCTTCTTGCCGATCTTGTAGCGGCCGACCTTCGCGAGGTCGTAGCGCTTGGCGTTGAAGTAGAGGTTGTTCAGCATCGCCTCGCCCGCATCGCGCGTGGGCGGCTCGCCCGGACGCTGCTTGCGGTAGATGTCGATGAGCGCCTCGTCCTGCGAGGTGATGCGGTCCTTCTCGAGCGTGGAGCGCATCGACTCGAACTCGCCGAACTCCTCGAGGATGTCGCTGTGCGACATGCCGAGGGCCTGCAGCAGGGTGGTGACGGACTGCTTGCGCTTGCGGTCGATGCGCACGCCGACCTGGTCGCGCTTGTCGACCTCGAACTCGAGCCAGGCACCGCGCGAAGGGATGACCTTCGCGGAGAAGATGTGCTTGTCGCTCGTCTTGTCGATGGACTCCTCGAAGTACACACCCGGGGAGCGGACGAGCTGGGAGACGACGACACGCTCGGTGCCGTTGATGATGAACGTGCCCTTGTCGGTCATGAGCGGGAACTCGCCCATGAAGACCGTCTGGGTCTTGATCTCACCGGTCTCGTTGTTCATGAACTCCGCGATGACGTACAGCGGAGCGGCGTAGGTGAGGTCCTTCTCCTTGCATTCGTCGACCGTGTACTTCGGGTCGTCGAAGGTGTGATCGCGGAACGACAACGACATGTTGCCGGCGAAGTCCTCGATCGGGGAGATCTCCTCGAGGATGTCCGCGAGACCGGAGGTCTGCGGGACGTCCTCGCGACCGGCGGCGGAGGCCTCAGCGGCACGCTCCTGCCAGCGCTCGTTGCCGAGCAGCCAGTCGAACGAGGTGGTCTGCAGACTCAGCAGATCCGGGACCTCGATGGGGTCGCCGAGCTTCGCGAAGGTGACGCGGGGCGAGACGGTACGAAGTGCGATGTCAGTGGTGCGATCGGTGCTCGAGGCAGCCAAGGGGGGTCCTTCCACAGGCCGATGACGGAATCCCAGGCGCGGTGGACGACCCATCAGGGCAGTGGAGCAGGCACGGCAGCGAAAGCTGCGCGGAACGGCAGATCCGACGGGAGGCACACAGCGCAAGGACCGACCATACACAAAATCGCGGATGGGCGCAAGGGTCGCGGACGCGACCAGCCCATCCGCGTCGGCCGCTATATGCCTGGCGCGGGTGTTCTCCCGGTGCGTCCCTGTCTGTCTGGCTCGACCGGCCCGGCGGTGTCCTCACACCGGGCGCACGCGACAGGAACAGCTCCGTACGCCAAGAAGAATGGAGGGAAATCGGCGCGGAGTCAAGCAGGCGGGGCGGATCGCGGGGTGTCGCGGCCCCTCGCAGGGGCGGGCCGCACCTCCCTGTGGAGGTGCGGCCCGCCATGAGGCGGCTCACCGTCGTCGAGCGGCGCCGGGGTGCGTGAGGTCAGCGGCGCCGGCGCAGCGCCACGAGCGCTCCCCCGCCGAGCAGCAGCGCGACGGCCACGCCGAGCGGGACGAGGATCTCTGCGCCGGTGCGGGCCAGCGGGCCTCCGGAGCTGCCTCCGCCCGTCCCGTCGCCAACACCCGTCCCGGCACCGGTGCCCGTGCCGCTGCCGGCTCCGGTGCTGTCGCCGTCGCCGCTGCCGTCACCGGAGCCGGTGCCGTCGGCGTTCCCGCCGGCCGCACCGTCGCCCTCGCCCGCGCCGTTCCCGGACCCGTCGCCGGATCCCGAGCCGTCGCCGGAGCCGTCCGCCGCGGCGGCGGCGAGGAGCAGGTAGGTGCCCTGCGACGGGCCGGAGAAGGTGAGCACGCCGTCCTCCCAGCTCGATGCGACGGGCAGGCGGGTGCCGTCGGCGAGGAGCCTCAGCACCGTCTCCCCCTCGTCACCGGGCACGGTGATCACGGACTCGAGGGAGCCGTGGGCGTTGGCGAGCACCAGCACGCGGCCCTCCTCCTCCGCGGCCGGCTCGAGCGCGGCGGTGAGCGTGTCATCGCTGCGGAAGGTGGCGGTCGCGGTGACCTCCCCCGCGGTGAGCGTCACCTCCTCGAGCGCGACGGCCACGGTGAGGCCGAGGGCGACCGGTTCGCCCGCGGCATCGATGAGCGGCTCGCCGGAGGAGTCCACCGCGAGAGCGGTCACCTCCTGCTCCCCTTCGACGAGGACGGTGTCGGGCGCGAGACGCAGCCCGATGCCGGCCTCCTCGGCGGCCCGGGCGTCACCGTCCAGGGTCACCGTGCAGGAGTCGAGCACCGTCTCGGCCAGTGCGGCCTGGTCCCCGAGCTCCTCGCGGTGGATGCTCAGCTCCACCGACGCGGGACCGCTGATCTCGATCTCCTCCGCGGGCGGCGCGATCTGGAAGTCCAGGGTCTCGGTGGCGGTGCCGCCGGCGAGGTCGGTCGCGACGACCGTGAGGGTGTGCGCGCCGTCGGCGAGATCCGCCGTCGGCACCGCGGCCGTGAGGGTGTCCTGCACGGCGGTGGTCCGCGCGCCGGAGGTCACGACCTCGCCCGGCGCGTCCGCGGCGGGCTCCTCCGCGTCACGGTCCCCCGCATCACGATCGTCCGCGTCAGGCTCCTGCGCATCGGCGGACTGCAGGTCGCGCAGGTCGATCAGGGTGTCCTCGAGCGCATGCTCCTGGGTGGCGAGGTCGGTGGTCGACTCGTGGACCACCTCGCCGTCCACCATCACCTGCAGGGCGGCGAGGTTCTCGTCGGTCGCGGCGACCTCGACCTCCCGGCCGTCGTCGACGGTGTCCTCGTCGGCGAGGCCCTCGATGTCGATCCGGGGCACGTCCTGGTCGAGGATCACCGGGACCAGGCCCAGCAGCACGTTGCCGTTCGAGTCGTAGAACTCGATCAGCAGGGTGTCGCCGTCGGCCACCGTGATCTCGGTCGAGAAGTCGCGGGTGTTGGACTCCTCCCCCGGGCTGCCGATGTCGAAGCGCTCGATGACGATCGAGTCGTTGAGCGAGAGGCCGTAGCCCCAGCCGTCGTCGGAGGCGGTGCCGGCCACGGTCACCTGCTCGCTGTCGGTGTAGAGGGTGCCGCCCACCAGGGTGGGCTCGTCGACGCGCAGGGTCGGTGCCGTGACGTCCACGTAGAAGCGCACGCCCCGGTCGAAGCGGACGGTGCCGTCGGCGTCCTCGACCACCATGCGGAAGTGGTTCTCGCCGGTGGAGACGGGCAGCGGAGCGCTGAAGCTGCCGTCCTCGGCGATCTCGGCGCGGATCGGCCCCTCCTCCCGGCGCACGCCGTCCTCGCCGAGCACGGCGGTCGGGGTGAGGGTGAGGGTGCCGCCGGCCGGGTACTCGCCGCGCAGGGTGAACACGCTGCCGTCCTCGCTGATGTCGCCGGTGTCCGCGGGCACGAAGCACGCGCCCGAGGCGAGCACGCAGTCGGCGTTGGTGACCTCGGGCATCCCCCACTCGGTCTCCTGCTCGCGGCCGGAGATCGCGAAGGACTGCGAGTCGGTGTTGACCCCGTCGGAGGCGGACAGCGTGAAGGCCGCCGCGTCCTCTCCGGGCGTCACGGTGATCTCGAAGGCGCCGTCGGCATCGACCTCGCCCTCTGTCTCGCCGGCGCTGACGCTGAGCTCGGCGCCGTCCCGCTCGTCGGTGAGGGTGCCGCGCACGGTGATCCGGCCGTCCTCGTCGAGGAGCGCCCTGCCCTGCTCGTCGGTCTCCATCTCGGTGACGGCGAGCTCGGGCGGGATGGAGTCGTAGGTGACCGTGAGGCTCTGCTCCTGGACCACCTCGCCCTCGGCGTCGAGCCCCTCGACGAGGAGCTCCTGCTCCCCCTCGGAAAGCGGGACCAGGTGGCGGAAGCGGCCCTCGGGGGTCTCGACCGTCTCCTCCCCGACCCGCACCGAGGTGATGTCCCCGGAGACGTAGCCGCTCAGCAGCAGCGACCCCTCCTGCACCAGCATCGACTGCGGGCCGAAGACGTCGTTTTCGAGCTGCGCGCCGCCGGCGATCAGCAGGGTCGAGGGAGCGAAGACCTTCGTGGCCACGCCCAGGTTGAAGCCGGCGTCCAGCACCGAGACCGTGACGAACGGGACCTCCTGCGGGTCCACCTCGACGGAGTAGCCGTCACCGCCGGGCGCCTCGATCACCTCGATCTCCTCCCCCGCGGCGCTGGTCACGGTGGGCGGGGCGAGCACGCCGGAGCCCTCCTCGAGCACGGTGAAGCTGAGCAGCCCGGCCTCGTAGGGCCCGAACTCGATCTCGGGCGGGGTCGCGTCGATGCCGAAGTCGAAGTCGGTGCTCTGCCACGCATGGTCCGGGCTGAGCCGGGTCTCGACCCGGTAGGTGTAGTCCCCGTCGGGCAGGGCGGCGTAGTCCACCGCCTGCGGGTCGTAGATCGTGCCGTCGAAGGTCGCACCCGTCCACTGCAGCTCGCGCGGGTCCTCGGGCTCCGCCCAGTCGCCGAGCAGGCTGCGGTACAGGCCCTGCTCCTCTCCGAGCACCGTGATCAGCTCGCCCTCGCCGTCGAGCACCGAGTAGCGGATGTCCGAGGCGTTGCGCATCGGCACCAGGTTCGCCGCGATGGTGTCCATGTCGCCGTCGCCGTTGGGCGAGAGGAAGAACGTGCCGATCTTGCTGTCCAGCGGGAGCGTCGAGCCGCCCCACGAGGTGATCAGCTCGCTCTGCACGCCCACGCCCTCGAGGGTCTCGTCGGCCGGGAGGATGATCTCCTCGGCGTTCCAGTCACCGGCGAAGCCGAGGAACGGGATCGACAGATCCGGCTGCGCGTCGGTGCCGGAGGCGAAGCGGACCCAGCCGCCCGTGAAGTGGTCCTCCCCCGCCTCGGGGCTGACGGTGACCTCGACGCTCGCGGTGCCTCCGGCGGGCACGGTCACGGCCTCGGGCGCGGTGACGGTGCCGGCGGAGGGCCGCACCGTGGTCGTCTCGCCGGCCTCGTTGGTCTCGGCGAGCAGCGCCACCTCGGGCAGGGTGAACTCCAGGTCCTCCTGCGCGCTGCTGGTGAGCGTCGCGGTGAAGGTGGCGGAGCCGTCGATCTCCCGCAGCGCGGCCGCGCCCTCGCCGTCCACGGTCGCGATCACCTGGGAGTCCAGCGCCCGATCCACCTGGGCCAGGCCCGCCCCGACCTGCCGGGGCGAGGCCGACGGGGTCTCCGTGTCCGCGTCCTCGGGGATCAGCGCGGTGTTCATCAGCATGACCTTGGCGAGGTCCACGCGCTCGGCGCCGGTGATCTCGGGACGGCTCTGCTCGAGGTGCTGCAGCACCAGCGCCGCCATGCCGGCCACGTTCGGCGAGGCCATGGAGGTGCCGGAGTTCATGCCGTAGGTGCCGTCGTTGTAGGTCGAGTACACATTGCCGCCGATGCCGGAGATCTCGGGCTCGAGGTCGAGCGACGGCGTGGTGCCCCAGGAGGTGAACGACGACGGCTCCAGCGCCGTGGGGTTCTCGCGCACGTCCAGATCGTCGGTGATCCGGATCGTGGCGTCCCCGCCCGCCGCCGCCTCGCGCAGCTGCGCGCCGACGGACTGGGTGACGGTGATGCCGGGGAGCGTGAAGCTCTCCACCCCGGCCATGCCGAAGGGGGCGTCCTCGGTGTTGGACACGATGACGCCGCCGGCGCCGGCCGCGATCGCGTTCTCGTACTTCTCGGTGAAGGCGATCTCGCCGCGCTCGATGAGGGCGTAGGCGCCGTCGAGGTCCTTCCCCTCGGTGTCCGTCTCCAGTGCGAGGCCCAGGTCCACCAGGGGGTGCGGCTGCCCGTCCTGGGTGCCGGTCGCCGGCGAGTAGGGCACGCCCTCGCTCTCCTCGTTCACGTACGCCATGAGCTGGGTGAGCGCGGCATTGTCGATCGAGGCGACGGTGAGCGCGGAGCCGAGGGTGCCCGGGGAGCCGACGGTGCCGTCGTCGTGGAGGCCGTAGAGGTCATCGGCGACGCCGTCGGCCGAGAAGTTCTGGCCGTCGTTGCCGGCCGCGATCACGGAGACGACGCCCGCGTCACGGGCCGCCTCGATCGCGAGGGAGCTCGCATCGGAGGCGTTCTTCTGCCCGTTGGAGGAGCCCAGCGACATGTTGATGACGTCGGCGTCGAGCTTCACCGAGTCCTCGATCGCCGCGACGATGTCGGAGTCGGTGGCGCCGCCGCCGGAGTTCGAGAACACCTTCATCGCGAGCAGCTGCGCATTGGGGGCGACGCCGTCCAGCTCGCCCGTCTCGACGAAGTCCCCGGGCTCGTCCCCCGCGGAGCCGTTGGCGGCCGCGATGCCGCCCACGTGCTGGCCGTGCGCGTCGACCACGGAATCCTTGATCACGTAGCTCTCGTCGGCGTAGTTGTAGCCGTCGGGCACCTTGCACGTGAAGTCCGCCTCGGGGGCGGGATTGATCTCGGTGATGGCCGCGTCGTCGCAGTCGTCGAGCCGCAGCGCCGGATGGCTCGGGTCGATGCCGGAGTCGATGACGGAGATGACCATGCCGGTGCCGTCCACCCCGTGGGTCTCGAAGGCGGCGGGGACGCCCTCGAGGTCGCGGGCGGTGTGCTCGGTGCGCTCGTAGACCCGCTCCCGCCGCACGGAGCGCACCTCGGGCTCGAGCGAGAGCGCGGCGAGCTGATCGCCGGGCACGGAGGCGGAGAAGCCGTTGACGAGGTAGCCGAACTGGCGGTCCAGCTCGAGCCCGTGCTCCTGCGACCAGGTGTCGATCAGCGCCTGCTGGTCCCGCAGGCGCGAGCTCTCCTGGGACATCGAGAGGCTCGCGGGCTGGTCCTCGAGCAGCACGAGGACGTCGACCGGGGCCGAGGAGAGCTCATCGGAGATCCCCGGGACGCCCTCGAGCGGGGACGGGGCCGCGGGCGCGGCAGGAGGCGTCAGCGCCTCGGGCGCCGCCGCGGCGGTGGACATGCAGAGACCGAGGGTCCCGATCAGCACGGCGCCGGACAGCGCGGCGAGACGACGTAGCGGCCGAAGCGGCACAGGGACCCCCGGGGGTGATTCACGACATAGGCGCGCTCAGCTTAAGGAGGATTCAGCGGACTTTCAGCTGATCGTCATCCCTCGGAGGTCACGAAGCGGTGACGGCGCGGCCCGTGGGCACGGCGGCCGGGACCTGGGCGGGCCGACGGCGCGGCGAGGCCCGCGGCGCGGCGTGCGGCACGGCCCGTGGCGGGCGTGCGGCGAGACCCGGTGGCGGGTCCGGACATGCAGGAAGGGCCGCCCCGCGTGTGCGGGACGGCCCTTCAGGAGCAGTGCGACTGCCGTCGGATCAGGCGTGCGCCGGGGCGCACGCCGGAGATCACTTGACGGAGACGGTCGCGCCGGCCTCCTCGAGCTTCGTCTTGGCAGCCTCGGCGTCGTCCTTCTTGACGGCCTCGAGGACAGCCTTGGGGGCCTCGTCGACGAGCGCCTTGGCCTCCTTCAGACCGAGCGAGGTCAGGCCGCGCACCTCCTTGATGACGGCGATCTTCGCGGAGCCGGCGGACTCGAGGATGACGTCGAACTCATCCTTCTCCTCCTCCGCCTCGGCCTCGCCACCGGCAGCGGCGCCACCGGCGGCGGCGACGGCCACGGGGGCGGCGGCGGTGACGTCGAAGACCTCCTCGAACTCCTTCACGAACTCGGAGAGCTCGATGAGGGACATCTCCTTGAAAGCTTCGATGAGCTCGTCGTTGCTGAGCTTCGCCATGGTGGCGTTCCTTCCTGTTGGTGGGACGTGCGTCCCTGCGGTGTCAGGCGGCGCGTGCGCGCCAGGTCATGCGGTCCGGCCGCTCCATGGGGAGCTGCCGGGGGACAGCGCTGAGGCTGTGGGGCGGAAGCCGCGAGCCGGGTGGCTCAGGCGGCTTCCTGCTTGGCCCGCAGCGCGTCCACGGTGCGCGCTGTCTTGGACAGCGGCGCCGCAAACACTGCGGCGGCCTTGGACATCGACGCCTTCATGGCGCCGGCGGCCTTGGCCAGCAGGACCTCGCGGGACTCGAGGTCCGCGAGCTTCTGGACGTCCTCCTGCGAGAGCAGCTTGCCCTCGAAGTAGCCGGACTTGACCACGAGGCTCTCGTGGGTCTTGGCGAAGTCACGCAGAGCCTTCGCAGGCTCCACCGGCTCGCCCTTGATGAAGGCGATAGCCGTCGGCCCGCTGAGCGTGCCGTCGAACACGTCGATGCCGGCCTCGCGGGCGGCGATCTCCGTGAGCGTGTTCTTCACCACGGCGTAGGTCGTCTCGGAACCCAGCGAGCGACGGAGCTCCTTGAGCTCCCCCACGCTGAGCCCGCGATACTCGGTGATGACCGCGGCGTCGGATGCGCGGAACAGATCCACGATCTCGGCGACGGCTTCCACCTTTTCGGGGTTCGCCATGGCCCTCCTTCCAGAGGTCTCTCGCCACCGGGTGAAGGCGTCCCAGGAACGGAAAAGGCCTCGACACGCAAGTGTCGAGGCCTCGATCGCACGGACATCCTGCCCCATGGGCACCGGCCGGGGCCGGACGGACGACCGCACGAGGGTCGCTTCTTCACCTGCGCAGGCCATCCCGGAGGGATTTCTTCGATCGTCCTCGAGGTCGAGGGCGACGACCGGCGGTCTTCGGTAGCTCCACAGTAGTGCAGGAGGGGGCCTCGGCGCCACGGCGCGAGCGGCGTCGTGCGTCACACCTCGGGCACGGCGGCAGCGCTCTCCACTGGCGCGGCGGCGCTGCGGCCCGAGAGCGGCATCCTGCAGCGTCCCGGCGCGAACGCGACGGCGCCCCGCCCACCATGAGGTGGACGGGGCGTCGGCGATGCGTCCCGAGGGGACGGCCGGCGGGGCGCTCAGGCCTCGTCGGTGTCCTCGAGGAGGTTGCGCGTGCGGTTCACGTCGACCGGGATGCCCGGGCCCATGGTGGTGGACACGGTGATCTTCGTGATGTAGCGGCCCTTGGAGGAGGACGGCTTCAGGCGCAGGATCTCGTCGAGCGCGGCGACGTAGTTCTCGACCAGCTGCTGATCGGTGAAGGAGACCTTCCCGACGAGGTAGTGCAGGTTGGCCGCACGGTCGGTGCGGAACTCGATCTTGCCGCCCTTGATGTCGCCCACGGCCTTGGTCACGTCCATGGTGACGGTGCCGGTCTTGGGGTTCGGCATGAGGCCGCGGGGGCCGAGCACGCGGCCCAGCTTGCCCACCTTGCCCATGAGGTTCGGCGTGGCCACGGCCGCGTCGAAGTCGGTCCAGCCGCCGGCGACCTTCTCGATCAGCTCGTCGTCGCCGACCTCGTCGGCGCCGGCCTCGCGGGCGGCGTCGGCCTGCGCGCCGGTCGCGAAGACGATCACGCGGGCGGTCTTGCCGGTGCCGTTGGGCAGGTTGACGGTGCCGCGCACCATCTGATCCGCCTTGCGGGGATCCACGCCGAGCCGCATCGAGACCTCGACGGAGGCATCGAACTTGGCCGGGGAGGACTTCTGCGCCAGACGCAGCGCGTCCAGCGGGGAGTATGCACGGCCCTCTTCGATCAGGGCAGCGCCGTTCTTGTACGCCTTGCTACGGAATCCCATGTCGTCAGCCCTCCACCGTGATGCCCATGGAACGAGCGGTGCCCTCGACGATCTTCGCCGCGGCCTCCATGTCGTTCGCGTTCAGATCAGGCATCTTGGTCTCCGCGATCTCGCGGACCTGAGCCTGGGTGATCTTGCCGACCTTGTCCGTGTGCGGGACGGCCGAGCCCTTCTGGAGGCCGGCGGCCTTCTTGATGAGCTCAGCGGCCGGCGGGGTCTTCGTGATGAAGGTGAACGAGCGGTCCTCGTAGACCGTGATCTCGACCGGGATGATGTTGCCACGCTGATCGGCGGTGCGATCGTTGTAGGCCTTCACGAACTCCATCATGTTCACGCCGGCAGCGCCGAGCGCGGGACCCACGGGCGGCGCAGGCGTGGCCTGGCCGGCCTGGATCTGGAGCTTGATGACGCTCGCGATCTTCTTCTTGGGAGCCATTGCTCTTCCTTACTGTGGTGTGGTCCGGGCGGAGCTCATCACGCGCTCCTCCCACTGCAGGACGAGCGCCCGCGCACGGCGGGCGCCGGTCCGAGGTGCGACGCTACCTGCGCGTCGCTGCGGCGTCGACCGGGATCGGGGGTGATCCTGGCCCTATTCGGCGCGGCGCAGCGGCCGCGCCCGCCGCTCAGATCTTGGCGACCTGGTCGAACGCCAGCTCGACCGGGGTCTCGCGCCCGAAGATGGACACCAGGACCTGGAGCTTCTGGGCCTCCGAGTGGATCTCGGAGATGGTGGCCGGCATGGTCTCGAAGGGGCCGTCCATGACGGTGACGGACTCGCCGACCTGGAAGTCGGGGACCTTCTGCGCCGCTGCGGCCTTGGAGCCGCCCGAGGAGCGCTTCTTCTCCGGCAGGCCGACGGAGGGGGCCAGCAGCGAGTAGATCTCGTCGAAGCTCAGCGGCGTGGGGTCGGTGGCGTTTCCGACGAAGCCGGTCACGCCGGGGGTGTCGCGCACGACCCGCCAGGACTCGGTGGTCAGATCCATGCGCACCAGCACGTATCCGGGCACGCGGACGCGGCGGACGATCTTCTTCTGGCCGTTCTTGACCTCGGTCGCGTCCTCCATCGGGACCTGGACCTCGAAGATGTACTCCTCCATGTCCTGGGTCTCGGTGCGCGTGGCCAGCTGGGTCTTCACGCGGTTCTCGTGACCGGAGTAGGAGTGGATCACGTACCACTCGCCGAGGGCGGCGCGCAGGTGGCGCTTGAGCTGCACCAGCGGATCCTCCTCCGCGGGCTCCTCACCGGCCTCGTCGGCGGCGTCGCCCTCGGGGGCGGTCGCCTCATCGGCGCCGGGCTCGTCGACCGCGGACGCCTCGGCGGCGGCCTCGGTCTCCGCACCGGCGGCCTCGTCGGTCTCCATCTCGGAGCTCGCGGCGGTGTCCTCGCCGGCGGCGAGATCGGCGAGGCTCGCGTCGCGCGCGGCGTCGGCCTGGGGCTCGGCGTCACCGGACTGGGCGGAGGCGGAGAACGAGAGGGAGTCGTCGAGGTCCTCGTACGACTCGTCGGGGGTGGAGATCTGGTCGCTCATCGGCGGGAACCTGCCTTCCTGGCGGCGTGGAACTGATCGGTCACGGTGCGGTGTGCGGTGCGGGCCGAGGTGCGGCTCACACGTCGGGGACCGTGAAGGCGATCCTGGACAGCCAGCTGAACGCGGCGTCGAGACCGAAGATCAGCAGGATCATGAAGACGACGAACAGCAGGACCGTGATCGAGTACAGGACCAGCTCCCGACGGGTCGGGACGACAACCTTCCGGAGCTCCGCGATGACCTGCCGGATGAACAGGCCGATCGCCAGGAACGGGTTCTTCGACCCGGAGCCCGGGACGTCAGCGCCGCTGGGCGTCGACGGGGCGTTCTGGCTGGAGTTCACTCTGGGCTGTCCGATCTCGTCGAGGTCATCCGCATCCGGCCGGGTGACCCCGACCGGACCGGCAGGGCAGACAGGGCTCGAACCTGCAACCTGCGGTTTTGGAGACCGCTGCGCTACCAATTGCGCCACTGCCCTTCATGAGGATCAGGCCTCATGTGGTCGCTGCGCGGGTTCCCGGAGGAGCTCCGCGGCTCGGACCAGCGACCAGCATACAAGCCGCACGGGGCTCGTGCTAATCCGGCGGCGGGAGATCACATCGCAGCGAGACGCAGGCCACTCGATCCCGCGGCCCGCGCACCGCCTGCTCCCCCGCCTGTGCTCTGCCGCTGCCCCGCCCGCACGCTGCGCGGCAGACGGTCTCCGCAGCACGCCGCCGACGGTGTCCGAACTGTCGCGATCCTGGCGGCGCGCGCCGAGCTCTGTCACGATAGGCGGGTGACCACCGACGATGCCAGCATCCCCGCGACCAGCCCGCAGACCTCTCAGCACGCCCGCATCTCGAAGCGGGTCGGAGCGATCGAGCCCTCCGCGACCCTCGCCGTCGACGCCACCGCGAAGGCCCTCAAGGCCGCCGGCCGCCCCGTGATCGGCTTCGGCGCCGGTGAGCCCGATTTCCCCACCCCGCAGCACATCGTCGACGCGGCGATCGAGGCGGCGCAGGATCCGCGCAACCACCGCTACTCGGCCACCGGCGGCCTTCCCGAGCTGCGCGAGGCGCTCGCGGAGTCCTTCTCCGCGAGTACCGGCCTGGAGATCGATCCCGCCCAGGTGCTCGTGACCAACGGCGGCAAGCAGGCCGTGTTCCAGACCTTCGCGACGCTCCTGGACCCGGGCGACGAGGTGCTCCTGCCGGCCCCGTACTGGACCACCTACCCCGAGGCGATCCGGCAGACCGGCGCCACCGAGGTGCCCGTCCTGGCCGGCGTGGACCAGAACTACGTGCCCACCGTGGAGCAGCTGGAGGCGGCCCGCACCGAGCGCACCCGCGCCCTCGTGCTGTGCTCCCCCTCCAACCCCACCGGTGTGGTGCTCACGCCCGAGCAGATCGCCGAGATCGGCCGCTGGGCGCACCAGCACGGGATCTGGGTGGTGACCGACGAGATCTACCACTCCCTCACCTACGACGGCATGCCGTTCACCTCCGTGCTCGAGGCCGTGCCCGAGCTCGCCGAGACCACGGTGCTGCTGGGCGGCGTGGCGAAGTCCTTCGCGATGACCGGCTGGCGGGTGGGCTGGATGGTGGGCCCGGCGGACGTCATCAAGGCGGCCTCCAACCTGCAGTCCCACCTCACCTCGCACGTCAACAACATCGCGCAGCGGGCCGCGCTCGCGGCGCTGACCGGCCCGAGCGAGCCCGTCGAGCAGATGCGGGAGGCCTTCGACCGTCGCCGCCGCCTGATCGTCGAGAAGCTCTCCGCGGTGCCGGGCTTCACCGTGCCCACCCCCACCGGCGCGTTCTACGTGTTCCCGGACGTCTCCGGGGCGCTGGGCCGCACCCTGCGCGGCCGCGAGGTCACCACCTCGACGGAGCTGGCCACCGTGATCCTCGAGGAGGCGGAGGTCGCCGCCGTGCCCGGCGAGGCCTTCGGCGCCCCCGGTCACCTGCGCTTCTCCTACGCCCTGAACGACGACGACATCGTCGAGGGCATCGATCGGGTGGCCGCGCTGCTGGGCGAGTGAGCCGACCCGCATGACGACGGCGGAGGGCGCGGGCCGCGATCTCGCGGCGCTGCCGAAGGCGCATCTGCACCTGCACTTCACGGGGTCGATGCGCCCCTCGACGCTGTGGGAGCTCGCGGCGGAGCGCGGCATCCGCCTGCCCCGCTCGCTCACCGACGACGTCGCGCTGCAGGTCGAGCCGACGCGGCGCGGATGGTTCCGCTTCCAGCGGCAGTACGACGCCGCGCGCGCCGTGGTCGACTCCGAGGCGGCGATGCGGCGGATCCTCCACGAGGCCGTGCTGGACGATGCGGCCGAGGGATCGGGTCGTCTCGAGCTGCAGGTGGATCCCACCAGCTACGCCCCGTTCGTGGGCGGTCTGACCCCGGCGATCGAGATCGTGCTCGACCAGGCCGCGCTCTCGGAGCGGGAGACCGGGGTGAGCGTGGGCATCATCATCGCGGCCTCCCGCACCCGGCACCCGCTGGACGCGCGCACCCTGGCGCGCCTGGCCGCCAGGAACGCGGGGCCGGTCATCGGCTTCGGCCTGTCGAACGACGAGCGCCGCGGCACGACGGCCGACTTCGGACCCGCGTTCCGCATCGCCCGGGAGGCCGGCCTGCTGTCGGTCCCGCACGGCGGTGAGCTGCTCGGCCCCGCGCATGTGCGGGACGTGGTGGACCATCTGCATCCGCACCGCCTGGGCCACGGGGTGCGCACGGCGGAGGATCCCGAGCTGCTGGCCCGGGTGGTCGATGCCGGGATCGGCCTCGAGGTGTGCCCCGCCTCCAACGCCTCGCTGGGCGTCGTGGAGCAGGCCGAGGACGTGCCGCTGCGGCGCCTGGTCGCCTCCGGTGCCCAGATCGCGCTGAGCGCCGACGACCCGCTCCTGTTCGATTCGCGGCTGCTGGACCAGTACGAGACGGCGCGCCGGATCGGCTTCGCCGATGCGGAGCTGGCCGGGCTCGCGGCCTCCTCGATCACGGTCTCCGCCGCCCCGGCCGCGGTGAAGCAGCGCCTGCTGGACGGGGTGCGGGAGTGGCTCGCAGCCCCCGCTCGATAGTCCCGGCTCGACACTCCCGGCTCAGCGGTCCTGTCCGGCGCCCTCCGAGGGCAGGGCGAGGAAGAACTCGGGGGCGGTGAAGCCCTGCTCCGCGAAGGCGGCCGCGATCGCCGCGGCGACCTCCTGCGCCTGCGAGGCCTCGACCAGAGCGATCGTCGACCCGCCGAAGCCGCCGCCGGTCATCCGGGCGCCGTGCGCACCGGCGCGCCGGGCCGCGTCCACCGCGACGTCCAGCTGCGGCACGGTCACCTCGTAGTCCTCGCGCAGCGAGTCGTGGGACGCGTTCAGCAGAGCGCCGAGCGCATCGACGTGCTCGCGCACGGTGCCCTCGGCCAGCAGCGCGTCGAAGTCCCGCACCCGCTGGATCTCGGTGATCACGTGGTGGGCGCGGCGGCGCACCACCTCGTCGTCGATCCGGCCCAGCAGCTCCTCGAGCTGCGCGGGATCGGCGTCCCGCAGGGTGTCCACCTCGAGCGCGCGGGCGGCGGTCTCGCTGTCCGCGCGCCGGGCGGTGTACTCGCCGTCCACGTGAGAGTGCTCGGCGCGGGTGTCGGTGATCAGCAGCGCGAGGTCCTGGGAGGCCAGGTCCCACGGCACCGGCCGCGTGGAGAAGTCGCGGCAGTCGAGGAAGAGGGCGTGACCCTCGCGGGAGAGCACCGAGGCGGACTGGTCCAGGCCGCCGGTGGAGGCGCCGGCGAAGTCGGTCTCCGCGGTGATCGTCGCGCGCACCCGGTCCAGCGGCTCGGTGCCCAGGGTCAGCAGCGCCTCGATCGCCTCCGCGGACGCGCACTCGAGGGCGGCGGAGCTGGAGAGGCCGGCGCCCAGCGGCACCTGGCCGTCGATCATGATGTCCATGCCGCGGGTGGAGGCGCCGGAGATCCGGGCGCGCAGCGCCCACAGCACCCCGGCCACATAGGCGGGCCAGCCGGTGACATTCCCGGGTGCGAGCTCGCGGGCGTCGATGTCGAGCACCGTCTCGTCCTGGGCGGAGCGCAGGCGCAGCCGGTCGGTGGGCGTGCGCGCCGCCGCCGCGAAGCAGCGGTGCGAGATCGCCATCGGCAGGCACAGGCCGTCCTGGTAGTCGACGTGCTCGCCGATGATGTTGACGCGGCCGGGCGCGGACCACACGCCGTCGGGCGCATAGCCGAACGACTCCTCGAACAGCTGCGCGGCCCGTTCCGCGGCCTCGGCACGATCAGGGGCGGCGGAGAGCTCCACCGCGGCCCGGTCGACGCCGTCGGCGTCGGTGGGTGCGAGAGAGGCGACGGGGTCGGCGCTGGTCATGAAGATCCTTCCGGAACGGTCAGGGGCTCGGCCGCGACGGAGGAGGCAACCTGCCCGGCACGGCGTGCGAAAGTCTAACCGTCATCGCGACAAGAGCGCAGGTTCCCGCTCAGGGCCGCACTGCGAGGCAGGACACCGAGGGCGCGGGGATCGGCTCCCCGGCTCGCGCGAGCTCCTCCCCGCGGCGGCGCAGCACGTCGATCCGGTCGCCCTCCTGCGCGGCGACCAGCACCAGGTCCCCCAGCTGGGTGAAGTGGCGCGGATGTGCGCCGACCGCGATCTCGGCCACCCGCTGCGGCCGCATCGGCGTGAGGGAGAGGATCGAGAGGGTGTCCGGCCCGCGATTGGCCACCAGCAGGGCGGATTCATCCGCGGTGAGCTCGATGTGGGACAGCGCATTGCTGCCCTCGTGCTCGCTGGCGGGGATCATCGAGCGCACCGCCCAGCGGTGCGTGGGCGTGTTCAGCGCCGAGGGCAGGCCCTGCTGCGCCAGGACCTCGCTGCGGGTCGCGGTGGCGACCATCCCCGAGCGCTCGCAGGAGATGTGGAGCTGCTCGGACTCGTGATCGGCGGCGAGGTGGCGGGGCCCGCTGCCGCGGCTGAGCGGAATCTCTCCCGCGAGGTCGATCGTGCCGTCGATCCCCTGGGCGTACAGCAGCACCCGGTCCAGCCCGAGATCGGGGACGGCGAGCAGCGAGGTGCCCGGCAGGGCGACCACCTGATGGGGGTGCGGGTCCTCGTGATCGCTGAGGTCGCGATGGTCGTCGAGGTCGATCTGCTCGACGGGGATGCCGTCGGCGTCCAGCCGCACCGTCACCACGGAGCCCGCACCGTACTGGGCGACGATCAAGGTGGAGGGATCGGTGCCGCGGCGCAGATGGCAGCCGCCGTGGCCGTCGAGTGCGAGCTCCCCGAGCACCTCGGCCTCCCGCCCGTCGGCCGAGACCCGCACCGCCACCACCCGGGTGGGGTCGCCCTCGAGCACGGCGTGGAGCAGCGTGCCGTCGGGGCTCCAGATCACGAAGGAGGGGTCCGGCAGGTCCACCGCCGCGAGCCGTTCCACGGCCGGTGCGCCGCCGCCCTCGAGGCTCAGGCCCAGCAGTTCGAGCCCGGGGCCGCGGCCGGTGCCGCTGCGCGAGTAGCTGCCGGCGGCGAGCAGTGCGGTGGTGGTCATGACGGCTCCTCGTGGTCGGAGCGCCGTCCGGCCCCGTCCTCGAGGAACGAGGGCGGTTCGAGATCCTCGAGGAACGAGGGATCCTCGAACATGGCGGAGGACAGCGCTGTCATCTCTCCGGTCATCGTAGACGGCTCGATCACGGGAGCGCCGCGACGGCGCCGCATCCTGCGCGAGCCGAGCGAGAGCCGGCGGCGGCGCAGCGTGGTGAACGGCGAGGAGATCGCCGGGGTGTAGGCGATGCCCTGGCGGCGGACGTAGGGCATGAACCGGGAGGCCAGGAGCTGGCCGAGCACCACGCCGGCGGCGATCGAGACTGCGATCTCGGCCGCGCCGAGCAGCTCGGCGACGCCCAGGGAGAGCTCATCGCCGAGCCCCAGCAGCCCGCGGTAGATGCGGCTGCCGGGCACCAGCGGGATCACTCCCGCCATGACGAAGGCGAGGGAGGGGGCGCGCAGCCGGTCGGCGAGCGCGGTCGCCGCGAGACCGGTGAGGAAGCCCGCGACCCCCACCGCGACGGTCCGGTCCACCACCCCGGTGAGCAGGTGGGCGATGGTCCCGGAGCCGGCGGCGACGAGCGCCCCGACCCACAGCAGCCGGATCGGCACCTGGGTGCCCACCCCGTAGCCGAGCCCCATGCCCAGGCCGGAGATGATGACCACCACGACCGTGGTGAGGTTCAGGGGGATCGCGGCGCTGACGGAGATGTCCGCCCCGCTGACGTCCGCGAGCAGCAGCCCGCCGCGCACCCCGACCACGAGGCCGACGGTGAGCATCAGCGCCTCGAGCATCCGCCCGGCGGCGGTGACGTACCAGCCGGTGACGGCATCCTGCACCGCGCTGATCGAGGAGAGCCCGGCCAGCTGCACGATGATGCAGGAGACCACCACGATCGAGGGGCTCACGCTCTCGTCGATGAGGGCGACGGAGACAGCGCCGCCCACTGCGATGAAGCCGCCCAGCACCTGGCTGTAGAAGGGCGGGATGTTCCAGCGGGCCAGCAGCTCGCTGATGGCGATGAGCAGACCGGCGGAGAGGGTCGCGGCGACCACCACCAGGCTGCCCGCTCCGAAGAAGAGCGCCGCGGCGCCGCCCATCACGGCGAAGCCGCCGACGACCAGCGGGATGCGGTACAGCGGCGACTGCTGGGGCACGGAGGCGGCGCGGCGGCGCGCCTCGTCCAGCGGCAGGTCGCCGGAGAGGTACCCGTGGGAGATGTCCTCGAAGGCGGCGAGGCGGGCGAAGTCCTGCACGCGGGCGCTCGCGGAGCGCACACGGGTGAAGGGGGTGGCCGATTCGTCCGCCAGATAGGAGATCGTCACCTCGTTGAACGTCACCTGCACGGAGACGTTGCGCAGACCGGAGGAGCTCGTCACCCGCAGCACGGTGGCGGTGACCTCCGAGGCCGCCGCGCCGTTGGTGAGCAGGCCCTCTCCGATCCTCATGGCGAGGTCGAACACGGCATGGAGCCGGGCGGAGTCGGTGGGCACGGCTCGATCATGCCACACGGATCCGGCGGCAGGACACTCCTCCGTCCCGCCGGTCTGCTCACAGCCGGGAGGTCACCGTCCCGGTGCGGCGTGCAGCGGTGTGCGGGGGCTCAGAGGTTCGGCGAGGAGGAGAGCACGCCGAGGGAGATCGCGAGCACCAGCAGCACGGCGACGTCGAGCCCGCGGGAGCGGACGGCCAGGGCGCCGACCGCGCGGACGGGCAGCACCGCCCGCAGCACGGCGAGGATCCCCAGCAGCAGGGCCAGCACGAGCCCGGCCGAGGCGGCGGAGACGAGCACGCCGACCACGATGCTCCCGGCGAGCACGAGGAGGGCGAGGGTGAGCACCGCCTGCCGTCGCACGGCCGCGGGGAGGGAGGTGGGATCGGGTGACTGCGGCACGGCCCCATCGTACGGGCCCTCGCATGCCGCCTGCCCGGTTACCCTGGCCGTGGCCGGCAGCGCCGTCGGCCATCCACGATCTGGAGGACTCCTCGATGACCAGCCCCGGTTCGACGACCGGCCCCACGCGCCGCGAGCACGACCTGCTCGGAGACCGCGACGTCCCCGCCGATGCCTACTACGGCGTCCAGACCCTGCGCGCGCAGGAGAATTTCCACATCACGGGGGTGCCGCTGCACCACTTCCCGCGCATGATCGAAGCGCTCGCCCAGGTCAAGCGCGCCGCTGCGCGGGCGAACCACCGCCTCGGCGCGCTCGATGACGAGCGCGCGGCCGCGATCGAGCAGGCCTGCGAGGAGATCGTGGGCGGGGCGCTGCACGAGCACTTCGTGGTCGACATGATCCAGGGCGGCGCCGGCACGAGCACGAACATGAACGCCAACGAGGTGATCGCCAACCGGGCGCTGGAGATCCTGGGCCACGAGAAGGGCCAGTACGACCAGCTGCACCCCAACAACCACGTCAACCTCGGCCAGTCCACCAACGATGTGTACCCCACCGCGGTGCGGCTGACGATCATGCTGTCCTTCCCGGCGCTCGCCGAGGCGATGGATCAGCTCATCACGACGCTGCGCAGCAAGGGCGAGGAGTTCTCCTCGGTGCTGAAGATGGGCCGCACCCAGATGCAGGACGCGGTGCCGATGACGGTGGGCCAGGAGTTCCACGGCTGGGCCACCACGATCGAGGAGGACGTCCAGCGGCTGACCCGCACGGCCACGCTCTTCCAGGAGATCAACCTGGGGGCGACGGCGATCGGCACGGGGATCACCTCTGATCCGCGCTACGCGCAGATGGCCACCTCGGATCTCGCCGAGCTCACCGGGATCCCCTTCGTGGTCTCCGCCGATCTGGTCGAGGCCACCAGCGACACCGGCGCCTTCGTCACCTTCTCCGGGATCCTCAAGCGCATCGCGGTGAAGATCTCGAAGATCTGCAACGACCTGCGCCTGCTGTCCTCGGGCCCGCGGGCGGGCTTCCACGAGATCAACCTGCCCTCGGTCCAGCCGGGCAGCTCGATCATGCCGGGGAAGGTGAACCCGGTGATCCCGGAGGTCGTCAACCAGGTCGCCTACGAGGTGATCGGCAACGACCTCACGGTGACCTTCGCCGCGGAGGGCGGGCAGCTGCAGCTGAACGCCTTCGAGCCGGTGATCGCGTTCAACATCCTCGAGTCCACGCGGATCATGACCCGGGCGATGAACACCCTCGCCGACCGCTGCATCGCGGGGATCACGCTGAACGAGGACGTGCTCGAGGACTACCTGCGCCGCTCCATCGGCATCGTCACCGCCCTGGTGCCGGTGCTGGGCTACTCGGCCTCCACCGAGGTGGCCGAGGAGGCTCTGCGCACCGGGCGGCCGGTCGCGGAGCTGGTGCTCGAGCGGGAGCTGCTGGACGAGAAGCGGCTCGCGGGGCTGCTGTCCCCCGCCTCCATGACCGCACCGCACCGCACCACCGTCACCGGGACGATCCCCGCGATCGAGGATCCCGAGGCGACCCGGCCGGATTCCGGGGAGATGGCGCTGCCGCCGACGGAGCGCGCGGACTTCTGACGTCGGGCCGACGGGTGGGCGGCCGGGGGCTCACTCGTCGGCTTCCTCCATCTTGCCGCGCATGACGAGCTTCGGATCCGGGGTGCCCACCACCTCGTGGTCCTTGTCCTCGTACTCGAACTGGGACAGGAAGTAGCGCATCGCGTTCAGGCGGGCGCGCTTCTTGTCGTTCGAGCGGATGATCGTCCACGGCGCGTACTTCTTGTCCGTGCGCCGGAACATCTCCTCCTTGGCGAGGGTGTACGCCTCCCAGCGGTCGAGGGACTCGAGGTCCATCGGGGAGAGCTTCCAGCGCCGCACCGGGTCCAGCTGGCGGATCGCGAAGCGGGTGCGCTGCTCCTTCTGGGAGACGGAGAACCAGAACTTCGTGACGTGGATGCCGGAGTCGACGAGCATGCGCTCGAAGTGCGGGACCTGGTTCATGAAGGTCTCGTACTGCTCGGGGGTCGCGAAGCCCATCACCCGCTCGACCCCGGCGCGGTTGTACCAGGAGCGGTCGAACAGCACCATCTCGCCGTCGGTGGGCAGATGCTGGATGTACCGCTGGAAGTACCACTGGCCGCGCTCGCGGTCGCTGGGCTTGTTCAGCGCGACCACCCGGGCGGTGCGCGGGTTGAGATGCTCGGTGAAGCGCTTGATGGTGCCGCCCTTGCCGGCGGCGTCCCGGCCCTCGAAGATGATGATCGACTTCTGATCGTTGTCCTCGAGCCAGTACTGGTACTTCAGCAGCTCGACCTGCAGCTTGTACTTCTCGCGCTCGTACTCGTCGCGGTCCATGCGGGTCTCGTAGGGGTACCCCTCCTGCCAGGTGTAGACGGGGTTGCCCTGGGGATCGATGAGGTCCGGATCCGGGGTGTGGCCGTCCAGGACCGAGTACCCCTCCTCGCGCAGATGCTCGATGTACTCGCGCAGGCTCTGGTTGTCAGGGATCTTCACGGCCGCTCCTTCGCACGCTGGGGGATGGGACCAACTGTAAAGGCCCCGCATGGCGTCCCGGTGAACTGCAGGTCCCGACCCGGGCGGTCGGTGCGCCCCGCCGCGGGAAGCGGCGACAGGGGCGTGCCGACCATCAGGTCGGCACGCCCTCTCGGCGGTTCCCTCAGTGGGAGAAGTGCCGCGTCCCGGTGAGGTACATGGTCACGCCGGCGCTCTGGCAGGCGGCGATGACCTCCTCGTCGCGGATCGATCCGCCGGGCTGCACGATCGCGCGCACACCGGCGTCGAGGAGGATCTGGGCGCCGTCCGCGAAGGGGAAGAACGCATCGGAGGCGGCGACCGCCCCGCGGGCGCGCTCGGGGGCGTCCTGGCCCTCGGCGTGCTCGCCCAGGGTGTTGGCGCGGGAGACGGCGAGGCGGCAGGAGTCCAGGCGGTTGACCTGGCCCATGCCGATGCCGACGGCGGCACCGTCCGCGGCGAGCAGGATCGCGTTGGACTTCACCGCGCGCACCGAGCGCCAGGCGAAGGCGAGGTCGGCGAGGGTGCCCTCGTCGGCCGCCTCGCCGGCGGCGAGGGTCCAGCTCGCGGGGTCGTCGCCCGCGGCGTCCAGGGCGTCGGCGTCCTGGAGCAGCATGCCGCCCCAGATCTCCCGCATCTCCACGGGGTGGTGGTACTCCCCCTGCAGGCGCAGGATGCGCAGGTTCTTCTTGGTGCGCAGCAGCTCGAGCGCATCGTCCTCGTAGCCGGGTGCCAGGATCACCTCGGTGAAGATCGGCTTGACCTGCTGAGCCATGGCGAGGGTGACGGTGCGGTTGGCGGCGATCACGCCTCCGTAGGCGGAGAGCGGGTCGGTGCCGTGCGCGCGCCGGTGGGCCAGGGCGATGTCCTCGCCCTCGGCGGCGACGGCGACGCCGCAGGGGTTGTTGTGCTTGACCACGGCGACGGCCGGCAGCGAGTGGTCGAAGGCGGCGCGCACCGCGGCGTCGGCGTCGACGTAGTTGTTGTAGCTCATCTCCTTGCCGCCGAGCTGCTCGGCGCCGGCCAGGCCGGGACGGTCCTCGTCGGTGACGGCCAGGCGGGCCCGCTGGTGCGGGTTCTCGCCGTAGCGGAGGGTGGCGGTGATGCCGAGCTCGGCGGCGTCCGCCTCGGAGAGGTCCAGCACGGAGACCTCCTCCTCCTCGTCGTCCTCGCCCGCGGCGGCCTCTGCGGCCCCGCCCTCGGCGAGCGCGCCGGAGAGCTGCTCGAGCATCCAGTCGCTGATGGCCTCGTCGTACTCGGCGGTGCGGGTGAACGCGATGGCGGCGAGCTCCTGGCGCTCGGCGAGGGTGAAGCCGCCGGTGCTCGCGGCCTCGGCCGCGGTGGCGTAGTCCTCGGGGTCCACGACCACGGCGAGGGAGGCGAAGTTCTTCGCGGCGGCGCGCACCATGGTGGGCCCGCCCACGTCGATCTTCTCGATGATCTCGTCGAAGCCGCCCCCGGCCGCGACGGTCTCGGAGAACGGGTAGAGGTTCACCACGACGAGGTCGAAGGGGGCGATGTCGTGATCGGCGAGCTGGGCGCGGTGCGCCTCGAGGCGCTGGTCGGCGAGGATCCCGCCGTGGATGCGCGGGTGGAGGGTCTTGACGCGGCCGTCGAGCATCTCGGGGAAGCCGGTGATCGTCTCGACCTCGGTGACGGGGATCCCGGCCTCGCGGACGGTGCGCCCCGTGGAGCCGGTGGAGACGATCTCGACCCCGGTCTCGGCGAGGGTGCGGGCGAGGTCGACGATGCCGGTCTTGTCGAAGACGGAGAGGAGGGCTCGGCGGATCGGGCGGCGGTCTGCGGTGCTCACGTGGCGTGCTCCTGTTCGGATCTGCTGCTGCGGGCACCCAGGCGGTCGATGCCCACGAGGTCACTCCCCGGTGGTCCCCCACCTTCGCCAGTCGTGTGCCCCCACTCTATCGGGGGCGGCGCCGGCGGTGCCGTCTCAGCGGGCGGCCGTGAGACGCCGCACCACGTCGACCAGCAGCGGCTGCTCGACGGCCTTGATCCGTTCGTGGAGGCTCGCCTCGGTGTCCTCCTCGCGCACCTCGACCGCGGCCTGCGCGAGGATCTGCCCGGTGTCCACCCCGGCATCGACCTCGATGACGCTGCAGCCGGTGATCTTCACGCCGTGGGCGAGGGCGTCGCGCACTCCGTGCGCGCCGGGGAAGGAGGGCAGCAGGGCCGGGTGCGTGTTGATGATCCGGCCGCCGCAGGCCTCGAGCAGCGGGGGGCCGACGAGCTTCATGAAGCCGGCGAGCACCACGAGCGCGGGGCGGTGGGCGGTGACGGACTCGGCGAGCGCCGCGTCCCAGGCGGCCCGGTCGGGATGCTCGGACAGGCGCACCACCTGGGTGGGGATCCCCGCGCTGCGGGCGTGCTCGAGGCCGGGCGCGTCACGGTCGGCGATCACGGCGACCACTTCGTAGGGGCAGTCCGCGGCGCGCTCGGCGGCCAGGAGCGCGGCGAGGTTCGAGCCAGTGCCGGAGATGAGGACGACGATGGGGAGACGGGTCACCGCGACAGGGTACTCGGCGCCCCGCGCGCTCGGCATCCGGCCGGGGCGGGGCGCAGCTGGGAACCGGTGGGGAGCCGAGCAGGCACAATGGTCTCGATGAACAGCGACTCCTCCTCCGGCCCGCCCTCGGACCCCGCGCCCGCTCGGCGCCGCCGCCTGGTGGGCGGATTGACCCTGGCGATGCTCGCCTCATGGCTGCTGATGCTCTCGCCGCTGCCGCTGTCGCTGTTCTCCGGCCTCACCGGGCTGGTCGCGCTGGTGCTGCTGATCGTGCTCATCGTGCGCTCGCTCCGCGAGCGCCGGTACTCGATGGCGGTGATCGGTGTGCTGCTCGGGGTGCCCGCCACGCTGATGATCATCGCCGGGGCGACGCTGAGCGTGGTGTTCTACGGGCCGATGTCCGAGCTCGAGCAGTGCCGCTCCGCGGCCCTCACCGAGCAGGCGCGGGTGCAGTGCGATGCGGACGCGCAGGGCTCGATGGTCGAGTGGGTCGGCGGTCTGCTCGGGGCCTGATCACCGCCCCTGCTCCCCGTCCCTGCTCCCCGCCTCTGATCCCGCTGGGACGGCGCCCGCCGCCCCGGTCACCGCTCGGTGTCGTCGGCGCTGCCCGCGCTCCCGGCGCTGCCCGCGCTGCTCGCGGTGCCCGCGGATCCGGGGGCGCGCGTTCCGGCGTCGGGGACGTCGCTCTCGGCGTCGGTGTCGTGGGCGTTGCCGGTGCTCTGCCCGTGCTCCCCGTGTCCCGTCTCCCCGCGCGTTCCGCGCTGGGTCTCGCCGCGCTCGCTGCGCTCGGCCGCCTCGACCCGCTCGCGCAGGGAGGCGACGGCGCCGCGGGTCCACGGGATCAGCGGGGTCGCGAGCACTCCGAGCACCAGCGCGGTGGTCACGGCGACGAGGCCGATCAGCGGCAGCGCCAGGGTGCTCATCTGCGGGCCCAGGTGCACCAGGCGGCCGTCGCCGATCCCGCCCGTGGACAGGCCCGCCAGGAGCAGGCAGGCCACGATCACGGCGAGAGGATAGGCCGCCCAGGCGGTGATCCGGTCGCGCAGCGGGAGCGCCTCGACGTCCCGCACCAGGCGCACCGCGCCGAGCGCCACCGGCACCACGGGCACGAGCAGCAGCGTCCACGCCGCCGCGGGGAAATCGCCCGGCGCGGGGAGCGCTCCGAGCATCGGCAGCGCCGGGAGCACGCCGGTCTCGGCCCCGCCCAGGGAGATGCCGGTGGAGGTGCCCACCCCGACCGTGCCGCCGAGCACCACCGTGAGCGCCCATATGGCCACCAGCGGCAGCAGGGCGAGCTGGAGGAGGGTGAGCACGATCCCGCCGACGATCCCGGGAGCGAGGGAATCGAACAGCGCGGCCTGGGCGGGCACCGAGGCGAGCAGCAGCACCACCACGACCGCCATGCCGGCGCCCAGCAGACCGCTCAGCGCCAGCAGCACGGCACGCGCCACGTCCCCGTACGGGGCGGGCAGCAGCTCGAGCACGCGCACCCCCGGGACGGTCTCCGTCGGCTCCCGGCGCAGCGACCACAGCAAGCCGATGAGCCCGCCGGTGACGGCCACCAGCAGGCCGGAGACCACCGCCGAGGTGACCACGGGCGTGCTCTCCGCGCTGCGCCCGATCCCCGCGAGGACCGCGAGCCCGACCGCATAGACCAGCGCGTACATGCCCAGCGAGGAGCCGACGTCGCGCAGGGCGCCGGTGCGCAGCACGCCGTCGTCCCGCACGGGCCGCAGCGCGCGGCCCACCCGCCGCATGGCCAGCGCGGAGAGCATCAGCAGCAGCAGGAGGAGCCCGAAGGGGGTCACGGTGACGGGGCCCTCGATCACCCCGGTGCTGACGATCACCCCGCCGCCGTGCCCGAGCACGAGCACGCTGAGGGAGATGAGGATCGCGTCCAGCGCGGTGGCGCTCGAGGCCGTCCCCGCCACCTGGGCGGCCAGGGCGGGCACGACGGCCACGGCCAGCGCGATGCCGAGCGAGGACAGCGCCCCGAGCACGCCCCTGACCAGTGGCGTCGCGATGCTGTCGACTCTGCTGCTCACGCACTTGCTCCTCGGGAAGGGTCACGGCGGGACACGGAGCCGGAACGGCCGCGCGATCCCGCGGAGGGTTCGCCGGTCCATGGTCGCACCTCGGCGCGCTCCTCCCGCGCATCCGGGGAGGGGACGCGGGTCACGGTGCGGGCGGCTCCGGGTGCCGCATAATGGCACGGATGTCTGCCCCTCTGCTGTCCCCCGTCCCGGCCGCTGAGCCTGCGACGACGCTGTTCGTCCGCACCCAGCGCATCGAGGAGGACGTCGATCTGCTGGGCCATCTGCCCGCGGACGTCAGCGGCGCCTGGCTGCGCCACGGCCAGGGCGTGGTGGCGCGCGGCACGGCATGGTCGGTGCGCTCCGCCGGCCCGCACCGCTTCGCCGGCGCCGGCGCCGCGTTCCGGCAGCTGGCCGACCGGGCCCGGGTCGACGACGAGGTGCGGGTGCGCACCAGCGGCCTCATCGCCCTGGGCAGCTTCTCCTACGCCGACGCCTCGCAGCGCCCCTCGACGCTGATGGTCCCGCGCGCCCTGCTGGGGGTGCATGACGGCGAGGCCTTCCTCACCGTGGTCGGGGTGGACGAGGAGCCGGTGCTGCCCGCCTCGTGGCAGGAGCTGTTCCCGTCCACTCCGGTGCCGGCGGAGTGCGCGGAGCCGCTCGAGATCACGGCCGGCCACACCCCGGACGAGTACCAGGCGCTGGTGCAGGAGGCGATCGCCGGGATCCGGGCGGGCCGCGCCGAGAAGGTGGTCCTCTCCGAGCGGACCACCGTGCGCACCCCCGCCCCGCTGCCGCCCGCGGTGATGCTGGCGCGTCTCGCCCGCGCCTATCCCAGCACCTGGGTGTACCACCTCGAGGACGTGGTGGGCGCGAGCCCCGAGATGCTCGCCCAGACCGAGGACGGCCGGGTGTATTCACGGGTGCTGGCCGGCTCGCGGCCGGTGGCCGACGACGGGGAGCTCGACGAGGTGGACCGGCGCGCCTTCCGCACCGATGCCAAGGAGCGCTCCGAGCACGCCTTCGCCGTCGACTCGGTGATCGAGCGGCTCGAGGGCGTGGCCGAGGAGCTCGAGGTCTCCCCCGAGCCGTTCGTGCTGCGCCTGCCGGGCCTGGAGCACCTGGCCTCGGATGTCTCCGCCCGGCTGCGGGAGGGGACGACGAGCCTGGACGTCGCCTCGCGGCTGCATCCCTCGGCGGCCGTCTCGGGCACGCCCCGGGAGGATGCCGATGAGATCATCGCGGATCTCGAGCCGCACGACCGCGGCGGCTACGCCTCCCCGGTGGGGTGGATGGACGGCTCCGGGGACGGGCAGTGGGCGATCGCGCTGCGGATGGCGCACGTGGTCGACGAGCGCACCGTGGTGCTGCAGGCCGGGGGCGGGCTGGTGGCCGCCTCGGATCCCGTCTCGGAGCATGCCGAGGCGCTCGCGAAGTGCCGCCCGATGCTGCGGGCGCTGCGCGGCGAGCAGCCGTCCTGACCGTCCCGCGGTTCAGGAGGGGCGCACGCCGAGCGTGACGTCGATGTTCTGCACCGCACCGTCGCGCACCACCTCGAGCTGGTGGGTGGAGCCGCTCGCGAGCCCTCGCACCACGCCGGTGAGGGCGGCGGCGCCGCCGACGGGGGTGTCGTCGATGCCGATGATGAGGTCCTTCTCGCGCAGGCCCGCGTCGGCGGCGGGGCTGCCGGGCTCCACCTCGAGCACTTCGGCGCCGCGGTAGGTGGTCTCCTCCTGCGAGGCCGAGCCGTCCGCGCTGGTGACGCCGAGGAAGGCGTGCTCGGCGGTGCCGTCCTCCTCGAGCTGCCCGGCGATCAGCGTCGCGGTGTTCGAGGGGATCGCGAAGCCCAGCCCGATGCTCCCGGCCTGGCCGGATTCATTCGGGATCCCCGCGATCGCGGTGTTGATGCCGATCACCTGGCCGGCGGCGTCCACGAGCGGGCCCCCGGAGTTGCCGGGGTTGATCGCCGCGTCGGTCTGGAGGGCGGAGGTGTACGTGGCTTCGGAGCCCTCGCCCTCGCCGGAGGCGGTCACGGGCCGGTCCACCGCGGAGACGATGCCGGTGGTGACCGTGTTCTCGAGCCCGAGCGGGGTGCCGAGCGCCATCACCGGCTGCCCCACCGTGACGGTCGAGGAGTCGGCGAAGGTGGCCGGCTGCAGATCCTCGGGCGGGGAGTCCAGCCGGATCACGGCGAGGTCGGTGCTGGGGTCGGTGCCGACCACGGAGGCGGAGTAGCTCAGCCCGTCGCTCGTGGTGACCTGGAGGGCCTGCCCGCCGTCGACGACGTGGTTGTTGGTGAGGATCGTGCCCTGCTCGTCGAGGATCACGCCGGTGCCCTGGCTGGTGCCGTTGCCGGTGGAGACCATGATGGCGACCGCGCTCGGGGAGACCTGCTCCGCGACGGCCGCCCAGTCCGGGGCCTCGTCCATGCTCAGCGCCGCGGGCCGGGCATCGGCGCTCGAGGAGGGCGTCTCCTGCGAGGAGGCCGCGGGCTGCGGGGACAGCAGCTGGTCGTAGACGACGACTCCGCCGAGCGTGGCCCCGCTCGAGAACAGCATGCCGAGGGCGACCAGCGCGCTGACCCCGCCCCAGCCGGGGCCGCGGCGCGGTGCCGCGGCGGCGGGCGCCGGCTGCGCGGCCGGGGCGGGCGCCGCACTGGGTGCGGTGTCGTACGACGCTGCACCGTGGGGCTCTGCACCATACGGCTCGGCTCCCTGGGAGGAGGCACCGTAGGCGGCGGCGCCGTAGGGCTCCGCGCTGTAGGGCTCGGTGCCGTAGGGCTCCGCACCGTAGGGGACCGGTCCGTAGGCGGCCGTTCCGTAGGGCTCGCCGCTGCGGGGCCCGGCAACCGGCGGGGCGGGATCCGCCTCCGGCCGCGCCGATGGGAACGCCGGCTCGGGAGACCTGTGCGCCTCCGGGCTCGGGTGCGGGGAGGGCCCCGAGTGCTGGGCGTCCTGCTGCTCGGGCCCGGCCCAGCCGTCCTCACGGGGCCGGGGGTCCGGGGTCTCCTGCGGTGCGTGCTCGTCGTTCATGGGACTCATATCAGCACCGCCGGTCAAGAGTTCGTCGAGTCTGCGCTGGGCGTCGGCTGGACGACGAGCACGCGCAGTCCGTGGGCGGGCGCGGCGAGCGCGGCGGGCAGCTCCTCCGGCGTGAGGCGGTGCGCCTCGGTGCCGAGGGCGGCCGCCGCCGCGGCGATGTCCGCACCGTGCGGGGTGGTGAAGAAGCGCCGCAGCAGGGCGGGCGGCGCGGCGGCGTGCTCGAGCCCGCCGAAGATCCGGCCGCCGTCGTCGTCGACCACGATCACGTCGAGCGCGGGCCGCGGCTCGTCGGGGCCGAGGAGGAGACCGGTCAGATCGTGCAGGGCGGTGAGATCGCCGAGCAGCACGCGCACCCGCCCGGCCCCGCTCTCGGCACCCCCGGCGCCGGTCCCCGCACCGTGGGCGAGGGCGAGACCGCCGGCCATGGCGGCGGTGCCGTCGATGCCGGCCAGGCCCCGGTTGGCGATGATGCGCGCCGCGGTGGGGCCGGCGTGCTGCTCCAGGTCGCGGATCAGGCTCGAGGAGCCGAGCACGAGCAGGTCCTGCGCGCCGGAGGCGTCCCAGACGGCGAGGGCGGCACGCTGCTGCCAGCTGCTCGGCAGCGCCGCGGTCGCGGACTCTGCGGCGGCCCGCCACTCCTCCAGAGGTGCCCCGCCGGCGGCGCTGCCCTGCGCCGCGCCCGTGGCGGCGGGGACCACGAGCTGGGCGCGGCGCGCCACGTCGGCCCAGTCCAGGTGCGGGTCGACCACGATCACCTCGACGTCGTCGGCCCCGAGCAGGCCGGTGACGACGGGCCGGGAGAGCGTGGGGCGGCCGAGCACGATCGCGCGCCGCGGGCGCAGCGGATGCTCCGGATCGGCCATGACCTCGCGCAGCAGCGCGGGATAGCCGGGCACGAGGGTGGGCCCGTGGCGCGCGCCGGAGCTGGGCTCGGCCAGGAGCGGCAGCCCATGCTGTGCGGCGAGCTCCGCGGCGGCCGGTCCTGCGCCGTCGCCCGCGACCACGACCGTGCGCGCGTCCACCGGCACCGGGTGCGGCTGCGGCGGCGCGTGGCGGGCCCGGCGCGTGACCACGATCTGCTCCCGCCGCGCGGCAGCGGGGTCCGTCGCGCTCCCGGGGGCGCGGTGCGGCACCAGGGGGTCGCGGAAGGAGAGGTTCAGGTGCACGGGACCGGGATGCTCCCCGATCGCGGCGGCCAGGGCGCGGGCGGCCGTGGAGACGGCGGTGCGCAGCTCGACCGGGGTGGCCTCCGCGGCGGTGGGGGCGGGCAGATCGACCGCGAAGCGCACCAGCGAGCCGAACAGGCCGGCCTGGCGAGTGGTCTGGTTCGCACCCACCTCGCGCAGCTCGGCCGGCCGATCGGCGGTGAGCACCAGCAACGGGATCCGTGAGTGGTGCGCCTCCATCACCGCGGCCTGCAGATGCGCGGTGGCCGTGCCCGAGGTGGTCACCACCGCGGCCGGCCGGGAGGGGTCGTGGCGGCTCAGTCCGAGCGCGGTGAACGCGGCGGCGCGCTCGTCGATGCGCACATGGGCGCGGATCCGGGCGCCGACCTCCTCTGCGGCGAGGCCGTAGACCAGCGGCGCCGAGCGGGAGCCGGGGGCGAGCACCGCCTCGCGCAGGCCGAGCGCGGCCAGCGCGCTCCAGAGCGCGACCGACTGATCGACCGCGCCGGAGCCCGTGGGGCGCGGGGCGGTGATCCGCGAGGGCGCGGCGGAGGGGACGGTTCGCTCGTGCACCCCGCCAGCGTAGTGCGCGCCCCGCCCGCCGCGGCGCGCGGGGGTCACAGGGCTGCGGCGCTGGCGGTGAGCCGCTCCTCCCAGCGCGCGGCGAGCTCGGCCCCGGCGCTGTGGCGCTCCAGCAGCTCGGGGGCGGGGTCCTGTCGGCCCACCGGCAGCATCCCGCCGCTCGCGTGCAGGGGTCGGTCCACGAGATCCCCGGTGAGCAGCATCGCCGTGCCCAGGCCGCAGGCGTGCGGCAGCTCGGGCAGGGCGGCGGCGAGGGCGAGGCCCGCGCTGAGCCCCACGCTGCTCTCGAGCGCCGAGGAGACCACCACGGGAAGCCCGGTCTGCTCGGCCAGCTCCAGGCAGCGCTGCACCCCGCCGAGCGGCTGCACCTTCATCACCAGCACGTCGGCCGCCTCCGCGCGGGCCACCCGCAGCGGATCCTCGGCGCGGCGCACCGATTCGTCGGCCGCGAGGGGGATGTCGAGGGCGCGGCGCAGCGCAGCGAGGTCCTCGAGCTCCGCGCAGGGCTGCTCGGCGTACTCGAGACCGCCCGCCGCACGATCCAGCACGGGCAGTGCCGCGAGGGCCTCCTCCCGCGTCCAGGCGGCGTTGGCGTCGATGCGCAGGCGCGCGTCCGGTCCCATCGCCTCGCGCACCGCCTCGAGCCGCTGCGCATCCTCGGCCAGGGTGGAGCCCGGATCGGCGACCTTGAGCTTGGCGGTGCGGGCCCCGCCGACCTTCGCCAGGCGGTGGGCGAGCGCCGGCGGCACCACCGGGATGGTGACGTTGACCTCGACCTGTTCCCGGAGCGGGGCGGGACGCTCGGTGGTGGCGTCGGCGAGCGCGGCCCGCAGCCAGGCCGCGGACTCCTCGGCGCCGTAGTCCCAGAACGGGGAGAACTCGGCCCAGCCGGCCGGGCCGTGCAGCAGCAGCCCGTCACGTTCGGTGAGGCCGCGGAAGCGGGTGGTCATGGGGATCGACCAGGCGAGGACGCGGTCGATGCCGCGCTCGCGCAGGGCAGGAGGGATGCGCATGCCCCCGAGGGTAATGAGTGGCCGGCGCCGAGGCGAAGCGGGCACGATGAGGCGGTGACCTCACCCCGCCGCTCCCCCGCGCCTCGGCCTCGGGGCGCGTGGCCTGTGCCGCCGGATTCGTGCACGAGGGCACCGAGCGCGCCACGTTCCTCATCGACGGCGAGCGCTGCGACGTGCTCACCTGCGGGCGGCTCGTCACCGACCCGGCACCGGCCACCGCCGGACTACCCTGGAGGTCATGACCACCGCGCCCGTCCCCCTGCCCCGTCGGGTCTCCGACACCTTCGATCCGCACCGCTGGCGGGAGGTGCCCGCGACGGAGCACGGCGGGCCGGGCTTCACCGACATCACCTACCACCGCGCGGTGGACCGCATCGAGTCCGCGGACGGGGAGCGCACCGAGCAGGACCTGCCCACGGTGCGCATCGCCTTCGACCGCCCGGAGGTGCGCAACGCCTTCCGGCCGCATACCGTCGACGAGCTGCACCGGGCGCTGGATCATGCCCGTCTGGACACCGGCGTGGGCGTCATCCTGCTCACCGGCAACGGCCCCTCCCCCAAGGACGGCGGGCACTCCTTCTGCTCCGGCGGCGATCAGCGGATCCGGGGCCGCTCCGGCTACGAGTACGCCGAGCAGGAGGAGTACGGCGAGACCGCGCAGGTGCGCTCCGGCTCCTCGGGCCGGCTGCACATCCTCGAGGTGCAGCGCCTGATGCGCACCATGGGCAAGGTCGTGATCGCGATGGTGGGCGGCTGGGCCGCCGGCGGCGGGCACTCCCTCCACGTGGTCGCGGACCTCTCGATCGCCTCCCGCGAGCACGCCCGCTTCATGCAGACCGATGCGAACGTGGGCTCCTTCGACGGCGGCTACGGCTCCGCCTACCTCGCCAAGCAGGTGGGGCAGAAGCGGGCGCGGGAGATCTTCTTCCTCGCCGAGGAGTACACCGCCCAGGACGCCTACGACTGGGGCGCGGTGAACCGGGTCGTGGACCACGCCGACCTCGAGGACGAGGCGCTCGCCATGGCCGCGACGATCGCGACGAAGTCCCCGCAGGCGATCCGGATGCTGAAGTTCGCCTTCAACCTCGCCGACGACGGGCTGATGGGCCAGCAGGTCTTCGCCGGGGAGGCGACACGCCTGGCGTACATGACCGCCGAGGCCGCCGAGGGCCGCGACGCGTTCCTCGAGAAGCGCGACCCCGACTGGACAGCGTTCCCCCACCCGCAGGGCTGAGATGACCCGCGCCGAGCCCCGTCCGTCCGGGTCGCGGCCGTCCGGGGCGCTGCCCTGGCTGGTCCCTCCGCCCGACGACTCCTCCGCCGACTCGCTGCACGCCCATTCCGCCGCGGTGGGCGAGATGCTCGCGGGGCGGGCGCGGCTGTGGCTCGGCCCCTTCGCCCCGCCCGCACAGCTGCCGCCCGGTCTCGAGGACACCGCGCTGGTGGTCCCCACCTCCGGGTCCACGGGCGGCGCCAAGGCGGTCGCGCTGAGCCGCGCGGCGCTGCTCGCCTCGCAGGACGCGACGGCCCAGCTCCTCGCGGCCGACGGGACCGCACCGGACACCGCCGGGCACGGGTTCTGGCTGCCGCTGCTGCCGCCCACCCACATCGCCGGGGTGCAGGTGCTGGCCCGCGCGCACCGCACCGCCCAGGTGCTGGGCCTGGACCGGCCCGCCCTCCCGGAGCCGCTGCCGGAGCGGCGCGGCCACTTCGATGCCGCCGCCTTCGTCGCGCTGGCCGAGCCCGCCCTCGCACAGGCGGAGCAGGCCGGTCTGCCGGCGTTCACCTCGCTCGTGCCCACCCAGCTCACCCGCATCGTCACCGGTGCGACGGGGGCGGACGCCCGGGCCCGCGCCCTGCTGCGCCGCTTCGCCGCCGTGCTCGTGGGCGGTGCGGCGACGGGCCCCGACGTGCTCGCCCGGGCCCGCGGCCAGCGGATCGCGGTGCGCACCACCTACGGCTCCTCGGAGACCGCGGGCGGCTGCGTCTACGACCGGCATCCGCTGCCGGGGGTCGAGCTGGGGCTCGAGGCGCCCGACGCCTCCGGCGCCGGCCGTCTGCGCATCACCTCCCCCACCCTCGCGCTCGGCTATCTCACGGCCGACGGCTCCGCCGACACCTCGCCCTTCACGGCGGGGCCGCGGCGCAGCGTCCTCACCTCCGACCTCGCCGAGCTGGACGACGACGGCGCGCTGACCGTGCTGGGGCGGGCGGACGACGTGATCATCACCGGGGGCCGGAAGGTCCTCCCCCAGGAGGTGGAGCGCGCGATCGAGCGCTCGCTCATGCTGCGCGGCCTGGTGCGCGCGAGCGTGGTGGTGGGCGTGGCGGACCCGGACTGGGGGCAGCGGGTGGAAGCCCTGGTGACCCTCGCCCCGGGGATCGACCCCGCCGAGGCCACCGCCCTGGTGCGCTCGGCCCTGCGCACCTCGGACCTGCCCGGCCACATGCTCCCCAAGCGCGTGCACGTCCTCGAGCAGCTGCCGCTGCGGGGCATCGGGAAGGTGGACCGCGCCGCAGCCCGCCGCCTCGCCGAGCAGTGATGTGATTCGGGGCGGCCGCCCCGTTGCGCGCCGTGACCGCCGCGTATCCTCGTGGAGGCCGTCGACCGGCGGCCGTGGATCGCACGAGGAGCACGATGGCCAGCCTGTCGCAGTGGGTGCAGGGCGCCCGTCCCCGCACCTTGCCGGCCGCGCTCGCGCCGGTCGCCGCCGGGACCGGTGCTGCGGTGTGGCAGCTCTCGGAGCTGCCCGGGGGCGTCGACTGGACCGTGGTGGTCCCCCGCGCCCTGCTGGCCCTCGCCGTGTCGAGCTCGCTGCAGGTGGGCGTGAACTATGCCAACGACTACTCCGACGGGATCCGCGGCACGGACGACGACCGGGTGGGACCGTTCCGCCTCACCGGCTCCGGTGCCGCGCGCCCCGCGACGGTCAAGCGCGCCGCGATCCTCGCCCTCGCGCTCGGCGGCCTGTTCGGGGTGGTGCTGGTGGCGCTGGCCCAGATCTGGTGGACGCTCGTGATCGGTGGCGCCGCGATCGCCGCGGCGTGGCTGTACACCGGCGGGAAGCGGCCCTACGGCTATCTCGGGCTCGGGGAGCTGTTCGTCTTCGTGTTCTTCGGGCTGGTCGCCGTCAACGGCACCGCCTACGCCCTCACCGGCAGCCCGAGCTGGGTGGCGGTGCTCGCCTCGATCGCGATCGGGCTGCTCGCCGTCGCGCTCATGCTCACCAACAACCTGCGCGACATCCCCACCGATGAGCTCTCCGGCAAGCGCACCCTCGCGGTGCGGCTCGGGGACCGCGGGACCCGCCGGCTCTACGCCGCGACGGTGCTGCTGCCCTTCGTGCTGATGGTGCCGGTGATCATCGCGCATCCCCTGGCCGCGCTGGTGCTGCTGGCCGTGCCGCTCGCGGTCGGTCCGCTGCGGCGGGTGCGGGCCGGGGCCGCGGGCCGCGACCTGATCCCCGTGCTGGGAGCCACCGGGCGGCTCGAGCTGGTCTACTCGCTGCTGCTGCTCACCGGTCTTCTCCTCTGACCGGGTCGTCCTCGCCGGCGATCTCGTCATCCAGGGCCGGCAGCTGAGCGGCCTCGCCGCCCTCCTCCAGCACCTCGCCGTCCTCCGTGAGCTCGGCGCCGTCCTCCCCCGGCACGGCGCCGTCCTCGGCCTCCGCCTCGTCCAGCAGCGAGTCCTCGTACTCGGCGTCCTCGTCGATCTCCCCCTCGCGCCGGCGGGCGCGGCGCTCGTCCGCCGCCTTCCAGCGCATCGCGGCGGCGCCCCGCAGCCGGTCCAGGAACAGGATCGACAGCAGCATCGCGATCAGGGCCGCGAGCACCCCGGCGAGCACCACGCCGACGTCGAACAGGGTCAGCACCCACCACAGCACGGCCCAGAGACCCAGGCGGACGACGGCGTAGAGCAGGAAGTGGCGCATGGCCCCAGCGTATTCCTCCCCGCCCGAATCTTCCCTGCACCCGATCCCGGCCCGCGATCAGCTGCGTTGCCTAGACTCCGGGTATGGCCCGCGGCATCATCGCAGTTCTCTCCATCGCTCTGAGCATCTTCGCGCTCTCCGACTGTGTGCAGACGGAGGACGAGAAGATCCGCGGCCTGCCCAAGTGGGCCTGGATCGTGCTCATCGTGCTGATCCCGTGGGTGGGCCCGATCACCTGGCTGTTCGTGGGCAAGGAGCGCAACCTCGGCGGCGGTCCGCCGCGGCGCCAGGGGCCGCTCGCCCCCGACGAGGACCCGGACTTCCTGCGCCGCCTCGACGAGGACATCCGCCGCGAGCGCCGCGAACGGCGCGAGCGGGACCAGGGCGAGGACGGCGGCAGCGCCTGAGCTGACGGGCCCCTCAGCCGACGGGTCCCTGAGCCGACGGGTCAGAGACCCGAGTAGGAGTGCAGGCCGTTGATCACCGTGTTGACGATCGTGTAGTTGAAGACCACGGCGACGAAGCCGGCCAGCGCGAGGCCGGCGGCACGGCTGCCGCGGAACCCGCCGGTGGCGCGGGCGTGGAGGTAGGCCGCGTAGATCACCCAGATGATGAAGGTCCACACCTCCTTGGGGTCCCAGCCCCAGAAGCGGCCCCACGCCTCACGCGCCCAGATCGCCCCGAAGATCAGGGTGAAGGTCCAGCACACGAACGCCACGGAGTGGATCCGGAAGCTCAGCGACTCGAGCACCGTCGAGGAGGGCAGGCGGTCCAGGACGTGGCCGAAGCGGCCCCAGTGCTCGGGGTGCTCCTCGCCGGCGTCGACCTTCTCCACGAGGGCCCGCTCGTGGCGGGCCTGGAGCAGCTGCAGCGAGGCGACCACCGCGCCGAGGATCGACAGGGCGGTGGCGATCACGGCCACGCTGATGTGGATGTAGATCCAGTGCGAGTTCTGCAGGCTCGGGGTCAGCTCCGCCGCGGGCACGATCCAGAAGGTCTGCGCGAGCAGCAGCACCAGCAGCACCGGGCCGATCACGAAGGTGCCCAGCGCCCGCAGCTCGGTGCGCTTGATGCTGAACACGAGGAACGCGAGCATCACCACGGCGGTGCTGGTGGTCGCGAACTCGTACATGTTCGCCCAGGGCACGCGCTGGGTGGCGAGGGCGCGGGTGATCACGCCCAGGGCGTGCAGCACGGTCGCCGCGCCGGCGAGCAGGAACGCGAAGCGCTGCGCGGTCATGGTCCCGGAGCTAGGACGGTCCTCGCCGGTGATGCCCGGGACGGCAGCCGAGGCGCCGGTGCCGCCTGCTCCGGCGGGCAGCGTCCCGGCGCCGCCGGCGCCGACGGAGGCGCCCTGCAGGGAGCGGCTGGCCTCCTGCCGCTCGAGGGCGGCCAGGCGCGCGTCGCTGCGACGCTGCGAGGTCGAGGCGAGATCGGCGGCGAAGCCGATCAGGGCGAGCACGTAGAGGACGATCGTCACCACGAGGGCGAGGTTCGAGATCTCCGCCAGCTGCTCATTGATCACGGTGCACTTCCTTCAGAGGGGTCGTCCGGGGCCCGCGGGGGCCGGTGAGGTTCGGGGCCGTCGACATCGAGTCCGTCGGCCGCGGGGGCGGCGTCGGGGCGGGGCTCCCCGTCTCCGGTCCCATCTTGCGCCGTCGAGAGCGAGGACGCCAGGGCGTGCACGTCCTCCTCGAGCGCCGGGTCGTCGCTGCGGGCGAGGCCGGCGACCTCGAGCACGGCGCCGCCGTCCGTCGCGCGCACCCGCACCCACACCCGTCGGCGGGGCACGAAGAGCGAGAGGATCAGCCCGCCGACGGCGGTGAGGGCGAAGACGAGCACCCAGCGCTCGAAGGGGTCGTGCGCGATGTCGAAGGCGGCGTAGCGGCGCAGCCCGTCGAAGCTGATGGTGGTGCCGTCGGGCAGCTCGAACTCCTGGCCGGAGTAGAGCCGGATCAGCACCGGGTTGCCGTCCTCCCCGGTGATCGGGGTGAGGGTGCTGACATCGACCTCGTAGGCGTTCTGCGGGACGCCGGAGTCCAGGCCGAGGTCGCCCTGGTGGACGGTCAGCGCGAGCTGCGGGTCCAGGGCGTCGGGGTAGAGGGAGTGGGGTCCCTGCTCGTCGATCGTGCCGGTGGGCAGGAAGAAGCCGACCACCGCAGTCTGCTCGGGGCGGGCGTCGGGCGCCTTGATGACCAGCTGCGAGGTGTAGCCGATGTCGCCCATCGGCACGGTGATGACCGGGCCCTCTGCGACGACGTCGCCCTCGGGGTCGGTCACCGTCACCTCGGGCGCGTAGCCGTTGCCCAGCAGGTACATCGAGGCGCCGTCGACGTGCAGCGGCTTGTTGACCTGGAGGGTGCGGGTGAGCTCCTCCTGGCCGGGGGTCGTGACCCGCACGTCGGCCTCGAAGGAGCGCGGCTCGCCCACGGTGCCGGCCTCGCCGGGCTGGACGTAGCTGGCGCGGAAGTCCTCGAGGGTGAAGCGGAAGTCGGGCATGTGGGACTCGTCGAACCAGGCCCCGGATTCGAAGGAGTCGTAGCGGGTCAGCGAGTTCGCGAAGCCGTCCCCCTCGATGACGGTGATCTGCCCGCGGTAGCTGGTCAGCTGCCCGCCCGCGATGCAGATCAGCACGCCCACCAGGGCGATGTGGAACAGCAGGTTGCCGCTCTCGCGCAGCAGGCCGCGCTCGGCGCTGACGGACCGGGAGGCCCTCTCCTCCCGCACGACGGTGCGGTACCGGGAGCGGCGCAGAGCGCGGTGGGCGCGCTCGAGCAGGGCGTCGCTCTCGACGCCCGGCAGCTCGATGCGGCGGTATCCGGTGAAGCGGGTGAGCCGGGAGGGGGTGCGCGGCGGCTGGGCGCGCAGCTGCCGCAGGTGCACGCCCACGCGCGGGACGATGCAGCCGATGAGCGAGATGAACAGCAGCAGGTAGATCGCGGAGAACCAGGGCGAGGAGAAGACGTCGAAGAAGCCCAGCGCGTCGAGGATCTCGCCCCAGCGTCCGTTCTCCTCGAGGAACTGCTCGGTCAGGGCCGGGTTCACGCCGCGCTGCGGATACAGGGAGCCGGGCACTGCGGCGATCGCCAGCAGCATCAGCAGGATCAGCGCGGTCTGCATGCTGGTCAGCTGGCGCCACAGGAACAGCAGCGTGCCGCGCAGGCCGAGGGAGGGGGCCGCCGGCCGCTTCCCGTCGACCTCGGGCTTGCTGCTCCAGCTGCTGCTCGTCGAGGAGGGCGTCGTGCGCTCGCGTGTCATCACACCACCGGTTCGAAGGTCGCGATGAGTCCCTGCAGCTGGCTCATCCAGCTCGCCCAGACCCCGGTCATCAGCAGCACGCCGATCGCCAGCAGCAGCGCCCCGGAGAGCAGCCCGATGGTGCGGCGGTGGCGGGCGAGCTTCTTGCTCAGCCCCAGCGCGCGCTCGAACAGCAGCGCGAAGAGCACGAAGGGGATGCCCAGGCCCAGCGAGTAGGCGAGGGAGAGGAGCCCGCCGCGCAGCACGGCGCCGTCGCCGCCGTCGAGGGACAGCGCGATGATCGCCGCGTAGGTGGGGCCGATGCACGGGGTCCAGCTCAGCCCGAAGATCAGGCCCATCAGCGGGGCGCCGAGCAGGCCTGCGTCGGGCCGCTTCGAGGAGGCAGGGCGGGTCACGGACAGGCCCGGGAACACCCCCATGAACACCAGGCCCATGAGGATCACGATCGCGCCGGCGATGCGGTTGATCCACACGACGTGCTCCTGGAGCAGGTAGCCCAGCGCGCCGGCGAAGCCGCCGAGGATCATGAACACGACGGCGAAGCCGCCGACGAACAGGGCGCTGCCGGCGAGCATGCGGCCGGTCCCGGGGCGGGCGCGCTTCGCGCGCGCCCCCGTCGGCGCGCCGACGGCCCCCTGGCCGGCGAGGCCGGAGACGTAGCCGAGGTAGCCGGGCACCACGGGCAGCACGCACGGGGAGAGGAAGGCGACCAGTCCGGCGGCGGCGGCGACGGCCAGGGCCGGCAGCAGCGCCCCGGAGAGCGCCGTGGCCTGGAAGGCGGCTCCGATCTCGGCGAGGATCATTCGTCGACCACCGCGTCGATCATCGCGCGCAGCACCGAGGGATCGGCCGCGCCCGAGACGCGGGCGGCGACGCGCCCCTCGTGGTCCAGCACGAGGGTGGAGGGCACGGCGTTGGGGGCGACCTGGCCGCGCAGGGAGTACATGATCTCCGCGTCCGCATCCGGCATCGAGGGGTAGGTGATCCCGTAGGTCTCCTCGAAGGCGCGGGCCGGGCCCTCGGCGTCGCGCACGTTGACGCCGATGAAGGAGACGCCCCGGTCCTGGTACTCCTCATGGATCTTCTGGAGCTCCGGCGCCTCCTTGCGGCAGGGCGGGCAGGAGGCGTACCAGACGTTGAGCACGAGCACCTCGCCGTGGTGCTCGGCGGAGGCGAAGTCCTCGCCGTCGTAGGTGGTGCCGGTGATCTCGAGCGCCTCGCCGCGGTCCTCGGGCGCGATCTCGGTGGAGACCCCGTCGCCGGAGATGTAGCCGGAGTCCCCGGAGGCGTAGCGGTCGCTGGTGTCCGTCCCGCAGGCGGCCAGGAGCAGGGCTCCTGCCGCGCCGCCGACGGCACCCAGCAGACCCCGCCGGGTGAGGTGCGCGTTCACGTGAGCTTGCCTCCCGTGGCGTCGACCGCCCCGGCGTAGAGGGCGGCGGCGGGCTCCGCGTAGCCGACGTCCGCCAGATGCGGGCCGACGAAGCGCAGGCTGGTCACCGAGCACAGCCCGCACTGGCGGCGGCGCGGGTCGTGGAACAGGGGCTTGCCCTCGGCGCTGCGGCGGGTGACCCAGATCGGCAGCTGGTGCAGCACGAGCACCGCCTCGCGGCCCTCGGCCGCGGCGCGCGCCTCGTGGACGGCGGAGACCACGCGGGCGACCTGCTCGCGGTAGGGCTCGCCCCACGAGGGGCGGAAGGGGTTGACGAACCAGCGCCAGTTGCGCGGATCGGTGAGCTTCGCCTCCCCGTGGCCCATCCGGTGCCCTTCGAAGCGGTTGCCGGATTCGATGAGCCGCTGGTCGGTGAGGACCTCGAGGCCGTGCGGCGCGGCGATCGGGGCGGCGGTCTGCTGGGCGCGCAGCAGCGGGGAGGAGCGCACCAGGGCGATGTCGGACTCCGCGAGATGCTCACCGACCAGCGCGGCCATCTGTTCACCACGCTCGCTGAGCCGGTACCCGCTCAGGCGCCCGTACAGGATGCGCTCGGGGTTGTGCACCTCGCCGTGCCGGACGAGGTGGACCGTGGTGGTGGTCATGGGTGCGGATCCTCTTTCGCTCGCGTGAGGCGGCCCGATCGCGGGCCGCCTCACGGTACCAACCGAACCTCCGGATCAGCCGGGAGGGGTGACCGCCCCGTGAGGAGCCGGACACCCGACGCCGATCGGGGCGTCCGCGGCGAGCGTCTTGCCGAGGATCCGGCCCAGCTCGAGCAGGTCGTCGTGGCCGATGACGTCCAGCAGGAGGGTGCGCACGGAGCGCACATGGGTGGGGGCGGCGCGCTCGAGCATCTGCTCGCCCGCCTCGGTGAGCTGGGCCTGGCGGCCGCGGCCGTCGTTCGTGCAGCGCACCCGCTCCACGAGGCCGCGCCGCTCCATGCGGCTGATGGTGTGGGTGAGCCGGGAGCGGGAGTGGACCACCTTGTCGGCCAGCTCCGACATGCGCAGGAACTTGTTCTCTGCCTCGGACAGGCGCACCAGGATCTCGTACTCCCCCAGCGTCAGATCGATCTCCGGATCGGACTGCAGCGCCTCGCTGAAACGGTCGTTCAGCAGCGTGGTCGCGTACAGGAAGGTGCGCCACGCCTCCTGCTCGACGCCGCTGAGCCAGAGCTCCTCGGGTGTGGAGACCCTGCGCTCCTCGGCACCATCCTCCATAGCGTGCATGCTGTGCGTCACATCGTCCTCTTCCGGCGGGGTCGGTTGCATTCCATCATCCCGCACTGTAGTTTAGATTTCAAGCACGAATTCGGCGGGCATCGACCGCTCGCCGCTCCCCCGATTCTTCCAAGGAGACCTCCATGACCGACCTCACCCCCGGCACCTGGCCCCTCGACCCCACCCACACCTCTGCGAGCTTCACCGTGCGTCACGCCGGGATCTCCAAGGTGCGCGGCCAGTTCACCGATGTCGAGGGCGCGCTCACGGTCGGCGAGGGCGGCGAGGACCTCGCCTTCACCGCGGCGCTGAAGACCGCCTCGGTCAGCACCTCCAACACCGACCGCGACAACCACCTGCGCAGCGGCGACTTCTTCGACGCGGAGACCTTCCCGGAGATCCGCTTCGCCTCCACCGCGGTCAAGGGCGAGACCCTCACCGGCGATCTCACCATCCGCGACGTCACCCGCGAGGTGACCCTGGACTTCACCTACGAGGGCTCGGCCACCGACCCCTTCGGCACCTACCGCGCGGGTTTCACCGGCGAGACGTCGATCTCCCGCAAGGACTTCGGGCTGACCTGGAACGCGGCCCTCGAGGCCGGTGGCGTGCTGGTCGCCGACGAGGTCAAGATCTCCATCGAGGCCGAGTTCACCGCGCCCACCGCCGCCTGAACCACCGCGCCTTCCCCTGCCCGGCGCGGCGCGCCGCAGGGGGCCGACGGGCCGTCCGCATCGGCGGGCGGCCCGTCGCCGTCCTCGGCGCCGGAGGCCCGTGGCCGGCGCTCACCGCTCCAGCCCCCCTGCGGGTGCTCGGCCCGGGACGCTCCGGCCGGGAGGCGCGCCCCGATAGGGTGCGGGCCATGACCGCTGCGCGCATCCCCTCTCCCCATGACCCGGACGCCCGCGTCCTGTACCTCACCCGGGAGGGCTGCCACCTGTGCGACGAGGCGCTGCCGGTGGTGCAGGCGGAGGCCGATCGGGTGGGCTCCACCGTGGAGGTGCGGGACATCGACGAGGATCCGGCGCTGCAGGCGGACTGGGACTACGACGTGCCGGTGATCATCGTGGACGGGAAGGTCCACGCGAAGTATCGGGTCGACGCCCCGCAGCTGCGGGCGGCGCTCGCCCGCCGCCCCTGGTGGCGGCGCCTCACCGGTCGCGGCTGAGCCGCCCGACCCCTCCCCGGGCGCGCACCTGCCCCCACATGCACATCGGCCCCCGCCGAAGGGCGGGGGCCGATGTGGTTCACGCAGCGATCACTTCTTGTTGCGACGCTGGTGGCGGGTCTTGCGAAGCAGCTTGCGGTGCTTCTTCTTGGACATGCGCTTGCGTCGCTTCTTGACGACTGAACCCATAGGTAGCCTCTGTTCTGCAGATCAGTGCCTGCGGTGGTGCAGCGGATCAGGTATGCGCGGCCCGCGGAGACTGCACGGAGGGACGCTGCGGTGCGTTCTGTGCTGCACACAGACGATGCACTCAGCGGCCCGGTAGCTCCGTGCGGGCCCGACGCCACGGTCGACCAGCCATTCTACACGGTGCCGCCGCGAGTTCCTCCGTGCGCGAGTGCGAGATCCCTCGCAGCGGCGGAGGCACGCTCGAGAGCGGCGTCGACCTCCGCGACGACCTGCTCGTGCGCCACGTCCCGCACCCGGGCGGAGAGCACGCGGCGCGCCCGGGCGCGGTGCCGGGCGGCGGTGAGGGCGGCCACCGCTGCCCCGGCCACGGCGAGGAGCACGCCCGCGGCGATCCCCAGCACCACCAGCACCGTGGGCAGCGGGATCGGGATCCACAGCCCCTCGACCATCGGCATGGGCGGCGGGGGGATCCCCAGGAAGGCCAGCAGCGCGTTCAGCGCGAGCCAGCCCAGCCCCACCACCCCGGTGAGCAGCACGAGCCACTGCAGCACGTCGAGCACCGGCCACCACCAGGAGGTGGTGCCGGCGCGCAGGTCCGCGCCGGCGACCGCCTGGTCCAGGGCGCCCTCCAGCTCGTCCTCGTGCGCGCGGGCGGCGGTGCGGACGGCGGCCCGCCAGGGATCGGTGCCGCCGGCGGAGGCGTCGTCGGCGAAGCGGCGCACCCCGCCGGCGGCGCGGGCGCGGGCCGCCGCATCGGGGGCGGGCAGGGAGGTGCGTTCGAGCCCCTCCCCGTCGCGCCCCTGGCCGATGCCGAGGCGGCGCAGCGGATCGGGCCGGGCCCGGCGCAGCCAGCGCAGCGGCGGCCAGCCCACCCTCCCCGCGGCGCGGTGACGATAGGAGCCGGCGGCTGCACGGGCCACGGGCTCGACCCGCGCGGCGGTGGCCAGGTCCTCGACCAGCGCGTCGATCGCGGCGGGCGCGGACCGTGCGGGCAGACCGGCGGGATCGGCCGCCGCACGCAGCGTCTCGGCGGCGCCCCGCACGTCGGCGCGGTGCCGGGAGGCGATCGCCGCCCGGCTGCGGGCGATCGCGAGCAGCTGCTCGCGCAGCTCCTCGATGCCCTCCCCCGCGGTCGCGGAGGCGGTCAGCACCGGGGCCTCCGCGAGCCCGTCGGCGCGGGCGATGCCCTCGAGCGAGGCGCGCACCGCCTCCCGCTCCGGGCCGCGGATCCGGTCGATCTGGTTGAGCACGAGCACGGTGACGGCGTCGTGCCCGGCGAAGGGGCGCACGAACTCCTGGTGGAGGACGGCGTCGGCGTACTTCTGCGGGTCGGTGACCCAGACCAGCACGTCCACCAGGCCCGTCATCCGCTCGGCGGTCGCACGGTTGTCGCGCTCGACGGAGTCGAGGTCGGGCAGGTCCAGCAGGATGATCCCGGGCGGTGTGGTCCCGCGCCGGGCGCGGCGTCCGCGGGAGGGGCTCGCGGCGGCGCGGGCGAGGGCCGCGTCGGTGCCGTCCAGGAGGTGGCGGTCCTCGACCTCGAGCCAGTCCAGCAGCGCCTCGGATCCCGGCGCGCCGAGCACCGCCGCGACCGGTGCGGAGGTGGTGGGTCGGCGCACCGCGGCGCGGGTGATGTCCGTGCCCACGAGGGCGTTGACGAGGGAGGACTTCCCCGAGCCGGTCGCGCCGAACAGGCCGATCACGGTGTGCTCGGCGGAGAGGGCGCGGCGGCGGTCCACGCGGTCCAGCAGCGTGCGGGTCTCCTCGAGCGCTCCGGCGGGGGCGACGCCGTCGAGCGCGGCGGCGGCCCGTTCGAGGGCGTCGAGCCGTTCGGCCAGCGGGACCGGGCCCTTCCCGGCGCGGCGCAGCAGAGGGGTCATCCGTCCTCCCGGATGTCGTGGGCGAGCTGGGCGAGGGCCTCGGCGTCGGCGGCGAGCTGGGCGGCGGCGCCGGGCTCGCCGAGGGCGGCGAGGCGGTCGAGGAACGGGCCGGAGCGGCCGGCGACCAGCGTGTCGAGACGGGTGGTGAGGCTCTCCCGGGCGGTGGCGGCCATGCGGCGCACCGCCTCGTCGCCGAAGATCGTCTCCAGCAGCTTCTGGCCGACCACGGCGGTGGCGGCGCCGGCGCCGACCTCGAGCCCGGTGGGCAGGAAGGCGGTCGAGGCGAAGACCACCACCATCAGCGCGACGCCGACGGCGTTCACGCCGAGGGACAGCAGGCGCGCCCTCGTGCGGCGGTCGGCGCCCTCGGCGCGGACCAGTTCGAGCACGTCCCCCTGCCAGGCGCGGATCTCGGCGGAGACCTCCTCGGCGTAGCCGTCCGGGAGGCGGGCGAGGTCGCTGCCCTCGGCGAGATGGCGCCCCGCCGGAGTGGCGCGCCAGGCGGCATCGGCCCGTTCCGCCCCGCGGGCGGTCTCGTCGATGACCACGTGCACGAGCCCGGTGCCGAGCGCCTGCTCGGCGGCGACGGCCGGGGCGGGCTTCCCGCTGAGCGCCTGGCCGATCCGGTCGCGGGCGCGGGTGACGAGGGTCTCGACGCCGCGGAAGAACTCGCCGGTCCCCACCACGTCCTGCCAGCGGGCGAGCACCTCGCCGCGCAGCAGCGAGCCGTCGCCGAGGGCGTCGTCGATCCGGTCGCGGGCACCGGAGAACGCGGTGACCGCCTGGTCCCGCAGCTGCTGTCGTGCGGCGTCCTGCGCGGCGGCGTGCTCGGCGATCTCGCGGGCGGAGACGACCAAGCCGTCCAGCGCCCCGGCGAGGGTGCGGCGGACGATGCGGCGACGGGCCTCGCCGTCGGCCGCGAGGGCCTCGAGGTGCCCGTGGAGCTCCGTGATCGCTGCCGGCGGGAGCATCCCCTCGTCGTCGAGCTCGGTCTCCGGGACCAGGAACAGGCGCTCCACCTCGATCCCCTGCCGCGCGAGCATGCCGCGCAGGTCCTCGGCGAGCTCCTCGGCGACGCCCTCGAGCGGGGGGATGCGGTTCATGACCACGTCCACGGTGACGTCCCGCTCGGCGGCGGTGCGCAGCACCTCCCACGGGACGGCGTCGGCGTAGCGGTTGGCGGTGGTGACGAACAGCCACAGATCGGCGGCGCGCAGCAGCTGCCGGGCGAGCTCGCGGTTGCCGGCCGCGACGGAGTCGATGTCCGGCGCGTCCAGCAGGGCGAGGCCCTGCGGGATGCGCTCCTCGCCGTGGAGGGCGAGGGAGGTGGCGGGGTCGACGTCGCCGGTGGTGTCCCCGGCGCCGGGCGCCTCCGGATCCCGGCCCCGGCCGGCGTGGACCCGCGCCAGGCCGGGCAGGATGCGGGTGCCGGCGAACCAGGGCTCCTCGGCGGGGTGGTGCAGCAGCACCGGCCGACGGGTGGTGGGGCGGATCGCGCCGGAACGGCTCACAGGATGGCCCACCAGGGCGTTGACCAGCGTGGATTTCCCGGCCCCGGTGGATCCCCCGATGACCACCAGCAGCGGCGCGTCGAGCGATTCGAGGCGCGGGATGACGTGGTCGTCGAGCTGCGAGAGCGCCGCACCGGTCTCGGCACGGGCCTGCTCGGCGCCGTCGACGGGCAGCGGCAGCTCGAGGGCGCGCAGGTGCGCGGCGAAGGTGTCGAGCACCTCGGTGGTCCGATCGGTCATGATCCCCCCGTCGGGTCGGGTCGATGCCCCGGCAGCAGGAGCCTCACCGCGTCATTGTGGCAGGAGCGCGGGCGGCGGGAGCGGGCAGCGCGCCTCAGTCGAGGAACGGATCCAGCCCCCAGTCGGGGAACGCGGCCCGACGCGCCGCCTGGACCGCCCGGTCGAGATCGTCCTCGGGATCGAATCCCGCCTCCCAGTCCCGCACCGCGAGCGGCCGGCCCTCGCCGAAGGTGACGATCCCCGGTTCCGGGGACAGGCCGTGCGCGGCCCGGGCCGCCTCGGCCGCGGCGAGGAAGGCCTCCGGCATCCGCTGCGCGGGGTCGAGGGGCTCCCCGGTCGCGACCGCGAGGAGATGCGCCCAGGAGCGCGGCACCACGTCGATCACCGCGTACCCGCCGCCGCCGAGCGCGAGCCAGCGACCCTCGCACACCTCGTCCGCGAGCTCGCGCAGCAGCATCATCACCTCGCGCTGCGCCTCGAGGGTGACGGAGAGATCGGCGAGCGGATCCAGGCGGTGCGTGTCGGCGCCGTGCTGGGTGACCAGGAGCGTGGGCCGCACCGCGCGCACGAGAGCCGGGACCGTGGCGCGGATCGCGCGCACCCAGCCGTCCGCGGTGGTGCGGCGCGGCAGCGGCACGTTGATCGCGGTCCCGTCGGCGCCGGGCCCGCCGCGGTCCTGCACGAAGCCGGTGCCGGGGAAGAGCCGCTCGCCGGTCTCGTGCACGGACAGGGTGATCGCGCGCGGCTCGTCCCACAGTGCCCGCTCGACCCCGTCGCCGTGGTGGACGTCGACGTCCACGTACATCACCCGCTCCTCCCCCGCGTCGAGGGCGTGGCGGATGGCGAGCGCCGCGTCGTTGTAGACGCAGAACCCGGAGGCGCTGGCGGGTTTGGCGTGGTGGAGGCCGCCGGCGAAGTTCACGGCGCGCCGCACGCGGCCGGAGAGGATCGCGTCCACGGCGGTGAGGGAGCCGCCGGCGATGCGGGCGGCGGCGGTGTGCATGCCGGGGAAGGGCGGGACGTCGTCGCCGCCGATCCCGAAGGGCAGCAGCGCGTCGAGCTCGCGGGCGCTCAGGGCCTCCCTCGTGGTCGAGGCGCGCTGCACGGCCTCGATGTACTGCGGGTCGTGCACCTGGGCGAGCTGTGCCTCGCTCGCGACGGGGGCGTCGAGGAGCTGCACGCCGGGGCGCTCCAGCAGCCCGGCGCCGCGGGCGAGCTCGTGGGTGAGCGCGAGCCGGATCGGGGCCATGGGGTGGTACGGCCCGAAGTCGTACTCGCACAGCGCCTGGTCCCACACGATCCCGGTCGCGGCCGACGGGATGCCGCCGGCGGAGTCGGCGGAGGGCAGGGGCGGCGCAGCATCGGGCATGGGGCGAAGCGTACCGAGCCTTCGCCGCCCCTGCCGCACGGGACGGATCGGCGTGCCGCGGTGAGCAGGGGCTGCGCCGGCGCCGGCGGGTCGTAGACTGCCGCGAACCGCGATCCGACGGTCCGCGCGGGGGCGGTCCCGCGCAGGGGGACGAGGAGCACCATGAGCACACCGGGCAGGCGCGCCGTGCCGCAGCGCTCGTCCCCGCTGGGCGCGTCCCGCCGCCCGCCCGAATGGCGGGCCGCGCTGTCCTCGCTCGCCAAGCCCACCCCGGCCCGGCTCGCGCTCGGCGTGTTCACGCTGCTGATCGGAGTGTTCACCGCGCTGCTGTCCCTGCCGGCGGCGACGGCCGACGGGCAGCGCACGGCGCTGACCGATGCGCTGTTCACCTCGGTCTCCGCGATCTGCGTGACGGGGCTGGTCACCGTCGACACCGGCGCCCACTGGTCCACCTTCGGCCTCACCGTCATCATGGTCGCGATCAAGCTCGGCGGTCTGGGGCTGATGACGGTCGCCTCGCTGCTGAGCCTGTCGGTGATGCATCGGCTGGGCCTCGCCCAGCGGGTGATCACCGCGCAGGAGACGCGGGCGGAGCGTCTCGCCGAGGTGGGCGGGGTGCTGCGGATCATCCTCATCACCTCGACCCTCTTCGAGGTGCTGACCTTCGTGGCGCTGACCCCGTACATGGTGATCACCGAGCACGGGATCGGGCAGTCGCTGTTCCTGGGGCTGTTCTATGCGATCAGCGCCTTCAACAACGCGGGCTTCTTCCCCGAGGCGGCGGGCACCGCCCAGTACATGGCCGATCCGTTCTTCACCATCCCGATCGCGCTGGCCGTGTTCGTGGGCTCGCTGGGCTTCCCCGTGATCCTGGTGGTGGTGCGCAAGCTGCGCACGCCGCGGAAGTGGAGCGTGCACGCGAAGCTCACGCTGACCACCACGGCGCTGCTGTTCGTGCTCGGCTTCGTCGGCTTCCTGGCGCTGGAGTGGTCGAACCCCGCGACCTTCGGCGACCGGCCGTTCGGGACGAAGGTGCTGGGGGCGGTGTTCGCCGCGGTGATGCCCCGCTCGGGCGGGTTCGCGACCATCGATGTGGGGCAGATGACCGCGGAGTCGCGCCTGCTCACGGATCTGCTGATGTTCATCGGCGGCGGCTCCGGCTCGACGGCGGGCGGCATCCGGGTGACCACCTTCGCGCTGCTGATGCTCGCGATCTTCGCCGAGGTGCGCGGCAACCCGGACGTGGAGGTGTTCGGCCGCCGCATCCCCCACGGCACGATCCGGCAGGCGATCGGGGTGCTGGTGATGAGTGCGACCACCGTGTTCCTCGCGGCCTTCCTGCTGCTGCGGATGACCCCGCACTCGCTGGACCAGACGCTGTTCGAGGTGCTCTCGGCCTTCGGCACGGTGGGGCTGTCCACCGGGATCACCGCGGCGCTTCCGGCGGAGGCCAAATGGGTGCTCATCGGGTGCATGTACGTGGGGCGGCTGGGGCCGATGACGCTGGGCGCGGCGCTCGCGGTCCGGTCCCGGCTGCGGATGATCCAGTACCCCTACGAGCGCCCGATCGTGGGCTGAGGAGGATCTAGACTGTGCCCGCCCGCTCGCGGGTCTCCTGCGAGCCCGTCCCTGAGGAGCAGACATGCCACGCACCGCGCGCGACGAGGGAGTGCTCGTCATCGGGCTCGGCCGCTTCGGCGCCTCGATCGCCTTGACGCTCGAGAAGCTGGGCACCCAGGTGCTCGCGATCGACAGCAGCGAGGAGCTCGTGCAGAAGTACTCCGGCCAGCTCACCCATGTGGTGCGGGCCGACGCCACCCAGCCCGAGGTGCTGGACCAGGTGGGTGCCGCGGACTTCTCGATCGCCGTGGTGGGGGTGGGCACCTCGATCGAGTCCAGCGTGCTGATCGCCGCGAACCTCGTGGACCTCGGCAAGCCGGTGATCTGGGCGAAGGCGATCTCCGCCGCGCACGGCCGGATCCTGCAGCGCATCGGCTGCCATCACGTGGTCTACCCCGAGGCCGATGCGGGCAAGCGGGTCGCGCACCTGGTCAACGGGCGGCTCATGGACTTCATCGAGTTCGATGACGACTTCGCGATCGTGAAGATGCGCCCGCCGCGCGAGGTGCAGGGCAAGACCCTCGCGCAGTCCGACATCCGCCAGCGGTACGGGGTGACCGTGGTGGGCGTGAAGTCACCGGGCAAGGACTTCACCTATGCGGTGCCCGAGACGATGGTCGCCGCGCACGATCTGCTGATCGTCTCCGGCCGCACCGAGCTCATCGAGAAGTTCTCGCACCGCGCCTGACCCGGCACCGCTCCCCCGACGCCCCATCCCCGGCACCGGCCCGGGCCCGCTCGGCGTGAGCCCGGACGGGCCCGGGCCGGGCGCGGAGATCAGTCCTCGGTGAGCTGCCGTGACCGCTCGGCGGCCGCGGCCATGGTCGCGGCGAGCCCCGCCCGCACGCCCTCCCGCTCGAAGGCGGCGTAGCCCTCCGCCGTGGTGCCGCCGGGGCTGCACACCCCGGCCTTCGCGAGCGCCGGATGCGTCCCGGATTCCAGGAGCATGGTCGCCGCGCCGCGGAGGGTCTGCTGCACGAGCGCATCGGCGAGGTCGCGCTTCAGCCCCTGGCGCACGGCCTCCTCGGTCATCGCCTCGATGATCGCGAAGGCGAATCCGGCCAGGGACCCGGCCGCGGCGATGAAGGCGTGCACCTGGTCCTCGGTGATGTCGACGGCGACGCCCGCGTGGGAGAACAGGGCGTGGACGAGCTCGCGCTGCGCCGCGGTGACGGCGGTGCCGCGCATCAGGCCGACGGCGCCCTCCCCGACGGAGATCGGGGTGTTCGGCATCGCGCGCACCACGGGGCTGCCCTCGGGCAGCGCCTGCTCGATCTGCGCGAGGGTGATCCCGGCGGCGAGGGAGACCACGACGGCACCGGCCGGGAGGTCTCCCCGCAGCTCGGCGACCAGGTCGAGGATCTGGTACGGCTTGACGCCGAGCACCACCACGTCGGCGTCCTCGAGTGCCTCGGTGCGCGAGGCCGCGGCGGTGGCGCCCAGCTCCGCGGCGGCGCGCTCGCTGCTGGCCGGGCCGGAGTTCGCGATGCGCAGGTGCGCGGGGCGCACCCCGGCGGCGAGGAGGGTGCGCACGACGGGGCCGCCCATGTTGCCGGCGCCGATCACGGCCACGCGGAGGTCGGCGAGCTCGGGGCCGGCGGTCGCCTCGGCGGTCCGCTCAGGGGTCTGTGCAGTGGAATCGTCCATGCCCACCAGGGTACGGGTGGCGCGCTCAGCGCCCGAGGGGGCCGGCCGGATCCGCCCCGGCCCCGTTCGCCGGGCCCTCGTGCCCGGGGCTCTCGGGCGCCGGGCCCTCGTGCCCGGGGCTCTCGGGCGCCGGGCCCTCCTTCGCCGCCGCCGCGGCGCGGGCTTCCGCGCGGGCCACGGTGCGCGCCTCGACGAGCACCAGCAGCTGCACGGCCAGCACTCCCGCCACCGCCAGGCCCAGCAGGAGCGGCCAGTCCGCGCCGGGCGCGTGCAGGGCTCCCGCCTCGCTCTGCCAGGGCCACAGGCTGCGCAGAGCCCCGATCATCACGCCGGCGAGGACCACCATGGTGCCGCGGTGGTGGGTGACCAGGAGGTGCCGCATCAGCCGCACGATGACGACCAGCCCCACGAACGCCCAGAGGCCGAACCAGGCGATGTATCCCAGGTCCCGTTCGTCGACCGCCTGGAGGGTGGGCTGGTAGAGGCCGATGCTCAGCAGCAGGAACGAGCCGGAGACGCCCGGCAGCACGAGGGCGCACACCGCGATCGCCGCGGCCGGGGCCACGATCCACGGGCTGGGCTCGAGGGACGTGCTGGGCAGGGAGGTGAGCACCACGCCTGCGACCGCGCCGGCGGCGAACAGGAGGAGCTCGGGCAGGCGCCATCTCCCGCCGGAGAGCTTCACGGGCACCAGCACGGAGCCGGCCACGAGGCCGAGGAAGAGGGCGCGCATCGTCTGCGGATGCTGCGCGACGAGGCGGCTGACGGGACCGGCGACGGTGAGCACCGCCGCGGCCATGCCGATCAGCAGCGGGATCACCAGGATCCACGGGACGGCGCGCAGGTGGGTGCGCATCCCGGCGAGGCGGTCCGGCCCGGTGAGCAGGCGCCGCGCCGCGGCGGTCATCTCGTGGCCGGCGTCGATCAGCTCGTCGTAGATCCCGGTGACCAGCGCGACCGTGCCGCCGCTGACACCGGGCACGGTCTCGACCACGCCGATCAGGGCGCCGCGCAGCAGATTGCCGACGGGGTTGCGGTGCCGCGGGAGCACCGGGGCGCGCTGCGGGGTGGCGGTGGGAGCGGGTTCCGTCATGGGGGCCAGCCTACGGAGCGTTTCCTGGAAGCCCGCTCGGCTCCGTGCCCTGCCCCGCGGTCTCGGCGGGCGGGGTCAGCGCCCTCGGCCCCAGTGCGGGGGCACGTCCCCGGCGATGCGGGCGTCGTGTGAGTCGTCGGCCCCGGGCTCCGGGGCGTCCTCGTCGACCCGGTCCGGGAGGATCGGGCGGCGGTCCCGTGCGGGTGCCCGCCGCTCCTCCGGCTCCTCCCAGGGGATCGGCTTCCCGGTGACGGAGGAGATGACGACCCGGCGCGGCGGCCGGGCCGCTCGCCCGCCGTCCGCTCGCCCGCTGTCTGCTCCGCTGCGGCCTGCTCCCGCGCTCACTGGCGCTCCTGGTAGCGGCGGATGGCGCTGGAGACCGAGACGTCCAGCAGCACCGAGCGCTGTTCGAAGCCGAGGAAGCTGCGCACCTCGGTGGCCAGGTGCTCCTCGAGCCGGGCGCGACCGTCCGAGCAGATGTACTCCACGACCGCGTCGAAGTCGTCGCTGGAGTAGAAGGACAGCGGGTGCCCGGCGGGGATCTGCGGCCGCGGGAGGCGGTGGCGGATGGTGCCCACACCGGCCGGGGAGTCGGAGCTCTCCTCGGCCTGGACCAGGCGCAGCGCACGATCCACGGCACGCCGGATCCGCTCGGCCTCGCCGTCGGGGTCGATGAACAGCGCCCAGGACCAGACCCTCTCGGTCGCCCAGCCGGCGGCCTCGAGCCGTTCGGCCCGGAGCCGGTCGCGCTCGCGCTGGCTGGGGGTGTCGACGTAGTGGGCGCCGTCGGTGTCCACCGCGAGCAGCATCCGGCCCGGCATGTCCGGGTGTCCGAGCGCGAGCTCGATCCGGTCCGAGGACAGCCCGAAGTCGCGCTCGACGAGCAGGCCGAGGCGATGGAGCCGGTCGGCGAGATCCTGCACGAGCGCATCGGTCTCGAGAGCGCGGGGCTCGCGGGACGGGACAGCGCCGGCGCCCTCGGCGCCAGCGGCATCGCCGGCATCGGCCGCGCCGGCGGCGTCGGCGTCCGCGGCGCGCCGTCGTGGGCCGGCTCCTCGGTGCCCTCGGCCGCGAGCTCGGCGGTCTCCTCAGCCGCGGCCGTGCCGCCGTCTGCGGGGCCCGCGCCCTCGCCGCTGTCCATCTCCGGGGCGTCCTCCCCGGCGGGCTCGGCGCTCGCGGGGGTATCGGCGGAGCGGCGGGCCATCGCCGCCTCGATCGCCTTGTCGAGGTCCTCGTCGGACATCTCCTCGGCGCCGGCCGGCTCCTCCCCCGCCGGTGCGGCGGGCGGGGCGCTGTGGGAGGCGCCCTCCTGGACCGGGGCGGCGGGTGAGGTGCGCGGCTCCTGCGGGGCGGGCGGGGCGATCTCCTCCTCGCTGCCGGTCAGCGCCGCGACGTGCGGGACGACGGGGATGTCCGGGCCGCCCTGCAGCACCCACAGCATGGCGCGCAGGTCCCGGGCGCCGTCGGAGCGCAGGCGGGCGTGGTCCAGATCCTGCACCCCGATCGAGGAGACCACGGTGGTGCGGCCGCGGGCGCGGGTGATCACGGTGGCCAGGGCCTTGCGGCCGCCGGGCCCGGAGAGGGGGCCGAAGCGGTGCAGCAGCCGGCCGTGCGGCGTCTTGCCGAAGCCCACGGAGACGAGGATGTCGTCGCGCACGATCGCGGTGGCCTGGTCCGCGGGCAGCACGGTGAAGACCTCCTTCGCCCCGGGGTCGAAGTACTCGCGCAGCGCGGGGATCACCGAGACGGTGTTCATGATCCGCTCCATGAGGCGGCGGGCGTGCTCCTCGGTGAAGGTGAGCACCGCGAGGGACCGCTCGGGGCGGCTGCGGGCGTGCTCGATGACGAGGTCGGTGACCCGGCGCAGCTCCGCCTCGGTGCTCTCGACGTACTCCATGCCCTCGGTGACCGGGCCGCGCCCGTTCTCGACCGTGACGAGACGGTCCTGCTCGGGGGCGATGGGGCTGGGCACCGCGACGACCTCGCCCAGCAGGGCGCGGCGCTGGGCGAAGCCGCGCAGCCCCTCGGTGGCCGGGTGCGGGTCCCGCAGGATCTCCACGTGCGGCGCGATCCGCAGCATGTCGTCGAGCATGCTGGGCGCGGAGTCCCCGCCGTACTCGAGCGGGTCGCCGACCACCACGGTCTGCGCCGCGCGCACGATCGAGGGCAGCGCCGCGGCGGTGGGCAGGCGCCCTCCATCGGCCACGATCAGCACGTCGAAGTGGCGGCCGCGCGGGATCACCTGCGGCACCAGGTAGGGGGAGGCGAGCCACGCCGGGCGGGCCGCGAAGAGGATGTCCTCGTACTTCGCGGCGAGGTCCCGGATGGAGACGGTCGAGGAGCGGGCGAGCTCGGCGATCGCGGAGCGGGAGGTGTCCGGGTAGGTCTTCATGGTCTCGACGCGGGTCTCGTCCGCGGCGGCGTGCACGCGGGAGGAGGCCCGGGCGAGGTGTTCCGCGTCCAGGCGGCGGAACCGCTCGGCGACCTGGGACAGGGAGGTCCCGTCGTACTGGGAGATCGTCGGCTCCGCCCCGGCGATGAGCTCGAGCACGCTCCCCCACCAGGCCAGCTCCAGCTCGGTGGAGACCTGGTCGCGCGGCACGCGGCGTGCGCGGAGGTCCTCGACCAGCTCGCCGAGCCCGTCGAAGCTCAGCCGGCGCAGCAGCTCGGTGCGGCGCGGGAGGGTCTCGAGGTCGGCGCGGTCGCGGTGCAGGGCGTCGATGCGGTCCTCGAGCTCGGTGAGGTCGGTGCGGGCCAGGTCCGTGCCGGTGGAGGTGCCGTCCAGCAGCACCGCGAGCTCGTCGAGCACCTTCTCCGCCCGGGCGGCGGCGCGGCGCACGCTCTCGAGGTCCTCCGGCAGGGAGGGGCGCGAGAGGGCGGTGGGGCGCTCGGCGGTGCCGGTCTCGCCCTCCCCGCCGACGGCGGCCCGTCGCCAGGTGTCGGTGACCGCGGCCGCTTCGCCGAGGTCCCGGTGCAGGTCCGGGGAGAGGGAGGCGGGGCGCTGCAGCGCAGCGGCGTCCTTGCGCAGCCGGCGGCGCAGGCCGAAGCCCATGCTCACCCCGCGCTCCTCGCGCCAGCGCTTGTCCGCGGTGGCGGCGACGAGATCCGCGAGAGGTGCGGAGAACACGGCGGATTGGAAGGTGCCCAGCAGGGCGCGCACCCGGTCGAGCAGGGCCAGCCGCTCCTGCAGCTGGTGCAGCGTGGTCGGTTCGGTGAGGCCGAGCTCGCCGCCGCTGCGGGCGCAGGCGCGGCGCAGCTGCGGCAGGACCTCGTCCCGCAGCTGGTCCACGAGCTCCTCGGCGCGGGCGGCCTGGGTGTCGGAGCTGATGGGGGCGCCGTACCAGGCGGTGACCTCGGGGCCGCTGGTGAGCACCCCGACCTCGGCCGCCTCGCGCAGCAGCTCGGCGAAGCGCTCCCGCTCCGTCCCGATCATCTGTGCGGCGACGTCGGCCCGCAGCCGCACCTGGGTGCGCGGCGGGGGGCTCAGCCGGGTCAGGGCCGCGAGCGCCGAGATCGCATCGTGCGCGGAGGCGTCCCAGGGCTCCTGCACCCGGTGCATCGCCTCCACGTGGCCCACGAGGATGTCGCGGCTGGCGCCGAGCTCCTCGGGGGCGGTGTCGTCCGGGCCCAGCCCGTGGGAGCCGGCGCGGCGCAGGCTGCGCAGCAGCGCGGCGGAGGCGTTGCGCTGCAGGGACGGATCCGGGGAGAGGTCGAACACGAGCTCGTCGAGGCCGCGCCCGGCCGCGATCTCGACCAGCTGGGAGAGGTTCCGGCGGCGCTGGGAGACGATCAGCACGGAGCGTCCGCGGGCGTTGAGCTCCTCGGCGAGGTCGATCACGAGATCGAGGCTCGTGGTGCCGGGCGGGGTGGCCACGGCGAGGTCCTGGCCGGCCAGCACGCGGGAGAGCACGGCGCGGTGGGCGGGGTCCACCGCCGCGACCAGCTCCTCCTCGGGCACCTCGGGGAGATCCTGCGCCCGGTCCTCCTCGCGCAGCGCGGTGAGGGCGGCGGCGTCCCCGGCGAGCGCGGCGACCAGCGGGGAGGCGGACCAGTCGGTGCGGTCGGCGACGAGATCCTCGGCCACGGAGCCGGCGGCGTCCATGAGGTTGCCGACCACCAGGGCGTGGACCACGCGGAAGCCGGGCAGCGGCTGTCCCAGGGAGCGGAATGCGTCGAGCACCGGGTTGGGGTCGAAGCCGTGGCTGCTGTCGGTGGTGGCCAGCAGGGCGCGGGCGTCGACGGCGACCCCCGCCTCTCGCAGGGCGCGCAGCAGCACCGGGTTGAGATCGGCGGTGGCGTCGACCTCGAGGTCGACGTCCTCGCGGGCGTTGCCGCGCAGGCGCAGCGTGATGGGCCGCACCAGCACCGGGGCGTGGATCGGGGCGGAGCCGTCCTCCGGGTACCAGATCGCCTCGCCGATGCCGAGGTGGCAGGTGGTCAGGCCCACCTCCTCCGCGTGGCGTTCGGCGATCTCCCGGATGGAGCGGGCGTGGGCGCGGGCGTCGGCGAGCGCACCGACCTCCCGCACCAGGGAGGACAGGCGGGTGGGGCCGCGGCCGGCGAGCAGCTGGGCGAGGCCGGAGGGGTGGGAGTGGGTGAGGTCCAGCACCACGCCGCCGGCACGGATCTGGGTGAGGAAGGAGGGGGCCTGGACCCCGCCGGTGATCTGCTGGGACCAGCGGTCCAGGGCGTCGGCGACGCGGTCCTCCCGGCTCAGCGGCTGGTGCTCGCGCGGGGTGGCGGGCAGGTCGTCCTCGTCCTGCTCGGGGGCGATGCCGGCGCCGACCTCGTCGAGGTGGCGGTCCACCACGACCTCGTACCCGTTGCGCGGCTGCTCCGGGGCGCGACGAGCCGGAGGCTCCTCGTCGGCCGCCTCGGGGCGCTGCTCGCCCTCCACCCTCCGGGCGGCGGCGTTCCGGGCCTCGCGGCGCTCGTCGGCCAGTGCCGACAGGGCGTCGTCACGGGGCACGGCAGCCTCGCTCGACCGGCCCGACCGCTTCTTCCCGCGCAGGAAACTCCACATGGACGCCCACGCTACCGGCGCAGGAGGCGACGCCCGCGCAGGCGTGCCGTGCGTCTCCCCGCGGCCTGCTCACATCGTGCGCGCCGCGAACGGCTCAGACCTCGTGCAGCCGCACCGACGCCTCGTCGAGATGGGCGCGCAGCGCCTCCGGGACGGGCCCGGCGATCACCAGGTCGGTGAGCACCGAGACCGGGCAGATGCCGGCGAGGGCGCGGTGGCCGATCTTGTCCGCCGTGGCGAGGCCGACCACGCGGCGGGAGTGGCCGATCATGATCCGGGTGACCCCCGCCTCGGCGTCCGAGTTGCAGGTCAGGCCCGCGTGGAGGTCCAGGCCGACGGTGCCCACGAACATGGTGTCCAGCCACAGGTCACGCATGGTGGCGGTCGCGAGCGGCCCGGTGAGCTCGAAGGAGTACGGCTCGGCGACGCCGCCCAGCACGACGGTGCGCACCGAGGGGCGCAGCACGGCCTCGGTGGCGATGTTCAGCGCCGCGCAGACGACCGTGAGGCCCGGAGCGCCGTCTCGGGAGTCGATGTCGGGGCGGGCCACGGCCCGGCGGGCGGTGGAGGTGGTGGTGCGGCCGCCGTTGAAGCCGATGATCTGACCGGGCTCGACCATCGCCGCGGCGCGGTCGGCGACCCGCTCGCGCTGGGCGGAGGCCTCGTCGGCCCGGCGCGGCACGGTGGCCAGCGAGTAGGCGACGTCGACGGCGACGATCCCGCCGTGGGTGCGCCGGGCGAGCTGGGCGCGCTCCATCTCCACGAAGTCCCGCCGCACGGTGGACTCGCTCACCCCCAGCTCGCGCGCCACCTCGGAGACGCTCAGCCGTTTCGTGGAGGCCAGCAGGGTGAGCACGTGGTCCCAGCGTGCGCTGCGGTCCTTGGCCGGGGCGGGCGGCGCGGAGAGGGGCGCGGGCTTCTGGTCAGATCCTGAAATACGCACGTTCACGCGGCCAGTATCGCGCGCCCGGTCACGACTGGCCGGGCATTCGCGCAGAAACCGTCAGGAGCGACGCAGGCCCGCAGGTCACGTTTGAGTCACGGACAGGGTGGGGTCTAGGTTGGCGGCATCGCCCCGCACGGGGCGGTTCCGCGAACGAGAGGGGATCCACCATGGGTTTCGATGACGCGCTGAACAAGGCCAAGGGGTTCGCCTCCAAGAACTCCGACCAGACCGAGCAGGCGCTCGACACCGCCTCCGAGAAGATCAAGGAGCGCACGCCGGACAACGTCGACGGCCATGTCGACTCCGGCGTCGACGCGGCCCGCGATCAGCTCGGCCTCGGCAAGGAGGACAAGAAGGGCGGGGATCAGAAGAAGGGCGGCGACCAGAAGAAGGGTCGCTGAGCCCGCTCGCCCCGTGCAGAGAGCCCCCGACGCGATCGCGTCGGGGGCTCTCGCCGTCCTGGCCGGAGATGTTACGGGCCGGTGATGCTGCGGGGAGGCGGTGTCAGTCGCGCCGGCGCACGATGAAGAAGACGGCCGCGCCCGCGCCGACGATCACCGCGGCGAGGATGATGATCAGCACGCCCATGCCGAGCCCGGCATCCTCCTCGGAGTCGGACTCCTGCGCATCCTGCGACTCCTCGGCGGGCTCCTGCGCGGCGGGGTCGTCCTGCTCGGCGGGCTGCTCCGCGCCGTCCTCGCCCTCGGCGGTGCCCTCCCCGCCGCCGTCGCTGGGCTCGGCGGCGCCCTTCGGGTCCTGCTCGACGGTGAGGGTGAGGGTGCCCTCGATGGGGTGGCCGTCGCTGGAGACCACGCGCCACTGGATCGAGTGGGTGCCGGCGGGGAGCGGCTCGGGCAGCGTCGCGGTCGCGGTCGGGCCATCGATGGTGGGGACGATCTCGGCGAGCTCGGTGCCGTCCTCGTCGGTGATCCGCACCAGCGGGCTCACCTCGAGGATGTCGGCGGAGAAGGTGAAGGTGATGTCCTCGGGCGAGGTCTCGAGGGTGGCACCGTCCTCGGGGTCGGTGCTGAGCAGCGTGTCGTGCGCCTGCGCGGGGGCCGGCAGCGCGAGCATCACGGCGAGCAGCAGGGCGCTGCACAGGGCGAGCAGCGAGGCGGGACGGGCGGCGGGGCGACTGAGCTGGGACATCACGCCAGCAGGCTACGCCAGGGCGACGCGGGACGCCCCGTGCCTCCGCTCACACGCGGTGCCCGCCTCCGGGGCTCATGACACGGGCGGCTGTCACGGGTGGGGCAGCTCGACGTGGTGGCGCAGCACGGGCAGCTCGGCGCGGGCGGCCTCGATCTCCTCGAGGTCGAGATCCACGAGCAGCAGCCCGGGCTCGCGGCCGAGCTCCTGCCGCACCAGGCCCAGCGGGCCGATGACGGCGCTGCGCCCGATGCCCCGCGGGGCGCTGCCGGTGTGGTCCGCGGGCGGGGACTGATCGGCGGCGAGCACCACGACGGTCGCGTCGAGGGCGCGGGCGCGCAGCAGCAGCTGCAGCTGCTCGCGCTTGCCGGGCCCCTCCTTCCAGGCCAGCGGCAGCAGGATCGCCTGGGCGCCGCGCTGCGCGAGCGAGGTGAACTGCTCCGGGAAGCGCACGTCGTAGCAGGTGGCGATCCCGAAACGGGTGCCCTCCAGCTCGAAGGTGATCAGCTCCTCGCCCGGCGCGACGGTGCGGGACTCGTCGGTCCCGAAGGCGTCGAAGAGGTGGATCTTGCGGTAGTCCAGGTGCGGGTCCCAGCCGGGCCCGCGCACGATGACGGTGTTGTGGACCCGGCCGTCGTCCGCCGGGGTGAAGGAGCCCGCCGCGACCACCACCTCGTGCGTCTCCGCGAGCTCCTGCACCAGCTGCGCGAAGCTCTCGTGGTGCTGTTCGGCGGCGGCGCGCAGGTCGGTGCCGAAGGGGGTGAGGGTCGCCTCCGGCAGCAGCACCAGGTGGGCGCCCTCCGCGGCGGCCTCCGCCACGGCGCCGCGCACGATGTCGAAGGTCTCGCGCACGTCCTCGGAGACCTCGATCTGCGCCAGGGCGATGCGGGGCCCGGCGGCGCGGCGCACCTGGGCGAGCGCGTCGGGCGTGTCGATGTCCGCACCCTCCGCACCGGTGGCGGGCACGGTGAGCAGCTCCTCCTCGCGCAGCTGCGCGTACAGGCGGCGCAGGCTCAGATCGGCCCAGCCGCCCTCGGGGCGCTCGATCGCCTCGAGCGCGGCACGCAGCCTGCCCACCGGCCAGGCGGCGCCGAGGAACTGCAGCTGCCCCTCCGCGCCCTCGAGCGCCGCGACCCGCGCTGTCTCGGCGCTGCGGGCGGCCAGCGCGGCGAGCGTCTCCGGGCGCAGCATCGGCATGTCCCCGCCGAGCACCAGCACGGTCGCCTCATCGGGCCCCTCGGAGAACTCGGCGACGCCGCGGGCCACCGCGGCGAGCGGGCCGGAGCGCGGCGGGTCCTCGAGCACGAAGCGGGCGCCGTGGCGTGCGGCGAGCACGTCGCCGTCCTCGCCGCTGGGGCCGACGACGATGCGACGGCCGACGGGGGCGGCGCGCAGCACCCGTTGCAGGGCGGTCGCCCCGGCGATCGGCAGACGGGTCTTGTCGGTGCCTCCCAGCCGCGAGGACGCACCACCGGCGAGGATGATCGCAGCGACGGTGGCAGGGGTCTCGGGCAGCTGGCTCGACATGCTCAGATCCTCCCACGGAGCGCTACCATGTTCGAGGCCCTAGGTCGCGGGAACATCCGGGATCGGGCCAGTGCGCCCCCGTAGCTCAGGGGATAGAGCACCGCTCTCCTAAAGCGGGTGTCGGACGTTCGAATCGTCTCGGGGGCACTTCTCTGACCAGCATGTTCATGCGTCACCACAGCGGCTGACCAGCGTAGTCGGCCTCCTGTGACCCCCTGGCGACACCCGCCCTTCCGTTCACCAAGGCCGGCGCCGCTTTTTCTTCACTCCCGGCCACGTGGGTATGGCGCGAAGCCACCGCGAGCGAAGAGTGCCCCGCCCAGGTCCGGACTGTCGCCAGCGGCACCCCGGCACGCACCCACTCGGACACCGCGACGTGCCTGAGGTCGTACAGCCGCAACTCCGGAGCGATCACGGACCAGCACATATCCCGACGCATGTTCCGGGACGCGATCAGACCCCCGCCCGGCGCAGAGAACACGCGATCACGAGGGCCAAGGTCCGCGACGTGCTGTCCGAGGCCTTCCCGCACAGCAGCCGCCAGCGGGACGTATCGAGCCTGATGGTTCTTCACGTCCTTCTCTTTGTGCCCCTCCGGGAAGGACCGCAGCACCCGCAGCCGCCCGCCGGACACGTCCCGGACCCGCAGCGCCCGCATCTCCCCCGGCCGCAGACCTGAATAGACCATGACCCGCACGTACAGTCGATACCCGGGATCCTTGATCTGCGCAGCGTGGCGGTACCACCAGCTCAACAACGCCGACGAGCCCGCCGACATAGCCATCGGCCTAGGCGGACACGACATTCGCGTAGCAGAACACGCAGCCGAGCTTTACGCACAAAGGATGGTTCCCCGAATTCTATTCACGGGGACAACGCACCAACGACGGGCAAGCCATTCCCTTGGGAAGAAGCAGATCACCTTACAGAACGGGCGATAGAACTCGGAGCACCCCCCGCCGCCATCCTGATCGAACCCGGGGCCACCAACACTACAGAGAACATCATTCTTGCAAAGAGGCTGCTGCAGGCGCAAAGCACCCCTATCATATCGGCCATCCTCGTTAGCTGGCCACATCAACAGCGACGCGCATTGGCCGCCGCAAACAAGCAATGGCCCGAACTGATAGCTACACCCTCATCGCGACCCCAATCACTCACTGACTACCTTTCTGATATCGGCGATATTGGTCGCGTATTGAACATGCTCGCTGGAGACACACAACGAATCTGGGTTTACGCCGATTGCGGGCACGCAACTGCTCAACCAGTCGACTCGGAAACAATGAGGCGTGCAACCAAATGGTCGACGCCGGATACGTCAGCCGCCTTATCAAATAGGCGCACCCCCTAACACCATCAACAAGGCCGAATTTGCGCCCCTGCGCGATTGAACGGGCAAGACAAAGCCATGGCTCCAACAATCAACAGAACGCGATCCACAGAGCCCGCATGACCCCCTGCGCTTAAACCATCTTCACCGCAGGCACCCTCAAGCAATGCGCTTCCGAATGCACTCACGCAGGCACGGGCACGCCTGCCCCCACCGCCCGTCGCCAGCCGTGATAACGTGCCCGCGAGGAGCCGAGCCCAGCGGAGCGCCTCACGCAACGCTGCCATCGAGTGATGACCCACACCAAAGGGGGATAGATGCACTTTGTAGTGCCACAACTCAGTGAAGTCCTGTTCGGCGCAGGATGGCTCGCACTGATCGGCGCCATTGGATTCGCGCTTTTCAAGGGGTTCCGAAGGGGACGCGGCAAGACGGGCGGGGCAAACAAGTGAAACCAACTCGTCGCGCAGGCGCGCTGACCGCCTAGCTCATTGCGCTCATTATCGGGATCGGCTTCCCAGCGACCGCGACAGCTGAAACACCAGAGCAGAATGGGCTCGAAACGCACTCTGACACTGAGCTCACCGAGCTCTTTGGCGATGCCGGTGTGGCCGAAAAAGACATAGCAGGCCTTATAGCGAAGATTCGCTCCGGGGAAGTCCCGGAATCAATGCAGCCCGACAGCACGCCGGCTGAGGAGTCCACTGAGGAAGTCAAGGGCGGCTACGTTACCGTCTACCGATACGCAGACGGGTCTGCCACAACAGTCACCTCGACCTCAGGGAACCAGGCGGACGACCTCAAGCCCGGCACGATCGCGACCCAGGCGATCGCCGTCAAGGGAGTTGGATGCTCCTCGAAGAAGACTTCTGGCTCGACGACCACCTACACCGGGTGCAATGTTGAAGCTGCCTATTTGATTGGTACCGCCAAGTTCAAGTTCGACGGCAAACGCTCTGGCGGGAAGTTCACGATCACGCGCGTTTACGGCGGTGGGTGCAACTACTTGACTAAGTGCGGCAGCCCCAAGATCGTGCGCAAGACGTCGTCTTCTTCGCAGCATGCACAGGCCGAGATGGCAGTGCACGGCACCCCCATTAAGGGCGTCGGCTGGACGCAGCATCTACTCGTCCGGGTTACCAACAAGGGCGTCATGACCGCTTACGGCGACTACAAGTACATCAAGTAGTAGCACTTCACGCCCGTGAAGCGAGCTAGCTCACTTCATGTTGCCCAGGAACGTAAGGCCTCACCGTTATTTTAATCGGTGAGGCCTTACGCTGTTCAGCGCGAAGATTCGAAGTATTCGCAAGGACCTCAGTCTGGCACGGCGAACCTCAGGCCCAACACATCCACACCCTTGCCACGCGGCAGCTACCGTCGCATTGGGTCCACACAGCGCCAGTGCGCTTTGTCGGTGAGAACTTTCCCTACTGAATCGAGGGCGGCCGCTGGTCTTCCAGGAACCGCCCTCGGGCCGACGAGACGACTACGCTAAGGCTGCCGCGAACGCTCCGCGTCCTTGCCCTCGAGGCGTCACGGGGCACGGTTCAGCGTGACCCCCAGATGACCCCCGGACCTCGGAACACCTGCCGAACTCCGCATCCACGGCACCCCGTGCACCAGGCACAACGTCGCGCAGGACCCGCCTCCCAGGACTCCTCAAGCGGGTGTCGGACGTTCGAATCGTCTCGGGGGCACGTCACGTCAGGAGTCCGTCATCGTCGACGGCTCCGAGTCCCCGGCGTCACGCGGCCCCGCGCTGCGGACCAGCCGCTCAGCCCTCCCCGTCGGCCGCCTCCTCCAGCAGCGCACGGTCCAGCACGGCGGTCCAGCGCCGTCCCGAGTCGATGATCCCGGCCTTCTTCCAGCGGCTCATGACGCGCGAGACGGATTCCGGGGTGGAGCGGGCGAGGCCCGCGAGATCGGCGCGGGACAGAGGCACCTCGAGCAGCAGCCCCTGGGCGCCGCGGTCCTTCCCGAGCTTGTCGGCCAGGCGCAGCAGGGCCCGGGCCACACGCTGCTCGACCGTGTCGGTGCCCTGCCCGCCGATGTCGGTCTCCGCGCGGGAGAGACGGGCGGCGAGATCGTCCACCACCCGCAGGCCGACGGTGGGGTTCTCGACCATCACCTCCCGGAACGCCTCCTGCCCGATGCGCAGGGTGCAGGAGCCGACCAGCGCCGTGGCGGTCTGCAGATGGTGCGGCTCGCCGAGGCTGCTCATCGCGCCGAACATGTCCCCGGGCCCCAGGATGTCCGTGACGGTCTGGGTCCCGGCGGCGGTGAGCTGGGAGATGCGCACCCGGCCGTCGGCGACCACGTAGAGGGTCCCGGCGGGCTCGCCGGCGCGGTAGATCACCTCCTCGGCCGCCCAGGTGGAGGTGCGCATCCTGCGATCGATGCGGTCCAGCGCCTCGGCGCCGAGGTCGTGGAAGTACGGCGAGCGATCCAGGACCGTCATCCGCACGGGGCGGGGGCAGTGGTGCGGGAGCGTGACCTCCGCCAGCGGGATCGTGCGGCGGCCCTGCGGGGCGGCCCCGGCGCGCGGATCCTGGAGCGTCATGGCCCGACCATAGCCCTCTCCCGGAGGCCGCTCCCGGGATGATCTGCGGCTGATTGATCCCCGTCATGTGCAGGTGCGCGCGGCGTTCCTACTGTCGGATCAGGACGAGGGGACCACCTCGTCGGATCCTCCAGAGAAAGGCTCGCCATGACCTCCACCACCGGTTCTTCGACCCGCTCCCTCTTCCGCGCGGAGGGCTTCAGCTGCCCCTCGTGCGTGGCGAAGATCGAGAAGCGCGTGGGCCGCCTGCCCGGCGTCCAGCACGTCGCGGTGAAGTTCGCCTCCGGCCGCGTCGAGGTGGAGCACGATCCCGCGCTCACCACCGCCGACGAGATCATCGCCGCGATCGGCAAGGCCGGCTACCCGGCGGTGCTCTCCGCCTTCTGATGCCGGCACGCCGCCCGTCCCCGCTGCTCGACCCCACCGTCGCCCCGGCCCGTCCCCTCCGGGCCGGGGCCCCATGCGAAAGGACCCGTCCATGACCACCCTGCTGCGCGGCCTGCGAGGCCCATGGGGCGCCCCTGTGCTCGCGGGAGCCCTGATCCTCCTCGCCGCCGCGCTCTCCCTCACCGCCGGGGTGAACCCCTTCGGCGCCGGGCACGGCGGGCTCGGCCTCGCCCTCGACCGCCCCGCGCCCCTGCTCGCCTCCGATCTGCTCATGGTCCTCGCCGCTGTGGTCGCCGGCGCCCGGATCCTCCGCCAAGCCGTGCGCGCCCTCATGGTGCGCACGCTCCCCATCGACCTGCTGGTCTCCATCGCCGCGATCGGCGCACTGGTCATCGGCGAGTACTGGGAGGCCGCGGCGGTGACCGTCCTGTTCGCGATCGGTCACGCCCTGGAAGCGGGCACCATGAACCGCACCCGCTCGGCGCTCGCCGAGCTGGTGGCCGTCGCGCCGGAGGTGGCCGTGGTGCTGCGCGAGGGCCGTCAGCGCGAGATCCCGGCCGCGGAGGTCGCGGCTGCGGAGACCGTGCTGGTCAAGAACGGTGCCAAAGTGCCGGTGGATGGCGTGGTCAGCGCGGGGACCGGCGCGCTGGACGAGGCCTCCATCACCGGGGAGTCGATCCCGGTGGAGAAGTCCGCGGGAGATCGGGTGTTCGCCGGCACCATCGCCACCGGCGGATTCCTCCAGGTGGTCGCGACCGGTGTCGGCGCAGACACCACGCTGGCGCGCATCATCCACCGCGTCGAGGAGGCGCAGGACGCCAAGGCCCGCACCCAGGCCTTCATGGAGCGCTTCTCCTCCTGGTACACGCCCGGGATCATCCTGCTCGCTCTCGCGGCGGGGCTCGTGACCGGGGACGCGGTGCTGGGCCTGACGCTGCTCGTGATCGGCTGCCCGGGCGCGCTGGTCATCTCGATCCCGGTCGCGGTCGTGGCGGGCATCGGGCGAGGCGCACGGGACGGCATCCTCATCAAGGGTGGCGAGTACCTGGAGACCAGCGCGAAGATCACCGCCATCGCGCTCGACAAGACCGGCACGCTCACCGAGGGCCGGCCGCGCCTCACCGACGTCACCGTGCTGGACCCGGCCATGGACCGCGCGGAGGTGCTGCACTGGGCGGCGCGCGCCGAGGCCGGCTCCGAGCATCCTCTGGCGCGTCCGCTGCTGGAGGCCGCCGAGGAGGAGGGCCTGACGGTCCGCGACCTGCCCGAGCACACCGCCCCGGTGCCCGGCAAGGGCATCGTCGCGCTCCTGGATGGTCATCGGGTCGCCGTCGGCAACCTGCCGCTGCTGGTCGAGGAGGGAGTCGTCGAGGACCGGGGTGCCGCCGCCGAGATGGATCGGGTCGCCGGGCTCGGCCGCACCCCGATGGTCATCGCCCTCGACGGCGCGGTGATCGGCATGGTCGCGGTCGCCGACCGCCTGCGCGCCGACGCGGCGGAGATGGTCTCGCGCCTCCACCGCCACGGGATCAGGAGGGTCGTCATGCTCACCGGTGACGCCCGCCGGGTCGCCGAGGGGGTCGGCGCGGAGGTGGGCGTGGACGAGATCCATGCGGAGCTGCTGCCGGAGGACAAGCTCGCCGCGATCGCCGCCCTGCAGCGGGCAGGGCATGTGGTGGCGATGGTGGGCGACGGGGTGAACGACGCCCCGGCCCTCGCCACCGCCGACATCGGCGTGGCGATGGGGGCGGCCGGCACGGGAGTCGCCATCGAGACGGCGGACATCGCCCTCATGCAGGACGATCTGCTGAAGCTCCCGCAGGCGCTGGGGCTCGCGCGCCGCACGGTGCGGGTGATGCACCAGAACATCGCCCTGGCCGTGCTCACGGTCCTGGCCCTGCTGGCCGGAGTGTTCGCGGGCGGCGTCACCATGGCGGTGGGCATGCTGATCCACGAGGCCTCGGTGCTTCTGGTGATCGTCAATGCGATGCGGCTGCTGACTCGCCGTCGGGTCTCGCATCGCGCCGGGTCCTCGACCGGACCCCGCCCATCGGCCGCCGCCCATGTTCCGACCGCCGCACCGGGGACGCTGTGAGACCCTCGTCTCATGGGAATCCTGGTGGACTTCGTGGTCGACGTGCTCGCGTCGCTGTTCCTGCCGAGCAGGCGCCGGCGCTCACGGGCGGAGAAGCAGTGAGCACCGCAGCGTTCCCGGCGAGCCCGGGCCCCTCCCCCGTGTTCGTCACCACCGCGTACGGCGGTCCCGAGCACCAGAAGCTGAGCCACCGCGAGATCCCCGCCCCGCGGCCCGGGGAGATCGGGATCGAGGTGCGCGCCGCCGGGGTCAATCCGGCCGACGCCAAGCGCCGCGAGGGGCTGTTCGGCACCTCCGGGCCGCTGCCGCTCGCGATGGGGCTCGAGGCCTCGGGCGTGGTCACCGCGGTCGGCGAGGGCGTGGAGGGCTTCGCCCCGGGAGACGCGGTGCTGGGTTCGCCCGCCCGCGGCCTCGGCGCCTTCGCCGCGCACACCGTGCTGCGCGCCGCCGACACCGTGCCCAAGCCCGAGACGCTCCCCTTCGCCGAGGCGGCGACGCTCCCGGTCGCCGGGACCACCGCCTACGACCTCCTCCATCAGCTGCCGCTCGCCAAGGGCGCCGCCGTGCTGGTGCTCGGGGCCGGCGGCGGAGTGGGGCGGATGGTGCTGCAGCTCGCCGAGGTGCGCGGCCTGCGCGCGCTCGGCATCGCCTCGGAGGCGAAGCGGGCGCTGATCGAGGAGACCGGGGCGGCCTTCGTGCCCTCCGGGAAGGCCGCGGGCCCCGCGGTGCGCGCCCTCGTGCCGGAAGGTGCCGCTGCGCTGATCGACCTCGTTGGCGGGGAGCCGCTGCGGGACCTCGCACCCCTGGTCGCTGACCCGTCCGGTGTGGTCTCCGCGGCGGACGCGAGCACCGCCGAGGAGCTGGGCGGCGCCGGCCGTGCGAACTCGGGAGGGGCGCTCGCGCATGTCACGGAGCTGGCCGCGGCGGGGCGCGTGGACCCGCACGTGCTGCTCACCTTCCCGTTGGACCGCGCGGCGGAGGCGATGGCGGAGCTCGAGCACGGCCATCACGGCGGGAAGCTCGTCATCACTCCCTGACCGGCGGTAGCGTGACGCAGATGACCTCCTCCCCCGCAACCACCGCCCCGCAGCCCTCCGAGAGCTTCACCGACTTCTCCGACATCGACGGCTTCCTCCGCCTGCCGCGCCTCGCCTCCGTCGCCACGGGAGCGGGCGGCCGTGTGATCGCCGCGATCTCGGAGGCCGACGGCCCGGGGGCGAAGCTCGTCTCCGCCCTCTGGGAGCTGGATCCGAGCGGTGAGGCCCCGGCCCGCCGGCTCACCGTCTCGGAAAAGGGCGAGAGCGCGCCGCGCCTCGCCCCCGACGGGTCGGTGCTGTTCACCTCCTCCCGCCCGGACCCGCAGGGCGGGACCTACGAGGACAAGCCCGCGCTGTGGCGCCTGCCCACGACGGGTGAGGCACGCCTGCTGGCGGCCGCACCGGGCGGGCTCTCCCTGCTCGCCGTCGTCGAGGACGGCACGATGCTCGCCACCACGGAGGTGCTGCCCGGCAGCACCCTCGAGGACGACGCCGAGCGCCGCACCGCCCGCAAGGACGCGAAGCAGACCACCATCTGGCACACCGGGATGCCGATCCGGCTGTGGGACCGCGAGCTCGGCGACGCCGAGCGCCACCTGGTGCTGATCTCCCCGGCCGGTGAGCTCACCGACCTCACCCCCGCCGCCGGCACCGTGCCGCTGTACGCCGCCTCGGCCGATCTCTCCCCCGACGGCTCCACGGTCGCGACCTCCTGGGCCCGGCGGGTGCGCGGCGGCGAGACCCGCAGCGACGTGGTCCTGGTCGACACCGCGACCGGCGCGCGCAGCACGCTGCTGAGCGCCGACGACGAGGTGCAGTACGGCAGCCCCTCCTTCTCCCCCGACGGCACCCGCCTCGCGGTGCTGCGCTCGACCCTGTCCACCCCGCACGACACCAGCTACACCCGCCTCGAGATCCGGCGACTCGACGAGGTGCTCCGTCGGACCGGCACGGCCGGCACGGCCGACGACGCCGTCGACGCCGACGCTGCGGACAGCGCGGACAGCACGGAGAGCGCCGAGAGCGCCGCGCCGGTGGTGGCCGAGCTCGGCGACCTCACCCTCACCGATCTCGAGTGGGCGGACGCCACCACGCTGCTGGTCGCCGGCGACCTGCACTCCTCCGGGGCGGTGCTCGCCGTGGACGCCACCACCGGCGAGACCCGCACCGTCGCGGACGGCGGCGTCTTCTCCTCCCTCACCGCCGGCGAGGACGGCGCCCTGTTCGCGCTGCGCAGCGATGTCGCGACCCCGCCCCGCCCGGTGCGGATCGACGCCGCGGACCCGGAAGGCACCGCCGCCGTCACCGAGCTGGCCGCGCCGGGCGCGGTGGGCGCGCTGCCGGGAACGCTCGAGTGGGTCGAGGCCGACCTCGACGGGATCACCGTCGGCGGCTGGCTCTGCGCCCCCGCCTCCGCCACGCCCGCCGAGCCGGCACCGGTGATGCTGTGGATCCATGGCGGCCCGCACAGCTCGTACAACGCCTGGAGCTGGCGCTGGTGCCCGTGGCTCGCGGTCGAGCGCGGCTATGCGGTGCTCATGCCCGATCCGGCGATGTCCACCGGCTACGGGGACACGGGCCTGAACCGTGGCTGGCCGCGCCGGCCGGACGTGGTCTTCCACGAGTGCGAGACGCTCTTCGACCAGATCCTGGAGCGGCCCGAGCTCGACGGCACGCGCACCGCGCTGCTGGGCGCCTCCTTCGGCGGGTTCATGACGAACTGGATCGCCGGGCGCAGCGACCGCTTCGACGCGATCGTCACCCACGCCGGGCTGTGGGCGCTGCCGCAGCAGCACCGCACCACCGATGCGGCCGCGTCGAAGATGCGGGTGCACCAGCACGAGGACGTGGCGCCGGACTGGTACCGCGCCTTCTCCCCGCACCACGAGGTCGAGGCGATCACCACCCCGATGCTCGTCACCCACGGCAACCGCGACTACCGGGTGCCGGTGAGCGAGGCCCTGCGGCTGTGGTGGGATCTGGTCTCGGCCTGGGACGGCGAGCCGGAGGACATGCCGCACCGCTTCCTGCAGCTGACCAGCGAGAACCATTGGGTGCTCACGCCCTCCAACGCCCTGGCCTGGAACCAGGCGGTCCTCGCCTTCTGCGATCAGCACGTGCTCGGCGCGGCCCCGGTGCCCGAGGTCCTGCCCTGGTGACCGGGGCGCCGCGCCGCTCCCGCCGCACGCCGATGAGGACGAACTTCGTGCTCTCCACGTGACCTCAACGCACAGAGCGCCCTCACCCCACGCAGGCGACAAGAAGTTCGTTCTCACCCGAGCCGGTGCATCCCGGAGCAGGCGCGTCCCCCTCGGGCGGCGCGTCCCGGGCGGCGCGTCCCGGGCGGCGGGGCGCTAGTTCAGCGTGCCGGTGAGCCGGCCGTGGAAGCCGGCGGAGCGCTCGTCGAGCCCGGTGAAGCTCACCTCGGTGCCGTGCTCGGCGTATTTGGTCTGCAGGGAGTCGAGCACGGCGACGGTCGAGGCGTCCCAGATCTGTGCGGCGGAGAAGTCGACGGTGACCTGGGGTGGGTCCTCGGCGTAGGAGAACTGCTCGACGAGGTCGTTGCTGCTGCCGAAGAACAGCGGCCCGCGCACGGTGTAGAGGGCGCCGTCCTCGGAGCGTCGCACGGTGATCACGTGGGCGACGCGGCGGGCGAAGAGCACCATCGCCAGCAGCACACCGGCGGCCACCCCGATCGCGAGGTTGTTCGTCAGCACCACGACCACCACGGTCGTGACCATCACCAGGGTCTCCGACAGCGGCATGCGCTTCAGCGTCGCGGGGCGCACGCTGTGGACGTCGACGGTGGAGACGGCGACGACCATCATCACCGCCGCGAGCGCGGCCATCGGGATCTGCTCCATGAGGTCCGAGAGCGCGGTGACCAGCACCAGCAGCAGCACACCGGCGATGAAGGTGGAGAGGCGGGTGCGGGCCCGGCCGAGCTTCACGTTCATGACGGTCTGGCCGATCATGGCGCAGCCGGCGATGCCGCCCCAGAACCCGGCGAGGATGTTCGCGACGCCCAGCGCCCAGGATTCGCGGCCCTTGGCGGAGCGGGTGTCGGTGATGTCGTCCACCAGCTTGGCGGTCAGCAGCGTCTCCATGAGGCCCACGAAGGCGACGCTGAGCGCGGTGGGGGCGATCAGCTGCAGGGTCTCGAGAGTCAGCGGCACCTCGAGCGGGGTGATGCCGGGCAGCCCTCCCGAGACCTCGCCCTGGTCGCCGACGGTGGGGACGGTGAGGTGGGCGAGCATCGCGATGGCGGTGACCAGGATGATCGCGACCAGCGGGGCGGGCACGGCCTTCGTGAAGCGCGGCAGCACGAGCACCACCACGAGGGTGAGCGCGAACAGCGGGTAGACCGCGCCGGGCACGTCGAGCACGTGCTGCAGCTGCGCGGTGAAGATGAGGATGCCCAGCGCGTTGACGAACCCGATCATCACCGAGCGGGGGATGAAGCGCATGATCCGGGCGAGGCCGAGCACGCCGAAGGCGATCTGGATCAGGCCCGCGAGGATCACGGTGGGCAGCAGGTACTGCACGCCGTGGGTGTGCACGAGCGGGGCGACCACGAGGGCGACGGCGCCGGCGGCGGCGGTGATCATGGCGGGGCGCCCGCCGAGGAACGTCATCGAGATCGCGAGCACGACGGAGGCGATGAGGCTGACCTTCGGGTCCACGCCGGCGATCACCGAGAAGGAGATGACCTCGGGGATGAGCGCGAGCGTCGTCACCGCGCCGGCGAGCACCTCCGTGGTCAGGAGCCGCGGGCTGCGCAGCGCCTGCAGGGTGGTGGGGCTCGAGGTCGGCGGCGGGGTGGCTGTCACGCCGTGATGCTATCGGTCCCCGCCCGGTGCCCGGGGTTAGGGTGGAGGACTCAGCTCCGGGGCGCACCGCCCGCGGATCGGACCGGACGAAGGACCCATGACTCCACCCAGCCGCCGCTTCGACGCCACCTGGCTCCCCTTCGGGATGATGATCGGCTTCACCGTGGGCATCGGGATCGGCCTGTCGGTGCTCGACAACCTCTTCATCGGGGCCGGCCTCGGCTTCGCGGTCGGCGCAGGGCTCGGCATCGCCCTGGGGTTCCGCAACCCTCGCCGCTCCGGCAATGAGGAGGATGCGGAGGACGACCGCTACCGCCGCGATCACGGCGACCCCGGGCCCCGCCGCCCGGAGGACTGACCGCCCCCGGCGCAGGGCGATCGTCCGCCCCGCAGGGCGCTCCGCCCGGCGAGCACCCTGCCAGCACCCCGGTCGCCGCCATTTCATGGCAATTCCTTGACCTTCTCTTGACCTTTTGGCACGGTGTGTCCCGGGCCGCATCGGTCCCGCCCGCCGCGGCGCGAGGTCGCGCGGACGACGGAGGAGAGGATCCGCCATGACGATCACGAGCTTCGGGCGACGTGTGCGTGCCGCGACAGCGCTCGGCGCCGGCGCCGCGCTGCTGGCCCTGACCGGCTGCGGGACGAGCGCCGAGAGCCCCGAGGACGCCCCCGCCGCGACCTCCGACAGCGCCGCGGAGGACACCGCGAGCGCCCCCGAGCAGGAGGATCCCGCCGACGAGAGCACCGACAGCGACTCCGAGGACGGCGCCGCCGACTCCGAGGACGGGACGGACGACGGGGACGACGCGGACAGCACGGGGGACGAGACGTCGGGGGACGACGAGGGTGCGGGCGAGGACGGCGCGGCGATGGGAGATCGCACGCGCATCATGCTGAGGACCGAGCTCGGCGTGGACGACACCAGCGGCGACGGCGCTCTCGCCCTGCCGGCCGAGGAGCTGGCGGCGCTGCTCGCGGAACCGTTCGGCGACACCGCGGAGTGCAGCGACGAGCTGCTGCTCGAGCCGGGCGCGGACCCCGTGGACTGCAAGGGCCCGGCGAGCTTCGACGACACCGCGCCCACCGAGCCGTGGGTCGCGAACGTGGTGTTCGTCCCGGGCGAGGGCGGCTTCCAGGACGGCGCGCGCGTCGCGGTGCTGTTCTCCACCGGGGAGGCGCTCCCGGAGACGGCGGAGGAGCTGCTGGACGAGGACGTCACCGTCACCGGGGTGGGCTTCGGGTCGATGTTCGGCGTCGAGCCCCTCAGCGCCGAGGAGCTCGCCGAGAGCACGCTGCAGACCCTCACCTCGGAGAACGCCTACGTGCCGGTGGACGAGATGGCCGAGTGGAGCGAGGTCACCTGCGAGGACGGCATGGACTTCGACGACTTCGCGACGGTGGGCTGCGAGGCGTCCACCGCGGACGGCGAGTCGTGGGAGCTGCTCGTCGCGCCGGGCACCTACGTGGACAACGATCAGGGGCTGCTCGTGGGCATCGACGTCCGGCCCGACGCCTGAGCCGACCCGCCCCCGGGCCGGCCCGGCGAATGAGCCGGCCCGACGCCTGAACCGACCCGACACCTGAGCCGGCCCGCCCGCGGTCAGGTCGCTCACCACGGGTTTCCTGCCGCGGCGCGCCGCCTCTAGGCTGGGAGGTGCGCCGCGCGGCACGCGTCGGCGCCGCGGCCGGGACGACCCGGTCGACGCGCTCGCAGGAGGACGGCCTCGCAGGAGGACTCCCCGATGCCCTCTCGCTCCCACGCCCCCGTCGACGGCACCCGCACCGACCGCACCGACCCCCGCATCGATCGCGCAGACCGCACCGATCGCGCAGATCACACCGATCCTGCTCCCGCGGGCGGCGCTCCGGCGGGCGGCCCGCCCGCCGATCCTCCGCCCGTCGGCCCGCTCCGCGCCGTGCTCACCCGCGACGCCCTCACCCGCCTGCTGCTCGGCTGGGCGGGCGTCGGCGTGCTCACCCTCGCCGCCCCGGGCCCCGGCCTCCCCTCCCTCGCGCTCGCGCTGGTGCTCGCCGGCATCGTCGCGATCATCGTGGTGGCCGCCGGCGGCGTGGTCCGGCAAGCCGAGGCGCTCGCCCACCGGCTCGGCGATCCCTACGGCACGCTCGTGCTCACCCTGTCGATCGTGGTGATCGAGGTGGTGCTCATCGCGGCGGTGATGCTGGGCCCGGGCGAGCACGCGACCATCGCGCGCGACTCGGTGATGGCGGTCTCGATGATCATCATGAACCTGGTGCTCGGCCTGTGCCTGCTGGTGGGCGGGCTGCGGCACGGGGATCTCGCCGTGCAGCGCGTGGGCGCCTCCGCCTACATGGTGATGCTGGTGGCGCTGTCCGCGCTCGCCTTCGCCCTGCCCGCCCTGCTGGATGCCGGCGGCAGCTACTCCCCCGTCCAGGCCGCCGTGGTCGGCGGGGCGACGGTGCTGGTCTACGCCGTCTTCCTCGCCCGGCAGATGGGTGCGCAGGCCGGGGACTTCCAGGAGGCCGCCCCCGGCACCGGCGCCCCCTCCCCCGCCTCCGGCACTGCCGCAGACACCGACGCCGACGCGGACTCCGACGCCCCGACCCCGCTGGGCGAGACCCTCGCCGCGCACCGCACGGAGCTGTTCGCCCGCACCGCGCTGCTCATCGTGACCGTGCTGCCGATCGTGCTGCTCTCCCACCACATGGCGGGGCTGCTCGACGAGGGCCTCGCCCGGCTCGGCGCCCCGGCCGCGCTCGGCGGCGTGCTCATCGCGCTGATCGTGTTCACCCCGGAGTCCCTCACCTCCGTGCGCGCCGCCCTGGCCGGGGAGACGCAGCGGGTGGTGAACCTCTGCCACGGCGCGCTGGTCTCGACCCTCGCCCTGACCATCCCCACGGTGCTGATGATCGGCCTCGTCACCGGGAACCCGGTGGTGCTCGCCGAGTCGCCCGCCAACCTGCTGCTGCTCGCGGTGACCCTCGCGGTCGCGGCGATCTCCGCCGCCGCCCCGCGCGTCACGGCGATCCACGGCGCGGTGCACCTGCTGCTGTTCGGGGTGTACGCGCTCGCGCTGTTCTCCTGACCGGCCGGATCGGAACGGGTCGCTTCGGATCGGTTCGGTTCGGTTCGCGGTATGGTCGCGGCGTGAGTGCGACGACGCTTCCGATCCCGACCGACGACGGCGACCTGCCGGGCCTGCTGTGGCTGCCCGAGAACCTCGAGGAGCCGGTGCCCGGGCTCGTGGTGCTGCAGGAGATCTTCGGGCTGTCCCCGTACATCCGGCAGCGCTGCGCGGATCTCGCCGCGCTCGGCTGCGCCGTGCTCGCCCCGCAGCTGTTCGCCCGGCTGGACCCGCCGGTCGCCGCGGTCGAGGATCAGGAGGACGTCGAGGCCTGGCTCGCGGAGGGGATGGCGCTGACGGAGCGGCTGCCCTGGGAGCGGGCCGAGGCCGACGCGATCGCCGCGCTGGGCGCGCTGCGGGCCCACGGCGCCGTCGACTCCGAGCGGGTGGGGCTGGTGGGCTTCTGCTACGGCGGCGGCCTCGCCGTCGCCGCGACGGCCTCCGCGGCCGCGGAGGACCGGCCGCCCTCGGTGCTGGTGAGCTACTACGGCTCCGCCCTGCCCACGCTGCTGGACCGGGCGGCGGGGATCGAGGTGCCGAGCCTGCACCACTTCGGCACGGCCGACTCCTTCATCCCCGAGCCGATGGTCGAGGAGATCCGCCGCACGGTCACCGCCGAGGGCACCCGCGAGCAGGTGCGCTTCCACCTGCACGAGGGCGCGGGCCACGCCTTCGACAACCCCCACCCCGCGCTGCATCACGCCGCGGCGGCCGAGGCCGCCTGGCGGCAGACGGTCGACGTCCTCGCCGAGACGCTGCCGCTGCGGCGTTGAGGCAGGGCTGAGGCCGGGCACCGGCGGGGCTGCGGCGGGGCCGAGGGGGCTTCCGCACGACCGGCACGCACCCCGCGGGCGACCCGCCGACAGCCCGCAGGCACCCTGTGGAGGGTGATCCGCGTCCTCGGTCACCCTCCACCGCACTCGTTGCCGAATAGTTATCTCTGGATTGTCGGACAGTCGGACGGCCTGAGGCGACGCCGGTCCATGCGCCCCCATCGCTCCAGGCCATGCCGGGGATCGGAAGGCACCGCGAGAGGCCTCCCCGAGGGGCCCCGGAGACCGCGAAGACAGGTCCGGAGAGACTGAACACCCTGTTCCGAGGCATATTCCGAACCCGACGGGGCCTACGCTTCAAGGTGTCCCCAGGGTGCGCCGGGGACCCCTCGGGGGGACGGAGGGCCCACGGCGCGACCCGTACCACGCCACCCGTCCGCCGACGAAGGAGCCCACGTGCCGCCAGTGATCACTGCGGAAGGCCTGTACAAGGTCTTCGGCCGCCGTCCCGCCCGAGGAGTCGAGGCGCTCGAACGCGGGCGCTCTCGGGCTGAGCTCCGCGAGGACGGCCTCACGGCCGCCGTGATCGATGCGAGCTTCAGCGTCGACCCCGGAGAGATCTTCGTGGTGATGGGGCTGTCGGGCTCCGGCAAGTCCACCCTCATCCGCATGGTCAACGGCCTGCTGCCCGCGACCGCGGGCACGCTGCGCATCGGTGACGACGTGCTCTCCGACATGAGCGCCGCGAAGATCCGCGACGTGCGCCGCCGGCGCATCTCGATGGTGTTCCAGCACTTCGCCCTGCTCCCCCACCGCACCGTCGGCGAGAACGCCGCCTACGGCCTGCAGGTCAGCGGCATGAACCGCAGCGACCGCGAGGCCCGCGCCACCGAGGCGCTGAAGATGGTGGGGCTCGAGGGCTGGGGCGGATACCGTCCCGGCGACCTCTCGGGCGGCATGCAGCAGCGTGTGGGCCTGGCCCGGGCGCTCGCTGCGGACACCGACGTGCTGCTGATGGACGAGGCGTTCAGCGCCCTGGACCCCCTGATCCGCCGCGACATGCAGGATCAGCTCGCGGACCTCCAGCAGCACCTGGACAAGACGATCCTGTTCATCACCCACGATCTGAACGAGGCCATGCGCCTCGGCGACCGGATCGCGATGATGCGCGACGGCCGGATCGAGCAGATCGGCACCTCGGACGAGATCCTCAACGAGCCGGCCAACGACTACGTGGCCCGCTTCATCCAGGACGTGGACCGCTCCCGGGTGCTCACCGCGAGCACCGTCATGGAGCACCCGGCCCAGACCCTCGGCAGCGAGCAGGGCCCCCGCACCGCGCACAAGATGCTGCGCGAGACGCAGAACCCCTGGCTGATCGTCCTGAAGCGCGACCGCACCCCGGCGGGCGTGCTGTGGGAGGACGACGTCGCGGCGGCCGTGAGCGACGGCCGCGACGACCTGCCCTGGTCGACCGTCCACGAGATGCCCGTCGTCTCGCACGACACCCCGGTCGCGGAGCTCTTCACGCTCTCGGCGCAGCATCTCAGCCCGCTGGTGGTGGTGGACGACGAAGGCCGCTTCGCCGGCGTCGTCCCCCGGGTCACGCTCCTCACCGCCGCCGGTGTCGGCCTCGGCGAGAACGGCTCCGACGCCCCCGCGGACGGCCCGGACCCCGGCGCCGGCCCCGGCCCCGGCCCCGGCCCCGGCCCCGGCCCCGAGGACGATCCCGATTCCCCTGCTCTCCACTCCACCGACGCCCTGGGAGGTGACCGATGACCCCGCAGGACGATTCCTTCATGCCCCGCGTGCCGGTCGGCGAATGGGCCGACAGCGCCATCGACTGGCTGAAGGCGAACCTCTCCTGGCTGTTCGACGCCTTCCGCACCGTGATGGGCTTCCTGGTCGACAACCTCACCGACCTGCTGCTGCTCGTGCCCGCGCTCGTGGCGATCCCGGTGTTCGCCCTCATCGCGCTGACGCTGCGCTCCTGGAAGCTCGCCGTGGGCACCGTGATCAGCTTCGCGCTCGTGCTCTCGATGGACCAGTGGGAGACGATGATGCAGACCATGGCGCTGGTGCTGGTCGCCACCGCCTTCGCCGTGCTCATCGCGGTGCCGCTGGGCGTCCTCGCCTCCCTCAACAGCACGGTGAGCGCGATCGTCAAGCCGGTCATGGACTTCATGCAGACCATGCCCGCCTTCGTCTACCTGATCCCGGCGGTCACCTTCTTCTCCATCGGAGTGGTCCCCGGCATCTTCGCGACCATCATCTTCGCGCTGCCCCCGGGGGTGCGGATGACCGAGCTGGGGATCCGTCAGGTGGATTCCGAGACCGTCGAGGCCGGCGAGGCCTTCGGCGCGACCCCCTGGCAGATCCTCCGCGGCATCCAGCTGCCGCTGGCGATCCCCACCATCATGGCGGGCGTCAACCAGGTCATCATGCTCGCGCTGTCCATGGCCGTGGTCGCCGGCATGGTGGGTGCGGACGGCCTGGGCAAGGAGGTCGTGCAGGCGATCTCGACCCAGAACCTGGCGCTCGGCGTCGAGGCCGGTCTCAGCGTGGTCGTGCTGGCCGTCTTCCTCGACCGCCTCACCGCGGCCCTCGGCAACCCCGGCGACTACCGGACCTCGCTGATCGCCCTGACCCAGCGCGCGATCGCTCAGCGCGCCACCACCACGGTCTGATCCGGCAGACCCCGCACGACTGCCCGATGATCACCCCACGAAAGGAACACTGATCATGACGACACGACGAAATCCCTTCGCTCCCCGCTCCCTCGGCGCCCGCTCCGCGGCCCGCCGTCCGATCAGCCGCCGCGCCGCCCTCCTGGGCGGAGCGGGCCTGATGGGCATGGGCCTGGCGGCCTGCGGCTCCGACGGCGGCAACGGCGGCGGCGAGGGCGGCGGCGGCGAGACCATCACCCTCGGCTACATCCCGTCGTGGACCGACGGCCTGTCCACCGCCTACCTGCTCGACAACCGCCTCACGGCGATGGGCTACACGGTGGAGCACGAGCCGATCACCGAGGCCGGCGTGCTGTACGCGGGTCTCGCCCAGGGCGACGTGGACATGTTCCCCTCCGCCTGGCCCGAGGTCACCCATGCCTCCTACATGGAGGAGTACGGCGATTCCATCGAGGACCTCGTCTCCTACTACGAGGGCGCGGTGCTGAACCTCTCCGTCCCCGAGTACGTGGACATCTCCTCGATCGAGGAGCTGGTGGGCCAGGCCGACCGCTTCGGCGGCCGCATCGTCGGCATCGAGCCGGGCGCCGGCCTCACCGAGGCCACCCAGGAGAGCGTCATCCCCGGATACGGGCTCGATGACTACGAGCTGGTCACCTCCTCCACCCCCGCGATGATCACGGAGCTGGAGAACGCGATCGACGCCGAGGAGGACATCGTCGTCACGCTGTGGACCCCGTTCTGGGCCATGCCGGCGTACTCGATGAAGGCGCTCGAGGACCCCGAGGGCCACTTCGGCGAGCCCGAGTCGCTGCACCACCTGGGCCGCGACGGCTTCGCGTCGGACTTCCCCGACGTCGCCGAGTGGATCGCCGGCGCGACCATGACCGACGAGGAGTTCGGCTCGCTCGAGGACAAGGTCGTCAACGAGTTCGGCGAGGGCCAGGAAGCCGAGGCCGTCGAGGCCTGGCTCGAGGAGAACCCGGACGTGCTCCCGCCCGTCGAGGGCGAGTGATCTCGCCCGGGAGATGAGCATCCCCGCGGAGCACCGCGGGCACTCACGGAGAGCGGGCCGGTCGCGACAGTGTCGCGACCGGCCCGCTCTCCGTTCTCCTCGGCGTGCTGTGCGCAGCGCGCTGCGCTCGGCCGGCGCGCCGCTCAGCGGGCGACGGCCACCTCGCCGCCGGCCTCGGCCGAGGCGTAGCAGGCGTCGATGACCTGGGCGCGGCGCAGGGCCAGCGAGCCGTCGTGCGCGGCGGTGTCCCCGGAGCGCACCTTCTGCAGGAAGTCGGCGACCGCGGCGGCGTGGTGGCCGTCCTCGCCCACCGCGGGCTGGAGCTCCGCGGGCATCCCGGCGACCTCGGTCCACACCGTGATCTGCGGGCGCGCCGCGTCGCCGCCCCATTCGATGTGGGCGCCGCCGTCGGCCCCGTAGAGGGTCACGTAGCACAGGTCGTGCGGGATCCACTGGGCCCAGCTGGACTCCAGCAGCATGGTGCCGCCGCCGTCGAGGCGCAGGAAGGCGGTGGCGAGGTCCTCGACCTCGAAGGGGACGCCCTCCTCGACCTGTGAGACGCCGAAGCCGGAGCCGCCGCGGCCCAGCGGGCCGAACTCGGCGTGGGTGGACGCGGAGACCGCGGTGACCTCGGGCTCGCCCATGAGGTGGAGGGTCATGTCGAGCATGTGGATGCCGATGTCCATCATCGCGCCGCCGCCCGCGCTCGCGGCCTTGGTGAACCACGTGCCCAGCCCGGGGATGCCCTGGCGGCGCACCCAGCCGGTCTTGGCGTAGTAGAGCTTGCCCAGCACGCCCGAGTCGACCACGGACTTCAGCGCCGTGACGTTGCCGCGGCGGCGATGGTTGAAGGACACGTCCAGCACGCGGCCGGCCGCGCGGGCGGCGGAGACCATGTCCGCCGCGGCCTCGCCGGTCTCCGCCATCGGCTTCTCGGCGATCACGTGCAGGCCCGCCTCGAGGGCGTGGACGGCCATCGGACGGTGGAGGAAGGTGGGCGTGGCGATCGAGACGACGTCGAGCTCCGCCTCGGCGATCATCTGCTTCCAGTCCTGGTAGCGGCCGGGCACGTCGTGCTCCTCGCCGAAGCGGTCCAGGAGGTGCTCCTCCATCGCCGAGAGCGCGACGAGGTCGACGGTGGGATCGGCGGCGTAGGCGGCCACGTGCTGCTGGCCGGCCCAGCCCAGGCCGATCACTCCGGCGCGCAGCCTGCGCTGCCCGCCCTCCGGGGTGGCGTCCGTCATGATGCGTGGTTCCCTTCGATCGGTGGTCGGGTCCCCGGCCGCCGGGCGGCGGTCGGGAGGGTGTCAGGAATGTCCGGGGAGGACTCTCACACGTCCGGTGCGAGCAGGTCCAGCGGGTCCTCGCGCAGGCGTGCCAGGGCGAGCTCGATCGCGCCGTGCACCACCACGTCCCGGCCGAGCGCGCTGGCTTCGAGCCGCGGGTGCGGCGGGGTGGAGATCCGCGGCAGGGCGGCGCGGGCGTGGACGAGCACCGGCTCGCTGGCCTCGGCGATCGCGCCGGCCACGACCACCAGCTCGACCCCGAGCAGGCTCGAGAGGATCGCCGCGATCCGGGCCAGGCGCTCGCCGATGCGCGCGAGCACGGCACCGGCGAGCGGGTCGCCGTCCCGGGCGGCGGCGAAGACGTCGACGGCGCTGAGCGTGGACGCGGGCACGGCACCGAGCGCGGGAGAGGTCTCCCCCGCCGCGAGCGCCTCGAGGGTCCAGCGCCGGGCGAGCGCGGCGACGCCGTCGGCCCCGCGGTCATCGCCCATCACCACGTCGAGGAAGCGCATCTCGCCGGCCCCGCCCTCGGCGCCGCGCAGCAGGTGGGAGTCGACCACGAGGCCGGCACCGAAGCGCTCCCCCATCAGCAGGGCGGCGAGGTGGGGGCTGTCGGCGCCCGCGCGCTCGGCGAGCGCGGCGAGGTTGGCGTCGTTCTCCACCACCACGGCACCCTCGAGCGCCTCGACGAAGCCGGGGTTCATGGCGGGCCAGTAGATCGTCCCGCCGCTCGGCGAATGCCCGTCGGCGTCGACCGGGGCGGGGACGCCGACGACGGTCAGCAGGCGGCGTCGGCGCGCGGCGCCGGCCTCCTCGAGCACCTGGTCGAGGAGGCGGCGGACGGTCTCCACACGCACCTCGGCCGCGGCGGCGCCCACCTCGACGTCGGTGCCCTCGATCGTCCCGCCGAGGGTGCTGCGGGCGGTGGCGAGCTCCCTGCCGCGCAGGTCCGCGGCGCGGGCGGTGAGGGTGTGCTGCCCGGCGTCGACGGCGAGCAGGACGGCGGCGTCCTCGCGCAGCGCGTAGTGCCGGGCGGGGCGGCCGCGCTGGACGGCGCCGGCGGCCCGGGCCGCGGAGACCTCGTGGAGCAGGCCGGCCTCCTCGAGCTCCGCGCACACCCCGAGCACGGTGGCGCGGGTCAGGCCGGTCGCGGACATCGCGTCCGCCGCGGTGAAGGCGTCCACGCGCAGGGCGTGCTGCATGAGCGCCTGCCGGTTGGCGCGCCGCATCAGCTGCGGCGAGCTCGCCCCTCGATCATGCGCTGTTGACATGCGCCGTTCACCGCCCCCATACTTCCGATAGACCGTAAATATAACGCCTTACGTATCTATGGTCGCATCAATCCCGCGAGTCCGCACACACATCGCGAAGGAGACGAAGGTGTCATCCTCCCCCGGAGAACCCGGACCGTTCACCCGCCGCAGCCTGCTGGCCGGAGCCGGCGGCGCGCTCGCCGCGACCGCCCTGTCCGCCTGTGCAGGGGCGAGCGGCGCTTCCGAGCTCACGCTCTACCAGTCCAAACCCGAGGCGATCCCCCGCTTCTCGCAGCTCGCGGCGGAGTTCTCCTCCTCCCAGCAGCGCTTCGCCGTCCAGCACGACATCGCCACGAACCTCTCGGCGAGCTTCGTGCGCAACAACCCGCCGGATCTCGGCTGCCTGAACTACAACCTCGAGATGGGCCGCTTCATGGAGCGCGGCGCGCTCTCGGACCTCTCGGACCTGCCCGAGGCGGGCCGGATCCGTGAGGACGTCGCGGAGCTCGCCGACTGGTACCCCACCTATGAGGGCCGCACCAGCGTGCTGCCCTACTCGGTGACCGCCGCCTCGGTGATCTACAACCGCCGGATCTTCGACGAGCACGGCCTCGAGGTGCCCACCACCTGGGAGGAGATGCTCGCGGTCTGCGAGACGCTGCAGGCCGCGGAGGTCACCCCCATCTACGCGACCTTCCTCGATGCGTGGACCGTGGCCCAGGGCCTGTTCGACTACACCGTCGGCGGCCTCGTGGACGTGCGCGCGTTCTACGCGGCGATGACCGAGATCGGCGAGGACGTCGGCCCGGAGTCCGAGGTCTCCTTCCAGCGCACCCTGCTGGAGCCGGTGCAGCGCATGACCGAGCTCGTCGCCTTCACCAACCGCGATGCGAACAACCGCGCCTACGGCGACGGCAACACCGCGATGGCCCAGGGCGAGGCCGCGATGTACTTCCAGGGGCCGTGGGCCTTCGGCGAGATCGAGAAGGCCGGCACGGACGTGGAGCTGGGCACCTTCCCGCTCCCGGTGACCGACGATCCCGCCGATCTGAAGGTCCGCGTGAACATCGACCTCTCGCTGTGGATCCCGGAGGCGGCGAACGAGCAGGAGGGTGCCCGGGAGCTCGCGCAGTTCCTCATGCGCCCCGAGGTGCAGGACCCCTACAACGCGGAGTTCCTCGCCTTCGGCACCACCGAGGACGCCCCGCCGGTGACCGACGAGCGGATCGTCGAGATGCAGCAGTACTACGACGAGGGCCGCTTCTACATGGGCGCCTCGCAGTTCATCCCGAACTCGATCCCGGCCGAGAACTACATCCAGTCGATCGCCGGCGGCGCCGATCCCGAACCGGTCCTGGCGCGCATGGACGCCGACTGGGCCCGGCTCGCCTTCCGGGAGTGAGCACGCCATGACACAGCAGCAAGGAGCGTCGATGTCGACAGCACCGCACCGCACGGCGGCCGACGGGGAGGCGGGGAGCAGCACACCGCTGGTCTCCCGCCGCCGACGGACCGACCCCCTCTACCACCTGTTCCTCTTCCCCTCGCTGGCCCTGTTCACCGCCGCGGTGACGATCCCGGCGCTGCTCGGCTTCGCCTACAGCTTCACCAACTCGATCGGCTTCGGCGACTGGGAGGTCATCGGGCTGCGCAACTACATCGCGATGTTCCGCGACCAGGGGATCCTGGGCTCCTACGCCTTCACCCTCGGCTTCGCGCTGGTCACCGTGGTGCTGGTGAACGTGCTCGCCTTCGTGCTGGCGCTGGGGCTCACGGCGCGGATCCGCTTCATCACGGCGCTGCGCACGATCTACGTGATCCCGATGGTCATCTCCGGCATCGTCATCGCCTTCGTGTTCCAGTACCTGTTCGCCAACACCGTGCCGGGCATCGGCCAGACCCTCGGCTCGGAGGCGCTGTCCGTCTCGATCCTGGCGAACCCGGACTGGGCGTGGCTGTCGATCGTGGTCGTCACCGCGTGGCAGTCGATCCCCGGCACGATGCTCATCTACATCGCCGGGCTGGTCACGATCCCCGGCGAGGTGTACGAGGCGGCCTCGATCGACGGCTCCACCGGCTGGCAGAGCCTGCGCCACATCACGCTGCCGCTGGTCTCCGGGTTCATCGTCATCAACACGATCCTGGGCTTCAAGAACTACCTCAACGCCTACGACATCATCGTGGGCCTCACCGACGGCGGCCCCGGCGTCGCCACCCGCTCCGTGGCGATGACCATCTTCCGCGGCTTCGAAGGCGGCGACTACGCCTATCAGATGGCGAACGCGATGGTGTTCTTCCTGATCTCGATCGCCCTCGCCCTGCTGCAGCTGCGCGTCACCCGAGGAAGGACGGCGTTCTGATCATGTCCACTGCCACTCCTGCCGCCTCCGCGGCTGCTGTCCCGCCCGCGACCCCTTCGACCCCCGCGCGCCGCCGCCGGCGCGGCAAGGTGGGACGCGAGCGCGTCAACTGGCCCGCGACCGTGCTGCTGCTCCTCGGCTCGCTGACGGTGCTGGTGCCGCTGTTCGTCACGGTGAACATGTCGCTGAAGACCACCGCGCAGGCGGTCGACGGCAAGGCGTTCAGCCTGCCGGACCCGCTGACCTTCTCGAGCTTCGTCGAGGCGTGGAACCTCACGAACTTCCCGCGCGGCTTCGCGATCTCGATCTTCATCACCACCGTCGCGGTGGCGGGCGAGATCATCATCTCCGCGCTGGCCGCCTTCGCGATCGTGCGCAACTGGGACCGCCGGCTGTTCCGCTGGTCGTTCTTCTACCTGCTGGCGGCGATGTTCATCCCGTTCCCGGTGGTGGCGCTGCCGCAGATCCAGCTGACCGGCATGCTGGGGCTGGACAATCCGCTGGGCGTCGCGATCCTGCACATCGCCTTCGCGCTGGCGTTCAACACGCTGCTGTTCACCGCGTTCCTGCGCACGATCCCGCTCGAGCTCGAGGAGTCGATGCGGATGGATGGTGCGGGCACCTGGAAGGTGTTCTGGCGGCTGATCCTGCCGCTGCTGGGGCCGATGTGCGCCACGGTGGGGATCTTCGCGTTCATCCAGTCCTGGAACGACTTCATGATGCCCTCGCTGATCATCTCGGATCCGACCCTGCAGACGGTCCCGGTGCTGCAGAACATGTTCCAGACCCAGTTCAGCAACAACTACAACGTGGCCTTCTCCTCGTACCTGATGGCCATGGCGCCCGCGATCGTCGTCTACCTGTTCGCGCAGCGCTGGGTGATGTCCGGCCTCACCCAGGGTGCGATCAAGTGACCCGTCGGCCCCCTGCCGAAGCGACCGCTCCCCCGGGCTCCTCCATCGCCCGCCCCATCGACCGACCGACTCCCCCACCCACCGACCCCGGAGGTTCATCGACCGTGACCACTGCCCTCGAGACCGCCCCCACCGCCCTGCAGGCCGATCCCGACTGGTGGCGGCAGGCGGCCGTCTACCAGATCTATCCGCGCTCCTTCGCGGACGGCAACGGCGACGGCATCGGCGATCTGCGCGGGATCATCTCCCGCGTCCCGTACCTCAAGAGCCTCGGGATCGATGCGGTGTGGCTGAGCCCCTTCTATCCCTCGGCCCTCGCCGACGGCGGCTACGACGTGGATGACTACCGCGACGTGGATCCGAAGATCGGCACCCTCGAGCAGTTCGACGAGATGGTCGCCGCGCTGCACGGGGCCGGGATCCGGCTCATCGTGGACGTGGTGCCGAACCATTCCTCGGACCGCCACGAATGGTTCCAGGAGGCGCTCGCCTCGCCGAAGGGCTCGAACGCTCGCGAGCGGTACATCTTCCGCGACGGTCGCGGCGAGAACGGGGAGCTGCCGCCGGCGGACTGGACCTCGATCTTCTCGGGGCCGGCCTGGACCCGGGTGCCGGACGGCCAGTGGTACCTGCACTCCTTCGCCACCGAGCAGCCGGACTTCAACTGGAAGCATCCGGAGGTCCATGCGGATTTCCTGCGCACCCTGGAGTTCTGGTCGGATCGCGGGGTGGACGGCTTCCGCATCGATGTGGCGCACGGCCTGTCGAAGGATCTGCCGGAGGTGCTGCCCTCGACGGCGGAGCTGCAGAAGATGCCGAAGGACGGCACCCATCCGCTGTGGGACCGCGATGACGTGCACGAGATCTATGCGGAGTGGCGAGAGCTGTTCAACCGCTACGACCCGCCGCGGATCGCGGTCGCGGAGGCCTGGGTGGAGACTCCGGAGCGCCGCGCACGGTATGCGAGCCCGGAGGGGCTCGGGCAGGCGTTCAACTTCGATCTCATGGAGGCGGATTTCGATGCCGCGCACTTCCGCGACATCGTCACCGACAACCTCGCGCAGTCGGAGGTGACCGGGTCGTCGACCACGTGGGTGTTCTCGAACCATGACGGGGTGCGGCATGCGACGCGGTACGGCCTGCCGCCGCGCGCCGGCCGCTCGGTGAAGCAGGGTGCCGAGTGGGTGCTCGCCGGCGGCCCGGAGGAGGGCATCGACCGGGAGCTGGGGCTGCGCCGGGCACGGGCGGCGACCCTGTTCGAGCTCGCGCTGCCAGGCAGCGCATACCTGTACCAGGGCGAGGAGCTGGGCCTGCACGAGGTCGCCGAGATCCCGGACGAGCAGCGGCAGGACCCGGCCTTCTGGCGCACCACGGCGGAGGATCGCGGCTTCGACGGGCTGGGCCGTGACGGCTGCCGGGTGCCGCTGCCGTGGACCCGTGAGGGGTCGTCCTTCGGATTCGGGGACAACGGTGCGCACCTGCCGCAGCCGGCCTGGTTCGCGGATTTCTCGGTCGAGGCGGAGGACGGCGTGGCCGGGTCGACTCTCGAGCTGTACCGGGCGGCGCTGCGCCTGCGCGCCGAGCTGCAGGGCGAGGAGACCCTCGCCTGGGACGAGCAGCTCTCCGGCGGCGACGTGCTCGCCTTCGCGCGTCCCGGCGGCTGGCTGAGCGTCACGAACTTCGGCGCGGAGCCGGTGACGCTGCCGGACGGTGAGGTGCTGCTGTCCAGCAGCCCGCTGGAGGCGACCGACGACGGCGGCCTCGCACTGCCCGGCGCGACGACCGTGTGGCTGCGCCGCGCAGCCTGAGCAGCTGAGCCAGACGCGCCCCGGTCTCCGCCCTCGGCGGTGGAGCCGGGGCGTTCTCGTTGCGGGCTCGCGGTCGTGCCGGTCCGCTCGCCGTGCGGAGGTTCCGCGTCGACCCGCACGCCGTGCTGCTCCGCGCCTGCCCGCTCGTTGCCGGCCTGCGGTTCCTGGATGCCCTCCTCGCGCTCCGCGAGCTCTCGGGCGGGGATCCGCCGGGTGAGAGGGGCGCTGCCCTCGTAGGCGGCCACCTCACCGGACGAGGCAGTGGCGTCGGGTTCGGCGTCCTCGTCCGTCGTGGTGGCGTCGGCGTCGGCGTCGGCGTCGGCGTCGGCGTCGGCGTCGGCGTCGGCGTCGGGGCGAGCATCCGCATCCGCGACGACCGTCTCGGCGGTGGGCGCGGCGGTGGTGGAGTCGCTCGCGGCCGCCTCGGTCGGCTCATCGCTCGCCGGGGCGACCGGCCCGAGGCTCGGCGGGGCGGTGACGACTGTGGTGCCGCCGTGGCCGGTCCAGGCCACGCGATGCCCGGGCAGGGCAGGGTCGTCGACGCGCTCGATCCGAGCGGTGTCGTTCTCCTTGCCAGGGTTGCAGTAGGCGCAGGCTCCCTGCCCGTTGACGAGGCTGGTGACCCCTCCGGCGGAGAGCGGCACGATGTGATCGCACTGGCGAATCGGGGCTTCACAATAGGGGGCACGGCAGAAACGATCTCGCCATGACAGGAAGCGTTTCAACGCGGGAGGGAATTCTCGGCTGCGGGATTCGACCGCGACCAGCTCCCCCGAGGTGGGATGGGTGAAAAGTCGTCGCATCGCGACCCTCACCTGCGGCCCGTCGGGGCCATAGCGGTCCTCGTCGCCGTCCTCGGGTGCGGTGAGGGCGTGCCGCAGCTCTTCACGCACGGCCTCGGCAGGCACCGGGCCGTAGCCCTCGATATGGGCGAGATCCCCGTGACGGGGCGAGAGCAGGGCGCGCTCGGTGAGCATCACGCCGAGCTCGAGGGTGACCGGCTCCATCCCGCCCTCACGGCCGAGCAGCGTGTCGACGAAGGCGTCGGACATCAGCGCGGCGTGCCCCTCGCGGGAGCCCTCGGCGCGGCGGCGCTCAGCCTCGAGGGAGAGGCGTTTGTGGGCGAGCTTGGCGTCGAGCGCCGGCAGATGCGCGCTCACGGTCGCCATGCCGTGCTCTGCCGGGGTGAACCGGACATGCCGTTTCCGGCGCGCGGCCTGGTGGCGGCGCGCGGCGCCGTGAGGGTCGAGCTCGCCGATGGCGGCGGCCGTCGCGGCGCGCCAGGCCTTCACGCCGGCGCCGTCCATGCGTGGAAGCTGCTCGTGCAGCATCTCGTCGACCTGGCGGCGCTGCAGGTGGTCGAGGGGTTCCATCGCCGTGGCGGCGGCATAAGCGACAGTCGCTGTCACGGTGCCGCGCGCGAGCGAGGTGAGCATCCGCGGCATCGAGGCGACGAGTCGCCGCGCGGAGGCCAGGCTGCTGCCCGCGGTCGAGGGCGAGCGTTTCGTGGCGAAGGAGAAATCCCTCGCGGTCCTCGCATCGGCTTGGCGGTTGAGCCGCTCGAGCGGCGGGAGAAGGCTGTCCTCGTGGGCGGTCCCGTCGCGCACGGCGCGGATGTGGTCGCGTCGAGTCGTCTCCGCGAAGGCGACGACGGTGCGCGCCTCGAGGGCGTCGAGGGCGCTGCGCGCGCCGTGGATCATGTCGAGCAGGTTCTTGTGCTCCGAGCGCTCATGCCCGGCGCTGTCGAACACCGCCTTGGGGGCGGAGGCGACCGAGGTGAGAAGGAAGCCGACGTCGCCCAGCAGCTCTGCGAGCGCGGAGGGGCCCCCGGCGTGGAGCGCAGCCAGGAGCTCCTCGGGAGCGGGATGCTCCGGCGAGGATGCTGAGGGCGGGGACGTCGTCATGCCCCTCATCCTGCCCTGAACGAGCGTGTTTCGAAACCCTGTACGACAATTGTGGATAACGTCGCCGACGGGCCGACACCTCCTCCACAATGGCCAACCATCACCTTCATGCAGGCGCAAATTCCTGACCTGCGCACGGAGGCACCTCGAACACCTCCTCCACAATGCCCTGATCACTTTCCCTGTGGAGGAACGGTCGCACTGGGACACGGCGACCACCACAGAAGCCAGGCCCACGCGAGGACGACGCCGGTTCGGCGCCGCCGCTTGCGAGACCGTGCCCGCGGGTATCTGATGGGAGCACGGTGCCGCCGGCCCCGCCCCACTCTCACTCGCCCCCGACCCGAGCTCCCCCTCCCCACGGCCGCCCTCGACTCGCCCACCGCCCGACCCGTCACCTCAGGAGGTTCCGATGGAGAAGTTCGACAGGAAGCCCACAGCCGCAGGCCCGGAGTCCGCGTTCACCGGCGAGGTGCTGATGGACGCGCTGCGCGGCCCGATCGGCGACTCGCGCACGGCGATGAGCCACGTCCACTTCGCGCCGGGCGCGCGGACGCACTGGCACTGGCATCCCGTCGGCCAGACCCTCTACGGCACGCAGGGGGTGGGCCTGGTGGTGACGCGCACGGGCGAGGTGCTCACCCTCGAACCGGGCCGCACCGTCTGGATCCCGCCGCAGGAGGAGCACTGGCACGGGGCTCGAGAGGACTCGCTCATGTCGCACCTGGCCGTGCAGGAAGCCGACGAGGAGGACGAGACCGTGACGTGGCTCGAACCGGTCAGCGACGAGGAGTTCGCTCGCGCGAACGCCGAGGCCGCCCGGCGGTGAGAGGCCGCGGGAGGCTCACCAGCGCGGGAGGATTGGCGCGCCCGGAGGAGGACCCGGCGGCATCTGCTCCGGGCCTCGCCCCTGGTCGGTGCCCAGCGCGTGGCCGTCGGTGCGGCGCGCCCGGGCCGAGCGGCGGAACCAGTTCACGAGCACCCCGGGCAGGAAGCGGTCCACGAAGGGAGCACCGAACCGTGCGAGCACTTCGACCAGCGCTCCGATGACGAACGCGACCAGCGGCATCCACAGCGCGAGGCTGACGTTGACCGTGATCTGCCCGAGCATCCCCATCCGCGCGTGCGCCCCCGTCCAGACCAGCGCGAGCAGGGCCACGGAGCAGGCGACATAGGCGAGCGGGAGGGCGATCCACGACGCGGCCAGCCCGAGGATGTTGCCCCGCACGATCTCGCGGTCCCGGTTCCACAGCAGCGCGACCAGAATCGGCGCCAGCAGTGCGATCAGGACCATCGGGATCCACCCGTACCAGGGCAGGTCGAAGAACCACAGGAACTCGTCGGTGCGGTCCACCCCGAGCCCCTCGACGTCTCCGCGCAGGTTCACGTGCATCGGCACGGCCAGCATCCCGAGCCCGGGCAGCAGCGCGAGGGCGTTCAGTCCCCAGATCGGCAGCGCCAGGAACAGCACGAGAGCTGTCCGTCCCTCCCCGTCCAGGGCCATGGCGATCGCACCGCCCCCGGCCATCAGGACGAAGACGGGCAGTGCGAACCCCAGGGCGTGGACGAGCACGAGCCGGGGCGCGGCCGCCAGATCCGCCACGAGCGGCCACCAGGAGGGCTTCTGCATGCCCGCGATATGCCCCAGGAGCAGCGGGAGCGCGATGAGCGCCCAGGTGCCGAAGAACATGTCGATGCCGGCGGAGTGCATCGACAGGGACATCCCGAGAGTGTCGTCCTCCGCCGCGAAGGCAGTGAGGCGTGTGGCGATCACGGCGAAGATCGCCACCGCGAGCCCGGAGATCCCGGACCACAGCACGGCGCCGAGCATGCCGTTGGATCCCCACCGGCGCTGGGCGAAGCGGGCGGCGAGGAAGGCCGTCCCCGCCATCGCCACGGTGATCACCAGCGGCAGGCCCCGCCAGCCCATGGTGGCGTTGCCCAGGAAGCCCATGCGCAGCGTCATCTCATAGGAGCCGAAGCTCGCGAGGGAGACCAGCTGGAAGGGGATCCCGACCAGGCCCACGAGGAGCTCCCACCCGCCATCGCCCGACGGGGCGACCGGGCCGGTGGTGGGCGCGGAGGCTCCCGAGGGCAGACCGCCCGTGTCGACGGCGAGGGCCGCGATGATGGCCGAGACGATCACCAGCAGCGCGGCGCAGAGCGCGACGACATACGCGAGCCCGCCGACGACGAAGGTGGGGAGCGGGTTGCCGATGCCGAACCGCCGCAGCGCCGCCCCGGCCTGCGCGGCGGAGAGCGCCTGCGCCCCGGGAGCAGCGGAGAGCGTCTGTGCCCCCGGCGCAGCGGAGGGGGCCGACACCGGCCCGGTCGGGGGCCCGACCGGCGGGCTGGCAGGCAGCTCGACCGGCGGGCTCGTGGGGAGCCCGACCTGTGGGCTGGTGGGGAGCCCGACGGGCGGGCCGGGCACCGGACCTGGAGCAGCGGCGCCGAAGGGCCCCGGAGAAGGCGATGCCGCGGGCGAGCCGTGCACAGGGCCGGGCACAGCAGCACCGAAGGGTCCCGGTGAGGGTGGCGGCGCGGGCTGTCCGTCGCCATACCCGTACGACTCGGTGCCGTCGACGGGGTGAGCAGCGCCGGGATGGTCCTGGCGTCCCCTGTGGTCCTCCGGCTGGTTCGTCCCTGACATGCGTGCCCCCTCCTGCGCGCCGCGCCGACATCGGGTGCGGTCTCGCGCCCCCGCTGAGGAGCCTAGCCGGTGCCGCTCCCCTGCCCCGCGCGGAGCGGAGGGAGCTCGTGCTCACTCCCGCAGCCCGAACTCCGGATCGAACTCGGAGGTGACCAGGTAGCGGGAGTCCTCGGCCCGCACCGCCGCGGCGCTCTCGGCCGTGAACACCTCGGGCACGGCGAGCGGTCCGCTGAGGTCCACGTCGTACGGGTTGACCATGCGACCCTGGCCGGTGTCGAGCACCACCAGCGTGCCCTCCTGCTCCCGCTGCGCATAGGCGAGCCGCTCCCCCGCGCTGACCAGCGTGAGCGGCTCGGGGTCCTCGTGCCGCCACTGCTCCGCGCCCTCGCTGTCGAGGCCACGCACCAGGGTGCCCGCGGCGACCACCGTCGTCTCCAGCACGTGGTCGCGCGCCGCCGCGGTCGCCTCCTCGGCGACCACGGTCCCGTCGTGCAGGTCGAGGACCACACCGTGCCCCTCGTCGCCGTCGGCGCCGTCGGCGCCGGTGAGCACCGCGATGGAGGTGGCCGGATCGATGCGCCCCCGCACCCGCAGCTCGGCCGCGTCGAGTCCGGCGGGCACGGGGATGCTCCACTGCTCCTCCCCCTCGGGCGAGAGCGCCATGAGCTGGTCGCCGGCGGTCTGCAGCACCGTGCCGAGGTGCTCGGCCAGCAGGCGCACCTGCTGGCCCTCCTCCTCGCGGTGCAGCACGCCGCCGTCGGCGCCGGAGAGCACCTCGCGGGGCCCGCCCGGCCCCATGGGGGCGTCCTGCGAGGAGGCGAGCACGAGACCCTCGCCGACCAGGGGGCCGACGGCGTCGAGGGGTCCCCAGAGCTGCTCGGCGGTGCGCAGGTCGTAGCCGGTCAGCGTCATCGTGTCGAGGGAGTCGGGGTCGAGGTCGGCGAGGACCGCGACGGGGCGGTCGTCGGCCCCGCGGGTGAGCACGAAGCCGGTGCAGCTGCGGGGGCGCGCCGCGTCCCACAGCACGGTGCCGTCCTGGTCGACGGCGCGGTAGGTCAGCTGCGCGCCGTCGTCGGCGTAGCCGAGGAAGATGCCGTCCAGCTGCCGGGGTGTGGCGGCCCAGCCCGGGTCCACGACGATCATCGGGGTCATCTCGAGCGGGAGGCGGAGGGTCTCCGGCGCGACCACCTCGGCGCGCTCCCCGCGGAGCACGGGGGTGGGATCCTCGACGGGCGAGGCCGGGGCGGCCGAGGGTTCTGTCGTGCTCGGATCGCAGGCGGCGAGGGCCGCGAGCGGGAGCGCGGCGAGCGGGACGGCGGCGAGCAGGTGGCGGCGCTTCACGGTCGCCTCCCGGGGGTGAGGGTGATCGTGGGGGCCTCGCGGCGGCGTCGGCGACGGTCGGCGCGCCACCACAGCAGCAGCGCGAGGAGGGTGAGGGCGAGGATCACGCCGATCTGCAGGGCGGGGCTGGAGAGGTCCGGGCCGCTGGTCTGCCAGCGGGCGAGGGTGCTGGTGGGGATCAGCGACGGCAGCGTGACCAGGCCGTTGGTCACCCAGAACAGCACGCCGAGGGCGATGATCACGAGGCCGGTGAGCACGGTGGTGGTGTGCAGGCGCCGTCCCAGGACGGTGACGCCGCGCCCGCGCAGCCGTTCCCGCGCCCGCGCGCCCAGCCGCTCCCACACCAGGGCCAGCGCCACGAGCGGCACCACCATCCCGGCGCCGTAGACGGCGAGCAGCACACCGGCGAGCGCGAGGCTCTGCTGCCCCATCGCGAGGGTGAGCACGGCGCCGAGGATCGGGCCGGCGCAGAACCCTGCCACGCCGCCGACGGCGCCGAGCAGGAAGGTGCGCAGCGCGCCGCGGCTCCGGGAGGCAGCGCGCTGCAGCCGTGCGCCGCCGGGCAGCACGGCGGCCAGGTCGATCCCGAACCCGAGCGCGTGGAGCGCGCCGAGCACGATGAGCAGCAGGGAGGTCGCACCGATCAGCAGCGCGCGGTGTCCGGCCAGGAGGACGCCCAGGGCCCCGGCCCCGATCCCGAGCGGGACGAGGGTGAGCACGAGGCCGAGGTAGAAGATCAGGGCGTGCAGGGCGAGGCTCGCGCGGGTGGTGGCGGTGGCGGCGAAGAATCCCGGCAGCAGCAGCGCCCCGCAGGGGCTGAGCAGGGCGAGCGCCCCGCCGAGGAACGCGCTGAGCAGGCCGATCTCCATCTCAGCTGCCGCTCTCGGCCAGGGCGTCGTCGATCGCGGTGGTGAACACGTCGGTGGGCTGGGCGCCGACCATCGGGGTGCCGCCGACGACGAACGCCGGGGTGGACATGATCCCCAGGTCCCAGCCCTGGCTGGCGTTGGCGGAGATGGTCTCGGCGACCTCCTCGGAGTGGAGATCCTCGGTGAACTGCTCGGTGTCCAGGCCGAGCTCGTCGGCGAGCGCGACGAGGGAGGACTCGTCGAGCTCGGCGCCGGTGCGGATCTCGCCGCCCTCGAAGAGACGGTCGTGGTACTCGGCGTGGGCGTCCTGCCGGGCCGCGGCGAGGCTCGCGCGGGCGGCCCGCTCGGAGTCGTCGCCGTAGATGTTCACGTCCCGCCACTCGATGCGCAGCTCGCCGCGCTCCACGTACTCGCGCACCGCGGGCAGGGTCTCCTGGGACCACTCGGCGCAGTAGGGGCACTGGTAGTCGGTGAAGACGATGAGCACCACGGGGGCGTCGACGGGGCCCTCGGCGAGCAGGTCGTCCTCGTCGCGGGCCTCCTCCTCGCTGAGGTCGGGGACGGCGACGGAGGAGGGGTGCTCGACCGCCCCGGGGTCCTCCGCCTCGGCGCCGTCGGCCGGCGCATCAGCGACGTCGGTGGAGTCGGTGGAGGCGGCGGGTTCGGTGCTGTCCCCGCCGGGTCGCAGCCAGAGCACCGCGGCGATCAGCGCGGCGGCGACGACGAGGATCAGCAGCGGGACCATCCAGCGCCGGCCGGCGGGGCGCGCGGCGCGATGGCTCTGCGGGCTGTCGGAACCGCGCGGGCTGTCGGGGCCGCGCGGGGCGTCGGGGCGGTCGGGGGCGGTCATGCAGGTCTCCGATGCGGGACGGGGTCAGGAGCGGTGGGGCCGACGGGCGGCTCGGGGTCGTGCTGCGGGGCGCGCCGGGAGGCGGGGCGCCGCACCGGCTGCATGCTCGGGATCATCACCGCTGGGGCGACCATATCGAGACGTGCGCGAGAGGCGAGCGCCGCCGGCCGCCCGGTGAGGAACGACGCACGGGCCGGCTGCGCGAGACTGGGGGCATGAGCACCGCAGACCTCGCCCATGGCATCGCCGCTCTCAGCCGCTGGATCGATGAGGGCAACCGCGGCCGCGACCCCGAGGCGGCGACCTGGGCGCGGCTGGCGAAGATCACCGAGGAGGCGGGCGAGGTGGTGGCCGCGCAGATCGGCGCCACCGGCCAGAACCCGCGCAAGGGCGTCACCCACACCGCGGGCGATGTCGAGGAGGAGCTGCTGGACGTGGCCCTCACCGCGCTCGCGGCGCTCGAGCATCTGCGCGGGCACGACGAGCGCTCGCTCGCCCTGCTCGAGGAGAAGCTCGCGCGGACCCTGCAGCGCGCCGGCCTGCGCGGCTGAGCGCCGGCGCCGGTCAGCCGCTGCGCCGGCCCCGACGCTGCCCGCCCGTGATCCGGCGGCCGCGGCGCCGGTCAGCCGGTGGTGTCGGTGGTGAGCTCGATGGCGCGCAGCAGGCGCTCGAGGTCGTCGGCCCGGCCCGAATGCTGGGCCTCCCAGAAGTAGGAGGCGACCAGTCGTGCGAAGGAGATCGTCTCGGCGCGGTCCGCGTCCGCGCCCGCGGCCTCGCAGAACGCCTCGACCACGCCGCGTATCGCCTCTCGCGGCCGGGGCGCCTCGAGCACGCCGCCGAGCACGCTGCGCACGACGGTGTGGGCCTCGAACTCGACCGGCCCGCAGAGGTAGCCGGGGTCGATCGCGACCCAGCTGCCGTCCGCGCGCCGCAGCACGTTCTCGAGGCTGAGGTCGCCGTGGGTCATCGTGGTCGAGGAGTCCTCCGCGAGCTCGTCGATGATCTCCGCGGCCAGCTCCCCCGCCCCGACCGGGATCGGCAGCGCCGCGGCCACCGCCCGGGCGTGCTGCGCCTGGAACGCCTCGCCCCAGGAGCGCGAGGTCTCGGCCAGGCGCGGGGCGCCCGACGGCGCGGGGACCGTGGCGATGCGCCGCGCCACCTCCCCCGCGATCCGCGCGGCGTCGACGACCTCGACGACCTCGGGGTGCTCGAGGAGCGTCGCGGTCTCGAGCCGTTCGATGAGCAGCGCCTGCTCGTCCCCGTCGGCGCGCAGCAGGTCCACCACCCCGTGGCCCGCGAGCGCGGAGAGGGCCGTGGCCTCGAGGGCCGCGTCCGCGATCGGGGAGACGAGCTTGAGCGAGGCGCGCACGCCGTCCTCCGTGCGCACGGGCAGCACGATGCTCGTGCCGCCGACCGCTGGTTCGCCGTCCGTCTCGAGGCCCCAGCGCCGGCACAGCCGCTCGGCGTGCCCGGGAAGGGCGTCGAGCCAGGGCCCGGTGGACCGGTCCTGGTGGAGCAGCCGCCGGCGGAAGGCTCCGGGGATCTGCAGCGGGCGTGTCATCACCGCATCATCCCAGGGTCCCGGCCGCCCGGCGCCGTCCTCCGAGGCACGGACCCGCGCCGTGTCAGCGCGTCGTGGGCCCGTGGTCTCCGGCCGGCGCCTCCTCCGTGGCGGCCCAGGTGGCGAGCATCCGCAGGGCATCCGCGCTGGGGGTGTCCGGTGCGGCGGCGTAGACCAGCAGCGTGAGGTCCGGATCCGAGGAGAGGGTCATCGCCTCGAAGCTCAGCTCCATCTCGCCGACCACCGGGTGATGCAGCTGTTTGACCCCGGTGCGGTGGAAGCGCACGTCGTGCGCGGCCCAGCGCCGGCGGAAGTCCTCGCTGCGGGTGGACAGCTCCCCGATGAGGTCCTGGAGCTTCTGGTCGTGCGGGTGGCGGCCGGCCTCCGAGCGGAGCATGGCGGCGATGTCGTCGGCCGCGCGCTCCCAGTCCACGAAGAAATCCTGCGCGGCGGGATCGAGGTAGATGAAGCGGGCGGAGTTCGCGGGCCGACGGGGGTCTGCCAGCGCCGGCGAGTACAGCGCCCGCGCCATCTGGTTGTGGGCCAGGTGGTCGAAGCGGGCGTTGCGCACCCAGGCCGGGGCGTCGGTGATCGCGTCGAGGACCTGCTGGACCACGGGCCGGATGGTGGCCGGGCGGGCCGAGCGGCGCCGTGCGGAGGTGCCGGCGGAGCGGCGGGCGAGGTCGAACAGGTGCACCCGCTCCGCCTCGTCCAGCTGGAGGGCGTCGGCGAGGGCCTCGAGCACCGCGTCGCTCGCCCCGGAGATCCTGCCCCGTTCGAGCCGGTTGTAGTAGTCCACGCTCACGCCGGCGAGCATCGCGACCTCTTCACGGCGCAGCCCCGGCACGCGGCGGGTGCCGCCGTACGCCGGCAGGCCGGCCTTGTCCGGGGTGAGCCGTGCGCGGCGCGAGGTGAGGAACTCACGGATATCGCCCTGGGGATTCATGCCTGGAGGCTAGCCCCGGCCGGCGGGACGAGCCAGGTACTGGCAGTACCCGGGACCGCGGGGGACCCGCACCCGCCGCGGCCAGGTTCATCCGGACGGGGCGCGCCAGGCTCCCACGGCACGGTCGACGCAGACGGTCACGGCGGCGGCGACGTCGGTGGACGGATCCAGCAGCCACTGCAGCCCGATGCCGTCCATCGCGGCGGTGAGCAGCCGGACCTCGATCTGGATCTGTGCCTCGGCCATCGGGGCGATGTCGCCGGCGTCGAAGGGGCGCTGACCGACGCACCGCCCCTCTCCTGCCGCCTGGTGAAGGGACTCCACGATGAAGTACTCCGTTCTCGGCCCGAGCGGGATCCGCGTCTCGCAGATCTGCCTGGGCAGCGCCACCTTCGGCGTCGCCCCCACCTCGCAGGAGGCCGACGAGGTGGTCGGCGCGGCGCTCGATCTGGGCGTGACCTTCTTCGACACCGCGAACGTCTACGGCTCCGCGCCGACGTTCGATCGTCCCGGGCATCCGCCGGCGGCGCAGCGGGAATCGGCCGAGGAGATCCTAGGCCGCGCCCTCGAGGGGCGGCGCGACGAGGTGGTGCTGGCGACCAAATCCGGGGAGCGCCGCGTCGGTGCGGGGGCAGGCCTGTCGCGCCGGCACATCATCGGGCAGGTCGAGCAGAGCCTGCGCCGCCTGCGCACGGACCACATCGACGTCTACTACGGCCATTTCCCGGATCCGCACACTCCGCTCGAGCAGACCCTCGCCGTCTACGACGACCTGATCCGACAGGGCAAGACCCGGTACGCGGCGCTGTCGAACCATCCGGCGTGGCAGATGACCGAGGCGCTGTGGATCGCCGACGACCGCCGGCTGGTCTCGACCCCGGTCGCCGCGCAGGTGCAGTACAGCCTGCTGCACCGCGGCCCGGAGGCGGAGCTCGTGCCCGCCTGCTCCCGCTTCGGGATCTCGATCGTGCCGTTCGCCCCGCTGCACGGCGGTCTGCTCGCCGACCTCTCGGTGCTGGAGCGGGAGATCTCCGGGGACCAGCGGTACGGCGGCGCCGGATTCTCCGCACAGGAGATCGCGGTGGCTCGCGCGCTGGACGGGCTGGCCCGCGAGTGGGGCCTCGAGATGCAGCAGGTCTCGCTCGCGTGGCTGCTCTCCCGCCCAGCGGTGGCGTCGATGATCGTCGGCGCCGAGACCGCCGAGGAGATGCGCGCCAACGCCTCGGCCGCCGAGGTGGAGCTCAGTGCGGAGCAGCTCGAGGCCGTCTCCGCCCTCACCGAGAACCGCCCAGCCTGACCACCCCGTTCACGAAGGAGAGCTCCCCATGGGCCGCATCCTCATCACCGGCGCGGCCCGGGGCGCTCTCTCATGCAGAGAATCACCACCGCTCACGCAGCCGCGGCACCGAGCATCCTCGCTGTCGCCCAGTCGGAGCTCGGACGCGGTGCGGGGAGGGGCCGGTGCTCGCACGCCCGGATCGCACCGCGCGTCACGCCCTGCTCCGCCGGGCACGCCTGGCGAGGAGGGCCAGTGCGGTGGTGGGGATCAGCGTGAGCGCGAGGACGGTGGTGCCGACCGTGGCCGGCCCATCGAGGCCCAGCGGGGACTCGAGGGTGGAACCGGCGATCGGGGTGATGACGGCGGTGCCGAGGTTGAACGCGGCGACGCTGAGCGCGGACCCCAGCGAAGCCGCTGTCCCCGAGAACCGCACGGCGAGGTGGATGAGCACCCCGTTCGCGCTCAGGCCGAACACGCCGAGGAGCGTGATCGCGGAGATCATCGCCCAGGCCTGGCTGGAGAACAGGAGGATCACGGCCATCAGCGCGGTCGAGACCGCCGGGGTGATGATCGTGACGGCGTGCGGGCTGCTGTCCCCCAGCCGCCCGGCGACGAGGGTGCCGAGGAAGGAGCCGACGCCGAAGGCGGTGAGCACCAGGGGCACGACGGAGGCGGCGACGCCGGAGCGGTCGATGAGGACCGGGGCGATGAAGGAGTAGAGGGCGAGCACACCGCCGCTGGTGGTGACGCAGGCGAGCAGCACCAACCAGAGGCGGACGGAGAGGAGCCCGGCGAGGTCGGCGAGGAGCGAGGCCCCCGCCGCGGTGTCACGCTCGTCGCGCGGCACGCAGCGGAGGACCAGGACCGTGACGAGCACGGCCCCGACCGCCAGGGCCCAGAAGGTCCCCCGCCACCCCACCAGCTGCGCGATGTATGCCCCGATCGGCACACCGAGGACGGTGGCCAGGGATCCGCCGGCGGCGACGACGGCGACTGCACGCGATCCCATCGCGGGGCCCGCGGCGCGGCTCGCGACGACTGCGGCGACGGCCCAGAACGCGCCCGTGGCGAGGCCCGTGAGGAGCCGGGCGATGACGATCTGCTCCACATCCGAGGCCAGCGCCACCCAGAGGTGGCCCACGACGAAGATGCTGAGCGCGAGCACGAGCGTGAAACGTGCGGAGAGCCGGGCGGTCGCCATCGTCATCACAGGCGCGCCGACGATCATCCCGACGGCGAAGACGGTGATGAAGGATCCCACCCGTGCCAGCGACACCCCCAGATCGTCAGCGATGTCGGGCAGGATGCCGGCGACGACGAACTCCGTGGTGAGCATAAGGAAGGTGCCCACGGCGAGGACGTAGGCGACCAGCGGAAGGCGCCGGCGTGCGGCGGGCGCGGTTCCGGCGTCGGCCCCACCGGTGCGAACTCCTCCGCCTGTGTCCATGGTGTCCGTGGTCGTGGCTGGCATGGTCTCTCCTTCGTGGTGCGTTCTCGCCTTGCAGAACACCACGGTTCCGGCGCGGTGGAGAGACCCGCTTGATAGGGGTACTGCCAGGGCATCCCTCGTAGCTGGCGTGCCTTCCCGACTGAGAGGGCACGCTGCCCTCCCACTGAGGCGCGATCCGGCCGGCACGGCGGCCTCAGCATGCGCTGCGGAGATCGCCCCGCCATGCGTCCACGCCGTTACTCCTCAACGGCGCAACAGTTCGGCCGATTACGCTCAGTCGTACGCCGGGACGGGGAAACGGGCCCGCACCTCGCGCGAACACCGGTGGGCCGAGCACTCGATCCCTCCGACGGCGGCCCGACCCGACGTGCGGCACCGAGTGCCACACCCGCCGACAGAGCAGATTCCTCTGCCGCAGACCGGGACGTCTTCTCGGTGGGCCCGGAGGGGATCGAACCCTCGACCCGCGGATTAAAAGTCCGATGCTCTACCACTGAGCTACAGGCCCCGTGCCCGCCGAGCGGGCCCGTCCATACTACCGGCGGGTGACCACGGCGAAGGACGCCGGGCAGCGGTGCGAGACCGCTCCCCGGCGTCCTTCGAACGCGGCGGAGTCCGCCGGTGGGGTCAGGACTGTTCGGCGAGCTTGCGCTCGTCCTGGTAGTCGCAGACGTCCTCGTTCACCCACACCTCGACGTTCTTGATCTCCGGCAGATCGGAGGCGACGAAGATCGGGTCCAGGCCCTGGGCGCGCTGGGCGTTGTAGTGCCGCAGCAGCTTGATCGCGGTGGGCGCGAGGATCGCGATCACCACGAGGTTGATCAGGGCGATGAACACCATGGACACCCCGGCGATGGTCCAGGCGAGGTCCACGGCGATCACGGAGCCCATGAGCACCAGCGCCACCACGGCGACGCCGAAGGCGATGTGCCAGCCGCGCTTGGAGGTCAGGAAGTGCATGTTCGCCTCGCCGTAGGAGAAGTTGCCCAGCACCGAGGTGAAGGCGAGCAGGAACATGATCACCGCCAGCAGCACCGCGGACCAGGCGCCGAGGTTCGACGACAGCGACTCCTGCACCATGACCAGGCCCTCACCGCCGGCGGAGACGTCCGGGAACGAGACCAGCACGATGAACGCGGTGATGGAGCAGATCAGCAGGGTGTCGAAGTAGACGCCGAGGGTCTGCACCAGGCCCTGCTTGACGGGGTGGCTGACCGAGGAGGTCGCCGCGACGTTGGGGACCGAGCCCATGCCCGCCTCGTTGGAGAGCATGCCGCGCTGGACGCCGTTGACGATCACGGCACCCAGCCCGCCGCCGATCACGGCTTGCGGGTTGAAGGCCTCGACGACGATCTGCCCGAGCACGCGGGGCAGCTCGCTGAAGTTCATGCCCACGATGATGATGCCGATGAGCAGGTAGAGCGCCGCCATGATCGGGACCATGTTCTGGGCGACGTCCGCGACGCGGCGCATGCCGCCGAAGATGATCCCGGCGGTCAGCAGCGCGAGCAGGATGCCGAGCACGGGCGCCAGCCACGGCAGGCCCTCGGGGTCGGTGTAGACCGCCACGGCGCCGCTCACGGCGTCGACGATGGTGTTGGCCTGCAGCGAGGTGAAGGCGAAGGCGAAGCAGAAGATGAACAGCACCGCGAAGAACGCGCCGAAGCCGCGCGAGCCCAGCCCGCGGTGGATGTAGAACGCGGGGCCGCCCTTGTAGGTGTCGTCGGCCCGGACCTTCCACAGCTGCGCGAGGGTGGACTCGATGAAGCTCGCGGCGCCGCTGACCACGCACATGATCCACATCCACAGCACCGCGCCGGGGCCGCCGAGGAAGATCGCACCGGCCACGCCAGAGATGTTCCCGGTGCCCACCCGGGCCGCCGCCGAGACGGAGAACGCCTGGAAGGCGCTGAGGGACTTGGCGCGCTCGGTGCGCCGGCTGCCGTGACCCACCTCCTCGCGCTGGGCCTTCTGGGTGATGGCGCCGAACATCGCGGGGATCATCCGCACCTGCACGGCGCCGGAGCGGATCGTGAAGTAGATGCCGAGCACCACGACCACGGGCATCCCGGCCCAGGTCCAGAGCCAGCCCTCGGCGTTGCCGAGGAACTCGTTCAGTGATTCGAGGGGGTTCATGACCACGACCGTAGCGGGGCGGCCCCTCCGCACCCCCGCTCCGCGCGGCTCCGCAGGAGCGCGAGAGGCTTTTGACTCTCGCGCGCGCGAGGATGTGTCCCACAACGCGGTCACGTGACGCACACCACACGCTCGGCGATCGAGGCGCGGGATCCGAGGTCAGAGCGCTGGCATCGTTGCAGGTCGGCACGAATGATCGACGGTTGTCGGACAATCGGATTCGCGGATACCTGACAGTCACGTTTGCGTTACGACACTCCGAGGAACCCCCTCCCGACCCACCCCGGGGGGTCCACAACCGTCGCTGCTCTCGATAGCGTTGATGGCGATATGGGCCCGTTGATGACGCACAGCGCAGACCACCCGTCCACCACTGACCAGAGCACCGGAGCAGGATCCGGCCTGGACATCCGCCCTCCTGCCATGGAGGACGGCGCCGCCATGTGGCGCATCGCCCGTGACAGCGGCACCCTCGATCTGAACACCTCCTACGCCTACCTGCTGATGGCCCGCGACTTCGCGGCCACCTCCCGCCTCGCCGTGAGCGATGGCGAGCCGGTCGGGTTCGTACTCGGCTACCAGCGGCCGACGGCGCCGGGGACGCTGTTCATCTGGCAGATCGGCGTGGACGCCTCCCAGCGCGGAAAGGGCGTCGCCGGGCAGCTGCTGGACCACCTGCTCGTCAGCCTTCCGGAGGTCACCGCTCTGGAGACCACGATCACCGCGGACAACACCGCTTCCCAGCGCCTGTTCGCCTCCTTCGCCGCTCGACACGGCGCCACAGAGGAGGTCGCACCGCTGATCGAGGAGCACCACTTCCCGGACGCCGGCCACGGCGCCGAGCTGCTCCACGTGATCAGCCCGCTGCCCAGCGGCACCTGAGAGCTTCCACCACCCGCACGACCCTCCGTCGGCGCGGACGCCTCCGCGCGCCCTCGCGCCGCCCCGGACCACCGAACCACCACCCAGGGAGATGTCATGACCACGACTGCACCGAACGACACCACTGAGAAGCCCGAGCTGACCACCGAGGTCAGCGCCCCCGCCGTCGACCCGACCGAGCTCGAGTCGGGCGTCCGCAGCTACTCGCGCGGCTGGCCCACCGTGTTCACCCACGCCAAGGGCTCCGTGCTCACCTCCGAGGACGGCCGCGAGTACATCGACTTCTTCGCCGGTGCCGGCACCCTGAACTACGGGCACAACCACCCCGAGCTGAAGAAGGTCGTCGTCGACCACTACCTCGAGGACCGCGTCGTGCACGGCCTGGACATGTTCACCGACGTGCGCCGCGAGTTCCTGCAGACCTTCGACGCGAAGATCCTCAAGCCCCGCGGCCTGGACTACAAGGTCGCCTTCCCCGGCCCGGGCGGCGCCAACGCCGTCGAGGCCGCGCTGAAGCTGGCCCGCAAGGTCACCGGCCGCGAGTCCGTCGTGAACTTCACCAACGGCTTCCACGGCATGACCCTCGGCGCACTCTCCGTGACCGGCAACTCGATGAAGCGCGGCGGCGCCGGGATCCCCCTGGTGCACGCCACCCCGATGCCGTTCGACGACTACTTCGGCCAGGTCGTGCCGGACTTCATGTACCTCGAGCGCCTGCTGACCGATGACGGCTCCGGCCTGAACAAGCCCGCCGCCGTGATCGTCGAGACGGTCCAGGGCGAGGGCGGCATCAACGCCGCCCGCGCCGAGTGGCTGCGCGGCCTCTCCGAGCTGTGCAAGAAGCACGAGATCCTGCTCATCGTCGACGACATCCAGATGGGCTGCGGCCGCACCGGCGGGTTCTTCAGCTTCGAGGAGGCCGGGATCGAGCCCGACATGGTCACCCTGTCGAAGTCGATCAGCGGCTACGGCCACCCGCTCGCGCTCACCCTCATCAAGCCCGAGCTCGACATCTGGGAGCCCGGCGAGCACAACGGCACCTTCCGCGGCTTCGGCCCGGCCTTCGCGACCGCCACCAAGGCGATCGACCTGTTCTGGAGCGATGACGAGCTGGAGAAGTCCACCATCGCCAAGGGCGCCTACGTGGAGAGCCGCTTCAACCAGATCGCCGCCCGCTTCCCCGAGCACGAGCTCGTGGTCAAGGGTCGCGGCCTCGCCCGCGGCCTGCAGATGCCCAGCGGCGACATCGCCGGGCAGATCGCGAAGCGCTCCTTCGAGGAGGGCCTGCTGGTGGAGACCTCCGGCCCCTCCGACGAGGTCGTCAAGCTCCTGCCGGCGCTCACCATCCCGGACGAGCAGCTGAAGCAGGGCCTGGACATCATCGAGGCCGCCGTCGCCGAGGCGCTCTCGGCCTGACCCACCCTCCCCGTCGGCCCGTCGCCTCTCGCGGCGGGCCGACGCCCTGCGTACCGGCACCCGCCGGCCGCAGCACCCTGACCTGGACCATCCACCGGAAGGACATCCCCTCATGCTCGTTCGCTCGCTCGCCGAGATCGAAGGCACCGACGCCGACGTCACGTCGGACACCTGGCGCTCGAAGCGCATCATCCTCGCCAAGGAGGGCGTGGGCTTCTCCGTCCACGAGACCACCCTGTACGAGGGCACTGAGAGCTACTTCTGGTACGCCAACCACATCGAGGCCGTCTTCATCACCCACGGCGAGGGCGAGATCGAGGATCTGGCCACCGGCGAGGTGCATCAGCTCGCCCCAGGCACGCTGTACCTGCTCAACGACCACGACAAGCACAAGGTGCGGGTCCGCAAGGAGATCCGCTGCGTGTGCGTGTTCAACCCGCCGGTCACCGGCCGCGAGGTCCACGACGAGAACGGCGTCTACCCGCTGATCACCGAGGACGCCTGAGCGCAGTGACTCGCTGAGCGGCGCGCCCCGGCACGCCGCACCACAGCACGGAGCCCGGCAGGACCACTGGTCCTGCCGGGCTCTTCCCATGTATGGGGGCGGGCGGCGGGTCAGCCGCGGGGAGCGCTCAGGCGCGGCGCTTGCGCAGGATCAGCAGGATCGCGCCGATCGCCAGCAGCAGGAGGCCGAGAGCGCCGCCGCCGACGGCCAGGAGGATGCCGCCGAGGCCGGCGAAGATCCCGCCGATCGAGACGGGCGGGCCGACCATCACCGGGGTGTCCCCGCACTGGATGTCGTAGGTGCCGGCCTCCTCGGCGGTGAAGGAGTCGAAGGACGACCACTCCCGCCCCTCGAGCCCGAATCCGCTCGTCTGGATGGTGCCCGAGCCGACGGCGGGCCCGTCGATCGTGCACTCGGGAACGGGCACGCCCTCCTCGGCGTACAGCTGCAGGGTGTCCCCGGGCGCCGCCGTGACCGTGCCGCTGCCGCTCTCGAAGATCTCGTACTTCGAGGCGTCGTTGGCGACGCCTCCGAAGCCGACCACGGCGAGCACCACCCCGGCGACCACGCTGAGCACGAGGATCAGCGCGCCGATGATGAGAAGCACGGTCGGCGCCTTGGAGGGCTTCCGGGCCGGGGCGCCGCCGTGCGGGGCCTCGCCCCCAGGCGGCGGGCCGCCGTAGCCCGGCTGCGGGGCGCCATAGCCGGGCTGCGGGGCGCCGTGGCCGCCCTGCGGGACCGGGACGCCCGGGGGCGGCATGCCGCCCTGAGGGGGGACACCGTGCTGCGGTGAGAGGGGCCCGGGCTGGAGCGGGGGCGTCTGGGTCACGGGGAGCTCCTGGGATCGTCGGGACGCCGGTGGCGGAACGGGCTCAGGCTATCGCCCGCAGGGATGCCGGGGGCGCGATGTCCCGTCCTAGACTCAGGGGCATGTCCGCTCCCCTCGTCCTCTCCGCCGATGTCGAGACCGAGCTGGTCGAGAAGCGGTCCCGGTTCCTCACCCGGCTGCACCGGGTCGAGAGCGTCGAGCAGGCCGATGCGCTGCTGCGCACCGCCCGCGCCGAGCATCCCGATGCCCGTCACCACTGCACGGCGCTGGTGCTCGCGGAGACGCCGGAGCGGGCCGAGATGCACCGCTCCAACGATGACGGCGAACCGGCCGGGACCGCGGGCATGCCGATGCTGCAGTCGCTGCTGCACGCGCACGTGGTGGACACCTTCGCGATCGTGATCCGCTACTTCGGCGGGATCAAGCTCGGCGCCGGAGGCCTGGTGCGGGCCTACACCGCCGGGGTCGAGCAGGCGGTCGCGGCGGCGACCCTGCTGCGACGCACCGAGCTCGCCGTCGCCCGTATCGAGGTGCCTCCGGCGGAGGTCGGCCTCGCGGAGAACGCCGTGCGGGTGTGGGCCGCGGCGCATGCCGCCACGGTCGAGCCCACGCAGTACACCTCGCGCAGCGCCCTGCTCACGGTGCTGGTGCCGCCCGAGAGGTTCGCGGAGCTCAGCGCGGACACGGCCCGCTGGTCCTCCGGGCGGCGCACCGTCGAGGACGCCGGCCGCAGGACGGCCGACGTCCCCTTCTGAGAGCGCGCTCGCTCAGATCCTGAGAGCGCGCCCGCTCAGATGTCGTCCTCGGCGGCGGGCCCGCCCTCGTTCTCCCAGTTCTCCAGGCGCTTCACCGTGCGCGGGTTGAACTTCTGGCGCACGCCGTAGCCGTGGCCGGCGTGCTCGTCCCCCGGCAGGAACTCCACCCCGAACTCCTCCAGCGCGTGCTGGAGGCGGTGGTTCTCCTCGTCGGTCAGGACGGGCTGCCAGCGCTCGAAGTGCCGCAGCCGTTCGCTGTCCACGCCGGCGCGCTCGGCGAGGACCTCGGGGGAGACCTGCGCGAGCGCACGCGCCGCGCGCGCGAGATCAGCGGTGATCAGACTCATCATAGTACTCATGGCCCCAGCGTGGCCCATCTGCGACGAAAGGGCCAGCGCAGCGCGCAGCGTCCCGACATGACGGCGGCGCCGCCCCGGAGATCCGGGACGGCGCCGCGCGCAGGGCGCCCGCAGGCAGCCTCAGAGGTGGTCAGGCGCGGCCCTTGGTCGCGAAGCCGTAGATGGCCATCACGATGATCGCGCCGACGATGCCCAGCAGGATGGTTCCCAGGCTCCAGGGGTTGTTCATGATGCCGCTGACACCGTCGCCTCCCAGCAGCGCGCCGATGAACCCGCCGACGATCGCGCCGACGACGCCGAGCACGATCGACATGCCCAGGCCCATGGCCTGCTTGCCGGGCATGATCGCCCGGGCCAGGAGGCCGATGATCGCGCCGATGATGATCCAGGAGATGATGAGTCCGATGAGTCCCATTGTCGAGTCCTATCCGTGGTGGGGAAGTAAGGGATCGTGCGCCCACAGTATGGCCGGATCAGCGCTCAATTCCGAGAATCATTTACGAACCTGCAGGTCACAGGAACGACCAGGCGGTTCGTGATAGCCGTCACGATGCATTATCGGTAACTGTGCCGGGATCTCTCGCAGCCTCGCCCAGGCCGGCGCGGACGCAGAACGGGCCGGGCGCTGCCGCCCGGCCCGTTCTCCTGCGCGAGCAGCCTCGAGGGGCTGCGCGGCGTGACTCAGGGGTGACTCAGAAGTCCCAGTCGTCGTCCTCGGTCTCGACGGCCTTGCCCATGACGTAGCTCGAGCCGGAGCCGGAGAAGAAGTCGTGGTTCTCGTCGGCGTTCGGGGAGAGCGAGGCGAGGATGGCCGGGTTCACCTGCGTGGCCTCCTGCGGGAACAGACCCTCGTAGCCGAGGTTCATGAGCGCCTTGTTCGCGTTGTAGCGCAGGAAGACCTTGACGTCCTCGGTCCAGCCGACCGGGTCGTAGATGTCCTCGGTATAGACCTCTTCGTTGTCGTACAGCTCCATGAGCAGGGAGAACGTGTAGTCCTTCAGCTCGGCCTGACGCTCGGCGGAGAGCTTCTCGACGGCCTTCTGGTACTTGTAGCCGATGTAGTACCCGTGCACGGCCTCGTCGCGGATGATGAGGCGGATGATGTCGGCGGTGTTGGTGAGCTCGCCGTGGCTCGAGTAGCGCATCGGCAGGTAGAAGCCCGAGTAGAACAGGAACGACTCGAGCAGCACCGAGGCGACCTTGCGCTTCTCCGGGTCGTCGCCCTCGTAGTAGCTCATGATGATCTGAGCCTTCTTCTGGAGCTGCTCGTTCGTCGCGCCCCAGTGGAAGGCCTCATCGATCTGCTTGGTGTTCGCGAGCGTCGAGAAGATCTGGGAGTAGGACTTCGCGTGCACCGACTCCATGAAGGCGATGTTGGTGTACACCGCCTCCTCGTGCGGGGTGACCGCATCCGGGATCAGGGAGATCGCGCCCACGGTGCCCTGCACGGTGTCCAGCAGGGTGAGCCCCGTGAACACATGCATGGCCATCTTCTGCTCCTCCTCGGAGCGACGGCTCCACGACTGGATGTCGTTGGACAGCGGGATCTTCTCGGGCAGCCAGAAGTTCCCGGTCAGACGGTCCCAGACCTCCTGGTCCTTCGGGTCCGGGATCCGGTTCCAGTTGATCGCCTCGATGGTCGTCTTCAGGTGGTCGTTCACCGCAGCCTCACTGTCGTCGAAAAGGGGTCTGTGCGGACTCCTCACGGGGGCACGTCATCCTGCTCGGCCCGGCCCGCTCCGGGGAAGTCGTTCGCATCTCCAGTCTAGGCAGAGCGGGCCCCGGAAAGCTCTCCCGACCCTCCCGCGCGTCGGTGGAACTGGACACCACGTCTGCCCCGGTCGGCCGCCGTCGCCGCCACCCCTCCCCCGCCTCGCGATCCGGCGCGCGACCCGGGGCAGAACCCGCCGCCCGACCCGGGGCGCCCTCGGGGCGCAGCCCGGGCCGCGGGGCGATCCATGACACCCGGCCGACTTTGGTCGCATGTGCCCTCCCGGCGGCGTCAGTAGGTTCGACATCACCTCGCGTCACGCCGGGGCCGAGGCCCGCGTCGCCCTCGCCGCCCGTGCCGCCCGTGCGAAAGGCAGCCCATGTCCGCGTCCGCCGCCTCCACCCCCTCCCCCGCCGAATCTGCCTCACCTGCCGCACCTGCCTCACCCGCCGCTGACACCATCGGCCCGCAGACCCTCCCCGGGCGCTCCCTGGCGCCCGATGTCGCGCGCGGGCTGATGCTCGCGCTGATCGCGATGGCGAACGTCGCCTGGCTGCTGTGGGGGCACGAGGGATCGGTGGGCACCACCCCGCACGTCCCGGCGCGCGGCCCCCTCGACACCGCGGTGCAGGCGGTGATGACGATCGCGGTCGATCACCGCGCCATGCCGCTGTTCGCCTTCCTGTTCGGCTACGGCATGGTGCAGTTCCACCGCTCCCGCCTCGACCGGGGCATGGAGCCGCGGACCGTGCGGGTGATGCTGCGCCGGCGGCACTGGGCGATGCTGCTGCTGGGGCTCCTCCACGCCGCGCTGCTGTTCTACGGGGACATCCTCGGCGCCTACGCGGTCGCCGGGCTGCTGCTGGTGTGGCTCTTCTTCGAGCGGCTCACCCGCACCCTGATCATCTGGGCCGCGGTGCTCGGCGGGCTCATGCTGCTCTTCGGCCTGTTCAGCCTGGTCGGGGGCGCCGCCACGATGCTCTTCTCCCCACCCGAGGTGCTCGCGCAGATGGAGGCCGGCGGGGCGGCGTACGCGACCGACCAGCTGCGCGACCTCGCCTCCGGGCAGCCGTACCTGCCGAGCATGGCGGCCCGGGCGGGGATGTGGGCGATCACCACCATCCCGCTGGCCCTGTTCATGGCCCCGCTGCCGATCCTGCTGGGCTGGATCGCCGCCCGGGCGCGCCTGCTGGACGAGCCCTGGCGCCACACCCGCACGCTGCGCCGCCTCGCGCTCGCCGGCATCGCCATCGGCTGGCTCACGGGGCTGCCGGATGCGCTCGTGATCCTCGGCGTGCTCCCGCTCCCCGACGCCGTGGGCTGGACGTTCTCCGGCCTCAACGGGGCGGGCGGGGTGTGCTGCGGGATCGGTTACGCCGCCGCCTTCGGGCTGTTCGCGGCGCGGCGGGAGGGCCGACGGACCGGGATCACCCGGGCGCTCGCCGCCGTGGGGCAGCGCTCGCTGACCTTCTACCTGTTCCAGTCCGTGGTGCTGGTGCCGCTCATGGCCAGCTGGGGGCTCGGCCTGGCACCGCTGCTGGGCACCTCCTCCGCTGTCGCGGTCGCCGCCGGGGTCTGGCTGGTCTCCCTGCTGATCGCGGCATGGATGGACTCCCGCGGGATGCGCGGCCCGGCCGAGCACCTGCTGCGGCGCATGACGTACGGCCGGCACACCTAGACATGCTACGCGTGTCGTAGTACGTTGCGTGGAGTACACGAGGTCGTCACGACACCGGGAGGCAGGTGATGAGGTGATCGGAGCGGACGCCATCCGCGGGCACATCGACCTGATCCTGCTGTCGATCCTCGAGTCCCGCCCCTCGTACGCCTACGAGATCTCCAAGACCATCACCGACCGCTCGCAGGGCGAGTACGTCATCAAGCAGACCACCCTCTACTCGGCGGTCAAGCGCCTGCAGTCGCAGGGCCTGCTCGACAGCTATGAGGACGTCTCCTCCTCCGGCAAACCCCGCACCTACTACACGCTCACCTCCGAGGGCCTCGCCCAGCTCGACGTCAAGCGCGATGAATGGCGCCGCACCCGAGCCCTGGTGGACCACTTCGCGGACGGAAAGGACGCCCCGTGAACGTCATCGACTCCTACCTCGACACCCTCTTCGCCCCCTATCCCGACACCCCGCGCCTGCGCGAGGCGAGGGCCGAGCTGCGCACGATGATGGAGGACCAGCAGGACGGACTCATGGAGGAGGGCCTCACCGAGTCCCAGGCCGTCGGCCGCGTGATCGCCGAGTTCGGCTCCCTCGAGGAGGTCGCCCCCGTGCTGGGGATCGACACCGAGCTGGGCCGCGCCGGCACCGGCCCGATCCCGCCGGGCGCTCCCGAGCTCGATCTCCCGCGAGCGCGCCAGTACGTCGAGACCCTGCACCGCACCCAGTGGATGCCGGCGACGGGGCTGGCCCTGTTCGTGCTGTGCGCCGCGCCGCTGCTGCTGCTCATCGCGACCACCGCCCCGCCGTCGGGCGAGCCGGTGGGCTGGGCGGTCGCGACCGGGATCGCCGCGGTGCTGGTGATGGTGGCCGCGGGCCTGCTGCTGCTGATGGTGCGCGACGCCCTCCTGAAGGACTACGAGGACATCGCCGAGGGCGACTTCACCGCGGGCGCGCAGGTGCTGGCCTTCGCGGAGGATCTGCGCCGCCGCAGGCGGCGCGATGTCACCATCGCCGCGGCCACGGCGATCCTGCTGTGGGTGCTCTCCGCCCTCCCCGTCATCCTCACCGCTCTGCTCTCCCCGGACGATTCCTTCGCCCCGCTGCTCGGCGTGAGCCTCACGCTCGTGATGGTGGCGGCCGGGCTGGCGATCATGACGGGCGCGGGCTGGTCCGACACCGCGACCGAGAACCTCCTGCAGTCCACGGCGCGGGACGAGGACAGCCCCGAGCACAGCGAGAGCCCCGCGATCCGTGCGATCGCCGCGATCTACTGGCCCGTGATGGCCGCGATCTACCTGGCGTGGAGCTTCCTCAGCGGCGACTGGGGCATCACCTGGGTGCTCTGGCCGGTGGCGGGCGTGCTCTACGCGGGGCTCTACAGCCTCAGCGCCGCCCTGCGCACCGAGGACCCGACGCCGCAGGCGAGCAGGCGCCGCCGCTGAGCACCCGGCTCGGCGAGAGCCCGGCCGCTCCCCCGCCCCGAGCTGCTCGACCTCCTGGCTCCGCGCCGCACCCCATGCCGACGCCGACGGGCGGGATGACGACGCCGACGGGCGGGCCTCCTCGGAAGGAGACCCGCCCGTCGGCGTCGTGCGAGATCGCGGAGCGAACTCAGAGCATGCAGCTCACGCAGCCCTCGACCTCGGTGCCCTCGAGCGCCATCTGCCGCAGGCGGATGTAGTAGAGGGTCTTGATGCCCTTGCGCCAGGCGTAGATCTGCGCCCGGTTGACGTCACGCGTGGTGGCGGTGTCCTTGAAGAACAGCGTCAGCGACAGGCCCTGGTCCACGTGCTGCGTGGCCTGGGCGTAGGTGTCGATGATCTTCTCGTAGCCGATCTCGTACGCGTCCTCGTAGTACTCGAGGTTGTCGTTGGTCATGTAGGGCGCCGGGTAGTACACCCGGCCGATCTTGCCCTCCTTGCGGATCTCGATCTGGGAGACGATCGGGTGGATCGAGGAGGTGGAGTGGTTGATGTAGGAGATCGAACCGGTCGGCGGCACGGCCTGCAGGTAGGCGTTGTACATGCCGTGCTCCGCGACCTCGTCGCGCAGCTGCTTCCAGTCCTCCTGCGTGGGCAGGTGGGCGTTGGAGTCGGCGAACAGCCCGCGCACCTTCTCCGTCTTCGGCTCCCACACCTGGTCGATGTACTTGTCGAAGTACTCGCCGGTGGCGTACTTGGAGTTCTCGAAGTCGTAGAACTTCTCCCCGCGCTCCTTCGCGATCTTCATCGACGCCTTGATGGCGTGATACGTGACCGAGTAGAAGTACATGTTGGTGAAGTCCAGGCCCTCCTCGGAGCCGTAGAACACCCGCTCGCGCGCCAGGTACCCGTGGAGGTTCATCTGGCCCAGGCCGATCGCGTGGGACTTGCGGTTGCCCTCGGCGATGGTCGGCACGGACTCGATGTCCGAGGTGTCCGAGACCGCGGTCAGGCCGCGGATGGCCGTCTCGATGGACTGCGCGAAGTCCGGGGAGTCCATCGCCTTGGCGATGTTCAGCGACCCCAGGTTGCAGGAGATGTCGCGGCCCATCTCGTCGTACGTGAGGTCCACGTTCATCGACGAGGGGGTCGAGACCTGCAGGATCTCCGAGCACAGGTTGGAGTGGGTGACCTTGCCGGCGATCGGGTTCGCCCGGTTCACCGTGTCCTCGAACATGATGTACGGGTAGCCGGACTCGAACTGGATCTCGGCGAGGTTCTGGAAGAAGTCGCGCGCCTGGATCTTCTTCTTGGAGATGTTCGGGTTATCGACCATCTCGCGGTAGACCTCGGAGACGTTGACGTCCGCGAAGGGCTTGCCGTACTCGCGCTCCACGTCGTACGGGGAGAACAGGTACATCGGCTCGTTCTGCTTGGCCAGCTCGAAGGTGATGTCGGGGATCACCACGCCGAGGGAGAGGGTCTTGATGCGGATCTTCTCGTCGGCGTTCTCGCGCTTGGTGTCCAGGAAACGCAGGATGTCCGGGTGGTGGGCGTTGAGGTACACCGCACCGGCGCCCTGGCGGGCCCCGAGCTGGTTGGCGTAGGAGAAGGAGTCCTCCAGCAGCTTCATCACCGGGATGACACCGCTGGACTGGTTCTCGATGTGCTTGATCGGCGCGCCGTACTCGCGCAGGTTGCTCAGCAGCAGCGCGACGCCGCCGCCGCGCTTGGACAGCTGCAGCGCGGAGTTGATGGAGCGGCCGATGGACTCCATGTTGTCCTCGATGCGCAGCAGGAAGCAGGAGACCAGCTCGCCGCGCTGGGCCTTGCCGGCGTTGAGGAAGGTGGGGGTGGCGGGCTGGAAGCGGCCGTCGAGGATCTCGTCGACCAGGTTGCGGGCCAGCTGCTCGTCGCCCTGGGCCAGGCCGAGGGCCACCATCACCACGCGGTCCTCGAAGCGCTCGAGGTACCGCTCGCCGTCGAACGTCTTCAGGGTGTACGAGGTGTAGTACTTGAAGGCGCCCAGGAAGGTCGGGAAGCGGAACTTCTTGGCGTAGGCCTGCTCCGACAGGGACTCGATGAAGGAGAAGTCGTACTGCTCGAGGACGTCGGCCTCGTAGTACTTGTTCTCGACCAGGTAGTCCATCTTCTCGCGCAGCGAGTGGAAGAAGACGGTGTTGGGGTTCACGTGCTGCAGGAAGTACTCCCGCGCCGCCTCGCGGTCCTTCTCGAACTGGATGTTCCCATCGGGACCGTAGAGGTTCAGCATCGCGTTGAGCGCGTGGTAGTCGAGCTTCCGGTTGTGCTCGACCGGGGGCATCTCGGTCAGTGTCGCCAAAATTCTTCCAATCCGTCATGGACCCGCGTCACGTCGCGCGGAGTACCGAACAGTTCGAACCTGTACATGTGGGGGACCTCGCACTTGCGGGCGATGATGTCGCCCGCCAGGCAGTAGGCCTCCCCGAAGTTGGTGTTCCCCGCACCGATCACGCCGCGGATGTGCTTCCGATTGCGTTCGTCGTTGAGGAACTTGATGACCTGCTTGGGCACGGCGCCGCGGCCGTTGCCCCCGCCGTAGGTCGGCACGACGAGGACGAAGTCCTGGTCGACGACGAGAGGCTCCTCCTTGGGATAGAGCGGGATGCGCGCGGCAGGCATCCCGAGCTTCTCGATGAAGCGCTTGGTGTTACCCGACACCGAGGAGAAGTAGACGAGGTTGGTCACGCCGACGCCTCCCGACCGCACTCAGATCGCGGCGGCCTGGCGCTGCGCGCCGGCGCCCGCGAGCGCCTTGATCTTGTCGGGGCGGAAGCCGGACCAGTGGTCCTCGGAGGTGATGACGACCGGAGCCTGGACGTAGCCGAGCGACTTGACCTTCGCCAGCGCGTCGGCGTCCTCGGTGATGTCGACGACGTCGTAGGCGATGCCCGCCTTGTTCAGGGCGCGCTTGGTCGCATCGCACTGCACGCAGAGGGGCTTCGAGTACACGGTGATGTCCAAGAGGAGGGCCTTTCACGAGCGACGCGCCGAGGCGCGAGAACAGGGGATGTCACGGTGGTCCACGGAGGTCCGGGGGACCCGTGCGCCGCGTCCCGGAGCCTGTGGGCCCCGGATCGCTGCGACTGCGTCAACACTACACCTAGTGGTGTCCCTGCGCGACAACCACTAGATGTACTGAACTACAACACTGTCATCCACAATCCGATGTTGACAGGCTGTGGACGGATGGGTGCGGAGGGGGACGAAGCGGTCCCGCCCCGTGTGAAAGCGGAGGATGCGTGCACACAGGAGTGTGGATGACGGGTCCGACAGACGCTCCCGGCGGTGGACGACGCCCCTCCCCCGGCCCCTCCGAAGGGCTCTCGAGAGGGCAGAAGTGACATGACTCCCCGGCGTGTCTCCGGCGTGTCCCCCCGGAGCGCCTCGGCGTGTCGCCCGGCGCTCCCCCGGTGCCCGCCGGCGTGTCGCCCGACGCTCTCCCAGTGCTCTCCCGGTGCACCGCGCGGCGCTGCCCCGGGTGCTCCCCCGGCGCGTCGCGCGCCCCGGGTCCGGCAGGTCACCGATGAGCCGTCGCGGTGTCGGGCGCGTCCCGGTCCCGGGCCCCGGGTCCCGGGCCCGCACAGAGACGATCCCCGGCGCCCGAGGGGCGGCGGGGATCGCGGCAGGCGGCGCTCAGGGGCGGGTCGGGTCCTCGGCGGGATCCTGCGCGGCCCCCGTGCTCCAGGCGTCGACGGGCTCCTCACCGGCGGTGCCGGCGGGCGCGGGCTCTGCGGGCCCGGCGGGCTCGGCGGCCGGCTCCGCGGGCGGCTCGCTCTCGGCATTCTCTGCGGCGTCCGTCGCGGGCGCGGGATCCGTGGTCGGCGCCGTGTCGTCGGCCGATGCCGCTGTGTCCGCTGTGCTCTCGGTGCTCTCGATGGCCGCGGGGCCCGCGGCGCTCTCGATGTCCTCGGCGTCCGCTGCGCTCTCGGAGCTCTCAGCGCTCTCGGCCGCCCCGGTGCTCTCGGCGGCCTCAGTGGCCTCAGTGACCGCAGCGGCCTCAGCGCTCTCGGACTCTCCGGCATCATCCTCGGCGTCGTCCTCGGCGTCGAGGCTTCGTCCGTCGGCCTCGACGATGCTCGAGAGCACCTCGCGCAGGAGGATCACCTGGTCGCGTGCCTCCGCCGCGCCGGAGACCGGCTCCTTCCCCTTCTCGACGAAGGCGTGGAAGGCCTCCCACATGAGCTCCGCCGCACCCTTGGGCGCTGTCGTCGCGGTCTCCTGGACCACGCCGCTCTTCTTCTCCCGCAGCGCCACCGTCGAGCGGCTGTCGCCGTGCGAGGGCGCCGGCAGCTCGACCCGCATCTTCCGCCGGGCGGAGAGGATCTGCACGGTCTCGGAGTATTCGGGGGCGAAGGGCAGATAGTGCCACACCAGGCGCACCCGCGCCCCGCCGGCCAGCTCCCCCATCAGCTCGAGCGACCCGGGGATCACGCCCTTGGGCCAGTGCCGCACGGCCGTGAGCTGCGTGAGCGGTCCGTAGGAGGCCTCGAGCACCGCCAGCTGGTGGGCCACGCCCGTGAGCAGGCCCTTGACGTACAGGTCGCGGTCACGCTGCGTGGCGCCGCCGCCCGCGCCCGCCTCGACCGCGGCCTGCAGGGCCTTGCGCCGCTGGGAGCGCACCTCGGTGGGCAGGTCGTAGGAGGAGGTGGTCACGTGGGCGGCGCCGAACAGCGGCTGGCTGGCCGGCATCAGCACCTCGTGGTCCACCATCCGCAGATCCTTGGTCGCGATCTGCTCGGCCATGCGGGTCACCGAGTCGTCGTACTGCTGCGGGTAGGCCATCATCAGCAGGCGTCGGCCCGTCATCCGCTCGAAGTCGGCGACCTTCGCGACCTCCTCGCCGGAGTAGCCGATCGGCGGCTCCACCAGCACCGGGATCCCGCGGCGCATGAGCGCGAGGAGATCCTCGACGTGCAGCCCGTCGGTGGACAGCAGCGCCGCATCCAGGGAGAGGGTCTTGGCGCGCACCGCCGCGATGAGATCGGCGACGGACTCGTAGCGCTTGTCCTCCTCGATCCCCCACACCTCGGAGGATTCCCGTCGGCGGCGCGGCGAGTGGTCCACGAGCGCGGCGATCGTGAAGCGGTCCCAGCGCCGGCGCAGCACCGGCAGGTGCACGGCCTGGGCCATGGTTCCGGCGCCGATCACGGCGATGTTCAGGGTCTTGGGCATCGGCAGGCTCCTCGGGCTCGGCGGGACCGGCGGCAGCTCCGCCGGCTCGCGGCGGGCGCCGTGCCGTCTCCGGCAACGCGACCCGGATCACTGCGGGGCGCACGCCCGTTTCTACCACACCGGCTCGGTCCGGCGACCGCTCGCTTCACCCGCCTCACCTGCACCGCCGAGACGCACACCGCACCGTGTACCGCGAAACCGAGGGCCCCCGCGGCATTATCGTGGAGCGCGGATCATCACGTCTCAGGAGGACCCCGTGGCTCAACGCTTCTACTTCGGCGCCCGCAACGTCTCGCGACCTCTCGTGCGGCTGCTGTGGAACCCGCGGGTCTCGGGGCTCGAGAACATCCCCCGCGACGGGGGATTCGTGATCGCCTCCAACCATCTGGCCAACATCGACAGCTTCATGCTGCCGGTGGTGCTCCCCCGCCAGATCCGTTTCGTCGCCAAGGACACCCTGTGGACGCAGAAGGGCGTGCTCGGGTGGATCCTGCGCTGGTTCTTCGACGCCGTCGAAGCGGTGCCCGTGAACCGTGACGCCCTCTCCTCCGGCAAGGGGGCGCTGCAGGCCGGCCTCACCATCCTCCGCGAGGGCGACGGCTTCGCGATCTACCCCGAGGGCACCCGGTCCAAGGACGGCCTGCTGCATCCGGGGAAGCAGGGCGCCGCATGGCTCGCCCTCGAATCCGGCTGCCCGGTGATCCCCGTCGGCCTCAAGGGCACCCAGCACATGTTCTCGCGCCTGCTGCCGCACCGCGGCGCCATCACCGTCCGCGTCGGCACCCCGATCGCGGTCGACGAGATCGACCCCACCGCCTCCAAGGGCGTGCGCCGGCGGCTGATGAACGCCCGCATCATGGACGAGATCCAGAAGCTCTCCGGCCAGCGCCGCGCCTGACCCTGCCGCCCACCCCGCCGTCATGCACGATGTCGCGGCCGTGGATCCGCACGGGTCCCACCCCGGGCGCCCCTCGGACCAGTAGGATCTGGCCAGGCCGCACGCCGACCAGGTGGCGGCCGCCGCCCGGACCGCACCCCAGGAGACCAGATGGCCGTCGTCGTCGGATTCATCCCCACCGAAGTGGGCTTCAAGGCCCTGGCCGCAGCCCGTGAGGAGGCCGAGCAGCGGGGCGGCCCGCTGATCGTGGTCAACGTGCTGCGCGCGGGCGTCACGGACGATCCCCGCCACGCCAACGACCAGCAGCTCGAGATCGCCCGCGACCAGCTGCGCCGCGCGACCGTGCGGGTGGAGTTCCGCCAGGAGACCACCGAGGACGACATCGCCGACATCCTCCTGGACGTGGTCGAGAAGGAGAAGGCGCAGCTGCTCGTGCTCGGCGTGCGCCGCCAGCAGGATCTGGCCCGCCACCTGCTGGGCCTGACCGTCCAGAAGCTGCTGCTCTCCGCGGACAGCGAGGTCCTCGTGGTCTGAGCAGCCCGCAGGCCGTGCGCCGCCCGTCCCGGGCACCCCGCGGTCCCTGCACGACCGCTCCCGACGCACGACGCGGCCCGTCCCCCTTCGCAGGGGGCGGGCCGCGTCGCTGTCCCGGGCCGGTCGCGCACCTCGGGTGCGGCGCCGGCCCGGGGGTCAGCACCTGCGGGCGGGCCCGGCCTGTGGAGCAGGCCCGCTCGCTCAGGTGCTGCGGATCAGGCGTCCAGCGGGTCGCCGCCGGGCTGCTCATCACCCTTGGACGTGTTCACCGCGAGCTCGATCCGCTCGCCGATGGTGGTGTCCACGTTCTTCCAGTACTGCAGCGCCTTGGACAGCACCGGCTCCTCGACCGTGGCCAGCGAGCCCGAGACGGTCTCGACGAACTGGTCGCGCTGGGCGTCGTCGAACACCTCGCGCACCAGGATGCCGGGCTGGATGAAGTCGCTGTCGTCCGCGTGCAGCGTGTACGCCGCACGGACCATCTCGCCATCGGCCTCCCAGCCGTTCTCGACCGGGCCCTGCTCGTCCTGGTAGGCGCGGCCGTACGAGTTCGGCGCGTACACCGGGGCGTCCCCGCTGTGCAGGAACTGCATGAACCCCTCCTTGTCGTAGGAGTTCGTGGGCACGATCGGCTGGTTCACCGGCAGCTGGTTGAAGTTGGTGCCGATGCGGTGGCGCTGCGCGTCCGGGTAGGAGAACACGCGGCCCAGCAGCATCTTGTCCGGCGAGACGCCCGTGCCCGGCACGGTGTTCGAGGGGCTGAACGCGGCCTGCTCCACCTGCGCGAAGTGGTTCTTCGGGTTCTTGTTCAGCGTGAACCGGCCGACCTTGATCAGCGGGTAGTCCGAGTGGGGCACCGTCTTGGTGAGATCGAAGATGTTGAAGCGGTAGTTCTTCGCATCCTCGTACGGGATCACCTGGACGGAGAAGGTCCAGCTCGGGTTCTCGCCGCGGGCGATCGCGTCGAAGAGGTCCCGGCGGTGGTAGTCGCCGTCGGAGCCGGCGATCTTCTCGGCCTCCTCGTTGCTGAGGAACTCCATGCCCTGATCGGTGTGGAAGTGGTACTTGATCCAGAACTTCTCACCGGAGGCGTTGACCCACATGTAGGTGTGCGAGCCGTAGCCGTTCATGTGGCGCCAGGACTTCGGAAGGCCGCGCTCGCCCATCAGGTAGGTCACCTGGTGCGCGGACTCCGGGGAGTTGGACCAGAAGTCCCACTGCATCTGGTTCGAGCGCAGGCCGGAATCCGGGGTGCGCTTCTGGGAGTGGATGAAGTCGGGGAACTTGATGGGGTCGCGCAGGAAGAAGATCGGGGTGTTGTTCCCGACGATGTCGAGGTTGCCCTCCTGCGTGTAGAACTTCAGGGCGAAGCCGCGCACATCGCGCCAGGTGTCGGGCGAGCCGAGCTCACCGGCGACGGTCGAGAAGCGGGCCAGCATCGGGGTCTTGCGACCGGGCTGGAACACATCCGCCTTGGTGTACTGCGAGACGTCCTCGGTGATCTCGAGCTCGCCGAAGGCACCGGAGCCCTTCGCGTGCGGGCTGCGCTCCGGGACGCGCTCGCGGTCGAAGCGGGCGAGCTTCTCGACGAGGGCGACGTCGTGGAGCATCAGCGGGCCGTCGGCGCCGAGGCTCAGCGAATGCGCATCGGACTCGCGCGGCGCGCCGGACTCCGTGGTGCTGGGGACCGTGGGATCGAACTGGGTCATGTGCATCTCCTGTGTGGTGAGGGATTCTGACAAGCTGTAAGTAAAAGTTCTGATAAAGGGGCCGGGGACGCATCGGAGCGGCCCCGGGACGGGTTCAGGTGGTGGCGGGTGCCGTGTGCCCGGCAGGGCTCACGGCGCTCGCGGCACGGCAGTCCGAGCAGAGGCCGCGGTAGACGACATCCGCGATCTCGACATCGAAGCCGTGATCATCGTGCGGGGTCAGGCAGGGAGCCTCCCCGACGGCGCAGGGGACGTCCTCGAGCCGACCGCATTCGCGGCACACCAGATGGTGATGGTTGTCGTGGCGGTGCAGCTCGTACTGCATGCTGCGGCCGCCGACCGACACCCGACGCAGCAGCTCCGCATCGGAGAGGGCGTTGAGGACGTCGTAGACGGCCTGGCGGGACACCGTCCCCAGGCTCTCGCGGACCGACCGGGCGATGCTCTCCGCATCGGAGTGCGGATGCGCCTCGACCACCGCGAGCGTGGCGAGCCGCGGAGCGGTCACGCGCAGGCCCGCACCCCGGAGGGCGGCGGTGTGATCGGTGCTGGACATGGTTCCATCATAGCGTGCTTTCTGGACAAACTCAAGAAAGCGTCCCTGCCCAGTGAGCAGGGCCGGGGCGGGGCCGCCGCGCACCTCAGAGCGAGCGCCACGCGGCGCCGGGATCCTGGGTGGCGAACTTGCCGCCGCTGACATCCAGCAGCGCGCCGGTGATGTAGCCGGAGAGGTCGCCGGCCAGGAACAGGCACAGGTTCGCCACGTCCTCCCCCTCGCCCCAGCGCCGCACGCTCAGCTGGTCCAGCTTCGTGCTCGCCGCCTGCTCGTCGAGCGCGGCGAAGCCGTTCATCGCGGTGGGGATCATGCCGGGCGCGTAGGCGTTCACGGTGATGCCCCAGGGGCCCAGCTCGCTCGCGAGCACCCGGGTCATCTGCACCACGGCAGCCTTCGAGGCGCCGTAGGCGGCGGCCTCCACGCTGGGGATGATCGCCGCGAACGACGCCGCGTTGATGATCCGTCCCGAGCGCTGCCGCTTCATGAGCGGGATGACGGCCTGGCAGGTGTTCAGCACCCCGCGCACGTTGACGGCGAAGACCTGGTCCCACAGCGCGGGCTCGAAGCTCTCCAGCGGGCCCTCGGCATTGATCCCGGCGTTGTTGATGAGCACGTCGAGGCGCCCGAACTGCTCGTCCACGGCGGCGACCGCCTGGCGCACCTGGTCGGGATCGGTGATGTCGCAGGTGAGCACCAGCTCGGCGAGGGACTCCTCCTGCAGCTCGGCGAGCGCACCGGCCTCGAGGTCCAGCCCCACCACGTGCGCCCCCTCCCGGGTGAAGGCTGCGGCGATGAGGCGGCCGATCCCGCGAGCGGCTCCGGTGACCACCACGACGCGCCCTGACAGATCGATCTGCATGCTCCTCCTCGAGCCACCGGCGCGGCGGTGCGCACGCGCTCTACGCTGGAGAGGCCCGGCGGCGGGCCCCCACGGATGCTGGGGCGGCAGTCCCGCCCGAGGCCTCGGGCGGCGCCGCCGACACCGGGTATCACTGTCGCCCCTGCTCCCGACGGGGTCAAGGGGACGGAAGGAGACAGCATGGAGGCACGCACCGCATGGGTGACCGGCGCGGGATCCGGGATGGGCCGGGCCTCCGCGCTCGCCGCCGCCCGCCAGGGACGGCCGGTGGCGCTGTCCGGTCGCCGCCGCGAGGCGCTCGAGGAGGTCGCCGCGGAGATCCGCGCCGGCGGCGGCACCGCCCTCGTGGTGCCGCTGGACGTCACGGACCGCTCCGCGGTGCGGGAGGCCGCGGCGCGGATCGCGCACGAGCTCGGGCCGGTGGAGGCGCTGGTGCTCTCCGCGGGACGGAACGCTCCGCAGCGCTACTGGCGCGACCAGGACCTCGAGGAGTTCGCCGCCATCACCGAGACCAACCTGCTGGGCCCGGTCGCGGTGATCGATGCGGTGCTGCCGGGGATGCGGGAGCGGGAGGCGGGCACCGTCGTGCTCATCTCCTCCTACTCGGCATGGCGCTTCTCCCCCGACGCCGGCACCGCCTACAGCGCCTCGAAGACGGCGCTCGGGCCGCTCGCGGCGACGCTGAACGCGCAGGAGAACGCCCACGGGATCCGCGCCTGCCACCTGTGCCCCGGGGATGTGGACAGCGACTTCCTCGACCAGCGGCCGGCGGTGCCCGATGCGGCGGCCCGGGCCGCGATGCTCACCGCCGAGGACGTCGGCCGCGCGGTGACGTTCGTGCTGGACAGCCCGCCGCACGTCGTCATCGACGAGCTCGTGATCAGCCCGGCGAAGCCCGCCAGGTGAGAGCCGGATGAGGGACGGGCGAGCGAAGGGCCAGAAAACGGAGAAGAGCCGAGCGAGCGAAGAGCCGGGAACGGAGAAGGGCCCCGCCCTCGTGCATGGCACGGGCGGGGCCCTTCTCGACTGCGGAGCCGCCTAGGAGAATCGAACTCCTGACCTATTCATTACGAGTGAATCGCTCTACCGACTGAGCTAAGGCGGCGTCGCCGCTGGGCGGCAGACCGGTTCACTGTACGTGACCCGACATGGCCCGCGCAAAGCAGCCCGGCGCGATCCGCGTCACGCTCAGCAGGTCAGGCCGTCCTCGGGGACGGTGCCCTCGAGCAGGTACGCGTCCACCTGCTCCTCGATGCAGCCGCCCGAGCGGCCGTAGGCGGTGTGGCCGTTGCCGTCGAAGGTGAGCAGCACCGCGTCGTCGAGCTGCTCGGCGAGGCTCTCCGCCCACTCGTAGGGCGTGGCGGGATCGCCGGTGGTGCCGATGACCACGATCGGCCCGGCGCCCTCCGCCGCGATCGGGGCGGGCTCGCGCACCGGCTCCACGGGCCAGTCGGCGCAGCCGTCGCCGCCCAGCATCGGGCCGAAGGTGGGGAACTCCTCGGCCAGGCGGTCCGCCTCCTGCTCCAGCCACTGCTCGTCGTCGATCCCGGGATGGTCCAGGCAGTTCACCGCGGTGATCGCATAGGCGGCGTTCGTGCTGTAGCTGCCGTCCGCGTTCCGCTCGGCGGAGAGGTCCGCGACGTACAGCAGCTGCGCGCCGTCGCCGTTCATCGCGTCGGTGAGGGCCTGGCGGCCCAGCTCCCACAGCCCGTCCTCGTACAGCACGGCGAGCACGGCCGAGCGGGCGAGAGCGCCGGTGAGCGGGCGCTGCGGGTCGCCGGAGTCCAGCGGCTGGGCATCCACCGCGGCGAAGAAGGAGATCAGCTGCTGCTTCGCCTCCTCCTCGGAGCCCTTGAAGGGGCAGCCCTGGCCCTGCTCCAGGCAGTCGGCGAGGAACGCCTCGGTGGCGCGTTCGAAGCCCTCGGCCTGCCCGGCGGAGAACTCGTTCATGGTGATCGAGGGATCCAGCGCGCCGTCGAGCACGAAGCGGCCCACCCTGCCGGGATGGAGCTCGGCGTAGCTGGAGCCGAGGTAGGTGCCGTAGGAGTAGCCGAGGTAGTCCAGATCGTCCTCGCCCAGCGCCGCGCGCAGCACGTCCATGTCGCGGGCGGCGGAGTAGGTGTCGAGATAGGGCAGCACATCACCGGAGTTCGCCTCACAGGCCTCGGCGAGGCGGGCGCTCCACTCCTCGGCGAGCTGGTCCTCCTCCGCGGAGCCGGCCTCGGCGGTCGCGGAGCGGTACTCGTCGGTCTCCTCATCGCTCAGGCACTCGATCCCGGCGGAGCGGGTCACGCCGCGGGGGTCGAAGCTCACCAGGTCGTAGGAGGCGCTGACGTCGGCGGAGACCATGAGCGGCACGCTCTCGAGGAAGTCCACGCCGGAGCCGCCCGGTCCGCCGGGGTTGGTGACCAGGGAGCCGATCCGGTCGCCGCTGGCGGCCACCCGTCCCACGGCGATCTCGATGTCCCCGGAGTCCGGGGCGTCCCAGGCCAGGGGCACGGTGATCGTGCCGCATTCGACGTCCTCGCCCTCGACGTCCTCGCAGGGGCCCCAGTCGATCGACTGCTCGTAGTACTCCGCGTAGGCGGGATCCTCCGCCGGGTCCGCGGCGAGGCCCTGCGCGGCGGAGGTGCCGGTCTCCTCGAGCGCGGGTGAGGTCTCGCCCGAGCCGTCCCCGGAGGTGGGGTCGCCGGAGCCGGTGGGGTCGTCGTCGGGCGCGGGATCGAGGCCGGAGCATCCTGCCAGGAGCAGGACCGCCGCGGCGGCCCCGGCGGCGAGACGGGCGAGCGGGCGGCGGGCACGAGCGGCATGGGGCATGCGGGGAGTCCTTGTCCGGGCTGTCGGGGCCGGGGCCGGGGAAGCGGGCGCGGGCCCGGCCATACTAGGCCCCGCGCCCGAGGGCGGTCCGGGCTGCTCACCCCACCTCGCGGACGGTCCAGCGCCGCAGGCCCAGCACCGTCGGCACGACGACGAGCAGCAGCAGCGGCAGCAGCTCGAAGGCGGTCGCGTCACCGGCGGCCAGGGCGGCCGCTGCGCCGTTGAGGTCCACGGCGCGCACGATGCCGGTGATCACCTCGGAGCTGAAGGCCGCGGCGAGCACGCCGGCGGTGCTGATCACGAAGGGCAGGCCGATCGCGGCGACGAGGCTGAGCACCGTGGACTGCAGCAGGATGCCCATGGCCAGGCCGAGCAGCAGTGCGGCGGCGAGCGCCGCGAGCTGGGTGGTCAGCAGCGACTCGAAGCTCGAGAACACCGCCCCCTCGCCCATGAGCTCGCCGCCGATCCAGGTGGCTGCGGCCGCCAGGCCGATGGACAGCGCCACCAGGGCGAGGACCACCACGACGGCGGCGATCACCTTCGAGGCGAGCACCCCGAGCCGGCCGGGCCGCTGCAGGAAGGTGTTCTGGATGGAGCGGTCGGACCACTCCCCCGCCGTCATCACCACGGCGAGCACGGGGACGATCAGGCTCAGCGGGAGGCTGAGCACGATGAAGGTGAACTCCACGTCGGAGATGCCGCCGGGCACCACCGCGGGCTGGATCAGCCCGCCGAGCGCGGCAAAGGCCACGAGGGACAGCACGGAGAGGGTCAGCAGGATGGCGGCGCCGCGGGTGTCGAGATAGCTGCGCAGGTCGATGTCGGGTCGCATGAGGGGTCCTCGATCAGGTCGGAGTCGGTCAGTTCAGCGGCGCCGCGGAGGGCGCGGCGGCGGGCGGCTGGGTCTCGGCGGAGCCGGCGGGCGGCTGAGCGCCGGCAGGGCCGACGGGGCCGACGGGCGGCGTCGCACCGGCGGGGCCGACGGGTGCCTGCGCCGCCGGCTCGCCCTGGCCGGTGAGGGTGAAGAACACGTCCTCGAGCCCGCCGCCGGCGGTGGCGCCGAGCGAGGTGAGGACCAGCTGCTCGCGCAGCGCGAGGCGGCCCACGTCCTCCGGGGCGAGGCTCACCTCGAGCTCGGCCCCGGCACGGTGCTCGTAGGCGATGCCGTGCCGGTCCAGGGCGGTGCGCAGCGCCGCCGGGTCGAGCGCGGTGACGCGGGTGCCGGCCCCGGCGGTGAGCTCCTCGAGCGTGCCCTCGCGCACCAGACGACCCTGCGAGATCACCACCAGGCGATCCACGGTCGCCTCGACCTCGCGCAGCTGGTGGCTGGACAGCAGCACGGTGCCGCCCGCGTCCGCGAAGGAGCGCAGCAGGCGCCGCATCCAGCGGATCCCCTCCGGGTCCAGGCCGTTGGCGGGCTCGTCGAGCACCAGCACGGAGGGGTCGCCGATGAGGGCCACACCGATGCCGAGCCGCTGGCGCATCCCGTAGGAGTAGCCGCCCACGCGCTTGCCACCGGCGTCCTCGAGGCCCACCATCGCGAGCACCTCGTCGGCGCGGGCGGCCGGCATCCCGACGGTGCGGGCGGTGAGGCGGAGGGTCTCCAGGCCGGTGCGGCCGTTGTGGAGTGCGCGGGCATCGAGCATCACGCCGATGGTGCGGGCCGGCTGGGAGAGGCTGCGGAAGGCCTCACCGCCCACGAGCGCCTCGCCCTCGTCGGCCCGCGCCAGGCCGGTGAGGATGCGCAGGGTGGTGGATTTGCCGGCCCCGTTGGGGCCGAGGAAGCCGGTGACGGTCCCGGGGGCGCACACGAAGCTGAGGTCGTCCACGGCGGGACGGCCGCCGTAGCTCTTGTGGAGGCCGCGCACCTCGAGGCTGACGCCGGGGGCTGCGGAAGGGGTCGTGGAGGTCATGTCTCGAGGTTCCTCCGCGCGGCGGGGCGCGGCCAGCGACGCGGGGCGAGACGGTGCGCGACGAAGGTCGGCGCACGGATCCTCCGCACGGCCGAGGGGGCCGACCTCCGTCGGCCCCGCGGGCGACCTGGGGCCGCTCCTCGGTCCGCGACATCACAGGAGGCCTGGTGGGGCCGGGTGCGCCGTTAGAGTGTGGCCGTGGACGTACAGGGAGCACCGAGGCGGCACCTCTGGCAGGAAGTGCTGCTGCTGGTGGTGGTCATGGCCGAGACGGCCATCGAGATCATCTTCGCCGCCGGTGCTGCGGATCTGTGGTCCGCCGGTCTCACGCTCGTGCTCGGCGCGGCGCTGCTGCTGCGCCATCGGCACTGGCGCTGGCTGCTGCCGGTGCTGCTGGTGCTCAACACCCCGTCCCTGTCGCTGACGGTGCTGGTGGTCTCGGTGTACTGCTACGCCACCCGCAGCCAGCATCGTCTGCTCACGCTGCTGGTGGCCGTGCTCGCGGCGCTCACGGGCATGGTGCCCACCACCCAGCTGTGGTCCGGGGCGAATCCGTACGTGGGCATCACCGGGCTGCTGCTGATCACCCTGATCGTCGCGGCCTCGGCCGCGACCGGCATGTACACCTCGGCCCGTCGGGCGCTGCTGCATCAGCTGCAGCAGCGGGCCGAGCAGGCCGAATCCGGGCGGGCGGCCGCCGAGGAGCAGGCCCGCCGCGCGGAGCGCACCCGCATCGCCCGCGAGATGCACGACATCGTCGCGCACAAGATCTCGCTGGTCGCCATGCACGCCGGGGCGCTCGAGGTGAACCCGAACCTCGAACGCGCACAGGTGCAGCAGTCCGCCGGGCTGATCCGCCAGACGGCCACCACCGCGCTCTCGGAGCTGCGGGAGGTGCTGGGGGTGCTGCGCGGCGACGGCGAGGAGGCCCCGCTCGCCCCGCAGCCGACCTGGGAGGACGTGCGCCACCTGGTGACCACCTCGCAGCAGGCCGGGCTCGCGGTCGACCTCTTCGACTTCATCGACGACGACGTGCCGGACCCGCTCGCCCGCACCGCCTATCGCGTGGTGCAGGAGGGGCTGACGAACATCCACAAGCACGCCCTGCACACCAAGGCGCGCGTGGCGCTGATCGGCGAGCCCGGGACGGAGCTGGTCATCGAGGTCAGTAATGTACTGCCCAAGGGGTTCACGACGGACCTGCCCGGGGCTCGCATGGGCCTGTCGGGCATCGAGACCCGCGTCACGCACGCGGGCGGGACCATCACGTCGGGCCCCACCGACGACGGACGTTTCGAAGTGAGGGCGGTGATCCCGTGGCCGACGGCGACGTGACGCGCGTGGGACTGATCGACGACGACTCCCTGGTGCGCGCCGGGCTGGCGATGATCCTGGGCGCCGACCCGGGCATCGAGGTGGTGGGCCAGGGCGACGACGGCGCCGAAGCGGTGACGCTGGTGCAGAAGCACCGCCCGGACGTGCTGCTCATGGACGTGCGGATGCCGAAGCTCGACGGGATCGCGGCGACCAAGGCCGTCAGCGATCTGCCGAGCCCGCCCAAGATCATCATGCTCACCACCTTCGACATGGACGAGTACGTGTTCCAGGCCCTCGAGGCCGGGGCCAGCGGCTTCCTGCTCAAGGACACCCCGCCCCAGGAGCTCGCCCGCGCCGTGCACGTGGTCGCCGGCGGGGACGCGATGCTCTCCCCCACCATCACGCGCCGGATGCTCTCGCACTTCTCGGAGGCGAACCCCGGCTCGCGCCAGGACCGCCACCCCGGCCTCGAGCAGCTCACCGACCGGGAGACCGAGGTGCTCGGCGCGGTCGGCGCCGGGCTGTCGAACGCGCAGATCGGCATGCGGCTGTTCATGAGCGAGGCGACCGTGAAGGCGCACGTCTCGAAGATCTTCGCGAAGCTCGACTGCACCAACCGGGTCCAGATCGCGATCATCGCCCACGAGGCCGGGCTCAGCGACCTCGACACCGACCAGGTCTGACCCCCGGCCCCGAGCCACCACGACGCCCGGGCACCACTTCGCCCGCGCACCACCGCACCGGGGCACCGCATCCCACCCCTGGTGACCATGCCGCTCCCAGTGCTCGCCTCCCCCGGTGACCATGCCGCCCCCAATGCCCGCCTCCCCCGGCACTCGCACCCCACCCCGAGTCACCATGTCCCGCCGCCGCTGACCATCGAGTTATGTGCAGCTGAGTGCCCGCATTGGTACTCAGGTGCACATAACTGGGCGGTCACCACGTGGGGGCGGAGCGGTCAGCCCCAGCCCAGCTCGTGGAGGCGGGCGTCGCTGAGGCCGAAGAGATGGCCCAGCTCGTGCAGCACCGTCACCGCGATCTGCTCGACCAGCTGCTCGCGGGAGGCCGCGTGGCGCTGCAGCGGGCCGCGGAAGATGAAGATCCTGTCCGGCAGGGCGTAGCCCTGGAACACGGAGCGCTTGTCCAGCGGGATCCCCTCGTACAGCCCCAGCAGCTCTGTGCCCCCGGACTGCTCCGGAGTGGGCTCCTCCTCCACGAGGATCACGACGTTCGCCTCCGCGATGGCGCGGGCGATCTTCTCGGGCAGGGAGTCCAGGGCGTCGTCGACCGCTTCCTCGAAGTCCTCACGGCTGATGCGGATCATGACGCCATCGAACCACGGCGCGGCGGTGCCCGGCGGTGTCGGATACGCCGCATCGGCCCGCGCCCCGGAGGCGACGATCCCGCGAGATGGGTATGCTTTTCATCGGGCAGTCCGCTGCCCGGGGCCCCCATCGTCTAGAGGCCCAGGACACCGGCCTTTCACGCCGGCGACACGGGTTCGAATCCCGTTGGGGGTACTTCGCTTCGGGAGCGACGGCAACGCCGCGACCAGGCGAGACGGAAGTGCGAGGCGGCTCACAGCGAAAGTGGTGCCCACCGCCGAGAACGTCCGGTAGAGTTATACAGGTCGAAGCGAGCAGGAGAAGCGCTGAGACACCATGCAAGGCCCTGTAGCTCAGTTGGTTAGAGTGCCGCCCTGTCACGGCGGAGGTCGCCGGTTCAAGCCCGGTCAGGGTCGCCCCCTCGAGAAGGCCCCGGAACATCGTTCCGGGGCCTTCTCGCATCCCCGCTCGCATTCCCGCCGGAACGCCCCGGCCCCTAGGCTCGGAGGATGAGCACCACCCTCCGCAACCGCCGCATCCGCCTCGCCTCCCGCCCCCACGGGGAGCCGACCGCCGAGAATTTCCTCCACGACACCGTTGAGGTGCCCTCCCCCGTGCCGGGCCAGGTGCTGCTGCGCACCCGGTACGTGTCGCTGGATCCGTACGTGCGCGGCCGCATGAGCGATGCGAAGTCCTACGCCGCCCCGATGGAGGTCGGGGACGTGATCGTGGGCGGCACCGTCTCCGAGGTGGTCGACTCCGCGGCCGAGGGCTTCTCCGTCGGCGACACCGTCCTCTCCTACGGCGGCTGGCAGGAGTACAGCCTCGAGCCCGCCGAGCGGCTGCGCCGCCTGGACCCCTCCGTCGCGCCGGTCACCACCGCACTGGGCGTGCTGGGCATGCCCGGGTTCACCGCCTACGCCGGCCTGCTCGCGATCGGGAAGCCGCAGCGCGGCGAGACCGTCGCCGTCGCCGCGGCCACCGGTCCCGTCGGCTCCGCCGTCGGCCAGATCGCGGCGCTGCACGGTGCCCGCACCATCGGCATCGCCGGCGGCGAGGCCAAGGTGGCCCGCCTGCGCGAGCTCGGCTTCGACGCCGCCCTCGACCACCGCGCGCCGGATCTGCCCGGCCGCCTCGCCGCAGCCGCCCCGGACGGCATCGACGTGTACTTCGAGAACGTGGGCGGCGCCGTGTGGGATGCGGTGCTGCCGCAGCTGAACGAGTTCGCGCGCGTGCCCGTGTGCGGGTTGGCCGCGAACTACAACGCGACCTCCCTGCCGGAGGGTCCCGACCGCAGCGGGCAGCTCATGGGGGCGGTGCTCTCCAAGAGCCTCACCCTGCGCGGGTTCATCCAGCGCGAGTTCTTCCCGACCCTGTTCGAGGACTTCCTGCGCGACATGAGCGGCTGGGTCACCTCCGGGCAGGTGCAGCACACGGAGGACATCACCGAGGGGCTCGAGCGCGCCCCCGAGGCCTTCGTGGCGATGCTGCGCGGCGGGAACTTCGGCAAGGCGATCGTCCGGGTCTCCTGACCGGGACCGACTGCGTGCCGTGGCGTGCCTCTCACCCGCGCCCGTGAGTTGGGAGCACCGGGCAGGGCCTGTTAGCCTTGTCCTCGGTCGCTCTCGGCGACCACGGCTCTGTAGCTCAGTTGGTAGAGCGTTCGACTGAAAATCGAAAGGTCACCGGATCGACGCCGGTCGGAGCCACCACCACGAAGCCCCCTGGGATCCCCAGGGGGCTTCGTCGCGTTCGGGAGCGCTGACTCCGAGAGCACTGGCCCCGGGGGGCACCGACTCCGCGTGCGATGACCTCGAGAGCGGTGACCTCGAGAGCGGTGACTTCGGGAGTGCTGACCCGCGCGACTTAGGTACGCCCTATACTTAGCTCCATGACGAACCTAGGTAGTGACCCCGGAACCGAGCCGCGTTGGCCGGCGACCTGGGCCCGCGCCCTGCTGCCCAGCGCGATCCTCGCGTGCGTGGAGGAGGCTCCGCTGCACGGGTACGCGATCGGCCAGGCCCTCGGCGCCCGCGGCTTCGGCGTCCCCCGCGGCGGCTCGCTGTATCCAGCGCTCGCCCGCCTGGAGGAGTCGGGGGCGATCGCGGCCGAGTGGGTGCCCGGCCCGTCGGGCCCGGCACGGCGGCAGTACACGCTCACCCGTGCCGGCCGGGACCAGCTCGCACGTGACCGGACCGCGCTGGAAGCGCTCACCGCCGCGCTCGACGCCGCACCCCCGGGCAGCCACCGCACCGCGGTCATGGCGGAAGGAGCGACCGATGACCTCTGACGACCTCTCCCCCACCACAGCGGACGGCCCCGCCGGCCCCGAGCTGGAGCGGATCCGTCACGCCTTCCTCAGCGCCCGCGACGAGCCGGTGGACCCCCGGTGGGCGGAGGACGCCCTGGTGGCCATGGTGTTCGCCGATATGCGGATCGACGTCGCCGAGGAGCGCCTCGTCGAGGCGGCGACCCTGGTGCAGCAGTCCCAGGAGAGTCCCGAGCAGCTGTACGGGCCGGCCCGCGAGTGGGCGGCCGCGCAGGTCGAGTCCCTGCGCGGCAGCGGTCAGGACGTGTTCGAGAACCCTCTGCGGTTCGGCGTGCGCGAGGGCGTGCTGCTCGTGCTCGGCGCCGCCGCCGGCCTCAGCGCGCTGTTCGTCGCGAGCGACGTGCTCTCGCTGCTGCTGGGCACCGGCTCGAGGAAGGGGCTCACCGCCGGGCTCGCCGTGGCGCCGCTGCTGCTCTCCGCGGTGCTCGTCGCCCTGATCCGCGTCCATGCCTGGGCCTCGCGCCGCTTCGCCTTCCCGGTGATGGTCCTGTGGTGCGCGCTGGTCCTCGCTCTCGGCGCCGGCGGGACGGCCGCGGTGATCATGCCGCTGGGGCAGACGGAGCCGCTGGGCAGCCGCTGGTGGATGATCGCGCTCGTCGGCGTCTACGGCCTGGCCGGTGTCCTGCTCTCACAGGTGTGGCAGCCTCGCCCTGCCGCGGCGCGTCCGCTGACGGTGCCCGAGGTCCTCGCCGGCGGCGACGTCGACGACGAGGAGTGGCTCCAGCGGGCGCGCGCAGTGCTGCGCGAGCGGGGCGATCTCCCCGAGGCACGGATCTCGGCCGCGCTGCGGGAGGCGCAGGAGCATGCCGCCGATCACGGCACGCGGCTGCTCGAGGAGTTCTCCTCCCCCGAGGAGTACGCGCGCTCCCTCCCCCGCGACCCGCGCGTGAAGCCCCGCCGGTTGACCCTGCTCTACCTCGCCCTCGCTCTGGGCTGGGCGGCGACGGGCCTCCTCGTCGGCGCGGAGGAGGGCTGGGAGCTGGGCTGGCGCCTGGGCCTGTTCGCGGTGCTCGTCGTGCTCTCCCTGTGGACCGCCGTCACCCATGCCCGCCGGTGGAGGGCCGCGGCGACGCGCCTCGCACCCGGGGAGTGACGACGTCCGTCGCGCCCGCGCAGCGCCGCAGTGGCGCAGTGGCGCAGTGCGCCTCAGCCGCGCAGTGCCGCAGCGCCGCAGCCGTGCAGTCGCACCTCGTTCGGCGTTCCGCCCGTGCGCGCACGGCCGCGCGCCGTAGGGTGAGGGGGATCACGCACCCGGCATGCTCCGGGCCCCGACGCTGTGGAGGACGACGATGTCTGCCGAGAACCCGGATCTGGCGATCGCCCAGGCGGCGACCCTGCACCCCATCACGGAGATCGCCGAGAGGGCCGGGGTGCCCGGCGCGGCCCTGGTCCCCTACGGCGCCTACAAGGCGAAGGTGGATGTGCGCCGGATGACGCCGACGGGCCGGACCGGCAGGCTCGTGCTGGTCTCGGCGATGTCCCCCACCCCGGCCGGGGAGGGCAAGTCCACCACCACCGTGGGCCTGGCCGACGCCTTCACCCTGCAGGGCCACCGCACGATGGTCGCGCTGCGCGAGCCGGCACTCGGCCCGATCATGGGGATCAAGGGCGGCGCCACGGGCGGCGGGCATGCGCAGGTGGTGCCGATGGAGGACATCAACCTGCACTTCACCGGCGACTTCCATGCCATCCAGATCGCGAACAACACCCTCGCCGCGCTCGTGGACAACCACCTCCACCAGGGCAATGCGCTGGGCATCGACCCCCGCCGCATCCAGTGGAAGCGCGTGGTGGACGTCAACGACCGGGCGCTGCGGAAGGTGACCATCGGGCTGGGCGGGCCCACCCAGGGCGTGCCGCGCGAGGACGGCTTCGACATCGTGGTCGCCTCCGAGATCATGGCGGTGCTGTGCCTGGCCACCGACCTGCACGACCTCGAGGAGCGGATCGACCGGATCGTCGTGGGCTTCACCTACGACCGGCAGCCGGTGAGCGTGGCGGACCTCGGGGTGGGCGGGGCGATCACGATGCTGCTCAAGGAGGCGCTGCTGCCGAACCTGGTCCAGACCCTCGGCGGCACCCCGGCGCTCGTGCACGGCGGCCCCTTCGCGAACATCGCCCACGGCTGCAACTCGCTGGCCGCGACCCGCCTGGCGCTGTCCCTCGCGGACATCACCGTCACCGAGGCCGGATTCGGCTCCGACCTCGGGGCGGAGAAGTTCCTCGACATCAAGGCCCGGCTGGGCGGCCTCTCCCCCGACGCCGGGGTGGTGGTCGCGACGGTGCGCGCGCTGAAGATGCACGGCGGCGCGGCCAAGGACGATCTCGCCCGGGAGGATGTCGGCGCGGCCCTCGCCGGCACCGCGAACCTCGCCCGCCACGTGCAGAACATGCGCAAGTTCGGGATCGAGCCGGTGATCGCCCTGAACCGCTTCCCCACCGACACCGAGGCGGAGCTCGAGGCGGTGCTGGCCTGGGCCGAGGAGCAGGGCTTCCGCGCCGCGCTCTCGGAGGTGTGGGCGAAGGGCGGCGAGGGCGGCCTCGCCGTGGCCGAGCAGGTGCTCTCCGCGATCGAGGAGGACCGCCCCGACTTCCGCCCCCTCTACAACCCGGCCGACGGCATCGAGGCGTCGCTGCGCACCCTGGCGCGCGAGATCTACGGGGCCGACGACGTGGTGTTCGAGGACCGCGCTCCGGCGCAGCTGCGGATGCTGAAGCGCAACGGCTGGGACACCCTGCCGGTGTGCGTGGCGAAGACCCAGTACTCCTTCTCCGACGATCCGACGGCGCTCGGCGCCCCGACCGGGCACGTGCTGCACGTGCGCGACCTGGTGCCGAAGATCGGGGCCGGCTTCGTGGTGGTGCTCACCGGCGCGCTGATGACGATGCCCGGGCTGCCGAAGGAGCCGGCGGCGCTGCGCATGGGCGTGACCGAGTCCGGGGAGTCCGTCGGCCTGTTCTGAGCGTCGCACCGCCAGTCCCGCCCCTCGTTCGCCGGGCCCGCGCGGGCGCGCTCAGGTGCGGGGAGCGGGCTGCTCAGGGACGGGGGTCGCGCTCGGCGACCTCCTCGGCCTCCAGCTCGGTCTCGTCGTCGAGGTCGATGTCGAGCACGTCCTCGTCCTCGATGTGCGCGGCACCGCCCTCGGGCTCCTCCCAGTTCGGGTCGGTGAGCGGCTCGACGGTCGTGGTGACCACGTTCTCCGGGAAGCGGTCCTGGTCGGCGTCGGCCATGCCCACGTGGTCGTCGCCGTCCTCGTCGATGAACCCGTCCTCGTCGTCATCGTCGTCGCCGGTGTCCGCGAGCCGCGGGCTGAGCTCGTCGATCGCGTAGTCGCCGCCGCGCACGAAGCCGCGGCGGAAGGCGGAACGGCCCACCATCACGCTCGAGACGGGCACGGTGAGCATCTGGGCGAGCATCACCACCAGCAGGAACCCGGCCAGGGACCACGACCCCGCGACCAGCGCCGCCCCGGCGAACACCAGGATCAGACCCATCACCTGCGGTTTCGAGGCGGCGTGGATGCGCATCAGCACCCCGTCGAAGCGGTTCAGGCCGACCGCGGAGACGACGCCCAGCAGCAGGCCGAGGCCCATCAGCACGGCGGCGATGATCTCGATCGTCGTCATCGCGCTCCCTCCGTCGGTTCCTCGGGTCTCCGGGGCCCGGTCTCGTCCTCGCCCGGGCGGGGTTCGGCGCCGTCCTCGAATCCGCGCGAGCCGGGCTCGGCGCCGAAGCCGGCGACGAAGTCATCGTCGTCGTAGGCCTCGTCCGTCCAGATGTCGTCGGGGCCCGGATCGCCGTCCGGCCCGCTGTCCCGCGGGTCGCCCGCTGCCGAGGCTTCCGGGCGCGCGGGGTGCTCCTGCGGGGTGTGGGAGAAGCGGTTGACGGGCTCCTCCCCGGCGCCGTCCCCGTAGGGGCCGGGGTGGATCGCCTCGTGCGGCCCGGTCTCGGTGCTCGGCTCGTGGGGGTGGTGGCGCGGCCTGCCCTGGCGCACGTCCTCGCGGGCCACGAAGCGGGCGAAGGTGACGGTGCCGATGAAGGCCAGCCCGGTCAGCGCGAGCATCACCGGCCCGGCCCAGGTGGCGCGGGACTGCGCGGCGTACAGCGCCATGCCCATCACCACCAGGGTGACCAGCGAGTCGCTCGAGAGCGCCCGATCCAGGATGGTGGGGCCCACGATCATCCGGTACACCACGCCCAGCGCGGCGGCGGCGAGCACCGCGGCGTACACCACCAGCACGATCTCGAAGGGGGTCATCGCAGTCCCGCCTCCTCGAGCACCTCGCGGCGGCCGAGCGCCCACAGCAGCCGCTCCTCCTGGGCGCGCACGTCCTGCCGCGCCCTCTCCACGGCCTCGGGGGTGCCGGCGTTGAAGGTGTGCAGGAACAGCAGCCCGGTGGCGCGCTGCGCCTCGACCACCACGGAGCCGGGGATCAGCGTGCACAGCACCCCGGTGAACGTGAGGAAGAAGTCGGAGCGGGAGGCCATCTTCACCGCGATGACGGAGCTGGGCGGCTGCGGGCCGGGCCGCAGCGCGAAGTAGCCCACCTGGACGGCGGAGATGGTGCAGTCGGCGAGGAAGCGGAGCACGAACAGGGTGAAGCGCACCGGCCGCAGCGTGAGCTCGTGCCCGGTGGGCGGCATCGGGAACAGGACGAACACCACCAGCGCCACGACGATCCCGCCGAGCACGTTCTTCAGGTCGACGCCGCCCCACAGCAGGCACCACAGCGCCACGGAGCACAGCATCCACAGCCACGAGTGGCGCAGCTCCCCGAAGCGTCGGACGGTCCTCATGGCTGGACCTCCTGTCCCTCGCCGTCGAGGCGGTGGCCGGCGTCGTCGATGCGGTACTGCAGATCCTGCGCCGCCTCGTCGCCGAGCACCGCGCTCACGTACGGGACGCGCTCGAGCACCGAGCTGGCCGCCTCGTCGGCGTAGGTCATCAGCGGGCCGGCGAGGACGGTCAGCACCAGGGAGAACGCGATCATCGCGGTGGTCGCCCCGCCCATCACCTTCGGCAGCGGCACGTCCCGGGCGATGATCTCCTCGCTCGGCTCCTGCCAGAAGGCGCGGTTCCAGATCTTCGCGATCGCGTACAGGGTCAGCAGGCTGGTGATCACGCTGATGCCGATGAGGATCCAGCCGGAGGTGCGGTCGTACTGGATGCCGGCCTCGATGAGGCCCACCTTGCCGATGAAGCCGGAGAACGGCGGGATGCCGGCGAGGTTCATGGCCGGCACGAAGAACAGCACCGCGATCACGGGGGCGAGCTTCTGCAGCCCGCCGAGCTTGATGAGGTTCGTGGTCCCGCCGCGGTGCTCGATCAGCCCGGCGGCGAGGAACAGCGTGGACTGCACGGTGATGTGGTGGGCGACGTAGTAGATCGTCGCGGCCATCCCCATCTGCGTGGTCATGCCGATGCCGAACAGCATGTACCCCATGTGGGAGACGAGCGTGAAGGACAGCACGCGCTTGAGGTCCGTCTGCGCGACGGCCCCGAAGATGCCGATGAGGAGGCTCAGCGCCGCGGCGGCCAGCAGCAGGTTCGAGATCTGCGAGGCGGGGAACAGCAGGGTCTCCAGGCGCAGGATCGCGTAGATGCCCACCTTGGTGAGCAGCCCCGCGAACACGGCCGTCACCGGGGCGGGAGCCGTGGGATAGGAGTCCGGCAGCCAGGCGCTCAGCGGGAAGATCGCGGCCTTGATCCCGAAGGCGACCAGCAGCATCAGCTCGAGGATCATGCGGGTGCCGGGCTCGATCCCGTCCAGCCGCACCGCCATCTCGGCGAGGTTCACGGTGCCCACCGCGGAGTACACCGCCGCCACCGCGGCCAGGAAGATCACCGAGCTCAGCAGGGAGACGACCACATAGGTGGTCGCGGCGCGGACCCGGCTCGCGGAGCCGCCGAGGGTGAGCAGCACATAGCTGGCCGCCAGCAGCACCTCGAAGCCGACGTAGAGGTTGAACAGGTCCCCGGCGAGGAACGCCATCGACACCCCGGCCACCAGCGCCAGATAGGTGGGATGGTAGATCGCCACCGGGGTGCGCTCGATGTTCTCGGAGACGGTCTGCGCGCTGGAGTACACCAGCACCGCGAGGGTGACCACGCTGGAGACCAGCAGCATCAGCGCGGTGAGCCGGTCGGCGACCAGCACGATCCCCAGCTGCGGGGTCCAGTTGCCGATCTGGAGCACGAGCACGCCGTGCTGGATGACGTGGTAGCCGAGCACGAGGGCGACGGTGACGATCGCGACCAGGGTGAGGATCGCGACCCAGAGCTGGAGGCGCGCGTAGTGGCGCAGGAGCAGGGTGAAGGCGGCGCCGCCCAGCGGCAGCATCACCGGCAGGGCCAGGAGGAGCTCGATCGTCATCCCTCACCCCGTCCATCAGTGTGCTCGCGTCCGGTCTCGGTCGAGGGGCCGGCGCCGGGGGCGCCGGCGATGTGGTGGCTGCTGTCGGGCCCGTCGGGCGGGACGTCGCGCCGCGCCTCGCCGCGGGAGCTGCGCTCGGCGCGGCGGCGGCCGATGCGCGAGGGCAGCGGCTCCTCGCCCTCGTCGGCCTCGGTGGCGTCCTGCGGGACGTCCTCGGCGCTGGTGAGGTCCGCGCCGAGCGGATCGTCGTCCTCGGGCGGGAACATGCCCTGGGACTGGGCCAGCGCACCGCGCCGGGACTCCTCGGACAGCGCCTGCGACCAGGGCAGCGGCTCGGTGTCCTCGACCTTCCGGCGGCGCCGGCGCAGCACGCGCCGGTCCTCGACGTCATCGGGCACCTCGTCATGGCCGAACAGCTGCCAGGCCCGGTAGGCCAGCGCCATGCCGAAGGCGGTGATGCCCAGCGAGATCACGATCGCGGTGAGCACCATCGCGAACGGCAGCGGGTCCGTCATCTCCTCCGCCTCGGCGGTGCCCTGGAAGGGCGGCAGCCCGGGCGTGCCGGCGGCGATGATGAACAGCAGGTTCACCCCGTTGCCGAGCATCACGAAGCCCAGCACGATCCGGGACAGGGTGCGCTCGAGCATGAGGTACACGCCGCAGGCGACGAGCACCCCGGCGGTCAGGAGCAGGGCGAGGCTAACGGGCATCGGTCTCGGCCTCCTGCTGCTGGTCGATCTGCGATCCGAGGGAGCGCAGGAAGTCGAGCATCACGCCCACCACCACGAGGTAGACGCCGACGTCGAAGATCAGGGCGCTGGCGAAGTGCAGCTCCCCCAGCAGCGGCACATGCACGACCGGGGTGGCGGTGGCGAACACGGTCCCGCCGGCCAGCACCGGCAGCACCCCGGCGAGCACCGCGATCGCCATGCCGGCGCCGAGCACCATCCCAGCCTGCACCGGGGCGGCCTCGGTCAGCTCGTAGCGGCCGCCGGCGAGGTAGCGCAGCGCGAGCGCGAGCCCGGCGACCAGCCCGCCCGCGAACCCGCCGCCGGGCAGGTTGTGCCCCGCCATCAGCAGGTACACGGAGAACATCATCATCATCGGGAAGGCGATGCGGGTGATGACCTCGAGGATCACCATGCGCCGCTCCGGGGCGAGGGTGAGCCCGGCCGAGAGCCAGGTGCGCCAGCGGTTGCCGCCGGCGACGTCGTCGGGCCGGGCATCGAAGTCCAGGGCGTTCTGCGGCAGCTCCGAGTCGATGCGGCGCCGCCAGATGGAGGTCTTGCCGTCCAGGTCCTTCACGCGGGCGATGGGCCGCTCGCGGCGGGTGACGAAGATCAGCGAGGCCACGCCGGTGGCGACCACCAGCAGCACGGAGATCTCGCCCATCGTGTCCCACACGCGGGCGTCGACGAGGGTCACATTGACGACGTTGTGCCCGCCGCCGATGGTGTACGCCTTCTCGATCAGCCCCGGGCCCAGCGCCTCGCGGTAGCGGGCGTCGGCCGCGTACAGCGTCCCGCCGCACAGCACCACGGCGGTCGCGATCGCGATCCCCCAGCGCCCCCAGGCGCCGATCCGCAGCGGCCGACGGGAGAAGTGCAGGGGCAGGCGGCGCAGCACCAGCACCAGCACCACGGTCATCGCGGTCTCCACGAGCGCCTGGGTGATGGCGACATCCGGCGCACCGGAGATGAGGAACAGCAGCGCCACGCTGTAGCCCGTGACGGTGATGAGGAAGACGGCGCGCAGCCGACGACGGGCGCGGGCGGCGCCGACGGCGGCGAGCGCCGCGACCGGCAGCAGGATCAGCTCGAGCGGGTGCTGGAAGAGCACCAGGTTGTCCGGCAGCGGGGACTGGGTGAGCGCCACCGGCGCGACCAGCGCGATGAGCACCACCAGCATCGTGCCGAGGGTGTAGGGCAGGGAGCCGCGCTGGAACAGCGTGGTCGCCACGATCGAGACGGCGTCGGTGCCGCGCAGGATCCGGCGGAAGCCGCGCTCGGCGTCGAAGGCCTCCAGGAGGCGGCCGTCGGCCCAGGCCTGCGGGGAGACCCGCTTCTGCAGCCGCGCGAAGGGCCGGGCGAGGGCGGAGAGGCCGACGCCCAGGCCGAGGGTCACCACGGAGGCCAGCAGCGGGACGCCCAGATGCGGGATCACCGCCAGGTGCACCTCCGAGCCGTTCTCCGGCAGCACGCCGGCACCGGCGCGCAGCACCTCCTCGAGGGGGCCGGCGGCGACGGCGAGCCCGATCGAGAACACGGCCACCAGCGCCGGCGGCAGCCAATACAGCACCGCGATCCGCGGGGTCTCGACCCGCGGGGCGCCCGGCGCGATCCCGAAGGCGCCGTGCACGAAGCGCCACGAATAGGCGACGGTGAGGACCGAGCCGGCCACCAGCGAGAGCAGCAGCAGGCGCTGCCAGCCCCCGGCCACCCACAGCGCGGTGTAGATCGACTCCTTGGCGACGAAGCCGTACAGCGACGGGACGGCCGCCATCGAGGCGGCCGAGAGCGTGCCGATCACCGCGACGACGGGCGCGGCGCGCCCCACACCGGAGAGCACCCGCAGGTCACGGGTGCCGAACTTCTTGTCGATGATGCCCACGACCATGAACAGCGGCGCCTTGAACACCGCGTGCGCGATGAGCATCGCGAGACCCGCGAACACCGCGTCATGGGTGGCCAGGCCCGCCACCGCGGCGAGGAAGCCCAGCTGGGAGACGGTGCCGTAGGCCAGCAGCAGCTTGATGTCCGTCTGGCGCAGGGCGCGCCAGCCGCCCACCAGCATGGTCGCCGCACCGAGCCCGGCGAGGATCATCGTGACGATCTCGAGATGAGTGAGAGCGGGAGCCATCCGCAGGATCAGGTACACGCCGGCCTTCACCATCGCCGCGGCGTGCAGGTAGGCGGAGACGGGAGTGGGAGCGGCCATCGCCCCGGGGAGCCAGAAGTGGGTCGGGACCAGCGCGGACTTGCTCGTCGCACCCACCAGGATCAGCGCCATCGCGGTGAGGAGGTACGGGCCGGCGCTCTGCCACATCGGATCGATCACGATCTCCGAGAGCCGGAACGAGCCGGCCGATGCCGCGACCATCAGCAGCCCCACCAGCATCGCCAGGCCCCCGGCGGTGGTGGAGATCAGGGCGTTCAGCGCGGCACGGCGCGAGGCCTGACGATCCTGGTAATGACCCACCAGCAGGTAGGAGAAGACGGTGGTCAGCTCCCAGAACGTGTAGATCATCATCACGTCGTCGGCGAGCACCAGGCCCACCATCGCGCCCGCGAAGGCCGTCAGCACCCCGGCGAAGCGTCCCAGCCCGGGCTCGGTGTCCTTGAAGTAGCGCGCGCAGTACACCAGCACCACCGCGCCGATCGCGGTGGCGATCAGGGTGAGCACCCAGCTGAGGGTGTCCAGGCGGAAGGCGAGATCGATGCCGAAGGCCGGGATCCAGGGGACGGATTCCACGCGCGGCGCGTCGGCGAGGGCGCGCGGATCGAGGGTGAGCAGCCAGAGGGCCGACGCACCGGGCACCACGGCCAGCGGGTAGAAGGCGTTGCGGCCGATCCGACGCACCAGGAAGGGTCCCACGAGCGCCGCCACCAGATGGGCGAGCAGCATCGTGAACACAGAGGTCTCCATCCGGGCTGGGGAAGGGAGGGGCCGGGGACATCTTACGGGAGGGGCGGGCCCCATTCCTGGACGGAGGTGAACGGATCCACAGAGATCGCTGTGCGGCCCGCCCCGGACCGGCCCGCCGGGCCCCACCACGCTCCGTAGAGTGTGGCCATGGCCAGCCTCTCGGAACCGGGGACCCGTGCGTCCTCCCCCGCCCCGCGCCCGCCCGTCGTCCCCTTCGCCCTCTGGGACGGAGGGATGTCAGCCTTCAGCTCGGTGATCCTCACCTTCGTGTTCGCCACCTACGTGGCCAGCGCCGTCGCCTCCGAGGGAGCGGTGGGCGACGAGGCGATCCAGGCGGCCAAGGACCACGGCTCGCAGGTGCTCACCACCTGGCAGTCGATCGGCGCGGTCGCGATCGCGCTGCTGGCCCCGCTGCTGGGCAACCTCGCCGACCGCGGCGGCGCGCGCAACACCCTGCTGCGCATCTCGACCCTCGCCACCGTGCTCACCATCGCGCTGATGCCGCTGGTGGCGCTGGATTCCGACTACCTCACCCTGGGGGCGGTGCTGATCGCCCTCGCGGTCGTGTTCAGCGAGCTGGCCGGGGTGTTCGTGAACTCGGTGCTGCCGGAGATCTCCACGCCCGAGAACCGCGGCCGCATCTCGGGCACCGCCTGGGCGGTGGGCTACTGGGGCTCGATCGTGTGCCTGGGCCTGGTGCTCGTGCTGTTCGTCATGCCCGGCACGGGCCTGCTCGGCATCACCGGGGAGGGCGGCTGGAACTACCGGGCGATCCCGCTGTTCGTGGCGCTGTGGATCCTCGTGGGCACGCTGCCGCTCATGCTCCGCGCGCCGCGGCACTCCGCTTCCGCGCCCGGTGAGCGCTGGACCCCCTGGCAGGGCTACGCGCACATCGCCCGCCGCGTGGTGCGCGCCTTCCGGGAGGAGCCGGTGATGCTGCAGTACCTCATGGCCTCGGCGATCTACCGCGACGGGCTGGGGGCGGTGTTCTCGATCGCCGGGGTGCTGGCCGCGAACGCCTACGGCTTCTCGACCGAGCAGATCATCTTCTTCGGCATCGCCGCGAACCTCGTCGCCGGCTTCGGGGTGTTCCTCGGCGGCCGGGTCGACGACCGCGTCGGCCCCCGCCCCGTGATCATCGCCGGCTGCCTCGGCATCATCGTGCTGGGCCTGGTGGTGCTGGCCTTCGGCACCACCCTGGTGTTCTGGATCGCGGGCCTGGCGATCTGCCTGTTCGTCGGCCCCGTGCAGTCCGCATCCCGCAACCTGCTCACCCGGCTCTCGCAGCCGGGCCGGGAGACGGAGAACTTCGGGCTCTACGCGACCACGGGCCGGGCGCTGGGCTTCCTGGGCACCGCCGCCTTCGCGGCGACCGTCGCGATCTCCGGGGACACCCGCACCGGGATCCTGGGGATCGTCATCGTGATGGCCCTGGGCCTGGTCGCATTCCTGCCGATCCGGCTCGGCGCCGCGGGCCGCGCCCCCGTCGCCTCCTGAGGAGGATCCCGCCTCCTGAGGAGGATCCCGCGCCCCGGCGCGGAAGCCCCGGGGCGGGCGCTCAGAGGAGGTCGGCCGGGTCGACCAGGAACCCCTCGAGATCCACGATGTAGCCGCCGACGCTCTCGGTGAGCAGCCCGGCGATCCGCCCGATCCTCTGGTACGCCAGCTGCCAGCGCTCGGCCGTCTCGGGCTCCGGCACCTCGACCTCGTCCTCCTCGGGATCGGCCGGCAGGTGCACCAGCTCGTAGTCCACCGCCTCCTCGACCCAGTCGAGCGCTGCCAGCGCCGTGGGGCGGGCGCTGCGCCCCACCCGCAGCGAGATCGCGTCCCCGTCGGGCAGCGGGATCGTGGCGCTGTAACCGGTGCGGACGGCATCCTCCGGGGCCTCGTCGAGCTCGGCATCGGGCTCGACGAGGGCCAGCAGCAGCGCGAGGGACTCCGGCGCGAGGGCGTGCGGGCTGACCACCGTGAGGTCCCGCACGTGGAAGGGATGCGGCTCGAGCCGCTCCCCGTCGTCCGTGACGACCGCGCCGTACAGCCGCCGCCCCAGCGACCAGGCGAGATCGAGCGCCCGCCGCTCGACGCCGAAGGGCAGCCCCTCGGGGAAGGCGCGGCCGTAGCCGTGGGAGTCGGTCATCCACGCGGGCGCCGGGTCCTCCCGGATCCGCGGCGTCTCCACCGTCCACCGCCCGGCGCCGCGCGGGGAGCGGTCGGGCACCAGCTGCACCCCGTCGCCGAGCTCGAGCGTCCCGTCCTCACCCTCGCTGACCTGCGGATGCACGTTGCTCACCATCGTGAGCACGTCCCGGGGCTCGGTGTCGCGGGGCAGCTGCAGACGGTGACGGGTGCGGGGGTGATCGGCGGTCGACGCGCGGACCGAGTCGGTCACTTCTCCTCCTCCACGGGGATCCTGGTGCGATGGAAGTTCTGCGCCGAGCGCGACGGGGTCGGCCCGCGCTGGCCGAGGTAGCGGTTGAGGTTGCCGGCGCTGCCGTACGGCCGCTCCGAGGTGCTCGAGAGCCGGAAGAAGCACAGCTGGCCGATCTTCATCCCCGGCCACAGCGCGACCGGCAGCGTCGCCATGTTCGACAGCTCGAGCGTGATGTGCCCCTGGAAGCCGGGATCGATGAACCCGGCGGTGGAGTGGGTCAACAGCCCCAGCCGGCCCAGCGAGCTCTTGCCCTCCAGGCGCGCGGCGACATCCTCCGGCAGGGTGATCTGCTCGTAGGTGGAGGCCAGCACGAACTCCCCCGGGTGCAGCATGTACGCCTCGTCCGGGTCGACGGCGACCTCGCGGGTGAGGTCGGGCTGCTCGATCGAGGGATCGATCAGCGCATGCTTGTGGTTGTCGAAGAGACGGAAATAGCGGTCGATGCGCACATCGACAGAGGCAGGCTGGATCATCTCGTCGTCGAAGGGGTCCAGTCGCACCCGCCCGGCCTCGACCTCGGCACGGATGTCACGATCGCTCAGCAGCACGGCGACAAGACTAGTCTCACCGCCGCCCAGGGGGCATCTCGTCCCATCATCTCCGTCGAAGCCTGTCCGCTTCGCCCGGTTCTCCCGCGCTCACCCGATCCGCCCCGCCCCGGGGCTCGGGCCGCTGGGAGCCTGCGCCGGGCCCGGTTTTCCCCGGACCGGCGGGAGGGGGTATGCTGATCCGCGTTCGCTCGAGCAGCGGCGGTCCCCCGGGATCGCGGCCTGATCGGGCGAGTGTTCGCGGGTGTAGTTCAATGGTAGAACTTCAGCTTCCCAAGCTGACAGCGCGGGTTCGATTCCCGTCACCCGCTCCGCGTGCCCGAGCCGCGTCCTCGTCTCCCCGATGAGGACGCGGCTCGTGGCGTTTCCGGGGATGAGCAGGGCCGCCCCCTGCGTGAGAGCGACCGGTGCTGTGCACCCGGGGACCAGGCCCGTGCGCGTGAGGGACCACCGCTGTGCATCCGAGGACCAGACCCGTGCTGAGCGGGACCGGCGCTGCGCACCCGAGGACCAGACCCGTGCTGAGTGGGACCGGCCCGGTGCGCGCGAGACCAGCTCTGTGGGCGAGAGGGACCGCCCCACCCGTCCGTCGCCGCGGTCGCGAGGGGCGTGAGGCGAGGGGCGTGGGGCGAGGGTGATTGCATCCACTGGCGTTTTCCCAGCATACGACCCTCCTAGGCGAGGCATGTGCTGGCTCAGCGCCAGTGGATGCAACGGCCCGGGACCGGACGCCGGCCTGTGCCGCAGCGCACCTGAGACGTGCTCCCGAGGCCTGTGCCGCAGCGCGCCTGAGACGCGCTCCGGAGGTGGCGCAGCGCTGCGGAGGCGTGCTCCGGAGGCCTGCGCCGGCGCGCCTGAGGCCTGCTCCGGAGGCGTGCTCCAGAGACGTGCACCTCAGTGCGGGATCACAAGGGTTATGTCGAACTGTCGCGAAGTGTAAGAATGCGGCATGCCCAAGATCATCGGAGGGTCCCTCGAGGAGCATCGGGAGCGCACGCGGGAGAAGATCTTCACCGCGCTCGCCGAGCTGCTGGAGACCCAGGAGTTCGAGTCGGTCACGTTCTCGCGGATCGCCGCGGCCGCCGGTGTCGGCCGCACCGCGATGTACAACCACTTCCCGGACCGCGAGACCCTCCTGGTCGAATATGCGATCCACGAGACCACCGACTACATCGCCCAGCTGCGCGCCGGCGTCAGCCAGTCGGCGACCCCGCGTGATGCCGTGGTCGCCTATGTGCGCACGCAGCGCGAGCTGAACGTCTCCTTCCACATGCCGCAGACCTCCGGTGTGAAGCTCTCCCCCGAGACCGCCGCCCGGATGCGCGAGCACGTGGTGCTCATCGAGGACGTGCTGCGCAAGATCGTCGCCGAGGGCGTGGAGGTCGGCGACTTCGCCGAGGATCTCGACGTGGACGCCACCGTGCGGATCATCAACGGTCTGCTGGTGGGCTCCTCCGCGAAGGGCTACTCGGAGCAGGCCCTCGAGAGCTTCGTGCTGCGCGGCCTCGGCGCCGAGGCCTGAGCCCCGCGGGGGACGGTTCCGCCACCCACGCGGTCCCGTCGAGGGCCGCCGGGACCTCAGCCCCGCCGCGCACCGCCGGGGTGCGCACCGCCGGGGTGCTCGTCCCGTGCGCCCGGCGCCGGGACCTGCGCCCCGCCGCCCGGGACCGGGGTGCTCATCCCCTGCGGCCCTTCTTCCTGCGCTGCGGGCTCGTCCGGGGCTTCTCGTCGCCCTCGTCCCCGCTCTCCCAGTCCATCGCGTCCAGGGAGCCTGCCGAGTCGTCCTCGGAGGGGCGGGAGAACAGGGGCGTGGCGATCTCGTCCTCACCGTCCTCGAGGTCCACCTCGGGGGCGGTCGCGGTGATCACCCAGCTGGTCAGGGCGATCACGAGTGCGAGCACGGCGATGCCCCAGCGGAGGTAGGCGCTGGTGTCGTCGGTGTTCATGCCGACCACGGCGCTCACGGCGAGGGCCGTGAGCAGGCTCGAGGTGAGCAGCAGCGGCAGGGCGACGGCACCGATCGCGGAACGCAGCACGGTGGTCAGCACGGTGCCGCCGAGCGCCCCGGAGTGCGCCCAGGAGCCGCGGCCGCCGTAGCGCCCCGCACCGATCACCGCGGCGGCGTTCTCGAGCGTCGAGCCCGCACCGAGGGTCCACAGGCCGAGGCCCGCGGCGGTGAGCACCACTCCCAGGAGCAGCCCGGGCAGGGCGGCCGGGCCCAGGCCGAAGCCGGCCACGAGCGGCATCAGCACCGCCACCACCACGGGCGTCACGGCGGCGCGGCGCACCATCTCGGGCAGATCCACGAGCTCGGCGCGGTCGCGGCCCTCGAGCAGCGAGGCGCGGGTCTCCACCACCGCGTTCGCGCCGAGGCGGCGGGCGGCGTCCAGGAGCGAGGAGGTCACCAGCAGCACGGTGAGCACGCCCAGACCGGCCCCGCCCAGCAGCGTGAGGGAGCTCGGGGTGACGGCGTGCAGCGCACGGTCCTCCCAGACGGTCCCGGCGCGGGGCGCGAGCTGGAGCGCGCTGCCCACGGGGCCGAGCGCGCCGAGAGCGGTGAGCGCGCCGACCAGCAGCAGCGCGGCCCGCGGACCGGTCGCGGCGCCGGCGGTGGCGGTGCGCAGCACCGGCTCGGTGCCTGGACGGTCCGTGAGCGTCGTGGCCAGGAGGGAGCCGCCGTGGGCGGCGACCACGATGAGCCCGCCGAGCGCGGCATGGGAGAGCAGGGCGAGGGCGAGGGAGGGCACCCCGGCGGAGAGCACCGAGAGCACCAGGGTGACCAGCACCAGCAGCGCGACGGTGCCGGCGGCGGTCAGCGCCGTCGAGCCGAGCCCTGCGGTGAGGCCGAGCGCGCCGCCGGTGCGGCTGGTGCGGGCGGTGCGCAGCACGGTCCCGCCGAGCCGGTGGCCGGTGCCGCCCAGCAGCACCACGGCGGCCAGCGCCGCGAGCACGCCCAGGCCCACCGCCACCGCGACCACGACGTTCGGGGTGATCCCGTAGAGGGTGAGGGTGTCGAGGAAGGTGCTGGCGTACTGGGACTCGTCGGTCTGGGAGACCCACTGGCCCATGTCCGTCAGCGCCTCCTCGATCTGCGGCTCGAGCTGCTCGCGCGGGGTGGGGGTGCCGCCGGTGATGGCCGGGTCGGTGAAGTTCTCCAGCCCCACGTCCTCGAAGCGGAGGTTCTTGTAGAGGGAGGGGAGCCACAGCGCGGAGGCGGCCACGGCCCCGGCGCCGCCGAGCAGCGAGGGGATCAGCCCGCCCAGCCGCAGCGCGCCGCGCTCGTGGCCCGGGCGGCCGCGGTGCGGCACGGCGGCCGCGACGGCGGCGGCGAGCAGGGCCGCGCCCAGGCCGAGCAGCACCACGATGAAGCCCTCGGCGGCGAGGACCGGCACGCCCAGCAGCACGCCGAGGGCGGCGAGCGCGGTGGTGACGGCGACGAGGTCGGCGCTCAGGGCGCCGCCGCGGGAGGCCATGCGGGCGGTGCGCAGGTGGGGGCCGCCGAGGTTGGCGGGGTCGTCGGCCTCCAGACCGTGCTCGTCGGCGCCCACGAGGATCGCGGCGGCGGAGGCTCCGGCGTCCACCGGGGCGGCGCTCGCGCGCAGGGCGAGCGCGGAGATCGCGGCGCCGGCGGCGAGGGCCATGAGCGCGGGGCCGGCGGAGGCCTGCAGGAACCAGATGAGCAGCACCGTGGGCAGCACGGCGAGCGCGAGCGCGCCGGTGACGGTGAGCGCCCCGAGCCGGGGGATCATCCTCGGGCGTCGTTCGGCGTCCAGGCCCAGGGCGGCGAGCTGCACGGCGATCCCGCGCCAGGCGGCGAGCGGCCCGAGGGCGACGCCCACCAGCAGCATCCCCGAGCGCAGCAGCCGGTCGTCGGTGGTGCCGGGGGCGAGATAGAGCAGCACCGCGGCGGGCAGGCCCACCCACAGCATGATCGAGCCGGAGGAGAGCAGCTGGGCGCCGAGACGGCGGCCCAGGGCCTCGTCCACCTCCGCGCTGTCCTCATCGCGCCGCAGCCGGCTGGGCACGACCGCGCCGACGACGAGGGCCGCCAGCGAGAGGACGCCGAGCGCCAGGAGGGTCCAGGCGAGATCGTCGCCCAGGGGGAATTGCGTGATCAGATCCACGTGAGAGCTTCCGACGACGGGGCTCGGCGGGCCGAGCGGGTGGACACACCGGAGCGGGACTCCGGCGGCCGAGGATAACGGAGGAGGATGACCGGGGCGCTCAGGTGCTCCCGCTGCTCAGGCGAGCAGGGACAGGTCGAGCTCGGTGGGTCCGCCCTCGACGATGCGGATCGGCACGCCCCAGTCCTGCTGGTGCATGTGGCAGGCGGGGAACTCGATCGTGGGGTCCGCGTCGCAGGAGGCCGCGCGGGCGCTGACGTGCAGCACCCCCTCGGTGTAGGCGGGGTCGAGCTCGAGGGTGCGCTCCAGGGCGGTGTCCACGCCGTCGCCGGCGGTGAGCATCGCGCTCGGGGTGGTCGAGACGGTGACCTGGGTGGAGGGGCCGAGCGAGTCGTCCAGCTTGTGCCCGGGCGGCGGGGTGAACAGCACCCGCACGGTGAGCGGGCCGGGGCCCACATCGGTGACGGGCCGTTCGGAGCGCTGCGCGCCCTTGTCGATCATGCGTTCGGCGGCCTTCGCCACCGGCACCCAGGTGATGCGGTGGGTGCCGGACTCGACCACGATCAGCTGGCCGATGCCGTCCACCGGCGGGCCGACGATCGCGTCGGAGGGCTCGTCGAGATCCGTGGCCACGGTGACCACGTGCGCCTCGGCGGTCGGGGCGCCCTCCGCGCCGGCCGGGCCGTCGGTCCCGCCGGCACCGTTCGCGCCGGCTCCCTGCGTCCCGGCGGCGCCGGGGCCGCCGTCGGCCGTCGTTCCGCCGCCGGAGCGGTCCGGGACCGCGACGACGCCGCTGAGCGCCGCGATGCCGCCGGTGGTGGCGCGCTCGCCCTCCGCCGGGGCCTCCTCGACGAGGCGGATCGCGCCGTTGTAGGTGTCGCTGACGGCGATGCGGCCGTCGGGCAGGGCGGTGACCGCGAGGGGATGCTGCAGGCGGGCGGTGGAGGCGGGGCCGTCCACGTGCCCGAAGTCGAACAGGCCCTCGCCCACCAGGGTGGTGACCTGCATCGAGCGGGGGTCCAGCACGCGCACGGCGGAGGTCTCGGAATCGGCGACCACGATGCGGCCGTCGGGCAGCTCGTCCAGGCCGGAGGGCTGCGCCCACCAGGAGGTCACGGCGGGGCCGTCGACGAGGCCCTCCTGCGTGGTGCCGGCGAGCACCATCAGCGTGCCGGCCACCGGGTCGAAGGTCCACAGCTGGTGCACCCCGGCCATCGCGATCACGGCCCGGTTCAGCACATGCGACCAGGTGAGGTCCCAGGGGGTGGAGAGGGCGAAGGTGCGGGCGTCGCCCTCGCCGCGGGGCAGCGGCGCGCCCTGCATCCACTGCTCCCCGGAGCCGGCGACGGTGGTCACCTCGGTCGCGGTGCGGGAGCGCAGCAGGCGGTCCTGGCCCACCTTCACCCCGCGCAGGCGGTGACCGGCGGTATCGACGACCAGCAGGTCGTAGCCCACCTCGTCGGCGACCTCGCGAGGCAGGGCCAGCACGCCGTTCGGCTCGGCGAACTGCGCGGTCTCCTCGTCCCCGTCGGCGTGGCCGCGGCGGCCGGTGCCGATCGCGGCGTCGACCGTCACCCCGTCGTTCTCGAAGACGACGAGGCGGTGCTGGCCGGCGTCGGAGACGACCAGGCGGCCGTCGGGCAGGAGGGTGAGCTTCGAGGGGAAGCGGAGGGTCTGCGGCGAGCGCTCGGCGAGCACGGTGGGTGCCGGCCCGCGGCGCAGCGAGCCGTCGGCCTCCCCCTCGGCGACGAGCTGCTCGACGAGCCGGTCGAGGTTCGCTGCGTGCCCCTCCCCCGAGAGGTTGCCGGCGATGCGGCCGTGCGTGTCCAGCACCATGAGCGTGGGCCAGGCGCGGGCCCCGTACTCGGTCCAGGTCTCCAGCTCCGGGTCGTCGATGACGGGGTGGGAGACCTCGTAGCGCTCGATGTTCGCGGCCAGCGCCTCGGGATCCTTCTCGAACTCGAACTTCGGGGAGTGGACGCCGATCACCACGAGCTCCTGCGCCCACTTCTCCTCGAGGGGCCGCAGCTCGTCGAGCACGTGCAGGCAGTTCACGCAGCAGAAGGTCCAGAAGTCCAGCAGGACGATCTTCCCGCGCAGCGCTTCGAGGTCGAGCTCGGCGCCGCCGGTGTTCAGCCAGCCGCGACCGCGCAGGGCGGAGCCGTGGGCACGGGCTGTCAGGGGCGTGGACGGGTCCGACGATGTGCTCATGGGGTCCAGTCAACACCGGATCGCGCCCGCGTGGCGAACCAGGGTGACGTGCGCGGGCGCGCGACGCGGGGACGACATGGGGCTGACATGGGGATCAGGACCTCACCAGGTGGCGATCCACGCCCGGAGATCGGGGTCGGTGAGCGAGGGGACGACGAGATCCGCGGGAGGGGCGTCATGCCCTCCGGCGGGGACCGCGATGAGCCGCAGCCCGGCGTCCTGCGCGGAGCGCGCCCCGGTGCCGGAATCCTCGAAGGCGAGGGTGCGGGACGGCGCGGCGCCGAGCGCACGCGCGGCCGCGGCATACATGTCGGGGGCCGGCTTGGGCCGCTCGACGGTGTCGGAGGCCTCGAGCACGGTGAAGTGCTCGCGCATCCCGCCCAGGGTGAGCTTGCTGTCCAGCGACTCGAGCCAGGAGTTCGAGGCGCAGCCCAGCGGCACCTTCGCGCCGGCGAGCTGCAGGATCTCCGCCGCGCCGGGCATGGTGCGGATCCCGGTGGCGAGCTCGCTGTCGAACTCGCGGTGCAGAGAGGCGAGCACCTCCGCCTCGCTGTGGCCGGAGCGGCGGGCGATCAGCTCTGCCGCGACCTCGATCGTCGAGCCGTGCAGCACGTGCTGGTCGCCCTCCTGCAGCACGGCGCCGTGCTCGGCGACGACGCTGTCCTCGGCGCGCTGCCACACCGATTCGGTGTCCAGCAGCAGGCCGTCGCAGTCGAAGACCACCGCGCTCGGGGTCCAGTCGCCGAAGGCCTCGGCGAAGCGGGCCGGGGTCGCGGCGCTCATCGGCGCACCTCCCAGCCGGCGATCCAGTCGGTCAGCACCGGATCGGCGAGGGAGGCCAGGCGGCGCGGGGCGCGCGGCTCCTGCCCGGGGATCGAGGGGACGACGATCAGCTGCAGCCCGGCGGCGCGGGCGGCGTCGGCCCCGGTCTCGGAGTCCTCGAAGCCGAGGCAGTCGGCGGGCTCCGCGCCGAGCGCCCGCGCCGCGGCGACGTACATGTCCGGGGCGGGCTTGGGCTCGGCGACGTCCTCGATCGCGATCGAGGCATCGACCAGGTCGGTGATGCCGAGCGCGGCGAGCTTGGCGTCCAGCATGCCGCGCTCCGAGTTCGAGGCGACCGCGACCGGCCGCGCCGCGGCGGTGGCGCGCAGGGTCTCGAGCGCCCCGGGCAGCGGCGTGAGCCGGTCCCCGATGTGCTCGCGGTGCGCGGCCAGCAGCTCCTCGCCGACCTGGTGGGGATCCTTGCCGACCACCTCGGCGATCGTGATGACCACCAGCTCGGCGGCGCGGCCGGTGATCTCGCGGCGGGTCACCGGATCCAGGGAGGCGCCGTGGCGGGCGAGGTAGTCGTCCTGCAGGGCGACCCATTGGCCCTCGGTGTCCACCAGCAGTCCGTCGCAGTCGAAGATCACGGCGGCGGGGGTCCAGCGCGGCGGCCACTCCTCCAGCGGGGAGGCGGGGGCGTGGTCAGGCTCGAAGGTCATGCGGACCAGGGTATCGATCCGGGCCTGCACGCCGCCCGACAGCGCTCCGCGGCTCGGGCCGAGGCCGCCCGGCTCACGCCGAGGCGGCGACCAGGCCCTGCTCGATGTCGGCGAGGATGTCGTCGATGTGCTCGAGGCCCACGCTGAGGCGCACGAAGCCCGGCTCGATCCCGGCCGCGCGCTGCTCCTCCTCGCTGAGCTGCGAGTGCGTGGTCGAGGCGGGGTGGATCACCAGGGAGCGCACATCGCCGATGTTGGCGACGTGGGAGTGGAGGGTCAGCGCGTCCACGAACCGCTTGCCGGCCTCGAGCCCGCCGGGCAGCACGAAGCCGAGCACGCTGCCCGCGCCGCGCGGCAGGTACCGATCGGCGGTCTGCTTGTACGGGGAGGAGTCCAGCGACGCCCAGGTCACGGTGCCCACGCGCTCGTCCGCCTCGAGGAAGTCGGCGACCTTGCGGGTGTTCTCCAGGTGGCGCTCCATGCGCAGCGGCAGCGTCTCCAGGCCCTGCCCGATGAGGAAGGCGTTGAACGGGGAGACCGCCGGGCCCAGGTCGCGCAGCAGGTTGGTGCGGGCGCGGGTGGCGAAGGCGGCGGGCAGGCCCGCGAAGACGAGGCCGTTGTAGGACTCGTCGGGCTCGTTGAACTGGGGGTACTTCTCGGCGTGGGCGGCGAAGTCGAAGCTGTTGCCGTCCACGATCGCGCCGGCGATCGAGGTGCCGTGGCCGCCGAGGAACTTCGTGGCCGAGTGCACGACCACGTCCGCGCCGTGCTCGAGGGGGCGCAGCAGGAAGGGGGTCGCGACGGTGTTGTCCACGATCAGCGGGACGCCGACCTCGTGGGCGACGTCCGCGATGGCGCGCAGGTCGGGGATGTCCTGCTTCGGGTTGGGGATCGACTCGACGAAGAAGGCGCGGGTGGTCTCGTCGGCCGCGGCCCGCCAGGACGCCGGATCGGTCGGGTCCTCGACCCACTGCGGGGTGATGCCCAGGCGGGTCAGGGTGTGCTTGAACAGGTTGAACGACCCGCCGTACAGGCTCGGGGAGACGGCCACGGAGTCCCCGGCGCCGGCGAGGTTCAGGATCGACAGGGTGATCGCGCTCTGCCCCGAGGCGAGCAGCAGACCGGCCGCGCCGCCCTCGAGCGCAGCGATCCGGTCCTCGACCGCTGCCTGGGTGGGGTTGGTGATGCGCGTGTAGATCGGGGCGGCCTCGGTGAGCGCGAAGCGATCCGCGGCGGACTGCGCCGAAGGGAACACGAAGCTCGTGGTCTGGTGGATCGGCAGGGCCCGCGAGCCCGTATCGGAGTCGGGGACCTGGCCGGCATGGATGGCGAGGGTCTCGAACTGCTGGGGCTGCTCGGTCATGGGTGTGGGCTCCTTGTCGACAGGGATGTCACGATCAGCCTGACCGCCTCGCGCCGACCGGGCGAGGTTCATGAACGTCTGTGTCGGCGGCCCGCGGGGAGGCACCGGTGTCGTCGCCGCGGGCGGCGCCCTCAGGCCGCCTCTCCCCCGCCCAGGTCCAGCACCTCGCCGCGCCAGCGGCTGCGCAGCCAGCGGTCGTGGGAGGCGATCAGCACGGTGCCCTCCCAGTGCGCGAGCGCCTCCTCGAGCCGCGTCGCGGTGATCAGCGCGAGATGGTTGGTGGGCTCGTCGAGCACCAGCAGCTCGGGCGGGTCCAGCAGCACCGCGGCGAGCATCACGCGGCGCAGCTGCCCGCGGGAGAGCTGTGTGAGCGGGCGCTCGAGATCCCGCGGATGCACGAGGCCGAACAGCTCCGGCACCGCGGACTCCTCCGCCGGCTCCATCCCCGCGGCCGCGCGCAGCTGCTGGCCGACGGTGCGTCCCGGCACCGCCTCGTCGTCCTGCCCGAGGTGGCCGATGCGCAGCCCGCGGGGCCGGTCCACGGTGCCCGAGCTCGGCTCCAGCTGCCCGGCGATCACCTCCAGCAGGGTGGACTTCCCGCTGCCGTTCGCGCCGGTGATCAGCAGGTGCTGGCCGGCGGAGAGGCTGAAGGAGGTGGGGGCGAGCCGCTCCCGGACCGCGACGGCGCTGAGCGCGAGCTGCACCGCGCCCGCGCCTGCCCGGCCCGGGGCCGAGGGGAGATGGGTGAGGTGCAGCTCCGCGGGAGGCTTGCGCACCTGGTCCTGTTCGAGCTGGGCCAGGCGCGCCCGCGCCTCCCGCAGGCGGCGGGAGACCACGGTCGCGTTGCGGTCCGCGTAGAACGTCTTCGCCATCCCGCCTTCGGTGCGCGGGGCGGCCCCGGGATGGCCCACGGTCGCGGAGTCCTTCACGGCCCGGCGCAGCGCCTTCAGCTCCTCCTGCTCGCTGCGGAAGCGGTGCTCCCAGCGGTCCCGCGCGTCGAAGCGGGCGAGCAGGTAGTCGCTGAAGGTGCCGGTGTACGCGGTGAGCCCGCCGGGCTCGGTCGCGGCCGGGGACTCGGCCGGGTCGAGGTCCAGCTGGGCGACGGTGGCGTCGTCGAGGAAGGCGCGGTCGTGGCTGGCGATCAGCACCGGGCCGGGATGGGCCGCGATCGCGGCGGCGAGGAAGGCGGCGCCGTCGTCATCGAGGTGGTTCGTCGGCTCGTCGAGCAGCCAGCTGGTGGGCCGGGAGATCAGCAGATGCGCGAGGGCGAGGCGCTCGCGCTGCCCGCCGCTGATCCGGCCGAGGGCGGTCGCGGTGTCCACGCCGGCCAGGCCCAGCCCGGCGAGCACCTCCTCCGCGCGACGGTCGGCGTTCCACACGTCCGCCAGGGTGGCCTCGGCCAGCACCTGGTCGTAGCGGCGGGCCGCCTCGGGGGTCGGGTCCGTCCCGTGCGCGGCCAGCGCCTCCCCGGCGGCGAGGAGCTCCCGCTCCAGGCGGCGGGAGCGGTCGAGGGCGTCGGCGACCACCTCGGCGAGCGTGGTCGCGGCGCCGAAGGGCAGCTCCTGATGGAGCACGCCGACCGGGCCGGGCGCGGTGCAGCGGCCCGCGTCGGGCGGGAGCTCGCCGGCGAGGATGCGCAGCAGCGTGGACTTGCCGCTGCCGTTCTCGCCGAGCAGACCGGTGGGGCGCCCGGCGGGCACCACGAGGCTGATGTCGGTGAGGACGCGGCGGCCGGGGAAGGAGAAGGAGATCCCGTCGGCCCGCAGATGCAGGGCGGGGTCTCCGGAGGCGGCCCGGGCCCCGACGGCCGACGGGGCGGCGCGGAGGCCGCTCGACGACGCGGCGGCGCGGGTGGCCGACGGGGTGGTGGTGCGGGGATGCGCAGGCATGGATCAGCTCCTCGACGCGCATGGTGGTGCGCAGGGTCGGTGGTCGGCGGGGCTGATCACAGGAGCATGCGGCCACCGTAGGAGCACGGCCGCCGCGGGTCCAGCGAATTCCTCAGGGCGCGGTGCCGGGGGCGCGCAGGGCGTCGACGGCGGAGCGGATGCCGGCGGGGTCGCCGCGGCGATGCGGGTCGCGGGGGAAGCGCTCGAGAGCCTCGCGGGCCGCGGGCACCTCGGCCCCGGACAGCAGCGCCACCAGGGCGGTGCGCACGCTGCCCTCGGCGGCCTGCAGCACCTCCGCGGCGCGCTGCGGGCTCTGACCGCTGGCCTGCACCAGCATCCGCACCGTGCGGGCGACGAGCTTCGCGTTGGTGGGGCGCACGTCGATCATGAGGTTCCCGAAGGTGGTGCCCAGCCGCACCATCGTCGCGGTCGAGAGCGCGTTCAGGGTGAGCTTCTGCGCGGTGCCGGCCTTCATGCGGGTGGAGCCGGTGACCACCTCCGGGCCGACGTCCAGCAGGATCGGGTGGTCGGCGAGCGGGGCGAGCGCCGCCCGCGGATTCGCGGAGATCAGCGCGGTGGGCATCCCCGCGGCGCGCGCCTCCTCGAGCGCCCCGGCCACGAAGGGGGTGCGTCCGCTCGCGGCCAGGCCGATCACCACGTCCCCGGCGCGGCACCGGCTGCGCACCAGCTCGGCCCCCGCCTCGCGCGAGTCCTCGGCGCCCTCGACGGCGGTGAGGAAGGCCCCGTCCCCGCCGGCCAGGTGGGCGGTGACCATCGACGGGTCCGCGTTGAAGGTGGGGGCGAGCTCGACCGCGTCGAGCACGGCGAGGCGCCCGGAGGTGCCGGCGCCGAGATAGTGGACGGTGCCGCCCGCGGCGATCGCCTCCACGCACGTCTCGACGAGAGCCGCGATCTCGCCGGCGCGGGCCTGGACCGCGGCGGCCACGGTCGCGTCCTCGCCGAGGATCACGTCGACCATGCCGCGGGCATCGAGGGCGTCGAGCTCGGCGCTGGCCGGGTTGCGCTCCTCGGTCGGGGAGGCGAGGTCGACGAGGTCGACGTCGAGGGGCTGCTCGTCCCGCTGGGGGCTGCTCACGTCGGACTCCTGAGGTTCGGGGACGGGGCCGGCGCTGCACTGCGCCGTGCGGCACAGGGTACCGAGGCCCGGAGCGCCCCGTCCCGGCCCGTCGTGCGCGCCGCCGCCCGTCTGCCCCGTCGTGCGCGCCGCCGCCCGTCTACGATGTGGGCTCCACGCGCAAGGGGGCTCCACATGGCCGAGGACATCTCCGGACGGCTCGCACACCATGGCGACGCGCCCGCAGGCGCAGCCGCATCCCACAGCGCCTCGACGGGCCTCGTCATCGCCGGCGACATCGGCGGGACCAGCTCCCGCCTGCAGCTCGCCACTCTGGACGGCCCCGTCCTCGCGGAGGCCACCGGGCCGGGCGCGAACCTGCGCTCCTCGGGCGCGGACGCCTTCGACACCGTCCTCGCCACCACGCGCGAGGTGCTCGACCGCGGCCGAGAGGCGCTCCGCGCCGGACAGGAGAGTGCAGCGGGCGGGGGCAGCGCGGCAGGCCCGGACGGCGCAGCAGGCGGTGACCGCGCGGCGGGCGAGCTCGACCCGGCGCGCGATGTGGTCGCGGTGGCGCTGGGGATCTCCGGGGCCGGCCCGGCGCGCGCGGCCGAGGTGCGGTGCGAGGTCGGCGAGCGCCTGGAGCGTCTGGGGCTTCCCGCCGAGCGTCTGCGGATCACCGATGACCTGCACACCGCCTTCCTCACCGGCGGTGTGGGCGATGACGGGCTGCTGGTGCTCGCCGGCACCGGCGCGGTGGCCGTGCGCTTCCGCGGCCGGGAGGCGGTGGCGCGGCGGGACGGCATGGGGTGGCTGCTCGGGGACATCGGCTCCGCGGTCTGGCTGGGGCGGCGCACCCTCGAGGCGGTCGCCGCGGACCTCGACGAGCGCGGGCCCCGCACCCGGCTCACGGACGAGGTCGGCGCCCTGCTCGACCTGGACCTGCGCCACGGGGTGTCCCCGCCCTCGACCACCGGCGATCCGCGGCAGGACCTCATCCGCGCGCTCGACGAGCAGCTGCCCGCCGGGGCGCCCGCGGCGCTGGGCCGCTTCGCCCCCGTGCCGGGCCGGATCCCCGAGGATCCCGTGGCGCGCTCGATCCTCGACACCGCCCTCGCCCACGTGCTCGAGACCGTGCAGGCCCTGGACCCGCAGGCGGTGCTCCCGGTGGTGCTGGCCGGCTCCGTGCTCGCCACCGCCGGGCCGCTGCGCGACGAGGTGCGAGCGGGCCTGCACGCCCAGGGCCGCACCGTGCGCACCGCCACCACCGGTCTTCCGGGAGCTCTGCTCCTCGCCCGGGAGCACGCGGCTAGGATGGCCAGCGACCCCCGCCGCTGAGCCGGGTGCCCGGGATCGGTGCCGGGCACCGCGCGCCGCACGACTCGGAAGAAGGCTCCCCTCGATGCCCGATCTCCACGACCAGATCCCCACCCGCGAGAAGGTGCTGATCATCGGCGCCGGTCCCGCCGGTCTCGCTGCGGCCGCGGCGCTCAAGGCGCTGGATGTGCCCTTCGACCTGGTGGACCGTGCCGCGCACGTGGGCGGGATCTGGGATCCGGAGCGCGAGGACTCCCCGGTGTGGCCCACGATGGAGATGATCTCCTCGCGCGAGTTCACGCAGTACGAGGACATGCTGCAGCCGGTCTCCTTCCCGGAGTACCTCTCCCCCACCCACATGGCGAAGTACCTGCGCGCCTACGCCGCACGGCACGGCCTCACCGAGCACTTCCGCCCCCGCACCGCGGTGCGGTCCGCCCGCCCCTTCGAGGAGGGCGTGTGGGAGGTCGAGCTCTCCACCGGCGAGATCGGGATCTACCGTGCGGTCATCTCTGCGCACGGCATCTCCGAGCACCCGCACCGCCCCGACTGGGCGAGCGAGGTCCCCTCCTCCGTGCGCGTCATCGACGCCAAGGAGTGGAACGGGGCCGACGGGCTCGAGGGCCAGCGGGTGCTGGTGGTCGGCTCCGGCCAGTCCGCCGCGGACATCTCCGTGGACGCCGCCCGGCGCGCCCTCGAGGTGCGCTGGTCGATGCGGACCGGCCACTGGGTGGTGCCGCGGCGCATCGCCGGGATCCCCGGCGACGTCGCCTCCTCCCGCGAGCCGTCCCTGCTCGGGGGCCTGAACGCGAAGATCGCCGAGACCGTCATCCGCCGCGCCGTGGGCGATCCGACCGGCGTGGGCCTGCCCGCCCCCGCCGCTCCGCTGCTCGAGGACGCGGTGATCATCTCCGACGACGTGCTGGACCGGGTGCGCGAGGGCCGGATCACCCCCGCCGGCGAGATCACCGGCGTCGACGCGGACGGCACCGTCACCCACCTGGGCACCGGCTCCCATGCCGGCCACCTGAGCTTCGCCCCGGACCTCATCGTGCTGGCCACCGGCTATGAGACCGGCGCGGACCACTTCCCCGCCGGGCTCGTGCCCCGCACCGCGGAGGGCGACCTCGACCTCTTCCTCGGCGCCTTCGCCCGCGGCCGCGACGACCTCGTGATCCTCGGCCAGCAGCGGGTGGCCGGCGGCGTGCTGCCGATCCTCGTGGAGCAGGCCGACATCGCCGCGTACATGATGGCGGCCACCCGTGAGGGCTCCTCCTCCGCATCCTCCGCGCTCGAGCGGTTCCGCCGCCTGCGCGCCGGCTCGGAGGAGGCGGTGCCCGCGGCGCCCTCCTCCTCGGGCGGCGGGCTGCGCGGCCGGGTGGGCAGCCTGCTCGGCTCGCAGAAGATCGCCGTGCGCAGCATCGCCGCGCCGCGCCGCGAGGCACAGGAGCACCTCGTGCCGCAGGCCGACCGCGACACCCTCCTGGGCCGCCTGCGCTCCGTGCGCCGCCTCTTCGCCTGACCCGCCGCGCCCTCCGGCGCCGGCCAGCTGCCGCCGCGGCCCGCCCGGGCTCTGCAATTGTGCGCTCTGGACCGGTGCCGGCACCGATCACCGGTCCAGAGCGCACAGTTGCACCCGCTCAGCGGGCCGGGCGGCGCCGGGCGGGCGACGCGTGGGCGCGGCGGGGCTGGACGTGGCAGGCCGCGGGCGCGGCGCGGGCGACGACGGGCGGGCCAGGCCGTGCGGGCGGGGCGCGGGCGGGTCAGGCCGTGCGGGCGGGGCGGCGGTCGGGGTGGCGGTCGCGGCGCGCTGCGGACAGGCCCTGCCCGATCACCACGAGCGCGGCCGGGACCATCACGGCGAGCATCGCGATGCCGGCGCGGTGCTGATCGACGAGGGCGTCGGCCCACCAGGTGCGGCCAGTGGCCCCGAACCAGCTGGCCGCCAGGAGCGTGTCGCTGAGCAGCAGCACGATCCCGGCGCCCAGGCCCAGCAGCAGCGGCACGGCCCGCACCACGAGCCCGGCCCAGCCCGGCGCCGTCGCCGGCACCGCGCGGACCACGACGGCGGTGAAGGCTCCCGCGGCCAGGGCGAGCACCTGCAGCGCCAGGTGCGCGGCGTGGCCGTCGAGGGCGACCCGCAAAAACGGGCTCACGTACCAGGCGAGCACCAGCACCGGGCCGGCCACGGCCAGCGGCACGGCGAGCCACCAGCGCCCGTGCACGAGGGTGCGCAGCCGGGCGGGCACCGCGGCGACGCCGCCCAGCAGCACCCCGGCCACCACGATCAGCAGCACGTGCTGCAGCACGTGTGCGGAGACCAGCACCTTGCTGTACACGTTCAGCGGGCCGCTGGTCAGCAGCACCAGCACCACGGTGCCTGCGAGCAGGCGGCGGCTCTGGGCCCGGGGCCGGTGCGGGGCGCGCGGCCGCCACCACAGCAGCACCAGGGCGCATGCGAGCGCCATGCCGAAGGGATCCGGACGCCACGCCCCCAGCACGGTGAGCGGCTCCGGCGCGGCGGGCAGCGGGTAGCCGGTGAGCACGCCGGCCGGGCCGCTGGGCGGGATGCCCACCTCGGCGGGCGGCGGGGACGAGCTCATCGCTGCGGCGAGCGCGACAGCGAGGCCCATGAGCGCGAGCTCGAGCAGCGCGAGTCGACGGTAGGTGGCGCGGGCGTGCTCCCCCGCGCCCTCCGCGCCGAAGCCGGCGGCGATCTGCTGGCGCTGCAGCGCGCCCAGTCCACCCAGCAGGAGCAGCAGCACCGCCTTGGCGAGGCCCAGCTGCACGTACGCGCTGGTGAGGATCTCCCCGGGCTGGTTCATGCGCACGGCGAGCGCCCACACGCCGCTGAGGGCGAGGGCGACCCAGCAGATCAGCGCCAGGTGGGAGTAGCCGCGCACCACGCGCTGATCGTCCCGGCCGCCGGGAGGGAGGGTCTGCAGCACGGCCAGGCCGCCCAGCCAGATCCCCACCGCCAGCAGGTGCACCAGCATCGTCGAGGTGCCCACCTCGTGGGTCTCGTCGCCGGCGGCGTGCCCGGTCATCGCGGCGGCGAAGGCCACCAGCGAGGCGAGCACCGCGACCGTGCGGGCGATGCCCACCGAGGTGCCGAGCACGGCGACGGTGGTGGTGGCGGCGGCGATCACGAGGCCGCTCAGCAGCCAGATGCCCAGATCGGTGCCGAAGAAGACGCTGAGGTCCGAGCCGAAGCGCGGGGAGCCGACGGGCTGGCCGGTCGCGATCGCGTAGGAGAAGGCCAGGGAGAGGCCGCGGGCGAGGGTGGTCACGCCCGCCGCGATCGCGACCACCAACAGGGCGCGGGCCCTGTCGGCGGCGTCCCGCAGCAGCCAGCCGGCCACCACGGCGCCGCCGAGGGTGAGCGCCCCGGCGAGGTCCGCGAGCGTCGCGGCGACCGGTGCGCCGTAGCGGGCGGCGGGACCGGCGTCGAGGAGGACGAGGATCTCGCCCCGGGCCGCCTCGGCCGCGAGGATCGACAGCCCGGAGAGCAGCGCGAACCCGCCGAGCAGCAGCAGGATCACGGCGGGGCGGGGACGCGGGGTGGTGGGGGCGGTCATGAGGCGATCACCAGTCCGAGCCAGAGCGCCGCCATGCCCACGCCGATGCTCAGCAGCAGGTAGGCCAGCGCGAGGGAGAAGGTGCGGCGGCGCACCAGGTCGACGATGTCGAAGGCGGCGGTGGACAGCGTGGACAGGCCGCCGCAGAAGCCGACCGAGAGGGCGAGGTAGGTGAGCTCGCCGGCACCGCCCGCGGAGCCGATCCTGGCCACGACCAGGCCCAGCAGGAAGCAGGCGAGGATGTTGGCGAGGAAGGTCGCCGCGGGGCGCATCAGCTCGGCCCACTGCGGGGCGCGGGCCGCGGCCAGGCGGTCGGCGAATTCGGCCACGCCCCAGCGCACGACGCTGCCGGCTCCGCCTCCGACGCCCACCAGCAGGGCGGGCAGCAGGAATGCACCGAGGCTCATGCGCTCTCCTCCTCATCCTGCGCGAGGTCCGGGAGGGCGGGCTGGGCGAGGCGCCGCCCGCCGAGGAGCCCCAGCACCACGGCGCCCAGGCACAGCGCCACGGTGAGCACCGCGTAGCCGAGAGCCGGGACGGGGAAGTCCGCGCCGAGGATCGCGGAGCCCTCGAGCACCACGGCGGCGAAGGTCGTGAAGCCGCCGCACAGCCCGGTGCCGAGCAGGGGGCGGATCCAGGGCCGGCCCGAGCGCACCTCGAGCACCCCGTTGAGGGCGCCGAGCGCGAGGCAGCCCAGCAGGTTCACCCACAGGGTCGCCCAGGGCAGCTCCACCAGGGTGGGGGTGGTGACGGTGGGGATGAGCACGGCGAAGGTGAAGCGCAGGATCGCGCCGAGCGCGCCGCCGGCGGCGACCAGCAGCGCGGCCTGCCACGGCTCGAGGGACGGCTGGGCGGGGCCCGAGTCCAGGGTGTCGGAATCGGTGACGTCCTCGAAGCGCAGGGCCGCCATCTCGACCGTCTGCATCCGCGGGTCGTCGCGGCGCGGCTGGTGCGGTGCGGGGGTGGGGCTCGAGGTCACCGCCACAGCGTACCGACGTCCCCTGCGTCACGGCTGTTCAGCAGCCTGCTCCCGCACAACCCCACATCCGCCGGCCGCGCCGCGCCCGCGCTCACCCCCAGACGAGGCCCAGGGAGGGCTCCTCGAGCACCGCGGAGATGTCGCGCAGCAGCTCCGCGCCCAGTGCGCCGTCGATCAGGCGGTGGTCGAAGCTCAGCGAGAGCGTGGCGACCTGGCGCGGCACGACCTGCCCGTCCACGACCCACGGCTTCTCCTTGATCGCGCCGATGCCGAGGATCGCGGATTCGCCGGGGTTGAGGATGGGGGTGCCGGAGTCGATGTCGAACACCCCGTAGTTGGTGATCGTGATGGTGCCGTCGCGGGTGTCGCGCAGGGAGGTGCGGCCCGCGCGGGCGGTGCGGGCGAGGTCGCCGATGCCCTCGGCGAGCTCGCGCAGGGTCATCAGGTGCGCATCCTTGAGGTTCGGCACGATGAGCCCGCGCGGGGTGGCCGCGGCGATGCCGAGGTTCACGTAGTGCTTGTAGACGATCTCCTGCGCGGCCTCGTCCCAGGAGGCGTTGACCTCCGGGTTGCGGCGGATCGCGACCAGCAGGGCCTTCGCGATCACGGCGAGCGGGCTCACCTTGATGTCGGCCCATTCCCGCGAGGCGCGCAGCTGGGCGACGATCTCCACCGCGCGGGTCATGTCGATCTCGTTGAACACGGTGACGTGCGGGGCGGTGAAGGCGGAGGCGACCATCGCCTCGGCGGTGCGCTTGCGCACCGAGCGGATCGGCACCCGGGTGGTGCGCTCATCGGTGGTCACGCCCGAGAACGCCTGGTCGCGGGTGGTCTTCATCGCGCCGCCGAGCCCCTCCGGGGCCTGCGGCGACTCCTCGGGGAAGTAGGCGGCGTCGGTGTCGCCGCCGATCGCGCGCTGCTGCGCGGCGAGCACGTCCTGGCGGGTGACCGTGCCCTCGGGGCCGGTGGCCAGCACCTCGTGCAGGGCGATCCCGAGATCGCGGGCGAGCTTGCGCACCGGCGGCTTGGCGAGGATGCGGTCGATGGGGACCTGCTGGTCCTCGTCGGTCCGGGCGGGTGCGGCGCGACGCCGGCGGCGGCGCTGCGGCGCGGAGCTGGCGCCGTAGCCGACGAGGTTCTTGGGCTCCTCGCTCGCGGGGGCCGCGGCGGGCGGGACCTGCTCGGCGAGCTCCTCGGCCGACGGGTCCGCCTCGGCGCCGGCGGCCTCGGCGGTCTCGGCGCCGGTGGTCTCGGAGCCGGCGTCGGAGTCGGGGCCTGCGGTGGGGCGGGCCTCGAGGTCCGAGGGGGTCTCCGCGGCCGACGGCGACGCGCCCGCGGGGGCGGGGGCCGCGCCGCCGTCGGTGTCGACCTGGAGCAGGCCCGTGCCGACGGGCACCTCGTCCCCCACCGCGACGAGGATCGCGACGACGGTGCCGGCGACGTGGCTGGGCAGCTCGACGGCGCTCTTGGCGGTCTCCACCTCGACCACCGGGGCGTTGATCTCGATCCGATCGCCCACGGCGACCTTGATCTCGAGGATCTCGGCCTCGGTGAGCCCCTCCCCGGGGTCGGTGAGGTTGATCGTGACGATCGACGAGGAACCCGTGGAGCCGGGTGACCCGGCGGAACCTGCAGCGGCATTCATGGTCGTGATCCTTTCACGCGGGGTGCGCGTCCGTCGGGGTGCGTCGTGCGGGGTGTGTCCCTCGGGCGCGGGCGTCAGTGCTCGAGCAGGCGGTCCACGCCGTCGAGCACGCGGTCGAGGTCGGGCAGGTAGGCGTGCTCCATGCGGGCCGGCGGGTAGGGCAGGTGGTAGCCGCCCACGCGCAGCACCGGCGCCTCGAGGTGGTAGAAGCACTGCTCGGAGATGCGGGCGGCGATCTCGCCGCCGAGGCCGCCGAGCACCGGGGCCTCATGGGCGATCAGCAGCCGGCCGGTGCGGCGCACCGAGGCGGCGATGGTCGGGAAGTCCACCGGGGAGAGGGAGCGGGCGTCGATGACCTCGAGGTCGATCCCGTCGGCCGCGGCGGCCTGCGCGCTCTCGAGCGCGAGCGGCACGGACGGCCCCCAGGCGAGCAGGGTCGCGTCGGTGCCGGGGCGCACCACCCGGGCCTGCCAGGGCGAGAGCTCGGGGCGGTGATCGGGATCCACATCGCCCTTGACCCAGTAGCGGCGCTTGGGCTCGAGCATGATCACCGGGTCCTCGCACTCGATGGCCTGGCGGGTCATCCAGTACGCGTCCTGCGCGGTGGCGGGGGCGAGGATCCGCAGCCCGGCGGTGTGGGCGAACAGCGCCTCGGGGCTCTCGGAGTGGTGCTCGACCGCGCCGATCCCGCCGCCGTGCGGGATGCGGATCACCAGCGGCAGGTTCACCCGGCCCGCGGTGCGGTTGTGCATCTTCGCGACCTGGGTGGTGATCTGGTTGTAGGCGGGGTAGACGAAGCCGTCGAACTGGATCTCGACCACGGGGCGGTAGCCGCGGAAGGCCAGCCCCACCGCGGTGCCGACGATCCCGGCCTCGGCCAGCGGCGTGTCCACCACGCGCTGGTCGCCGAACTCGGCGTGCAGCCCGTCGGTGACGCGGAAGACCCCGCCCAGGGGGCCGATGTCCTCACCCATCAGCAGCACCCGCTCGTCGGCGGTCATCGCGTCGCGCAGCCCGGCGGTGATGGCCTTGGCGATCGGGAGGGTGGTGGAGGTCGTGGAGCTCATGCCCGGCCCTCCTCGGAGGTCGCGGTGTCGGCGGAGGGGTCGTCCTCGAACTGCGCGATGTACTCGAGGTACTCGGCGCGCTCGGCGTCGACGATCGGATGGGGCTCGGCGTAGGGGTGGTCGAACATGTGCACCGGGTCCGGGTCCTCCATGCCGTGGATGTGGTGGTGGAGCTGCATGGCGAGGTCGTGGGCCTCCTCGTCGCAGCGGGCGACGAACTGCTCGTCGATCTCGTCGAGCTGGGCGAGGTGGCGGCGCAGGCGGAGGATCGGATCCTTCGCGGCCCATTCCTCCTCCTCCGCGGCGGGGCGGTACCGCGAGGCGTCGTCGCTCGTGGTGTGCGCGGCCATGCGGTAGGTGAGCGCCTCGACGAACACGGGGCCGCGGCCGTCGCGGGCGGAGTCCAGCGCGGTGCGCACCGCGCCGAGCACGGCGAGCACGTCGTTGCCGTCCACCCGCACCGAGGGGATGCCCCAGCCGCGGGAGCGCTGCGCGAGCGGCACGCGGGACTGGACCTGGGTGGGCACCGAGATGGCCCACTGGTTGTTCTGGGTGTAGAAGACGACGGGGGCCTGGAACGAGGCGGCGAAGGTGAAGGATTCGGCGACCTCGCCCTCGCTCGAGGCGCCGTCGCCGAACAGCGCCAGCACGGCCGCGTCGGTCGAGAGGTCGCCGGTGCCGACGACCCCGTCGCGCTGCAGCCCCATCGCGTAGCCGACCGCATGCGGGGCCTGGGAGCCGAGCACGATCATGTACGGATGGGTGCGCAGCTCGTTGGGGTCCCAGCCGCCGTGGCTGATGCCGCGGAACAGCTCCAGCAGGCGCCACGGCTCGATGCCGCGCGCCCAGGCCACGCCGTGCTCGCGGTACGTGGGCACGAGGTAGTCCTGCTCGCGGGAGGCGTGGCCGGCGCCGATCTGCGCGGCCTCCTGCCCCAGCGCGCTGGCCCACAGGCCCAGCTGGCCCTGGCGCTGCAGGTTGGTGGCCTCGAGGTCCGCGCCGCGGATCATCACCATGTCGCGGTAGTAGCCGCGCAGGCGCTCGGGCGTGGCCAGGCCGCTCTCCTCGAGCACGGCGTCGAGCTCCGCGTGCGGGGTGCGGGTGCCGTCGGCCGCGAGGAGCTGGACCATCGGCTCCTCGGCCGCGACATCAGGGATCGTGGATCGGAAGATGCTCACCGCGACAGCGTAACTTACGGGACCGTAGGGTCAAGGTGATCTGCTCCGCGTGGCGCCGGCGCGCCCTTCGTCGCGCTCCTCCTCATACGGGGCTCCGCCCCGTCGGCCGCTCGAGCACGAGGCGGCCGACGGGGGTGCGCGCCGACGGGTCCGGCGACAGGTCCCTCAGGCCGTGCGGGGGTGTGAGCGAGCCGAGCACCACGGGGCGCCCTGCGCCGGTGTGGGCGGTGCCGTCGGCGCGGGGCAGGGTGCCGGGCAGTCCGTGGGCGCCGAGGTAGCCGAGCACCGCCATGAGCAGGGCTTCCTTGCCGTCCGCGGGGATGCCGAGACCGTCGGCGTCCTGCAGCGGCACCGGGCCCAGGTGCGCGGCCAGCCGCTGCCGCAGCAGGGGGTTGCGGATCCCGCCGCCGGAGGCGACCACGCGGGTCGCGCCGAACGGGGCGATGCCCTCGGCGATGGTGGTGGCGGTGAGCTCGACGAGGGTGGCGAGCAGGTCCGGCAGGCTCAGCGCCTCGAGCCTGCGGGCACCGAGCCGGCGCTGCACGTATCCCGCGTCGAAGTGCTCGCGCCCGGTGGAACGGGGCAGGGGGCGGGCGTAGAAGGGATCGGCGCGCAGGAGCGCGAGCGCCTCCGGGTCGACGGCGCCGGTGCGGGCCAGGGCGGCGTCGACGTCGGCGGGGCGGCCGGTCGCGGCGTGCACGGCCGCGTCCAGCAGCGCGTTGCCCGGGCCGAGGTCCCCGGCGATCACGTCCCCCGCGCCGAGCACGGTGACGTTCGCGATCCCGCCGATGTTCAGCACCGCGGTGCGCTCCCCTGCCGCGCCGCCCAGCAGCAGCTGGTCGAGGATGGGCACCAGCGGCGCGCCCTGACCGCCGGCGGCGACATCGCCCGCGCGCAGGTCGTGCAGCACGGGGGTGGAGGTCGCCTCGGCGAGGCGGGAGGCGTCGCCGATCTGCAGGGTGGCGTGCACGCTCCCGTCGCGCGCGACGTCGTGGTGGAGGGTCTGGCCGTGGAGGGCGATCAGGTCGGCGCCGCCGTGGCGGGCGAGCACGCGGGCGGCGGCCTGCGCGAAGGCGGTGCCGGTCGCGGCGTGGAGCCGGTTCCAGGCGGCGACGTCGGCCGGGGCGGGCGGCAGCACGGCGCGCAGCGCGTCGCGGGTGGCGGCGGGCCAGGGCTCCTCGCCGACGTGCAGCAGGCGGGCGCGCAGGGTGGCGGGGTCCTCCGGGTCGCGGTCGAACTCTGCCAGGACCACGTCGATCGCGTCGAGGCTGGTGCCGGACATCATCCCCAGCACCCGCATCAGCGCGCGCTCCCGAGCAGCAGCGCGGCGACGGCGCGCATCATGGTGCGGCCCGCGCCGTGGGCGAGCACCAGATGGCGGTGGTCGGGGGCGGCATCGGGCACGCCGGTGTGGACCACGATCGTGTCCGGGCGGCGGGCCAGCAGCGCGGCCAGGCGCCGCCCCTCGTCCTCGTCGCTGCGGGGCAGTCGGGTCAGGGCGAGCAGCGGGGCCCCCGCGCCGGCGGAACCCGGGAAGAGCGGAGAGTGCGGAGAGCCCGGGGCACCAGGGGCGTCAGGAATGTCGGGGGCGGCGGGGATGCCCAGGGGGCCGCCCTGCTCGCTCTGGCCGCTCGGATCCGCTTCCTCGGCCTGGACCCCGCGCTCCTGCAGGGCGGTCACGAGCTGCTGGCCGCGGGCGCCGGAGGCGTGCTGGGCGCGCCTCCGCAGGTCGAGGACCACGGCGGGCCCCGGGTCGAGGTGCGCGTGGCGGCCGTGCACGGCGCGGGCGGCGGCCTCGGCACCGAGCTGCTCGGCGTGGCGCAGCGCCTCCTCGAGCGGCGGGGCGGGGACGAAGCGGCGCCGGGTGCGCAGGGACCGCAGCCGCTCGCGGGTGCACCCGGCACGGTCCCGGAGCGTCTCGCGCGTGAGCCGCCCCTCGGCCACGGCGGCGCTCAGCGCGTCATGGGCCTCGCGGAGCATCTGCTGGTCGTCGCGGCGCAGCGAGGTGCCCAGGCACAGCAGATCCGCGCCGGCCTCGATCGCGCGCACCGCGGCCGCGCCGTCCCCGGGAGCGGCGGTCACGGCCGCCATGTCCAGGGCATCGGTGATGACCAGGCCGTGGAAGCTGCCGCCCACGGCGCGGTCCAGCAGCGGTCTCGACCAGGGGGCGAGGGAGGCGGGACCCTCGCCGAAGGCGGGCACGAGCACGTGGGCGGTCATCACGCAGTCCAGCCACGGGGCGATCCGCCACGGCGCCAGGTGCTCCCGCTCGAAACGGCGGGCGTCCAGGTCGATCCGGGGCAGTGCGGTGTGGGAGTCGGTGGCGGTCGCGCCGTGGCCCGGGAAGTGCTTGGCGCACGTGCCCAGGCCCGCCTCGATCAGCCCGGTGGCGAAGGCTCGGGCGTGGGCGGCGACCCGGTCGGGGTCGTCGCCGAAGGCGCGGGTGCCGATCACGGGGTTCGCGGGATCGGTGGAGACGTCCAGCACGGGGGCGAGGTCGAGGTCGACGTCGCAGGCGGCCAGCACGTCGCCCAGGGCGCTGCCGACGTGGCGGGTCAGCTCGATGTCGTCCACCTCCCCCAGCGCCCAGGCGGTGGGCAGGGAGGAGCCGGTGGCCGCCTGCACCCGGGTGACGTCCCCGCCCTCCTCGTCGATGGCGACCACGCAGTGCTCGGCCCGGGCGTGGATGGCGCGGGCGAGGCGGGCGGTGGTCTGCGGATCCGGGGTGTTGTGGCCGAACAGGATCAGCGAGGCCAGGCCCGCGTCGAGCACCTCCCCCACCCAGTCGGGCAGCTCGGTGCCGGTGAAGGGGGCCATCATCACCCCGAGCACGTCGGGGTCCCAGGAGGTGCGTGCCATGCCTCAGCCTTTCACGGCACCGGCGGTCATGCCCTGGGCGAGGTTGCGCTGGACCAGCACGAAGAAGATCACCACGGGCAGGGTGATGATCGTCGAGGCGGCCATCACCGAGCCCCAGTCCGCGGTGTTCTGGGTGAAGAAGGTCCGCAGCCCCACGCCCACGGTGTACTTCGCGCTGTCCTGCATGAACGTCAGCGCGAAGATGAACTCGTTCCACGCCGTGATGAAGGAGAACACGGAGGTCGCCACCAGGCCCGGGGCCACGAGCGGCAGCAGCACGGAGCGGAACATGCGGAACCAGGTGGCGCCGTCGATGTATGCCGCCTCCTCGAGCTCGCGCGGGACCGCGGCGACGAAGCCGCGCAGGTTCCAGATCGCGAAGGCGAGGGAGAAGCCGACGTAGACGATGATCAGCCCCAGCAGGGAGTTGAGCATGTTGAGGTTCCTCGCCTGGAGGAACAGCGGGATGACCAGCGCCTCAAGCGGCACCATCTGCACCATGAGCACCATGATCAGCACCTGGGTGCGCAGGCGGAAGCGGAAGCGGGCCACGGCCACGGCCGCGAGCAGCGCGATCACCCCCGAGAGCAGCACGGTGCCCAGGGCCACCACCACCGAGACCCGCACGAAGCGCAGGAACCCGGCGTCGACCAGCACGTACCGGAAGTGCTCCAGGGTGAAGCCGCTGGGCAGCAGGCTCGCGCCGCGCGAGAGGGGGCTGGTGTCCACCGCGGTGGAGAGCATCCAGTAGAAGGGGAACAGGCTCAGCGAGAGGAGCACCACCACGCCGATCGCCTTGCCGGCCGTGGAGGCGGGGGTCCGACGATTCACAGCTCCTCCTCCTTCATCAGGGTGCGGATGTAGACCACGGAGATCACCAGCAGGAGCGCGGTCAGCAGCACCGCGATCGTGGAGCCCATCCCGTACTCGCCCTGGGCGAAGGACTGGGTGTAGGACCACACGCCGAGGTTCATCACCTCGCGGCTGGTGCCGTCGCCGCCGGGCATGAGGTAGATCTGCACGAAGACCTTGAAGTCCCAGATCGTCGAGAGGATCACGCAGACGGCGATGATGGGCCGCAGGGTGGGGACGGTGACGTTCCAGAAGCGGCCCCAGGCGGTCGCGCCGTCCATCGCCGCGGCCTCGTAATGCTCCTGCGGGACGGTCATGAGGCCGGCCAGCATCGTCACGGCGATGAAGGGGAAGCCGTGGTAGACCACGTTGATCGTGGCGATCCCGTAGAACGTCCAGCGGTTGGTGAACCAGTTGTAGCTGCCGGCCTCCATGAGCCCGAGCCCGTCGAGCGAGGAGATCACCAGGCCGGACTGGGGATCGAAGAGCCACACGAAGATGTAGGTGCCGGTCAGGGCCGGCACCGCCCAGGCGACCATGATCGCGGTGGTGCAGATCGAGCGCCACACGGTGCCCAACGAGTTGAGGAACAGCGCGACCGAGGTGCCCACGATCATCGTGAGCACCACGCACACGGTGGCGAAGCCGACCGTGTTGGGCAGCACGGTCTTCCACAGGAACGGGTTGGTGAGGACCTGGACGTAGTTGTCCAGGCCCACGTAGTTGCTCTCGCCGCGCAGGAGGTTGCGCAGCTGGTAGTCCTGCAGGGACAGGTTCAGCACCCGCAGCATGGGCCACAGCAGCAGCACCCCGAGCACGATCAGGCCGGGGGCGAGCAGGAGCCAGGGCGCGGCGCCGCGCCGTGCGCGGCGCCCCAGCGGGACGGTGCGGCGGGTCAGCCCCGCCGCACCGTCCCCCCGGTGCTCGTCGGTCAGGGTCTGGCTCATTCGGAGAAGAAGCCGTCCATCTCCGCGGCCGCGGCGTCGGCCGCCTCCTGGACCGGGGTGCCGCCGAGGATGTCGCCCAGCAGGGTGCTGATCGTCTTCGCGCCCTCGATCTTGCCCCACGCCGGGGTGACCGGCACCGGCCGGCCGCCCTCGACCATCTGCGTGGCGAAGACCTCGGTGAGCTCGTCACCGCCGGCGACCACCTCGTCCACGGCGTCGGTGGTGCCGGGGAAGTAATTCGTCTCCTCCGCCCAGCGGGTGGCGAAGTCGCCGGTGGTGATGAGCTTGATCAGCTCGAAGGCGAGCTCGGGCTCCTGCGTCTCGGTGAAGCGGCACATGAGGGAGCCGCCCAGGAAGGAGGGTGCGACGGCGCCGTCCTTCGACGGGAGGGTGAACGCGACGAGCTTCTCCCCGAGCTCGGGGTTGTCCTGGCGGATGGTCGCCGGGGTCCAGGAGCCGGAGATGAACATCGGCACCTTCTCCTGGAGGAAGGCCGCGAGCGCGTCCGTCTCCATCCAGGTGGTGGCCGCGGCGGTCGAGGAGTTGTGCTTCAGGGCCAGGTCCGTGTACCAGGTCAGGCCCTCGACGGCCCCGGGGGCGTTGATGGTCGCCTTCCACGCGCCGTCCTGCTCCTCGGCGATCAGACCGCCGGCGCCCCAGATGAAGGAGACGGCAGGGAAGATGCTCACCCCGAGCACGGGGAAGGAGATCCAGTCCGGGTTGTGCTCCTCGAGGGCGGTGATCATCGTCAGCAGCTCGTCCCAGTTCTGGGGCTGGGAATTCACCCCGGCCTCCTCGAGCATGTCGCGGTTGGCGAGGATCGAGCGGACCCCTGCGTACCACGGCATCCCGTACATCGCCCCGTCGAGCGTGCCGGCCTCGACCAGGCCCTCGACGAGGCCGTCGACGAGACCGGCGGCCTCGATGTCCTCGGTGAGATCGTCGATGCCGCCGGCGTCCGCGAACTCGGGGACCCAGGTGGTGCCCACCTCCGCGACGTCGGGCCCGGTGCCGCCGGCCATGGCGGTGACGAATTTGTCGTGCGCGCCGTCCCAGGGCTGCACCTGGACGTCGAGGGTCGCGCCGGTGGCCTCGGTGAACGCCTCCTTGAGCTCCTCGATGTAGGTGTCGGCCGAGGCGTTGGTGCCCTCCATCAGCCAGAAGGTGAGGGTCTTGCCCTCGCCGTCGACCTCTCCCCCGGAGCCGCCGGAGTCCCCTCCGCAGGCGGCGAGGGCGAGGGAGGCCGAGCCCGCCGCGCCGGCGGCGAGAGCGTGTCGTCGAGTGATCATGGGTGACTCCTTTGTCGATTCCCACGCGGCGCCCGGCCCGCAGGCCGTGCCGTGGGGAGGTGCTCACTGCGTCGTGGACTGGCGGCGAAAATATCACGCCACAGGCCGGCGGAACGGTCCGCATCGACCTCGCCGCGCATATTACACAACCGCCTTGCAAAATAGAACACCCCGCCCCGCGCACCTCGTGGACCAGCGGTTCTCGCGCCATGACCACCCAGGCCGACGGGCACACACGGGGCGGACGGGACAACGCCGGCCGACGGACGCACACCGGGAGAATGCCGGCCGACGGACGCACACCGGGAGAATGCCGGCCGACGAGCGCACGCCGGAAGGATGCCGGCCGACGGACGGGCGCACACAGCCGACGGGCCGGGAGGGGGCAGTGCCCCGTCCCGGCCCGTCGGCCCGTCCACCGGCTCTCCGGTGGTCAGCTGCTCACGTGCTCTGCGCTCACTCGGCGAGCACTCCCTGCGCGGCCTCCTGCGCCGCGTACAGCGCCTCGAGGTCGATCGGCTCCTGGTCGGCGTCGAGATCGACCACGGGCAGCGGGCAGTCGCCGAGGTCGCGGATCTCCAGCCGCTCGCCGCCCTGGTTCATCGACTGATGGGCGATGACGCCGGGCAGCGTGTACCGGGCGGACTGCCAGGCGTTGACCACGGGCTGGTGGCCGTCCACCACGGCGCGGGCGAAGTCGTCGACCAGGAAGTGGTGCGCTCCCTCGTGCCCGTTGGGCATGCCCTGGAACTCCTTGGGCAGTCGCGCCTGGTGGTGCGCGGGGGCCGAGCCGGCCACGAAGGCGTCGCGCAGGGCCGGGGAGACGTCCGCCAGGCGCGGGTCGTCCAGGCTCATGGTGGCGCCGGTGCGGATCAGGTCGGTCACGTCCAGCACGCGCTTCTTGTCGTGCCAGTAGGTGACGTCGATGGTCTCCTCGAAGCTCGACTCCTCGCCGAAGAAGCGGAAGCGGGACTCGCGCTTGTGGCTGGGGTAACCCACCCGGCGCAGCTCGTTGGTGCGGAAGGCGCCGCCGTTGTCCATCCCGAACAGGGCGAAGGCGTTGGAGACGTCGTTGCCGAACATCGAGACGTCCTTGTCGAACACGCCGTCGCCGCGGGTGTCGGGCCGGCCCAGCGCGGAGACCGAGGTGGCGTGGCGCTCGTCGATCACGCCGAGGATGCCGCCGATGGAGTGGGTCGGGTAGAGCAGGGGCGGGTAGGAGGCGGTGGACTTCCACTGCTCGCCGCCGGAGTATTTGTAGGCGTCGTAGAAGCCCAGGTCCATGTCGTGGACGTAGTCGCCCTCGGCGTAGAACACCTCGCCGAACACCCCGGTGCGGTGGATGCGGCGGGCCAGGACCACGGCGGCGTTGTACTGGCTGGTCTCGCCCATCATGTAGACGAGCCCGGTGCGCTGCACCTCCTCGGTGATCGCCCGGATCTCCTCCTCCTCGATCGCCATCGGCACCGCGGAGTACACGTGTTTGCCGGCGCGCAGCGCGGCCAGGGCGTGCTCGCCGTGGGTCCAGCGCTGGGTGAAGATCGCGACGGCGTCGACATCGGAGGCGAGCAGCTCCTCGAGGGTGTCGTAGCGGCCGGCGAAGCGGATGCCCCGCTCCTCGAGCGCGTCGATCCGTTCGGGCACCGAGTCGACGGCGTACAGCGCGTCGATCTCGGGATGGGCGGCGAAGAGCTCCGCGAAGTGGGAGCCGAACTGGCCGATCCCGACGATCCCCAGCGTGAAAGACATACTTCCTCCTTGAAATTAAGTGTTGGGAAGAACGCTACGACACGCGCGCAGGTCGCGGCAAGCCTCAGAGCCGGCGCCAGCGGCCCGACCGCCAGACATCGCGCCACGGCGGCACCTCACGGCCCTGCGCCGCCATCCGTCGCCGCAGCGTGCGGCGGGAGACGAGCATGCCCGCCACTCCGATCCCGAGCAGCGGCAGCTGCACCGCGAAGGCGAGGCGGAACGCCTCCAGGTCGTAGTCCCCGTCGGGCCGCAGCAGGTCGAGCACCACGCCGATGAGCAGGATCGCGGTGAGCCCGCCGATGAAGCCGCCCATGATCACCACGCCGGTCGCGGTGCCCAGGCGGTGGCGGGCCAGATCCGTGCGCGGGAAGTCGAAGCCGATGCTGCTGCCCGGCCCGCCGATCGAGAACCCCGAGACCAGCACGAGGAGCAGCCAGAGGGGCGCCGGGCCGGGCCACAGCACGAGCGCGAGCAGCGGCACCACGATGGTCGCCACGATCAGCAGCACCAGCGTGGAGCGGCGCAGCGGGTGGCGCTGGGTGAGCGCGCCGATCAGCGGGCCGCCCACCACGGCGACCACCACCAGCACCGTCATCACGGCCGAGGCCGCCGGACGGCTGAGCCCCTCCCCCGCGGTGAGATACGGATAGCCCCACATCATGGAGAACGCGATCCCGGTGAAGCCCGCGGTGAAGTGGGTGAAGAAGCCCAGCTGGGTGGAGGGGTGGCGGACGATCCGCGCGAGCACCAGCGGGATCTTCGTGAGATCCTGCCGCACCCGGGGCCGCGGGATCCCCGGCGGCGTCGCCCGCACCACGAGCAGGGCGAGCAGCGCCCCGATCGCGCTCACCGAGGCGGCCGAGGTGAAGGCGGTGCCCCATCCGGCCATGCTCAGCACGGCCACGAAGGGCACCGCGGAGGCGATCTGCCCCACCTGGCCGAAGATGCCCGTGAGCTGGGTGAGCACGGGGACCCGCTGCGCGGGGAACCAGGCCGGGACCAGGCGGATCGCGCTCGAGAAGGTCAGCGCGTCGCCGGCGCCGAGCACGATCCGCGCCGCCATCGCCACACCCACCGTCTCGGTCTGCGCCATGAGCAGCTGCCCGGTGCCCATCAGCAGCGCCCCGGCGACGAGGGTGACGCGGGAGCCGTAGCGGTCCAGGAGCAGTCCGGCCGGGATCTGGGACAGCGCGTAGACGGCCAGCTGCAGCACCACGAACGTGGAGACGATCGTCGCGGAGGCGCCGAAGCGCTCGGTCGCCTCGAGCCCGGCGACGCCCATGGTGGTGCGCTGCAGCACCGCGATCGCGTACGCCGTCACGGCGGCGATCCACACCACGTAGGCGCGGGCCCCACCGAGTGCGGGGGCGGGCGCTGCGGGCGTGGTCATGGCGATCCTTCGTGGAGGTGGGGAGGCGTCTGGGCCAGTCGGACCGGGCGCCTCGGGCGCCCTTCCCGCTGCGGCAGGGCCCCGACCGCCCATGAGGTTATCGGGGGCTCGTGCCCCGCGGTAGTGATGTCCGCCCGTTGCCCCGGACGGTGGTGACCGGCGGGACATCGACAAAGGTCGCTGGGCGCGCGGAGGACGCCGTGCTTCGCTGGAGCGATGCACCCCCTCGCGAAGCGTCGCTGCCTGGCCTATCTCACCGATTGCCTCCCCTATCTCGGCACCGCAGCGGCCACGGCGCCGGTCGGCGTCGTCCTGGCCACCACCACGGAGCTCGGCGCGAGTCGCCTGTACAGCCGCCTGATCAGCGCGGTGCCGCCCGCGATCGCCACCGTCGTCACGGCACGGGCGGAGTCCGGGCCGCACCGGGCCACCTGGGGCAAGCGCCGGCAGGGGCTCACGGTGCTGACCGTCGACGGGGCGCCGCTGAGCGGGGGCCGGGCGCTCGCACGCAGCGTCGTGAAGGTCTTCGTGCCCTGGCAGCTGGGGCACCTCACCGCCGTGGGCGCGGCCTGGGGCGGCTTCGAGGACGGCGACGTCCTCACCTACGCGGCATCGATCGCGGTCTACCTCGTGATCGGCGTGTACGCCTGGACGAGTCTGCGGGGCAGCGGGCGCGGGGTGCACGACCTGCTGGCGCGCAGCCGCGTCGTCGGCCTCGTCCGGGTCGGGGCCTGACGCGCTCAGCGCCCTCGGCCCGCACCCCCGGGCGCGCCCGTCGGCCCCGAGCTCAGCGCTCGCGCCAGGCCGCGGCGATCTCGATCAGCAGATCGTTGGCCTCCTGCTCGGCGATCGTGGCCCGCACCCCGTCGGTGCCGTAGGCGCGCAGCACCAGGCCGCGGGCGTCCGCGAACTCGGCGAACTCGGCGCTCTGCCCGCCCAGGGGGAAGTACACGAAGTTGCCCTGCGAGGCGGGCAGCTGCCAGCCCTGTTCGGCGAGCGCGGCGAGCACCCGGGAGCGTTCGGAGCGGATCCACTCCGCGCGATGCTCGAGCTCCTCCTGCACCGCGGGCTGCAGGCTCGCGAGCGCACCGGCCTGCGCGGGCGAGCTGGCGCCGAAGGGCACGGTGACCTGGCTGAGCGCCCGCGCCAGCCGCGGGTGGGCGACCGCGTAGCCGATGCGCAGCCCGGCCAGGCCCTGCAGCTTCGAGAAGGTGCGCAGCAGCACCACGTTGCCGTGGCGGCGGAAGATCCCGGCGGTGCCGAGCACCGTGGCGGGGTCGTGGAACTCGCGATAGGCCTCGTCGATCGCGACCACCACGTGCTCCGGCACCCGGGCCAGGAACTCCTCCACCTGGTCGGTGGACAGCGAGGGACCGGTGGGGTTGTTCGGGGTGCACAGCAGCACCAGGCGGGTGCGGTCGGTGATCGCCGCGGCCATCGCCTCCAGATCGTGCTCGCCCGTGGCGGTGACCGGCACCGCGACCGACACCCCGCCGTGGGAGCCGACGAGGATCGGGTACGCCTCGAAGGAACGCCAGGCGTGGACGACCTCGTCCCCCTCCCCCACCAGGGCGCGCACCAGATCCCCGGAGACGGCGACGGAGCCCGTGGACAGGGCGATCTGTGCCGGCTCCACGCCGTGCTTCGCCCCGAGCCGCTCCCGCAGCTCGCCCGCGGCCGCGTCCGGGTAGCGGTGCGTCGCCCCGAGCGAGGCGATCACCGCGTCGCGCACCGCCGGCACCGGCGGGAACGGCGACTCGTTGGAGGAGATCTTGTACCGCAGGATGCCGTCGTCGGCCGCGGGCTTGCCGGCCACGTAGGCGGGCAGGCCCTCGAGGGTGGGGCGCAGGCGGATGTTCTCGGCGGGCTGGTCGAACATGCCGCCAGGGTATGCCTCAGCGCAGCAGGGAGAGGATCTCGTCCGCGACCAGCTCGGGTTCGGTGACGGGGATCAGATGGCCGGAGCGCTGCGCCTCGACGAGGCGGCCCGCCCGATGGGCACGGGCGGTGGCGGCGTGGGCGGCCGAGAGCCCGTCGCGCACCGCCCTGTCCAGCGCGCCGGCCCGGCGGCCCGAGAGCACGGTGAGCGGCACCGCGTCGAGCATGAGCGGATGCCGCTGCAGGAAGCGCAGGCCGCGCACCACATGGGCGCTCTCCGCACGTATCGCCGCCGCTGCGGCAGGGGTGGCGACGGCGTCGACCGCGGCAGAGCGATACGGCTCGGGCAGGGCGGCCATCTGGGCGCGCAGGAGCGGGCGCAGCAGGCCGAGGCGAGCCAGCGCCGCCAGCAGCGGGCCCTGCACGGCCGACTGCACCTGCATCGCGCGGGAGAAGTACATCTGCGCGTGCTCGTCGGAGGGGTCCACCAGCACCAGGCCTGCGAGCTGCTCCCCCGGCTCCGGGCCGGCGGCGAGGAGACGCGCGAGCGCCATGCGGGCCACGGGGCCGCCCCAGCTGTGGCCGGCCAGCACCAGCCGCTCGTGCGGGATCGCCGCGCACAGTGCGACGAGGTCGCTCGCCAGCCGCGCGAGATCGCGGGGGCGGAGATCGGGATCGGACGCGCCGTATCCGGCACGGTCATAGGCGAGGACGCGCACGTGCGGGGCGAGATGCTCCATCACCGGCCCCCAGCTCAGGGCTGCGGCGCCCATGCCCGCCTCGAGGACCACGAGGTCAGGTCCCTCGCCCCATGACACGGCGTGCAGGCGGCGACCGTCCTCCAGCTGCACCCCGTGCTCCGTCGGACGGGCGGCGGGTCCGGGCGGGGACGAGAGGTTCATCGCCGCATCGTGGCACGCCGCCGTGCACAGCGGCGGCCGTGCCCACCACGACCCGCCAGAAGTGGGGATATCCCGGATGCGCCGCTGCCCGCGGCGGCGGACAATGGGGCCATGAGATTCCTCGGCCACATCATCGTCACCGGCCTCGCGCTGTGGGTCACCGCGCTGATCCTGCCCGGCATGAACCTGGGCGACGACAGCGCGAGCCTGCTCACGCAGGTCCTCACCATCGGGGCGATCGCGCTGATCCTGGCGCTGATCGACACCATCGTGAAGCCGGTGCTGTCCTTCCTCACCTTCCCCATCACGTGCCTCACGCTGGGGCTGTTCCAGCTGGTCATCAACACGCTGATGCTGCTGCTGGCGGGCTGGGTCTCGGGTCTCGCCGGGCTCACGCTGCAGTTCGACAGCTTCTGGTGGGCGCTGCTGGCCGGCGTGATCATCGGCATCCTCTCCGCGATCGTCGAGGCCGTCACCGGGCTCGGGGAGCGCGCCGAGGACTGATCGCCCCCGCCCGCCCGAGCACCGTCGCAGGACCTCCCGCCCCTGGTCTCCCCACGGGGCGGGAGGTCCTGCGATCATGAGGCATGAGTCGTCTCCAGGCCGACGTCGCCGCTGATCTCCCCCGCCTGCGCGCCCAGCTCGCCGCCCGCCCCGTGCCGCCCGAGCCGGAGCTCGCCGCCCGCATCGAGGAGCACCTGCCCACCCTGCACGGCCTGTTCGTGCAGCTGTACGGGGACCGGGACGACTCCTTCGACGCCCTCGCCGCGGTGATGGAGCTGGTGGTCGACTCCTGGCAGCGACGGCCCGCGGCGCTGCGCGCCCTGGACGCGCGCCGCACCGCCGACCCGACCTGGTTCGAGTCCCCCACCATGCTGGGCGGGGTCTGCTACGTGGACCGCTACGCCGGTTCGCTGCGCGCCCTGCACGAGCACATCGGCTACTTCCAGGAGCTGGGGCTGACGTACCTGCACCTGATGCCCCTGTTCGACTCCCCCGCGGGCAAGGACGACGGCGGCTACGCGGTGAGCAGCTACCGGAGGGTGCGCGAGGGGCTGGGCACGATGGAGGAGCTCGCCGAGCTGGCCGCCGCCCTGCGCGAGGCCGGGATCTCCCTCGTGCTGGACTTCATCTTCAACCACACCAGCGACGAGCACGACTGGGCGCGGCGCGCCGTCGCAGGGGATCCGGAGTTCGAGGATTTCTACCTGATCTTCGAGGACCGCACCCTGCCCGACGCCTACGAGCGCACCACCCGCGAGATCTTCCCCGACGACCATCCCGGCTCCTTCGTGCAGCTGGGCGACGGGCGCTGGATCTGGTCGACCTTCTACCACTTCCAGTGGGACCTGAACTATGCGAACCCCGCGGTGTTCCGGGCGATGGCCGGGGAGATGCTGTTCCTCGCCGCGCAGGGCGTCGAGGTGCTGCGGATGGATGCGGTCGCCTTCATCTGGAAACGGCTGGGCACGCCCTGCGAATCGCTGCCGGAGGCGCATCTGCTGCTGCGGGCCTTCAACGCGGTGCTGCGCATGGCCGCGCCCGGGGTGCTGTTCAAGTCCGAGGCGATCGTCCACCCCGACGAGGTGATCGAGTACATCGATCCGCTCGAGTGCCAGCTCTCCTACAACCCGCTGCAGATGGCGCTGACCTGGGAGGCGCTGGCCACGCGGGATGCTCGGCTGCTGTCCCAGGCGCTCGCGCGGCGCCACGCCCTGCCGGAGGGGACCGCGTGGGTGAACTACGTGCGCTCGCACGACGACATCGGCTGGACCTTCGCGGACGAGGACGCCGCCGAGCTCGGCATCGACGGCTTCGCCCATCGCCGGTTCCTCAACGACTTCTACACCGGCCGCTTCCCCGGCAGCTTCGCCCGCGGCGCCGCCTTCCAGGAGAACCCCCGCACCGGGGACGCACGGGTGGCCGGCACCACGGCGGCCCTCGCGGGTGTGGAGACCGCCGACGCCGGCGGCGAGGACCGGGTGCTGCTCGCCCACGCCCTCGCGCTGTCCACGGGCGGCGTGCCGCTGCTGTACCTGGGCGACGAGGTGGGCCAGTTCAACGACCACGACCACCGCAACCGCCCCGCGGAGGCCGACGACAGCCGTTGGGTGGGCCGGCCGATGCGCCCCGCCCAGGCCTATGCGGCCCGGCGGGACCCCCGCACCGTGGCCGGGCGGATCCACGCCCGGCTGCGCCGGATGATCGCCGTGCGGCAGCAGACCCCCGAGCTGGGCGGGACCACGCTGCTGCCCTTCGACGTGCCGCATCCGGCGGTGCTCGGCTACCAGCGGCCCGGCCTCGAGGAGCGGGCCGACGCGATCCCGCGGGCGCGGGTGCTGGTGCTCGCCAACGTCGGCGACCATCCCGCCCGCGTGCCCGCGGTGACGCTCTCCGGGTTCGAGACCGCCGCCCACGAGCTGCTGGCCGACGAGGCGGTGGACCTCGCCGACGGGCTCTCCCTGCCCGCCCACGGTGTGCTCTGGCTGAGGGTGACGCCGCGCCCCGCAGGGTGACGGAGGAGGCGCGGGACGCTCCCGCACGCGGGCGCGACGGTCTGGGACAATGCCGCCATGGCTCACTCCTTCGCGGACATCTCCCCGCAGATCGCCCTGACCCCGCTCGACGGCCGCTACCGCGCGCAGACCGCGCCGCTGGTCGATCATCTCTCCGAGGCGGCGCTGAACCGCTCCCGCCTCATCGTGGAGACCGAGTGGATGATCCACCTGCTCGACGGCGAGGTCATCCCGGGCCTGCGCACCCTCACCGCGGACGAACGCGCCCTGCTGCGCGCGATCCCCGAGGACTTCGGGGCGGACGGCATCGCCGAGCATGCCGAGATCGAGCGCGAGACCGTCCACGACGTCAAGGCGATCGAGTACTACATCAAGCGCCGCCTGGCCGGCACCTCGCTCGAGCCGCTGGCCGAGGTGGTGCACATCTACTGCACCAGCGAGGACGTCAACAACCTCGCCTACGCCCTGATGGTCAAGGGCGCGGTCGAGCAGGTGTGGCTGCCCGCCCTGCGCGAGGTGATCGCCGATCTGGCCGCCCTGGCCCGTGACGCCGCCGAGGTGCCGATGCTCTCGCGCACCCACGGCCAGCCCGCCACCCCCACCACGCTGGGCAAGGAGGTCGCGGTCTTCGCCCACCGCCTGCGGCGCCAGGAGCGGCGGATCTCCGCCGACGAGTACCTGGGCAAGATCAACGGCGCGACCGGCACCTACGCGGCGCATGCGGTGTCCGTGCCGTCGGCCGACTGGCAGCAGGTCTCCCGCTCCTTCGTGGAGCACCTGGGCCTGACCTGGAACCCGCTGACCACGCAGATCGAGTCCCACGACTGGCAGGCCGAGGTGTACGCGGACATCGCCCGCGCCGGCCGGATCCTGCACAACCTCGCCACCGACGTGTGGACGTACATCTCGCTGGGCTACTTCCGCCAGCGCCTCTCCGCCCAGGGCGGCACCGGCTCCTCGACGATGCCGCACAAGGTCAACCCGATCCGCTTCGAGAACGCGGAGGCGAACCTCGAGATCTCCGGCGCGCTGCTGGACTCGCTGGGCTCCACCCTGGTCACCTCGCGCCTGCAGCGGGACCTCACCGACTCCACCACCCAGCGCAACATCGGCCCCGCGATCGGCCACTCCCTGCTGGCGATCGCGAACATCCGCAAGGGCCTGGCCGGCCTGGACGTCGACGCGGACGCGATGGCCGCGGACCTCGAGGGCAACTGGGAGGTGCTCGGCGAGGCGGTGCAGTCGGTGATGCGCACCCTCGGCGTGCAGGGCGTGCCCGGCCTGGACAACCCCTACGAGCGGCTCAAGGACCTCACCCGCGGCCACCGTGTGGACGGGGCGGGGATGCGCGAGTTCATCGAGTCGCTGGGCCTGCCGGAGGCGGAGCGCGAGCGGCTGCTGGCCCTCAGCCCGGGCACCTACGTGGGCTACGCCGCGCAGCTCGTCGACCTGCTGGACGACGACCGCGGCTGAGGCCCGCGGCCCCGGGGGGGGGGAGGACGCGGACCAGCACCCCGGAACCCCCGCCCAGCTCGCCCCTGGCCTCAGGCCCGCCCAGCTCACCCCGAGGCTCCGCCGGGCACTTCTCGGTCGACCGTTGCGCAGTGGGCGCTCTGAGCCTCTCAAAGCGCCCACTGCGCAACGGTCGCGGCCAGGAGCGCCCCCGACACGGCCAGGAGCGCCCCCGACACGGCCAGGAGCGCCCCCCCCCCCGTCGCGGTCGAGAGCGCCAGCAGCTGCGTTCGGGAGCGCCCGCTGGCGCTCCTCCTGACCGGGGCCGGGTGCGCTCCTCAGCCGATCGCGCGGGGGCGCAGATCGATCGTGGCGACGACCGCCTCGGCCGGGGCACGCAGCGCGAAGCCGATCGCGGCGGCGACCGTCGCCGGGCGCAGGTACTTCTCCGACTCGTACGCGCCGCTCTCCGCGGCCCGCAGCTCATGCTGCATGTCGGTGTCGACCCGGCCGGGATGCACCGCGCTGACCCGCACCCCGTGGCCGGTCTCCTCCTGCCGCAGCGCGTCGGTCCAGGCGCGCAGCGCGAACTTCGAGGCGGAGTAGGCGCCGCGCTCCCCCTTCGCGTTGAAGCCGGAGCCGGAGTTCACGGCGACCACGGTGCCGCGGGCCGTGCGCAGCGCCGGCAGCAGCAGCCGGGTCAGCTCGGAGACGGCGGTGACGTTGACGGCGAAGTTCCGTTCCCACTCCGCGGCGCTCAGGTCCTCGACGCTGCCGTTGACGAGGATCCCCGCCGAGTGCACGAGGCCCGCGAGGCCGGTGGGCAGCTCGAGCGCCGCGACCGCGGCGGCCGTCCCCTCGTAGTCGGTGAGCTCGGCGACGAACGTCTCGGCCGAGGGCAGCGCGGCGGCGAGCGCGGCCAGGGCGTCCGCGTCCCGCCCGGCGAGGATCAGGTGGTGATCCGCGGCGAGCTCCTCGGCGACAGCGCGTCCGATCCCGCGGTTCGCCCCCGTGACGAGCACGGCGGGGCGGTCGCCGGGCCCGGCGGAGTGCGGGGTCGCGGCGGGCTGGGCGTCGAGCTGGTCAGGGCTGGCAGGTCTGGTCATGGGATCGAGTGTGGCATGACGCAGGTGAGAGCATGACGGCGTGGAACTCCTGACCCCGAGCCGGCGCTGGCTGCGCGCCGAGGTGCTGATCGTGCTCGCGCTGTCGCTGGGCCGCAGCGCCGTCTACTCGCTGCTCGCGCTCGCCCAGGCGTTCGCCTCCGGACCGCTGTCGGGACAGTCCACGGCACTGAACACGTCGCTGCGGGAGAACCCGTGGATGGATCTGCTGTACCAGCTGCTCTCGGTGCTCTTCACCTTGGTGCCGGTGGCACTCGTGGTGCTGCTGCTCGCGATGACCGCGGGGTCGCTGCGGCAGGCGCTGCGCGACCTGGGACTGGATCCGGCCCGGCCGCTGCGGGACCTGCTGCACGGCGTGCTGCTCACCGCGGCGATCGGTCTGCCGGGGCTGGCGGTGTACTACCTGGGGCGGCTGCTGGGGATGACGGTCGAGGTGATCCCCGCGGCGCTGGACACGCACTGGTGGACTTTGCCGGTGCTGGTGCTGCACGCGGTGAAGAACGCCGTGCTGGAGGAGGTGATCGTGGTGGGCTACCTGGTCCAGCGCCTGGAGCGGCTGGGCTGGTCGCCGCGCCGGATCATCATCGCCTCCGCCGTGCTGCGCGGGGCGTACCACACCTATCAGGGGGTGGGCCCGGGGCTCGCGAACCTGGTGATGGGGCTGGTGTTCGGCGAGTGGTACCGCCGCACCCGCCGCACGCTGCCGCTGATCATCGCGCACACCCTGCTGGATGTGGTGGCCTTCGTGGGCTACGCGCTGCTGCGGGACGTGCTCGGCCTCTGAGCCCGGGCCCGGCACCGCTCGGCGCGGCACCGCTCGGCCCGGCACCGACCGGCCTGCCCACGGCACCGCTCGGCGCGGTGCCCCTCGGCGCGGCACCGATCAGTGCAGTGCCGCGGGCCCGTCAGGTCCTCAGAGGATGTACGCCTCGGCCTCGCCGTCGGCTTCGATCGGCAGCCCGGATTCGAACCACTGGTCCATCCCGCCGTCGACGTTGATGGCCTCGAAGCCGTTGGCGTTCAGCCACTGCGTGACCTGGAAGCTGCGCCCGCCGGTGCGGCAGACGATGTACAGCTCGTCATCGTCCTCGGGCAGCTGCTCGAGGTTCTCCAGCAGGGAGCTGGCGGGCAGGTGCTGCGCGCCGGGCGCATGGCCCGCATCCCATTCGTTCTGCTCGCGCACATCGATGAGATGCGCGCCCTCGGGCACGTCCTTCGGGGCGACGGTCTCCATGTCCATGCCCTCCAGCCTAGTCCCGGTCCCCGGGGTGGTGGGCCGGCCGGCGGCCGGCCCACCGCTCATGCGGCGCGCAGCGCGAACCGCTTCACCAGCGGGGAGGCCACCAGCACCGCCGCGATCACCAGCGCGTAGGCGGCCAGCACGCTGATCCCGTACTGCACCGCCACCTGCGGGTCCTGGGGTGCTCCGCCGAACACGGCGAGGATCACCAGCAGGGCCGTGAGGGTGGCGAGCAGGGAGCTGAGCACCACCGGGACGAGGATCTCCGCGATCCGGGCGCGGTGCAGCTGGGCCACCTCGGCGCCGGCGATGTGCTGGGAGCGCAGCACCGGTGCCTGGTCGATCACACGGGCGGTCTGGGTGACGCCGGTGGAGACGGCCGCGAGCACCGCGGCGATGCCCAGGGTGAGGATCCCGCCCGTGGACATGGCGGTGGCCATCATGGCCTCCTCCGGGTCCGTGCCGCGGGCCAGCAGCGCGATGATCGTGAGGAATCCGGCGATCACCAGGGCGAAGGTGATGCCCGAGACGGACCGCCAGCCGGCGCGCGGGTCCGCGGCCAGGCGGCGCGCGCCGACCATCACCGAGGGCAGCGGTGCGCTCTTCGCCAGGGCGCGGGCGACGATCCAGACGATGAACGGTCCCACCACGTTCATGCCGGCGACGATGAGGCCGACGAACACGGCCATCACCGCGAGGAGGGCCATCCCGTCGGCGAACTGGCCGAGCAGCGTCCCTCCGATCTGCATGAACACGAAGAAGCCGAGGATGAGCAGCGCCCACAGCACCACCCGCACCACGGACATCCGCACCACGCGCGAGTCGCGGGCCACGCCGAGCGGGCTGAGCACCACGCCGGTCAGCGACACCCCGGCGGAGCCGGCGGCGAGCAGCACCATCCCGAGGGCGACCAGCGGATATGCCCACACGGGCATCAGCAGGTCCGCGACGGTGAAGGGGGTGATGCCGAAGTCGAGATGGGTGAGCGCGGGAGTGACGGCGAGGTGGAGCCCCACGCCGATGAACGCGCCGACGAGGGCCTGCGCGGCGACGTCCAGCACCGCGACCGCGCCCACCTGCGCGCTGGTCCCGCCGATCAGGCGGGTGGTGGCGAGGTCCTTCTCGCGGCGGGCGAGGGAGAGCCGTGCGGCGGAGCCGCCGAGGCCGACGGCGCTCGGGATCAGCAGCACGGAGGCGGTGAAGGCGCAGGTGACGAGGAACGGCATGAGCGACTCCTCGGCGCTCATCCCGATCCCGGAGCCCTCGGGCATGCGGCCGACGAACGCGGCGGCACCTCCCAGGACGGTGGCGGTGATGGCGGTCGCGGCGGCGAAGGCGATCACCGGCAGGATGTCGGCGAGGGCGCCGCGGCGCCGCAGCAGCAGCGGGGCGGAGGCGAGCAGCGCGTTCACCGGGCCACCTCCGCGCTCTGTGCGGCGAGCGGCTGTGCAGGGGCCGGCTGCTCGGCGGGGCGCACGAACTCCTGGGCGATGCGACCATCGCGCATGGCGACGGTGCGGCGGCAGGCGGCGGCGACCTTCGCGTCGTGCGTGACCATCACCAGCGCGGCACCGGAGTCCCGGCAGGAGTCGACGAGGATCTGCAGCACGGACTGGCCGGTGGCCTGGTCCAGGGCGCCGGTGGGCTCGTCGGCGAAGACCACGGAGGGGCGGCCGGTGAGGGCCCGCGCGATCGCGACGCGCTGCGCCTGCCCGCCGGAGAGCTGGGTGGGGCGGCGGTCGTGCATCCCGGCGAGGCCCAGCCGGTCCAGCCAGGACGCGGCCTCGGCGGTCGCGGCGCGGCGGGAGGTGCCGCCGAGCATGCGCGGCAGGATGACGTTCTCGAGCGCGGTGAGCTCGGGCAGCAGCTGGCCGTCCTGGAAGACGAAGCCGAAGTCGTTGCGGCGCAGGCGGGTGCGGCGGCGGTCGCCGAGGGTCGCCAGGTCCGTGCCGTCGTGCCGGACGGTGCCGGCGGTGGGCGTGAGGATCCCGGCGAGGATGTGCAGCAGGGTGGTCTTTCCGCAGCCGGAGGGGCCCATCACCGCGAGCGAGTCGGCGCGGGCGATGTCGAGGTCCACGCCGTCCAGGGCGCGGGTGGTGGTGCTCGAGCTGCCGTAGGTCTTCATCAGGCCGCGGGCGCAGAGCACGGGCGACAGCGGAGCCGCGCCGGGCTGGGCGACGGGCTGCGGGGCCGGGGAGGCCGGGTGCGGGGGCGGGCCGGCGGGGGCCGGGGAGAGCTGGTTCGTGTTCATGGTGCCCAGCGTCCCGCGGCCGGGGACCGCGGCGCGTCCTCCCCCGGAGCGGTTCCCTGGGCGCGGGGTCAGACCGTGGTCTGATCCCGGTGTGCGCCCCGGAGCGCGCGGCTCAGCCGAAGCGGCCGGAGATGTAGTCCTCGGTCTGCGTGTTCGAGGGGTTGGTGAAGATCGTGTCGGTGTCGTCGATCTCGATGAGGTGGCCGGGCTTGCCGGTGCCGGCGATGTTGAAGAAGCCGGTGCGATCCGAGACCCGGGAGGCCTGCTGCATGTTGTGGGTCACGATGACGATCGTGTACTCCTGCTTCAGCTCGTGGATGAGGTCCTCGATCGCGAGGGTCGAGATCGGGTCCAGCGCCGAGCAGGGCTCGTCCATCAGCACCACCTCGGGCTCCACCGCGATGGTGCGGGCGATGCACAGCCGCTGCTGCTGCCCGCCGGAGAGACCCATCCCGGGCTTGTCCAGGCGGTCCTTGACCTCGTTCCAGAGGTTCGCGCCGCGCAGCGCCCGCTCCATGAGCTCATCGGCCGCGGCGCGGGAGATGCGGCGGTTGTTGAGCTTCACGCCCGCCAGCACGTTGTCGCGGATGGACATGGTGGGGAACGGGTTCGCCTTCTGGAACACCATGCCGACCCGGCGGCGCACGTTGACCGGATCGACCTTCGGGTCGTAGATGTCCTCGCCGTTGATCTCGACGCGGCCGGTCGCATACGCCCCGGGGATCACCTCGTGCATGCGGTTCAGGGTGCGCAGGAAGGTGGACTTCCCGCAGCCGGAGGGCCCGATCAGCGCGGTCACCGAGCGGGGGCGGATCTGGACGTCGACGCCCTGCACGGCGAGGAAGTCGCCGTAGTGGATGTCGAGGTCCTCGACGTTGATGGGCTGGGGAGCGGCCATCGGAAGTCCTTTCGGTGGTCCCTCGGCTCAGCGGCTGAGCTTCGGGGAGAAGTAGTGGCTGACGAGGCGGGCGGCGATGTTCAGCACCATGACGATCACGATGAGGGTGAAGGCGGCGGCCCAGGCGCGATCGATGTTCGTCGAGAGCGAGCAGGCGTACACCTCCTGCGAGATCGGGTTGGTGACCGTCTCGCTCATGCAGTTCGCGTTGCCGTTGCGGTACTGCTGGTTGATGAAGGTGGGCAGGGTCGCCATGCGGCCGTCGAACATGTTCCAGTTCACTGAGGTCACCATGCCCACGGTGAGCAGCAGCGGCGCGGTCTCGCCGATCACGCGGGCGATCGCGAGGGTGATGCCGGTGGTCAGGCCCGCGATCGCGGTGCGCAGCACCACCTTGACGATGGTCAGCCACTTCGGCACGCCCAGCGCGTAGGAGGCCTCGCGCAGATCCATGGGGACCAGGCGCAGCATCTCCTCGCTGTTGCGCACCACGGTGGGGATCATCAGCAGGCTCAGCGCGACCGCGCCCATGATGCCCATGCGCACGCTCTGGTCCGGCATGAACGCGATGAACAGGGCGAGCCCGAACAGGCCGGCGACGATCGAGGGGATGCCGGTCATGACGTCCACGAGGAAGGTGACGCCCTTGCCGAGGGTGCGCTTCCAGCCGTGGTCCGCGTACTCGACGAGGAAGATCGCGGTGAACAGGCCCACCGGGATCGAGATGAGCGAGGCCCACAGCGTGATCAGCAGGGTGCCGATGGTCGCGTGGACCACGCCGCCGGCGTCGGCCCCGCCGATGATCCCGGACATGTCCGAGGTCCAGAAGGCGAAGGGGCTGGGCTTGGCCGCGATCACCCGGGTCAGGCCCCGGCGGATCACCTCCCACAGCAGGGACAGCAGCGGGAACATCGCGACCGCGAACGCACCGATGACCAGCAGGGTCATCAGCCGGTCCTTGGCCCAGCGGGGCCCTTCGCGCACCAGCGAGTACACCCAGCCCAGCAGCAGGTGCAGCACGAAGCCGAGCAGGATCGCGCTGGCCGGGGTGAGGGCGTCGGCGATCGCGAGCGCGGCCACCGCCACCAGCAGTCCGGCCAGGCCGGTGTACAGCAGGTGGTGCCACGGCAGGCGGCGTTCGTCATGGGGCCGACGGACCGAGGTCCGGGTCGGCGCGGAGGTCGAGGAGCTCATGGGGACCTCTCAGCTCTTCGGGCCGCTGCGGGCCACGATCCAGCGGGCGACGGCGTTGATGACGAAGGTCAGGACGAACAGCACCAGGCCGGTGAAGACCAGCAGGGACATGTCCACTCCCGAGGCCTCCGCCGACTTCGAGGCGATGTTCGCGGCGATCGAGTTGTGCCGCCCCACCTCGAGGATGTGGAGGGAGAAGGTGGCGCCCGGGGCGAGGATCATCAGCACGGCCATGGTCTCGCCGAGGGCGCGGCCGAGGCCGAGCATCGAGGCGGCCACGACGCCGCCGCGCCCGAAGGGGAGCACGACGGTGCGGATGGTCTCCCAGCGGGTCGCGCCGAGGGCGAGCGCCGCCTCCTCCTGCAGGCGCGGGGTCTGCAGGAACACCTCGCGCGAGACGGCGGTGATGATCGGCAGGACCATCACCGCGAGCACCACCGCGGCGGAGGCGAGGTTGCGCATCGGCGCCGTCGGCTCGCCGCCGAACAGCGGGATCCAGCCCAGGTAGGTGGTGAGGAAGAGGTACAGCGGCTCGAGTTTGGGCACCAGCCAGATCCCGCCCCACAGGCCGTAGACGACCGACGGCACCGCGGCCAGCAGGTCGATCATGTAGCCGAGCCCGGCCGCCATGCGGCGCGGCGCGAAGTGGGAGATGAACAGGGCGATGCCGATCGAGATCGGGATCGCGATGACCAGGGCGATCGCCGAGGCCAGCACGGTGCCGTAGACGAGCGGGAGCGCGTACTCGACGAGCGAGAACTCCGCCGTGCCGGAGAACTCGCGGCTGGCGACGACGGCGGGCACCGATTCGGTGGTGAGGAACACGGCCACCGCGGCGAGGGTGAGGAAGATGAGCAGTCCCGAGCCGATGCTCAGGGTGGAGAAGAGCGAGTCGCCGAAGCGGCGGCCGCTGGCTCTCATGGAGCCCGTCGGGCGGGTCGCCGCCTCGGGCTCGAGATCAGTGCTGCTCATGGGGACCTTCCTCAGTGCTCACGGCCCCGGGGGCGGGGTGAGGGGGCATGTCACGGCGGTGCCGCCGAGCCCGGTGGGGCTCGGCGGCACGCCTTCGTGCAGGACGGGGGCGGGAGAGCTCGGCCGACGGGCCCGTCAGCCGACGGTGATGCCGTCGATCGCCGCCTGGGCCTCCTCGCGCAGCTCGTCCGAGATCGGGGCGGAGCCCGCGTTCTCGAGCGCCGTCTGCTGGCCCTGCTCGGAGATGATGTAGGAGGCGAAGGCGGTGACCGCCTCGCCCTCGGCGGCATCGGCGTAGGAGCCGCACAGCGCCAGGTAGGAGACCAGCACGATCGGGTAGACGCCGGACTCCTCGGTGGTGCGGTCCAGGTCCACGACGATGTCGTTCTCGGCGCGGCCCTCCTCGCGCGGGGAGACGTCCACCGACTTCGCGGCGGCGTCGGCGCTGTACTCGACGAACTCGTCGCCCACCCCGATCGCGGCGGTGCCGAGGTTGCCGGCCTGCGAGGCGTCGGCGTAGCCGATGGTGCCGTTGCCGCCCTCGACCGTGGAGATCAGGCCGGAGGTGCCGTCCCCGGACTGGCCGCCGTCGATCGGCCAGGTCTCGACCGGGCCGTGGGTCCAGGCCTCGGGCGCGGTCTCGGAGAGGTACTCGGTGAAGTTCTCGGTGGTGCCCGAGTCGTCCGAGCGGTGCACGGGCACGATCTCGAGGTCCGGCAGGTCCGCATCCGGGTTGTGCTCGGCGATGGCCGGGTCGTTCCAGTTCGTGATGTCCCCGGAGAAGATCCCGGCGATGACCTCGGGGGTGAGGTTCAGGGAATCCACGCCCTCGAGGTTGAACACCACGGCGATCGGGGAGATGTAGACGGGCAGGTCGAAGGCCTGTTCGCCGTTGCACACCTCGGCGGAGGCGGCCAGCTCCTCCTCGTCCAGGGCGGCGTCGGTGCCGGCGAACTTCACCTGGCCGGAGAGGAACTGCTCGCGCCCGGTGCCGGAGCCGGTGGGGTCGTAGGTGACGGCCACATCCCCGCCCTCGGCCTGGACCAGGCCGCGGAAGGACTCGGTCCACGCCGTCTGCGCGTTCTGCATGGAGGAGGCGCCGGCGCCGGCGAGGTTCCCGCTGAGCTCGGCGTAGCCGCCGGTCGATGCGGCGCCCTCCGCACCGCCCGCGCCGGCGCCGGAGTCCTGGGTGCCGCCGCCGCAGGCGGTCAGCGCGAGACCGCTGACGAGTCCGAGCGCGGCGAGCGAGACGAGCTTGTTCTTGCGAACGTTCACTGCGAGTCCTTTCGGGGGCCGTGGGCCCGGGAAGCTGTCCAGCGGGAAGGTCTGACAGCGGGGACGCTAAGGAGCGCAGATGACGGCCCGCCCGCCCGTGCGTGAACAGCGGGTGAACTCCCCGAACCAGACGATGAACTCGCAGTTCAGGCGCAGGAGACGATCAGATCACAGGGGCCGCGCATGCGGCCGGCGGTGGCGTGCGCCACGGCGGCGCAGCACTGGGGCGCAGCACGGCGGCGCAGCGAGATGGCGCCCGTCGCTGCCGGGCGGCGGAGCGGCGGTGTGCCGGCGCCGGGGCGCTCGGCGGCCGCTCAGGAGGCGCTGAGCGCGGCGAGTCCGAACACCACGATGTACAGCACGATGGTCAGCAGCGGGATCATCCCGATCAGCGAGGTCACGAGGCCGGCGATCGCGAGGCCGCGTCCGCCCTTGGGCAGGGGAGACGCGGCACCGGTCTCCTTCATCCCGATCGCGGAGAACACCAGGCCGAAGGGGGCGGTGAGCCCGCCGCACATGAGCACCCCGAGCAGACCGAGCACGAAACCGGTGATCGCCGCGCCCGAGCTCGGCGGAGGCGGCGCGAAGGCGCCGTGGACGGGCGGGCCGGCCGGGTAGGGCCCCGGGGCGTACGCGCCGCCGGCGGCCGCAGAGGGGTCCGCGAAGCCCTGGGAATACGGGTCGTGCTGCGCGTAGGGGTCGTGCCGGCCGTACGGCGAGGAGCTCTCGCCGCAGTGCTCGCCCTCGAGGCCGTCGCTGCTCTCGGCCCGGTCCCGGCCGCCCCAGCCCGGCAGTCCCCCGCCGTACCCGCTGCTCATCTGCTGCCCCTCTCCTGTGTCGCTGCGCGCCGCGTCCCTGTCCACCGCGCACCTGAATGCCGTGCCGCCGGCTCAGCCGATGTTCGGCAGATGCCGTTCGATCGCGACCACCGTGCCCTCCGCCGTCGTGTGCAGCAGCAGCGCCTCCCCCGCTGCGAGGAACGGGTCCTCGCGCGGCAGCTCGAGCGCCGCACCCTGCCGGGCCACCGCCCGCACCGCGTCGATCACCGTGGGCAGCACCGGCCGGTGGGTGCACACCACCGTCGGCCGCGCCTCCGCGAGCACCCGGGCGATCACCGCGGCGGTGCGGGGCGGGTTCTCGGCGTGACCCGCCTCCGTGAGCTCCGACTTGGTGCGGACCTTCAGGCCCTGCATCGTCGCCAGCGGCTCCACCGTGGCGCGGCACCGCTCCCACGGGCTGCTCAGCACGCTCGCCGGGTCGAAGGCGTCCAGCAGCGGCGGCAGGGCGCGCGCCTGCTTCTTCCCCTTGCCGTTCAGCGGCCGCGACTTCTCGCCCTTGCGCCACTTCGACCGCGACAGCGCCGCGCCGTGGCGCTGGATGATGATGGGGACGGTGTCGAGCTCGCCCTCCTGCAGGTAGCGGCGCAGCGCCCCCAGCGGGACCTGGTCCGTCTGCCGTGCGACCAGCGCCTCGGCCTCCTCGAGCGGGACCCAGCGGGCCTGGTCGACCTCGCCGCGGTTCTCCGGGCCGGGGGCGACCTTCGCGCGGACCGTCGCGCTCCAGTACTGCACGATCTTGGTGCGGCCGTCCGGGAGCAGGTACACCGAGGCCGGCAGCGGGCGCTGCAGGCGCACCCGGTACCCGGTCTCCTCGGCCACCTCCCGCACCGCCGCCGCGGGGAAGGTCTCGCCCTTGTCGAGCTTCCCCTTGGGGATCGACCAGTCGTCGTAGCGCGGACGATGCACCAGCAGCACCTGCACGCCCTCGCCCTTCTCCCGCCAGGCGAGGGCGCCGGCGGCGAGCACGGGCGGCGAGGTGCCGGGAGCGACGCGCACCGATCAGCCCCGTTCCGTCGCGCGCAGCTGCACGTCCCGGCCCGAGACCTCGAAGCCCCAGTTCTCGTACAGCCGCAGCGCCGGGGCGTTGTCCGCCTCGACGTAGAGCTCCACGCCGGGGACCCCGTCGCGCTCGAGCCGCTCGAGAACGGTGGCCATCAGGTGCCCGGCCACGCGGTGGCCCTGCACCGAGGGGTCGGTGGCGACCACGTAGATCTCGGCGTCCCGGTCCGTGGCGCCGGGCTGTTCGCGCTTGATCCACACGAAGCCCACCAGCGTCTCGTCGCGCAGCGCGACCAGCATGTCCTCGGCGTCGAACCAGGGCTGGGCGAGGCGCTGCTCGAGGTCCGCGCGGGTGAGCGCGCCCTGCTCCGGGTGATCGGCGAAGGCGCGGACGTTGACGGCCACCCACGCCTCGGCGTCCCGCGACTCCTCGAAGGTGTCCAGGCGGAGGCCCTCGAGCGTCGGTGCCGGGGCGCTGGGCAGCGGCTGCGCGCCGCCGAGATCGCGGCGCAGGGTGAGCAGGCGGCGGGTCTCCGTGAGCCCTGCGTCGGTGAGGAAGGCGAGGGAGCCCTCGAGCGCGCCGTGCACCCACACGCCGGCGTCGGGCCGCAGCGCGAGCGCCGCGCGCAGCAGCGCGGAGCCGTGGCCGCGGCGGCGGTGCGCGGGATCGACCATGCCCTGGACCGTGCCGTCGCCCAGCACGCTCACGTAGCCGAGCAGCGTCTCGTCGGCAGGGTCGGCCGGGTCAGCAGGGGCGGCGGGGTCGGCGGGGTCGGCCGGGTCAGCAGAGGCGGCGGACCCGGCAGTGGCCTCGGCCGCATGGGTGTCCGTGGCGGCGCCGTCGGCCGTGAGCAGCAGGTGGCGGGCGTCCTCGCCGTCGAGCGCGAGGAGCGCGGCCTCGTCCAGCGGGGACACGCCGTCGTGCTCGGTGACGGTCGCGAGCAGCGTGCGCACCGCCGACCGACGGGCGGGGACCAGGGCGGTCGTCGTGATCATGAGGTCCTTCCGAGAGCTCTGGGACGGTGCGGATCCGCACACGCCGCAGCGCCGAACGAGGGGCACGAGTATGCCGTCACCAGCGGGCACTCGTAGACTGCCACTGTAGCGCCCGGCGGAGACCCCTCGCCGGTGCGGCCCGAGACCGGAAATGACAGCGAGGGAGGCCCTGTGACCGTCCCCGAGCGCGCTCCCCTCGGTGCCGCCCTCGCGCTGCTGCTGGCCGTGGTCTCGCTCACGGGACCCCTGTCCCCGGTGCTGATGGCCGTGGCCGTCGGTCTGCTCGCCCTGCTCATCGGCCTGGCCTGGCCGAGCCTGCTCGAGCTCCCCTCCCCCGGCGGCACGCGCGCGGTGGTCTCCGGCACCGGCATCCTCGGCGCGCTGGTCACCGTGCTGGTCCCCGAGCGGTTCACGCCGCTGTCCGGGGTGGTGATGGTGTGCGCGATCGGGGTGTTCGCCTCCTTCGCCCATCAGATGCTGCGCTCCGAGCGCCGTGAGCTCACCGAATCGCTCACCGGCACCATCGCCGGGGTGTTCGTCTCGGGGATCGCCGCCTGCTGGGTGCTCGCCCAGAGCGCCGCCCTCGACAGCGCCTCCGGCAGCGTGGTCACCGCCATCGCCGCCGGGCTCGCCGCGACCCTGCTGATGAACTCCACCCCGCTGCCCTCCCTCCTCCGCTTCGTGCTCGCCGCGCTGCTGGGCGTGGCCGTCACCACGCTGCTGGCGGTCTCGCTGGCCGGGGTGCTGCCGCTGCTCGCGGTGGTGATCGGTCTGGTCACCGCGATCGGGGCGGGCTGCGCGCACCTGCTGACGGGCTCCTCTCTGGTCTCCCGGGAGCCGGCCCCCTCCCTCGCCGTGGCCGCCGTGCCGGTGGCGACCGTCGGCGTGGTCGCGCATCTGGCGGTGCTGCTGCTCCCCTGAGCGCGCCGCACCTCTCCTGCGGTGCCGGTGGGGAGGATAGACTCGGGGCATGTCCGCCCTGTCTCTGCTCTTCATCGCCCTCGTCGTCCTGGTGGGCGTCGGCACCCTCGCCTTCGCCGTCCTGGTGCTCAGCCGCCTGTTCGACCACTGAGCGTCCCACGGCACCGATGCCCATCTCGCTCGACACCTCACTCCCCCCGTCGCTGTACCCCCTGGCCTGGCTGATCGGCAGCTGGGAGGGCAGCGGAGCGCTCAGCGGTGCGGACGGCACCGCGGCCGGATCCCGGGACGTCCGCATCGAGCAGCAGCTCGTGTGCACCGCCCGGGAGGACGGCGCGCTCGACTGGCGCTCCACGATCCACCGGGTCGACGCCCCCGCGCCGCTGCCGCCCACGAGCGCCTTCGCGCGTGAGGAGGCCCAGGCCCCGCCCGCCGGCTCCGGGGAGCGCACGCTGCTGCACCGGGAGGACGGCATCTGGACCGTCGGCGATCTGGTGCCCGGCCAGGACCGGGCCGCCGCGGCCGCCGCCCGCCCCGGCACCCCCGAGAGCGTGCTCTCCCATCAGCTCGATGCCCGGTTCAGCCGTCGCGGCGAGCCGGAGGAGCAGTGGGCCGGCGAGGTGCGCGGCCCACGCGTGCAGCTCGCCCTCGCCTCCCCCGACGGGGAGATCGCCGCGACGCGCATGTTCGGCTACATCAGCGGCCGGCTGATGTGGCTGTGGGAGCGCCGCACGCCCGTGGCCGACGGCGCTCCCGGTGAGACCGCCCTGTCCCCGTACCTCTCTGTGGAGATGCACCGTGTCTGATCCTGCTGTACCCGCTTCCGCCGAGTCCGAGGCCCCCGTGCGAGATGTCCGCCCCCTGCTGCGCGAGAGCGCAGTGCTGGACGAGGGCCCCGATGCGGCGGTCCCCGCCCACTACGGCGCGCCCCTGCGCGAGCAGCGGCACCTGCTGGACGGGACCGCGGTGGTGGATCTGGGCCACTTCGAGCTGCTCGAGGTGCGCGGCGCCGACGCCCGCAGCTGGATGACCACGATCACCACCCAGGTGCTCGACGGCACCCCCGTGGGCGCCTCCTCCTCCCTCGCCGTGCTCTCACCGCAGGGACGCGTCGAGCACCTGGCCTCCGCCGTGGTGATCGACGAGGACGCCCTGCTGCTGATCATGGATCCCGGTGCCCGCGCCGGGCTGCGCCGCTACCTGGAGATGATGCGCTTCGCCGCCCGGGTGGAGCTGACCGACCGGGACGACCTGCGCACCCTCGGCGCCCTCTCCCCCGCCGCCGAGGTGCTGCCGCAGCTCGGCCTGCCCGAACCGGTGGCCGTGTGGTCCGAGCCCTGGCCGCAGCTCGCCCCCGGCGGGGTCGCGTACGGGCCGGACCCCGAGGACCCGGTGGGCGCGGTGCTCACCGTCCTGGACGGGGCCGCGCTCGAGCAGCTGCCGTGGCGGCGCGAGCACCTGGCAGGGATGAGCTCGTGGGAGGCGCTGCGGATCGCGGACCATCGCGCGCGCGGTGCCCGCGAGGTCGACGGACGCTCCATCCCGCACGAGCTCGACCTGCTGCGCACCACCGTGCACACCACCAAGGGCTGCTACCGCGGGCAGGAGACCGTCGCGAAGGTCCTCAACCTCGGCCAGCCGCCGCGGCGCCTGGTCATGCTCCATCTCGACGGCTCCCAGGACGTGCCCGTCGCCGCCGGCGGCGAGGTGCGCCTGGGCGGACCGGAGGGCAAGGTGATCGGGACGGTCACCTCGGCCGGGCTGCACGTGGACCTCGGGCCGATCGCCCTGGCGGTGGTGCGCCGGGCCGCACCGCTGGATGCGGCCCTGTCGGTCGAGGTCAGCGTCGGGGAGTCCGACGGCGAGAGCGCCTCGCTGTGGATCGACGCCTCCCAGGAGCCGATCGTGCTGCCCCGGGAGCACGGCAAGCGGCCGCCCACCGCGAAGCTCTGAGCCCGCAGGCGCCCGGGCCGGGCGCCTCCACGGCCTCCTCACGTCTCCTGCACGGCACTCCTTCGGCCTCTGCGCCGTGTCGCCATCGTCGACCTGGAACAATGGCCGCATGAGATCCGAGGGCGAGCAGCAGGACTGGATGCGGCACCGCCGAGAGGCGTTCGCGGTCAAGGAGCAGGCGCTCCGGGCCGCCCGCGAGGAGGAGCACCAGAAGGCCACGGCGATGATCCGCGAGGCCATCGAGCGGTTCGAGGCGGCGGGCATCGCGCCCGTGCCGCTGCGCGCCCGCCCCTATCACGGCGCCGGCACGATCCGCACCGACCTCGTCGGCTGGTACCTCAAGCAGGACCGCAGCCTCGCCGTGGACCGGGAGGGGCGCTACTACGTGATGCGCGTGGCCGGCGGGCTGATGTCCCGCCTGCGCGGCGCGACGCCCGAGCCCCGCCCTGCCCCGCTGGTGGTGGGCCGCGGTGCCCGCGACGGGGACTCCTTCCCGCTCGAGGAGCTGCTCGAGATGCGGCTGCAGGACCCGGTGGCGGCATGAGTCGCGCCCGCGCGCCGGAACCGCCCTCGGGCGGGCGCGCTCCCCTGACCCCCACCACCGCGATCCCGATCACCGAACGGGCCCGCGGGGCGGTGCGCGACTGGTTCTCCCGCGGCCTCTCGCGCGGCCGGGGCGACGCGCTCACCGTGGGCCGCGCCGCCATCGCCGCGAGCCTCGCCTACCTGATCAGCGGTTTCCTCTGGAGCCACGAGTACCCGTTCTTCGCCGCGATCGTCGCCTTCATCATCATCGGCTTCGGCATCGAGAAGAAGGTGCGCAAGATCGTCGAGATGTCCTGCGGGGTGATGCTCGGCGTGCTGCTGGGCGAGCTCGCCCGGGGCCTGCTCGGCTCCGGGACGTGGCAGATCCTCGTGGTGGTCTTCGGCGCCGGGATGCTCGCCCGCCTCATCGATTCCAGCAACCTGTTCGGCTTCCAGGTGGCGATCCAGTCGCTGCTGGTGATGATCATGCCCCACACCCCGTCGATGACCCCCGGCGGGCGGGTGCTGGACGCCCTGACCGGGGTGAGCGTCGCGATCGTCATCCACCTGCTGCTCTCGGGGGATCCGCGCCGCCTCCAGCGCCGTGCGGCGACCTCGTTCTACCGCGAGCTCGAGGGCACCTTGATCAACCTCGCGCTCGCGGCCCGCAGCGGCGACCGCGGGGTGGCCCAGGCGGCCCTGCGGAAGATCCGCGAGGTCTCCCAGAAGTACACCGACGAGTGGAAGCTCGCCAACGACGTGGCCGACGAGATCGCCACCTTCTCCCCCTCCGGGCTGCGCCACGCCGAGGATGTCGACCGCCTCCAGCACCTGCTGGTGGGCTCGGACCGCGCCATGCGCAACATGCGCGTCATCGCGCGGCGGCAGGTCGAGTTCCTCGAGGCCGTCCGCGGCGATGCGCACTCCACCCTCGCCGACGCCCTGCTCGCCGCACGGGACGCGGTGCTCGAGCTGAGCACGGCCGTCTCCCACGAGGACGTGGACTTCACCGAGGCCCGGCGGAAGCTGCGCCTGTACGGCTCCTACCTCACCCCGGAGATGCTGCTGCGCAACGACGAGGGCAAGCGGCCGGGCCGTGCCGGGCACTTCGAGGGCGTGACCCTCACCGTGCAGCTCCGCTCCCTCGCGATCGACCTGCTGCAGGCCACCGGGCTCAGCGCCGCGGAGGCGAAGCAGTTCCTGCCCAGCCTGGTCGTCGCCGCCGACGGCGACGCGATCGGCCCCCGCCCGATGACCATGGAGATGCGGGCCCTGGAGCCGCAGGCCACCACCGAGGCGCTCGAGCTGCTGATCACCGATCGCTCGGATCCGGACCGCCGCCGCTGAGCCCCGCAGCGGCGCGGCCCGTCGGCGCCGGGCGCCCGCCGGACCGGCGTCGTCGCCCCCGGCCGGGCGCGTCGCGGGCCGATCCCGGATCCGTCCAGCCGATGCCCGTATCCTGACGCGATGATCGCCCTCATCCAGATGTGGATCTTCCTGCTGCTCGCCGTGGCCCTGCTCGCCGTGGAGGTCTGGGCCCTGATCAACGCCCTCCGCTTCCGGGCCGATGCCTACGTCGCCGCCGGGAAGCGCACCAAGGTGTTCTGGGGCGTGCTCACCGGCGTCTCGGTGCTGCTGGGCTTCCTCTCGCTCCCCTACCCGGTGGGGCGCGGCGGCTCGATGCTGTTCATGATCGCCGGCGTGGTCATCGCGGGCATCTTCCTCGCCGATGTGCTGCCTGCCCTGAAGCGCGTCATGGGCCGCGCCGCCGGCAACCGCTGGTGAGAGCCCGCCCCGCCTGAGGACCGCCCCGCCTGAGGACCGCCCCACCGCCCGCCGCAGCACCTCCGCCTCCGTTGCGGCGGAGCCTCGAGCGGCATAGCGTCGGGCCATGATCACCTCGATAGCCTCCGCCATCCTCTACGTCAGCGACCAGCAGGCGGCGCTGGAGTTCTACCGCGACGTCCTCGGCTTCGACGTCGTGAGGGATGCCGAGATGGGTGAGGAGTCGCGATGGCTCGAGCTCAGGCCCTCCGGCGCGCAGACCTCGATCGTCCTGGCCGCCGCCGCAGCCTTCGGGAAGCAGCCGGGCGAGGGCGCCTACCTCACCTTCGCCGCCGATGACGTCGCCGCGACCGTCGAGCAGCTGCGTGCGCGGGGAGCGAGCACGTCCGACGTCACGCGCGAGCCGTGGGGGACGTACGCGACGGTCGAGGCCCCCGACGGGCACATGCTGCAGTTCAACGAGCGGCCCCAGAACTGACGGGCTCCGAGGGGCCTGCGGGGCCGCGGGACGCAGCGCGGCGGTCACCGCCCCTGACCACCGCCGCCTGATCACCGTCCCGTGGCGAAGCATCCCGGGACAGGCCTGGACATGACGGAACCCCGGAGCCGAAGCTCCGGGGTTCCGTGGTCGCGCAGGCTCCGCCTAGCGGCGGCTCAGCGGGCGACTGCTCACACGTGGGTGCCGGCGGAACGGAGGTTCTCGCAGGCCTCGACGATGCGGGCGGCCATGCCGGCCTCGGCCTTCTTGCCCCAGGCGCGGGGGTCGTAGGCCTTCTTGTTGCCGACGTCGCCGTCGACCTTGAGCACGCCGTCGTAGTTCTCGAACATGTGCGAGACGACGGGGCGGCTGAAGGCGTACTGGGTGTCGGTGTCGATGTTCATCTTGATCGTGCCGTAGTCCAGCGCCTCCGCGATCTCCTCCTCGGAGGAGCCGGAGCCGCCGTGCATGACCAGGTCGAAGGGCTGGTCCTTGCCGTACTTCTCGCCGACGACCTTCTGGATGTCGTCCAGGACCTTCGGGCGCAGCTTCACGTTGCCCGGCTTGTACACGCCGTGCACGTTGCCGAAGGTGAGGGCGGTCAGGTAGCGGCCGCGCTCGCCCAGGCCGAGCTTAGCGGCGGTCTTCAGGCCGTCCTCGGGGGTGGAGAACAGCTTCTCGTTGGAGACGTTGGCGACCACCCCGTCCTCTTCGCCGCCGACGACGCCGACCTCGATCTCGAGGAGCTTCTTGGCCTCGACGGACTTCTCGAGCAGACGCTCGGCGATCTCGAGGTTCTCGTCGACCGGCACGGCGGAGCCGTCCCACATGTGCGACTGGAACAGCGGGTCCAGGCCCTTCTTGACCCGGTTCTCGAGGTCCCACTCGATGAGCGGCTCGACCCAGGTGGGCAGAACCTCCTTGGCGCAGTGGTCGGTGTGCAGCGCGACGTTGATCGGGTAGTTCTTCGCGACGGCGTGGACGAACTCGGCCAGGGCGATCGAACCGGCGACGCGGTCCTTGACGGTGGAGCCGGAGAGGTACTCGGCGCCGCCGAAGGACACCTGGATGATGCCGTCGGAGTTCGCCTCGGTGAAGCCCTGCAGCGCCGCGATGGCCGTCTGCGAGCTGGAGACGTTGACGGCGGGGTAGGCGAACTTTCCGGCCTTGGCCCGGTCGATCATCTCGACGTACTGATCCGGGGTGACGACTGCCATGGGGCATTCTCCTTCGCTGAAGCAGTGGGCGACGGCCGGCGGTGAGGAGCACCGCGCAGGGCCGTCCGATCGCACCCATTGTTCCACAGCGGGCGGCGGCGGCCGGTTCCGGAGGTCCCCCGTGGACGGCGGCCGTGCGGGGAGCGTCAGCGCAGCGGCCCTGGAGGGAGGGTGGCGTGCTGCAGGATCCAGCTGTGCATCGCGATCGCGGCGGCGGCGGCGACGTTGATCGAGCGGGTGGAGCCGAACTGGGTGATGCCGACGACGAGCTCGGAGGCGGCGAGGAGCTCGGGGCTCACCCCGGGCCCCTCCTGCCCCACCACCAGCACGGCGTTGTGCGGCAGCGCGGTGCGTTCGATGGGCACAGCGCCCTCGACCAGGTCGATCGCGACCAGCGGCCGGCCCTGCTCTCGCGCCCAGGCGATGAGGTGCGCGGCGTCGGGGTGGTGGATCTCGTGCTGGTAGCGGTCGGTGACCATGGCGCCGCGGCGGTTCCAGCGGCGTCGGCCGACGATGTGGAACGCGCCGACGGCGAAGGCGTTCGCGGTGCGGACCACCGAGCCGATGTTGGCGTCGTGCTCGAGGTTCTCGATCGCGACGTGCAGGTCGTGGCGGTGGGTGTCGAGCTCGGCGACGATCGCCTCGCGCCGCCAGTAGCGGAAGCGGTCCTCGACGTTGCGGCGGTCCCCGCCGGCCAGCAGCTCCGGATCCAGCCGCGGGTCCTCGGGCCAGGGCTCGGGGTGGGGGCCGACGCCGATCTCGCGCGCGCTCACCGGCCCTCGCCTCCCTCGTTCCGCGGTGCCGCGAGCTCGTCGCGGTATTCCTCGTCCGGGTCGGGCAGGCCCAGCGCGCGGCGCTTCCGCTCCCGCAGCACCAGCCGGATCAGGAACGTCAGCGCCACCAGCGCCACGATCGCGTAGACCACGGTGGAGAAGACGTCGGTGTAGGGCTCGATGACGGTCCAGTTGCTGCCCATGACGTAGCCGATGGTCAGGAAGATCGCGTTCCAGAGGGCGCTGCCGGCGAGGGTGAGCAGGGTGAACGCGCCCACCGGCATCGCGTACAGGCCGGCCGGGATGGAGATGAGCGAGCGGATGCCGGGAACCATCCGGCCGAAGAAGATCGCCTTGTGGCCGTGGCGGTCCATGAACGCGACGGTCTTGTCGTAATCCTCCACGTGCAGCAGCGGCAGCCGGAGGAAGATCCGGCGCAGCCGCTCGGGGCCGAGCGCGCGGCCCAGCCCGTAGAGCACCCAGGCGCCGAGCACGGAGCCGCCGAGGGAGGCCAGCAGCATCACCCAGTAGGACTGGTGCGGCCCGGCCGCGGTCACCCCCGCGAGCGGCAGGATCACCTCGGAGGGGATCGGCGGGAACAGGTTCTCGAGGAAGATCAGCAGCAGGACGCCGAGGGCGCCGAGGCTGTCCATGGTCTCGACCGCCCAGTCGACGATGTTCATGCAGGGCTCCTCGCGGGGGCGTGCTGGTGGCGGGACCGTCCTGGCGGTGAGCGGGCACGACCCGGTCCGCGCCCATGGTAGGTGGTGGCGGAGCCGTCTCGAGTGACTGGGCGGTCACCTCCCCAGGACCTTCACGGAGGCTGTTCCACCTGCTCACGGCGCGTTCTGGGTCTACTCTGAGACATGACGTTCACCCCGGGCGCCGAGATCCGATCCGACAACGTCTCCGCCGCGGGCGGTGGGGGCGGATTCCGGCCGCCCGGCCGCGGGCGCGGTGGGGGTCGTGGTGGGGGTCGCGGGCTGAAGCTCGGCGGCGGCGGGGGCTGTGTGCTGCTGGTGATCGTGGTGATCTATGCGCTGATGGGCGGCAACCCGCTCGATCTCCTGGACGGCGGGGGCGGCTCGCGGGGTCCGGTGGCGGAGGGCGGCTCGCTGGACCACTGCCTCACCGGCGCGGACGCGAACGAGCAGGACGACTGCCTGGTGCAGGCCACGATCGAGTCGGAGGACTCGCTGTGGTCGCAGCTGGGGCCCGAGGCCGGGGTGGAGTTCGTCGAGCCGCAGGGCCGGGTGTTCACCAGCACGGTCCAGACGGGCTGCGGCGCGGCCACGGCGGACGTCGGCCCGTTCTACTGCCCCGCCGATTCGACGATCTACGTGGACATCGCCATCTTCGACTCGCTCTCGGGCCGGTACGGGGCCGACGGCGGGCAGCTGGCGAAGATGTATGTGGTCGCCCACGAGTACGGCCACCACATCCAGCACCTCTCCGGGACGATGCAGGAGGCGGATCGCTCGCAGACGGGCCCGCAGTCAGGGGCGGTGCGGCTCGAGCTGCAGGCCGACTGCTACGCCGGGGTGTGGGCGCATCACGCGGCGAACACGGTGGACGATGCGGGCAACGCGATGCTGTCCCCGCTCACCGAGGAGGACATCGAGTCGGCGCTCTCGGCGGCGAACGCGGTGGGCGATGACCACATCCAGGGCGAGGTCGCCGGCGGCGAGGTGCGCCCGGAGTCCTGGACCCACGGCTCCTCCGAGCAGCGCCGCGCCTGGTTCACCACCGGCTACGAGCAGGGCACGGTGCCCTCCTGCGACACCTTCGCCGTCGACCAGGTCTGACGCCGTCGACCAGTTCTGATCGACGTGCTGGCGAGGGACGAGCCGGCAGGAGATCAGACAGGAGGCAGCCTCTGGGTCAGATCTCCAGCTCGGAGATGTCGTAGGCGGCGAGGTAGCGGTGGCCGGCGGCTTCGACGGCCTCGCGCGAGGCCTCGGAGCGGTGGACGATCACGGCGACCGCGGCGATGTCGGCGCCGCCCTCGGCCAGCGCCTCGCACGCGGTGAGCACGCTGCCGCCGGTGGTGGAGGTGTCCTCCACCGCGACGACGCGGCGGCCGGTGACGTCGGGGCCCTCGATGCGTCGCTGCAGGCCGTGAGCCTTGTTGGCCTTGCGCACCACGAAGGCGTCCAGCGGGTCGAGGTCCTCGTCGGCTGCGGAGGCGTGCAGGATCGAGGTGGCGACGGGATCCGCGCCGAGCGTGAGCCCGCCGACGGCCTTGACGCCGGGCACCAGGCCCTCACGGCGCAGGAGGTCCAGCATCACGCGGCCCACCAGCGGGGCGGCCTCGTGGTGGAGGGTGATGCGGCGCAGGTCGACGTAGTGATCCGCCTCGGCACCCGAGGACAGCACGACGTGGCCGCGCACGACGGCGAGGTCCCTGATCAGCTCGCGGAGACGCTCGCGGGCGTCGGCGATCGGCAGGGAGTGGGCGGGGGCGATGCGAGGGGCGGACATGCCCGAAGAATAATCGACGACGCCGCTGCGCCGGGCTCCGCGTGTCGCCGCTACGCCTCGTCGTCCCGCTGCCAGGGGGCGCGCAGGGTGCGGCGCGAGGCGTTGCGGCGGGAGCGCCGCACGGAGCGGGAGTGCAGGCGGCGGTACCAGTCCGGCGAGGTCAGCGCGCGCACCAGCGGCCTGGGGGCGAGGCGGGAGAACTCCCCCGCGGTGCGGTACTTCACCGAGGGGATCGACAGCACCGCCCCCTTGGCGGTGTCCTTCAGCGCCTGCTCGACGACGTACGGCGCCTTGAGCCAGGTGATGCGCGGCAGTCCGTCCATGCTCATCGAGGCCCGTTCATGGAACTCGGTCTGCACGAAGCCGGGCAGCAGGGCGGTGGCGCTGACGCCGGTGCCCTGCAGCTCCATCGCGAGGGACTCGGTGAACACGGTGACCCAGCTCTTCGAGGCCGCGTACGGCCCGGCGGTGGTGTATCCGGCCAGCGAGCTGACGTTGAGGATCGCGCCGCGGCGGCGCTGCACCATCGTGCGCGCCGCGGCGTGGGAGAGCACGAGCACGGCGCGCATGAGCGTGTCCATCTGCGTCTCGTGGTCCTCGACGCCGATCTCGAGGAATCCGCCGCGCAGCCCGTAGCCGGCGTTGTTGACCAGGAGGTCGATGCGCTCGACCGGGTCGGTGAGCCGGATCGCGATCCGTTCGAGCTGTTCGCGATCCGAGAGGTCCGCGGGCAGCACCTCCACCTGCACCCGGTGCACGTCGCGGATCTGTGCGGCGACCGCGCCGAGACGATCCTCGTCCCGGGCGACCAGCACGAGATCGTGCCCTGTCCCGGCCAGCTGCCAGGCGAATTCGAGACCCAACCCGGAGGTCGAACCGGTGACGAGTGCGCGCGCCATGTGCTGAGTTTACGTCGCCCCGCCCCGGGCGGCGCGGAACGGCGCTCCCCCGTAGGATCGGCGGCATGCGCATCGCGACCTGGAACATCAATTCACTGCGCGCCCGGATGGATCGGGTGCTCGCCTTCCTCGAGCGGCACGACGTGGACGTGCTGGCCCTGCAGGAGACCAAGGCCAAGCCGCAGCAGCTGGACCTCACGGCGCTGCAGGAGGCCGGGTACGAGGTCGCCGCGCACGGGCTGAACCAGTGGAACGGCGTCGCGCTGATCTCGCGCGTGGGCCTGTCCGATGTGCGCACCGAGCTGCCGGCGCTGCCGCTGTGGCCCGAGGACGAGACCGGCGTGGTCGAGGCCCGGGCGCTCGGCGGCCTGGTCGGCGACGGGCTGCGGATCTGGTCGCTGTACATCCCCAACGGGCGCGAGCTCGATCATCCGCACTACGACTACAAGCTGCGCTGGCTCGAGGCGCTGCGCGCCGAGGGTGCCCGAGAGCTCGCCGAGGACCTCTCCGCGAAGGTGGCGCTGGTGGGCGATTTCAACGTCGCGCCGCTGGATGAGGACGTGTGGGACATGGAGTTCTTCGACGGCAAGACGCATGTGAGCGAGCCCGAGCGGGCGGCGTTCCGGGCCGTGGTCGACGCCGGCTACGCCGACGTGGTGCGCGGCGACCACCCCGGCCCCGGCGTGTACACGTACTGGGACTACCAGCAGCTGCGCTTCCCGAAGCGGCAGGGCATGCGGATCGATTTCGTGCTCGGCTCCCCGAGCGTGCAGTCCGCGGTGACCGGCTCGTTCATCGACCGTGAGGAGCGCAAGGGCAAGGGCGCCTCGGATCATGCGCCCGTGGTGGTGGATCTGGACCTCTGAGTCCGCTCCGGCCCCCGCCCGCTCCGCCGTCCCGGCGGGGGCGCGCCGCCCCGCCCGAGGGCATGGAGGGGCCGTGACGCGCACAGGCTCCCGGAGCCACACGACCTGAGGCACACGAAGTGGAGCGGCGTCGCGATCTCTCGCGCCGCCGCTCCGGACGAACCCTCTGCATCGGGATCAGGCGTACACGTGATGTAGCTGCGGTGGCGCTTTCGACGCCTCACAGCCGGTCCGTTGCGGGGACCAGTCGTACGTGGGTTCCGATGCCGGTATTCGTCGTTGTGCAGATCACACTACGCGCTTCGCGAGGGGTGTGCAAGCACCCTGCGGATCCCTCTTCTCCTCCCCACCCGCCGCCTGTCCACAGCAGGCGGGGCCGGCCTGTCGCGCGCTGGGAGCTGCGGCCACGATGGCCGCATGACCAGCACGATCACCAGCTCCTCCGAGGCGCGCGGCAGCGTTCCGGGACTCACCGGGCCCGCCGTGCCCACCGAGCCGGGCAGCCGGGGCGGGTCGACGCCGCGGCGCCGCCGCTCGCGGTTCCCCGACCCTGCCGGGCGCGGCCCCGCGCCGTCGTCCTCCGGGCGGCCGGTCGCCTGGTGGGCGGGGTCCGACGACGCCTCGCGGGAGGCGGTCCGCGACCACGCCACCGCCGTCGGCCTCGAGCTCGTCGACGCCCCCGGCCACCTCACCGGCGCCGGCGCGAGCACTCTCCATGCACACGGCCACAGCACGAGCAGCCCCGGAGAGCGCCGCGCTGACGGGGACAGCGCCGACGGGAGCGGGGTCGCCGATCCGGTCTGCACCGTGGTCGACGCCGCGGCGGTCGCCGGTGCCGAGGGGTCCATCGGGCACGGCCGTGCTCCCCTGCTCGTGGTGACCCGCGCGGCGGAGATCCCCGCCGAGGTGTGGCGCGGCGCCCTCGCGGCCGGCGCCCACGCGGTGCTGCCGCTGCCGGCCGGCTCCGAGGAGCTGCTCTCCCACCTGGCGGAGCTCGCCCGGCCCCGGGCCTCCTCGCTGCTGGTGGGGGTCGTCGGAGGGTGCGGCGGGGCGGGGGCGTCGAGCTTCGCCGCACGCCTGGCGGCCGCGGCCCGCCCGCACGGCCCGGCGACGCTGATCGACGCCGACCCTCTGGGCGGGGGCACAGACCTCCTCGTCGAGGCACCGCCGCTGGACGGCATCCAGTGGCAGGACACCGCCGCGCTGGGGCCGGAGGACGGCGAGGCGCTGAGCGCCGGGCTGCCGCAGGTGGACGAGGTGCGGATGCTCGTCGCGGGACAGGCCGCCGGTCCCGACGCCCACACGCTCCCGCCGGTGCTGTCCACCCTCTCGCCGCTGGGCGGCACCGTCGTGGTGGATCTGAGCCCGTCCCTGGTCCCGGTCGCGGCCGATCACCTCCAGCAGCTGCTGGTCGTCGTGCCCGCCACCGATCACGCGGTGCGGGCGGCCTCCCGGAGGCTGCGGGCGTGGCGGCTGCCGCGCACCCTCGTGCATCTGGTGGTGCGGCGCAGCGGTCCTCTCGATCCCCGTGAGGTGGCGGAGGATCTGGCCCTGCCCCTGGCCGCCTCCTTCCGGGACTCGCCGCGCGGGGCGGTGCCGCTGCTGGACGTGCGGCGTCGCGGCGCCGATCGCGCGGCACGACAGCTGATGGCGCGCCTGCACGACGAGGCCGGATCATGAGCCGCGCGGGCATCGCCGCGCAGGAGGATCTCGGGCCGCTGCTGGAGCTGGTGCGGGAGGATCTGGTCCGCTCCCCCGGCGCCGTGGACGTGCCCCGCATCGTGCGGGTCCTGGGCAGGCAGGGCAGGGTGCTCGGCGCGGCGGCGACCCTCGAGCTGACCGCCAGGATCCGGGATCACGTGGACGGGCTCGGGCCGCTGCAGTCCCTGGTCGCCCCCGATGTCACCGATCTGCTGGTCAACGACGACGGCACGGTGTGGGTGGATGGCGCGGAGGGGCTGCATCGCACCGCCGTCCGTCTCGGGCCCGCCCAGGCGCGGGACCTCGCCGTCCGCCTCGCGACCGTCGGCGGTCGCCGCCTGGACGATGCGATGCCGTGGGCCGATGCCCACCTGCCCTCGGGCATCCGCTTCCATGCCGTGCTGCCTCCGCTCTCGCCGGGCGGGGCGATCCTCTCGCTGCGCCTGCCGTCGGCGCGCCGACTGGACCTGGCCGATCTGGAGGAGCTCGGTGCGCTCGTGCCGGAGGCGCGGGAGGCGCTGCGCGCGATCATCGCCGCGCGGGTGCCGTTCCTGATCACCGGAGGGACCGGCACCGGGAAGTCGACCCTGCTGGCGGCGATGCTCGGGCAGGCCCCTGCCGGGGAGCGGATCGTCGTGGTCGAGGACGTGCTCGAGCTCGCCGTGGAGCACCCGCACGTGGTGCACCTGCAGGCCCGGCATGCCAACAGCGAGGGCGCCGGCGCGGTCGACCTCACCGCGCTGGTGCGGCAGAGCCTGCGGATGCGGCCGGACCGGATCGTGCTCGGCGAGTGCCGCGGCGGGGAGATCCGCGAGCTGCTGCAGGCGCTGAACACGGGGCACGACGGCGGCTGCGGCACCGTGCACGCGAACACCGCCGCGGACGTCCCCGCACGGCTGGAGGCCCTGGGCGCGCTCGGCGGCCTCGACCGTGCGGCGCTGGCCTCCCAGGTGGCGAGCGCGCTCGAGGTGGTGATCCATCTGGGTCGGCGCGACGGCAGGCGGGCCCTCGAGGAGGTCGCCGTGCTGCGGCGCGGGAGCGATGGTCTGCTCGAGACCGCGACCGCGCTGCGGGTGCAGGAGGGCCGGCTCGAGGAGGGACCTGCCGCCGAGTCGCTCGCCCGGCGGCTCGCCGGCAGCCCCTCGCCCCTCACGCGCACCGCATCCGCCCCACGGGCCGCGCCCGCCGTGCGCACCGCACGCGCCGCGCGCACGCAGCGCAGGAGGCCGGCATGATCGCCGCGACCCTCGCCGTGGCCTCGGTGCTGCTGTGGGTGCTCGCCCCACCGCCCCAGCACGTGCCCACCCCCGCCGCCGTGCCCCGCGGGCGGCGCGAGAGCACGGGACCGCTCGAGATGGCGCACCTGGTGGAGCAGCTCGCCACGGTGATCAGCTCCGGCGCCGGCCTCCGACAGGCCTGGGCAGCGCTGGGCCGCTCCCTGCCCGACGGGGAGCTGCGGGACCTCGCCCGCGCCGCGGCCTCCGGCGCCGATCCACGCCGCGCGGCGAGCGCCCGCCTGCGCCGCACCGAGATGATCGCCTCCCTCAGCACGGCGCTGGCGGTGTGCGAGCGCACCGGCGCGCCGACCGCCGGGATGCTGCAGCACCTGGCCGACGCCCTGCGCGACCTGCACGACGCCGCGCAGGCGCGACGCACCGCCTTCGCCGGGCCCCGCTCCACCGCCCGGATCCTGCTGATCCTGCCGCTGGCCGGCCTGGGACTGGGGATGCTGCTGGGCGGGGACCCGCTGCGCCTGCTGCTGACCTCGGGGGCCGGGAACCTGCTCGCCCTGACCGGTCTCGCGCTGACCGCGCTGGGCTGGTGGTGGATGCGGCGCCTGGTGCACCGGGCGGATCCTCCGCGGAGCCACCAGGTGGATCCCTCGGTGCAGCTCGAGCTCATCGCGGGGGCGCTGGATTCCGGGCTGCCGCTGGCGCGTGCGGTCGCCGCGGTGGGAGCGGCGCTGCCGCCCGGGGACGAGGCCACCGCGCTGCAGCGGAGCGCGTCCGCGCTCGAGGCCGGGGTCCCCGCCGCCCTCGCCGGGCGCGCGCTGCCCGCCGAGCTCAGCGCTCTCGCCCGCTCCGCGGTGCTCGCCGAGGGGACGGGCGCGGATCTGGCGCGGGTGCTGCGCTCGGCGGCGCGGGATCTCCGCCGCGGTCGTGCCCGCGACGTCGAGGTGCTCGCCGCCCAGCTCGCGGTGCGCCTGGTGCTGCCCACAGGGCTCGCGCTGCTGCCCGCCTTCGTGGCCCTCGGGATCATCCCGACGGTGATGTCCCTGCTGGGCGGCACCGTCACCTTCTCCCCCGGCAGCGGGTGAGAGCCAGGACCGCCGGGCAGCGCCCGGCGCACCCGTCCCCCGGGCCGGGTGCCGGCAGCTGCGGCTGCCACCTCGTGGCGGCGACCGCCGCCGCGGACCCCGCGGCTCCGGCCGCACCACGGGCGGTGCCCACCGCCCCCGATGAGAAGGAGGACACCATGTCCCTCACCATGAAGCGGCTGCGCCGCACCCTCGACAGGGTGATGCGCGACGAGGCCGGCGCCTCGACCGCTGAGTACGCCATCACCGTGCTCGCCACCAATCGGTCGTTAGGACGTACTTATAGCCAATCAGGCATCCGCATGTCGTCCTGAGCACTAGCCGCCCCGATCTCACGAGGCGACCGACTCGTCTGGGTGCACCGGAGGTCCACGCTACGCTCGGCGTGTGACCACGTTTCTTAGGAATCATACGACTGTTGCCATTTCGGCCCTAGGTGCCCTCTCTGGCGTGGCCACCCTAATCTCTATCTTAATCCCGAACATACGAACTTTTCTGCAATTTGCGTGGCCGGTGGGCTGGATAGGATTAATGCTCGTCATTATTGCGGCTTGTGCCGCATGGGCCAATAAGGACAAAGTCGCCCATAGGTTAGAGCAAGAACTCGAGGGGGCGCGCAAGGAGCTCGATGATCATAAGTACTGTGCCACAAGGCTCGAGGCGGCAGAAAGAGTTTGGACCGCAGAACTTGACTTAGTGACGAGGGAGCGGGATCAGCTGGGGGAGGACCTCAAAGCATCCCGCATCCAGGTTCAATCCTTGCAGAAGCCAGTTCCAACCGACCGTGACCTCGCGCTGTACTCTGACCTCCTTGAGGACTGGCCCCAGGATTCAGGGACACTCTATTGGCTGAATCATAATTTCATTTCCAAATCCTGGGCTCGTGAGACTGCAAGTCAGATCAGTACATTCGTTGAAGATGGGAAGGAGTACTTGTTCGACGACAAGTTTGTGGACACGGCCTTTTGGAGATTCCGCTCGGCCTGTGCAGAATTTGTTGATTGGATGGGCACGGAGAGCTTCCCGAGTGACGACAATCCCAATGTTCAAATAGTTCCCGAGCGGACAGGCAAAAGGGGTGGATACGACGCGTTTATGGAGGTGCGCCGCCGAGGCGAAGAGCTCGCGACCGGAGTTGTTGACGCGTGGCGCGAGTTTGTGCGTACTGGCCGCGCACGGAGTCTTTGAGCTAGGGCGTGTCTCCTATGTGTGAGCTGTTTCGTGCGAGAACGTCGAGGGATGGCTACCGCGACGACTCCTCGGCACCAGGTCCTCACTGACAAGCAGTGGGAGCGAATCGAGCCGATGCTGCCCTCGAACACGGGTCGCAAAGGGCGTCCCTTCCACGACAACCGCAAGATCGTCGAGGGGATCATCTACCGCGCCAGGACCGGGATCCCGTGGCGGGATCTTCCCCGTGAGCAGTTCGGTCCCTGGCAGACGGTGTGGAAGCGCCATTACCTCTACGCCCGCCTCGGTGTTTGGGACCGGATCCATGCCGCGCTGATGGCGCAGGCCGATGCCGCGGGCGATATCGAGTGGATGGTCTCGGTGGACTCGACGATCAACCGAGCTCATCAGCACGGCACCAACACGACGCGTCCTGACCAGCCCACAGGGGGCGACGGCGAACCACAACAATCTGTCTCCTGAAGAGCCTGATGGGCACGCTATCGGGCGCTCGCGCGGCGGGCTGGGCAGCAAGATCCACGCCGCCGTCGACGGCAACGGAATGCCGTTGGCGATCGTGCTCACCGGCGGACAGCGTCACGACGGCGCGATGCTCCTCGAGGTCCTCGACGACATCCGCGTTCCCCGTCTGGGGCCTGGCCGCCCCCGGATCCGGCCCGACGCCGTCGTTGCGGATAGGGCCTACTCCTCGGGCAAGACCCGCCGGATGCTCGCCGCCAGGGGCATCAAAACGGTGATTCCCCAGAAATCCGACGAGATCGCCTCACGCAAGAAGAAGGGCACTCGCGGCGGACGCCCGCCTGCGCTCGACCAGGTCGCCTATGCCGGCCGCAATGTCGTCGAACGACAGTTCGGACTGGCCAAGCAATGGCGCGGGATCGCCACCCGCTATGACAAGCACGCCATCGCCTACCGAGCCGGCGTCGTCCTCTGCGCCGTCATCGCCTGGCTACGCAAATAGGAGACACGCCCTAGCGGCGGACGGCCGATAGCTGAAGGCGCCGACTTCCGCCATCTATCGCCAAGGCGTACTACAGCGCCCTCAGTCTGAAGAGGATCACAAGGCGGTCCACCGGCTTTGCCTGAGCGCCTGGAGGGAGTTGCCGGATTGAGGGGGCTCGCAACGGAGGAACTCGATCGCCTCGACTCTGGGCGACAGAGCAGATCTGCTCGAGCCTGAGGTGGCGCCAGATGCCACCGGGTGGGACAGCCGATGGGTTCCCGCGGCGCTCGCTGTGATGGCGGTCACGCCACGACCCCAGGAGATTCGTGTGCTTACTCCCGCCCAGACTGCTCGGCAGCGCTCCGGGCTCATCAAATGCGTTTCGATGCAGAAGGCCACTTGTCTCCTACCGAGGCGAGCCCGTTGGTACTTGTCGGGCAAGTAACCGCGTGGGATACTGACTACGACGACATGTGGCCCGAAGACATCGACAAGGGCAAGTGCAAGATCTATGTGACGCTGACGAGCCACCCTCAGGGCAGGCAGGACACAGCAGACCGACGGATCGTGTGCGTCGAGTGAGTGCGCATCCGCGCAACCCGCGGAGGGCAACCTGAAAAGGTTCCCGCGGGGCTCTCTCGCAGAGATATCTGCGAGGAGTCACTGTGCCCACGGCACCTGTCATCACGCGTCCGACGACGCGCCCTGAGCTTTCCCTTAGCGCCATCCAGCGTCTTGTCGACGCGGCGCCTCCCCTGTCAACTCTTCAGCGCGAGCACCTTGCGGTGGTCCTCGGCGGTGATCGCCGATGAGCGCGGCGGAGCTGATCGAGCGGCGTCCACTCTCCACGGAGTGGACCTCCCACGACATCGTCGATGTGGTGCGCGCCCGCGGTGACGAGCCGTGCTTCACGGTTCATGTCCGGCGAGTCCCTCGGGCCGCCCATCGAGCACCACTCGGTGTCGTCGCCACGCATTCGCAGCTGGAGGATCCCCCTCCCCTTGAGGACGGTCACGAGGGGGCTGCAACTGGTGACAGCGAATTGCTGTCACCGGGGTCCGCCCCCAGTTTGTCCATTCTGACCTGCACTGACGCCACGGGGTCAGAAGCACCTATGGGGTCCCCGTATTGCGACCCCGTGACCCCCACCCGGGCCGAGCAGTTCGGCTCCCTCGACTCGGTGTGCGCGATGAGGCCCGGTACCGCCTCGCTCCTGGTCGGCCTTGACACCGAGTCGGTCACCCGAAACGGGGTCCGCACGATCCTCTCCTACCAGCTGGTGACGATCGACGTCGTCGATCCCTCGCAGATGGTCGAGGTCGTGATCATCCCCCATCGAGACGGTGACCGGATCTCGATGGTCACCGCCCTCTGGGAGGTGGTCATCGCTGCCGAGCTCTGGCGTTCACCCCTCGTGCCCGACACGGTCACCCCGCGTGGCGTTCACCGCAGCGACTTCTGGAGCGAAGATCGCAAGAAGCGCCGGGACGAGCTCGCCCGGAACAGGGTCCCCATCACGCTGGTCTGTCACTACGGCCAGGCCGACCTGACGACATTTCGTGAAGAGGGGCTCGGGATCGAGAGCGATCCTCTGACAAAGCTCACCTCGGCAGCCGGCGGGCTTGTGACACTTCGCCCCTACCGTCTCCAGCGCGGCGATGCCCACGGTCGCTGGTGGCAGTCGCTGTCCGTCGCCGTGCGAGACACGATGGCTCTCGCCCCGGCGGGGAAGAAGAAGCTCGCCGTCCTCGGTGAGGCGTGTGGCATCCCGAAGATCGAGCTGCCTGCCGGCGCCATCGGTGCCATGGATCAGTACCGGCGGGACCACTTCAACGAGTTTCTCGAGTACGGCGTCAACGACGCTGTCATTTGCCTCGAGTTCCTCGCCCCGATCTGGGGCGAGGGGTTGGTCCCCCCGATCACGCTCGGGGGCGGAGCAGCAGCTGCACTCGTCACGAGCGGCTCCCGGTACCTCGGGGTCCCCGACTCGGCCGGGTTCAGACGGGCCTTCTCGGGGATCGTGAAGAAGGGGAAGGGCATCGGGCTCTCCGACGACGGAGGGAACCTCACCTTCTACGCCAAGCGCGGGCGCGAGCCTTTGGACGGCGCCGCCGAGCTCTTCATGAAGGCTAGCGCAGGGGCATACCACGGAGGGCTCAACTCCTGTCCGACGCCCGGTTACTACTCGGTACGCACCGAAGACATCGATGTGCAGAACGCATACCCCACCGCGATGGCCATGGTCGTTGACCTCGACTGGGAGGCCGGCGTCCTCGGTGATGCGCCGGTGATCCAGGGTCGAGAGCTCACGGTCGAAGATGTGCCGTCGGTCAGCACCCCTTTCATGGGGTGGGTCAGCTTCGGCTTCCCCGACGACGTCGTCTTCCCGAGCCTCCCGGTCTTTGACGACAGCACCTTGATCTATCCGCGTTCGAGTGACGGCACCAGCGGCACGTGGGCTGCTGCCCCCGAGATCTGGCTCGCTCTCCAGCTTGGAGCCACTGTGCACTGCACGATCGGCTTCACCGGGAAGGTCCTGATGCATGAGGACGGAACTCCGAGCCGGTCCCTCAGGGACGCAGTTTCAACTCTGATCGCTGATCGCCGACGGGCTCGGGAGCTCTTCGGGAAGGGGTCTCTGGAGGAACAGACGCTCAAGGAGGCGGTCAACACCCTGTACGGCAAGATCGCTCAGGATGTTGCCGAACAGCGCGGGTGGAATGCCTGGGCGCAGGAGATGGACGACATCGGAGGCTCGTCGATCACCAGCCCTTATCACGCAGCGATGACCACGAGCATCGTGCGAACGCTGCTTCTGGCGACGATGAACGAGGTCCTTGCCAACGGGCGCCGGGTCTTCTCGGTGACCACCGACGGGTTCATCTCCGACATGAGTTGTCATGAGGTCGAGTCCCTCGACCTGTATGGCATGGCTGATGAAGTGCGCGACGCCAGGGTGGCTCTCACCGGCGACGCGCGGATCTGGGAAGCGAAGGGCGAGCAGAACGATCTCCTCAACTTCACGACGCGCGGCAACGTTTCGTTGTCCCCGGGCGGTGTCTGCGCCCACAACGGTCTGAAGATCCCCGATGGCATCGTCGAGGACAGTATCGAGGACCGTCAGTTCTTGTTCCGGACCGTCGTCACCCGCAGCGGTCGTGTCCCGAACCCTTACACGCGATTCCCCTCGTTCCAGGAACTCTCGCGGCGCGAGCGACGCCTCGACTTTCTGCCCAGTCGAGTCCAGCGCTCGGTGTCGATGGACTACGACCTCAAGCGCAAGCCCGTGATGTCTTCGATGCGCGGCGAGAACGTCACGCTCCCCGACGGCACCCGGTGGGAAGTCGCGACTTTCGAGACGGAGCCGTGGGACACGGTCGAGGACGCGCTGCGGGCGCGAAGCATCGCTCGCGATATCGCCGAATCGGCCTGTCTCCGCACGGTCGATCAATGGCATGACTGGCATCTTCGCTTCGCACATGGACGTGGTCGCCGCATCGTCACGCCGAAGCGCTCGGTGCTCATGTCGATCCTCATGGCGCACCGACACGGGCTGGTCACCATCCCGACCCTCGCCGCAACCGAGCTCTCGCTCCAGGACCGACTCGACTGGCTCGAGGGCTGGGGGCTAGGGACCGTCACCGATGGCGACTGGAAGAACGCCCGAAGGCCCGAGCGGATCGCCCGGATGCTCCCCCTCGACTCGCTCCAGCCCTATCTCGACCAGATGTGCGAAACGCCGTCCGGTGAAGTACCGACCCCCACCAACTCGACTCTCACGGAGGACTGACATGGACACCGTCTACGACCTGCTGCAGGACGAGGACTGCGCACGGACCCTGATCGCCGACCACGTCGGAGGTCCCGGCGACCCCGGCTACGCATGGATGTCTCGAGACCACGATCGCAGCACGCTCCAGGGGATGCTCCGCGGCACGATGCTCATCGCCAAGGCCGCCCACGACCTCCTGCGCGAGGACGTTCAGCAGGCACTCCTCGAGGGCCACCACTGGCGCGAGATCGCTCTGGCGCTCGACATCCCCGTCGAGACCGCCCGACTCGCATACGGCGACGGGGTGGACGCCGCATGAGCATCACGATCAACGACGAGTCCTTCCCGTCCCAGAAGGCAGCGCGTGCCCGAGCCGGCGAGATCCTCCACCGGCACCCGCTCATGGAACCGATCACCGGACCCGACCTCGACTTCGTCCTCGCACTGTTCTTGCAGCACCCCCGAGCGCACCAGAAGGCAGGGACGGGTCTTCGACACTTCGTAGTAGGCAACTCGCTCCATGGCCCCGTCCTGAACTTCTTCGTGGTGCGCACGGACGGGACCTACGACGACTTCTCCATCAAGCAGTGCGTCGCGGCCGCGGCGTGCAACACCGACACCAAGGAGCTCCGATGACTACCACGACCGCCCTCACCCGCATCCAGCAGATGGAGGCCCAGCGCCGGGAGCTGGATCGACAGATCCGTGCAGCGAAGCGCGCCGCTCAGAAGGCCGAGAAGAAGGCTATTCAGGACGCCCGCGAGAACCTCGGCATCGACCTCGCCGAGGCCGTCGAAGCGGACACTCTCGAGCTCATCCAGCGCCTCCGGACGGTCATCCTGTCGGATGGTTCCATCCGGGAGCTCCGGCGCCTCGCCTCGGTGGTTCCCACCACGATGTCCATGCCCGCCGTCGCTTCGATCGGCGGTGATCAGGATGAGCACGACGCTCTCGTCTGAAGAGCGCTCCGCGCTCGGCATTCCCATCCGCCCGCAGGCCGCGCAGCGGCCGAGGACGGATCCAGCCGGTTCGCAGGACGACATGAGCGCCAGCGAAATGTCGGACAAGAACCCTGCTGGCCTGCATCCGTACCCCCTCCCGCGTCGTCACAGTCGTGCGGCCAACGAGAAGAGCCGCGAGCGTCGTCGGGTCTCGTTGGACGTGCGGCTGACGGAGGCGGAGCGCGAAGCGATCCGCCTCCGTGCCCGCGTGCTCGGCGTCAAGCCGAGCACGTGGGCGCGCGGGGCACTTCTGGACTCGCTTGACTCCCGCAGGGAGTCCGTCGCTCAGATGGAACTCAACGCCGCGTCTGCTCCCGACCCCGGTCTGGCCCAGGCTGTCGAGCAGCTCCGACGGATCGGGGTGAATCTCAATCAGACACTGCGCAGCGGCGCAGCCGTTGACGAGGATCTTGTGCGCGAAGTTCAGACTTCGGTCGACGCCGTGCGTTCCACCCTCGGCGATCGGACGGCGACATGAGCACGATCAACGTCCGTCCCTCCCGTGATGCCGCAGGGGCAGTTGCGTACGTCCTCTACGGTCACGCACCAGATCGTCGACAGCGGCTCATCGAGGAGAAGTCGACCCGCGCTGCGGCGTTCGCCATGTCCATGGCCAACGGCGGGACTACGCCCGGAGAATTCATCGAACGGGCGGAGTCGCTGGCGCGGTCTCGCGGGCGCAAGAACGAACTCCAGTCGTACGTGCTGGCCTTCCACCCGGACGAGTTCGATGTGTCCTCGCAGCGGGACATGGAACGGATCCGAGACGTAGCGGTGAAGCTCGCCGAGCGGATGCACTCGGCCGACTATCTCGTCGTCGTGCACACGGACTCCGCCGGCGGCCACGGGCATGCACACATCCTCGTCGCCAACCACGACAACCTCACGGGTAAGTCCCTCCAGCGCTTCACGTCGTGGAGGAACGGTCTGCGACAGCTCAACGACGACCTCATGCGAGAGGAGGGACTCCGGGTGCTGCCCGCACCGGAACTGCCCAAGCCCGACTGGGAGCTGCGTCGTGAAGAGTTCGCGCCGGAAGGCTTCGAGCAGACGCTTGGGGACAAGGTCTATGCCTCCCTCGAAGACCCCCGGTCCGTTGACCGAGCAGCCTTCGAACAGGTTCTCAACGAGCACGGAGTCACTCTCGCAGTCACGGACAGAGACGGCTGGAGCTACAAGATGCGCCGCGCGGACAACGGGAAGCTCGGGCGGAAAAAGGCGTCCCGCCTGACCGCCGAGTTCACCGCCGATGGTGCGCAGAAGATCTTCGACATCCACGCGCAGAACGCGCAGAAAGCAGGACATCATGGCACTGGCGGACAGACTTCAGCAGGAGCAGTCAACTACGGAGACGTTGGACGCCTTGACCTCGACTCTCCCCGCCGTCGAGCAGCACCTGACGTCACTCACCACAGCAGTGAGAGAGCTGAGGGAGGCAACCTCGATCAGCGCGGTGGAGAACTCACGGAGGCTCGAAGTGCTGGAGCAGCAGCTCCGCGAATCGACCATGCAGCACTCCGGTCGCACGCCCGAGGACTCGCAGCAGATCGAGAGCAGGCTGAGCGAGATCGAGCAGACCCTCGGCGTGCTCGGCAGCGCCCTCGACGGCAGCCTGATCTCGAAGTCCGCCACAGCGATCCAGAGGTCGACGACCGCGCTCGAGAGGACGACGGCCCGGCTCTCTGAATCTATGGACACCCACTCCAAGCATGTCGAGAACGCGCTGAACACCTCCGGCCGGGCCGTCCTGCGGACCCGGGACGAGGCGGTGAAGGCGATCCGTGATGTGTCGTCAGAAGCCGCCGACGAGGTGGGCGCTCGACTCGAGCGTGCGACGGAGCGTGCCGACGAAGTCGTCGCCGTTGCCGAGCGGCTCCAGAAGCGACTCGGACCTGCGTTGGTGGGCCGCTTGGCGCTTGCGCTGCTCCCGCTCGCGACGGTCCTGCTGATGGGTGTCTCGACGGTCTGGGCCGTGGTTCACGGATACCAGTGGGTTATGGGCATGGGCGAGGCGCTGTGGTTGCGGATCCTCACGGGGGTCGGCCTCACCGGTTTGGTCATCGGCATCGGCGCCGGCACGTGGAAGCTCGTCGTCTGGGTGCGCGGCGTTCTCGAGGACATGAGGTGACGAGATGCCACTGGAAGGAGGAGCGAAGCAGATGAGGTACGGGTACACCCGCACGTCCACCAAAGACAAGCAGAACGACGATCTACAGCGTCGGGCGTTGACCGACGCCGGGGTCGCAGATCCCCAGATCTACTCCGACCAGGTTTCCGGCACGAGGAAGACGACGACAAGGGATGGTTGGACGGCGCTGGAGGCCAAGCTCCGTGGGGGCGATGAGCTGGTCGTGTGGAGGATCGACCGCATCGGGCGGTCGATGATCGACGTCATCACGACCGTCACCGAGCTGACGGAGCGTGGCGTCACCGTGTTGTCCCTGACCGACGGCATCAACCCGTCCACCCGCGAGGGCCGGCTCATGCTCAACCTCATGGCCACCTTCGCCGAGTACGAGCGCGACCTCATCCAGGAACGAGTCCAGGTTGGCGTCGACGCGGCGAAGGCCCGTGGGGTGCGCTTCGGCCGGCCGGAAGTGGACCCTGAGAAATCGGAACGAAGGGTTCGCACCGTGCGGCACCTCGTCGAGACCGAGCGCATGACCGTCGCGGCAGCCGCACGGATGGTCGGGTGGTCCCGAGCGACCTACTATCGCCACGCTGGCAAAGGAGGGTCAGCCGTCTGAGACCTTGGCACTCTCGAAGACGGTGGCCACGTCCTGCAGCCACTCTTTCACGCAGTCAGAGAACTCGCCGTCGTCGAGTTTGCCGGCTCTTCGCAGCTGAGGGGGTAGGTGTGGAACGCGGGGTGGGCGCGTCGGTGCCGGGATAGACGTCGAGGTCTCCCGAAGATGGAAGTTCTGACGCTCACCATCTGGAAGACCTCGACATGCTCAACGCTACCTTCGATGACCCCGACCTGACGACCTTCGCCCGCCTCGAGGAGCTTGGCCTGGTCGTGGTCGGCCAGAGGCTCACTGCCGCGCGGGCGGTGCTGGAGTGTCGGCTCGCCGAGGAGGATCCGTGGTGCCGGGCCTGCGGAGCACGGTCGACCTCGCGGGGCTCTGTCGCCAGGTCTCTGGCGCATGAGCCGTTCGGTCACAGGCCCACGACATTGCTGGTGCGGATTCGCCGCTATCGGTGTGACCATTGCGGATGCCACTGGCGCGAAGACACCACCGCGGCGGCCGCAGAGCGGGCGAAGCTCTCCCAAGGCGGGATCCGGTGGGCGCTGGAAGCCATGGTCATCGACCACCTCTCAATGGCGCGGGTCGCCGCCGGGCTGGGCGTAGCCTGGCATACCGCTAACGACGCCGTTCTCGCCGAGGGGAAGCGGCTGCTGATCGATGACCCGGCCCGCTTCGACGGAGTCCGCGTGATCGGCGTCGATGAACACGTATGGCGCCACACCCGCCGCGGCGACAAGTACGTCACCGTGATCATCGACCTCACCCCCACCAGGGACAAGACCGGCCCGGCGAGGCTGCTGGACATGATCCCCGGCCGCTCCAAAGCAGCGTTCAAGGCCTGGCTCGAGGCCCGCCCCAAGGCATGGAAGGACCGCATCGAGGTAGTGGCGATGGACGGGTTCACCGGATACAAGACCGCCACCAGCGAGGTCCTCCCCGGAGCGGTCGCAGTCATGGATCCCTTCCATGTCGTCCGCCTGGCCGGAGACGCTCTGGACGACTGCCGGCGCCGGATCCAGCAGAAGCTCCACAAGCGTCGCGGCCGCAAAGACGACCCTCTCTACAAGTCCCGCCGCACCCTCCACACCGGGACCAAGCTGTTGACCGAGCGGCAACGCGAGCGCCTCAGCAGCTTGTTCAGCAGCGAGAAGCATGCTGCGGTCGAGGCGACCTGGGAGATCTACCAGGCCATGATCGCTGCCTATCGAGAACCCGACCGGACCAGAGCCAGAATGATGATGGAGAAGGTCATCGCGGCCCTCAGAGCGAAGGTCCCAGACAACCTCGTCGAGCTGGGAAAACTCGGCCGGACGCTGACCGGACGCGCCGACGACATTTTGGCGTTCTTCGATCGCCCAGGCACCAGCAACGGGCCCACCGAGGCGATCAACGGCCGGCTTGAGCACCTCCGCGGTTCGGCCCTCGGCTTCCGGAATCTCACCAACTACATCGCCCGCAGCCTCCTCGAATCCGGCGGCTTCAGACCCCGGCTACACCCTCAAATGCGATGAGCCAGTTTGCCGAGGACATGCAGGGACACGAACCCGAGAAACTCGGAAAGGATCGGCTCATCATTCACCGCGAACGAGTGAGCGACATCCAGCACCTGCCTCTGCTGGTCGGCGGTGAGACGCCCTGTGATCTCCGCATAGCTGGTGAATCTGTCGGTGTTGTCTTCCATACCCTTCAGGGTGGCTCCTGTGGCTGTCTCAGAAACCCCGGCTAGCGATCTCGGCGCTCATGAGACACCCGCCCGTGCCGAGAACACGCGCCAAGACCCCACGAGCAAGCTGTCTCGTCAAGGTGATGTTCATGAGACAGTGCTGCCGTCACGCGCTACCGGTGCAATGACGGCGCGACCCGCCCATCGCGAGAAGGCGGACCTCCTTCAGGACGTTGTTGGGCCCGACGACATCCACGGCGAGCGGGCGACGATGGCTACTGCGTCCCAGATGGAGCCGGGGACCGCAGCCTCGTCTTCGATCGCAGTCTCAAGCATGGCGATCGCATCAAGAGTGGTTCGGATGTGGTCTGACGCGTCGAAGCGCTCAAATGTACTTTCCGATGGCATCGTCTTGGACCCCTTCCAGGGCCTGCGCTCTGAGCCTCAACCTACGAACAAGGCGTGCGCCCGACCCGACGGCGGGAACCTTGAAACGGTGACTGCATCGTGCCGGGGTCGTCCTAGGGAAGGCGGGCGTGAGATAAGTCAGGTGAGGCGCCGTCGAGGATGACGTCCACCGTTGCGCGAAGCCTTCTCAGCGGCAATCCACACGGACGGTCTGCGAGGACGGCCAACTCGTACTCGGTGAGGTCGTCGCTGCTTACGGAATCGGTAGCTTGCGATGTGCCAACTACATTCTGATCCTGCAGTTGCGTGCTGTCTCACGCAACCGCCTTCTCTCGATGTTGTATGTCTGACCCGTCCGAGAGAACCGCGCTCCCGTGGGTGCCCCATCCGCCAAAGGGTCTGTGTCAACCGAAGACGGCCGATCACCGCACTGCGCCGGAGGTCTCGCCTAAGCATCCGAGGGACTGGCGGTGATCGCAGGCCTTGCAGATCCACGTGCGGTGACCGCCCATAAGCGCGTCACTGCGACAGTTGCAGGCGTGCCAGCCTACGAGGTGCTCGGCGGCCCCGCACCGCGGACAGGGAGTTGGCTGCTGCTCCGCCAAGCCGTCTGGGGTGCGGATCAGCGGCGGGATGACCCGCTTCCCGTTGTGCTCGTGGAGGATCTCGCCCAGCGTCATGAGCTCAGTGTGCGCCGGCGGTCTGACAGAAGAACGAGGCCCCGAGGGATATTCCCTCCGGGCCTCGTCATGCGTCTACGGCTGTTTCAGATGCTCTCGACAGGTGCCATCTTCGAGATCTTCAGCCATGAAGGAACGGTACTGAACAAAGGGGACATTCGGGCGCGAGATGGCTGACCGGCCGAGATCGCCGAGCGTCACGACACCGTCGGGTGGGGCTCGTGCTGTCTCGTCCTGCGACTGGTGCTTCGACTCTGCCGCTCCGCGGGACGCAGGTCGTGTTTGCCGAGCAACCAGTGCACCCACGTGGGGCCGCGGTCGAGCGCCCGGGAGAGCGTCTGCATCGGGACCCCGTCCTCGACCAGTGCCACGCACGCCTCCGCCAGCTCGAGTCCCTCGGGCCCACCCATGTCGCGGTGACCAGGGCGTGCCCGCGGTGCCAACGGGCAATGCTCGAGTAGCTGGCCGAGCTCAGCGACCTCGGCAGCAGTGGGGGTTCTGCGGGTCCGGAGTGCGGGGTAGCGCGTCGTCGATAGCCCTTGAGTAGTCTCGAGCGCGGTGCGCACCGCGGTGCGTGAGCAGCCGAGCGCCTCGGCGATCACAGCGATGGTTTCACCCTTCGCACGCCTCTCTGAGACCTCTGCAGGGTCGGCGACAGCGCGCTGCCCCCAGCGACGGAACTCGACAGGATCCAGCTGCTGCACGATCCGCCGCAGGCTGCCGGGGTGCAGGTCGAGATCGCGGGCGATCTCCGGCCAGGACTCTCCTGCCGTGTACCGCGCATGGCCGGCACGGGCGATCTCCTGGCGCTCGGCCGCGGTGAGGCGTCGTCGCATGGGCAGAGCTCGGTCGTGGCGGGGTGCGTGCACGGCAGCGCCACCATCAAGCCGAACGGGGCCGGTGCTTCTGCCAGGGCATGAGCGCGCGGCGCAGCTCGTCGCGGTAGGCAGCCTTACGCGCTGTGGCGTAGTAGCCCTCGGGATCCCTGGTGATGCGCTCGAGCTTCATGGCCATCTGTCGCTCGTGCTCAGTCATCGTCGACGTGGACTTCCTGGTGTGCTCCATGAGTCGCCTCCTTCATCTGATCTGATCAAGCCGTGCTGTTGCCTCCCGGACGCCCTGAGAGGGATGCTTCCTCGCGCGCGGCCCACGTTGGTGCGATGATCGGCGCTATGAAGCTCCCACCGGCACGTGCTGGCGACCTGTTGCGGGTCAAGGATCGCGAACTCGAGTTCTCGCTATATCCTATGACCCGATCCAGTCGTCGCTGGGGAATACACTCAACACTGTATGCTGCCGACCCCTGGGCAGTTATTTCAGGGAGTGTCAACGAGATGATAACCGCCCCGAAGGATAAAGCCGCCGCCACATCATTCGTACGGCAAGCTCGCGAGTATTACTCGGCTGCCGAGCGCGCGAGCAGTATCGAGACGCGCCCTTTGCTCTACTACTATTCGTTTCTCAACCTGGCGAAAGCCATCGCGATGGGTCGAGGTCGTAGTGGGCTTGTCGGCAAGGTCAGTCACGGCATTGCCCATGTCGGGGGCGCGGCGACCGGCCACACTCCGAGCACTGCCAAACTCCAGGTCGGCCCTTCAGACCAGGCAGTCGGAGGAACTAAGAGCGCGATCGACGAGCTCCATTGGGCCCTTGAAGGTACTGGGGTTGCGACTGGCCAATACTCGGTGAGTGAGATCATCCCGCAGTCCGTCGTCGCGCATCGAATGTGGAGAAAGGCGTTCGCGCAGCACCGTGCAGAGCGTTTCATCCCTATTGACGATATTCATTTCATTCACGACGAGTCCACGAAATGCATTTGGCTTAAACTTCGCATCAGCAGATCCACCCTTCGAGCGCGAGGCCGAGGCGTGACGGAGGTGCTGCGAGATTCCGCTTTGGCGACCACCTTTAGAGCAGTAAAAGTCCCGGATGTGGCCGAATCTTCCAAGTTCTACGTGCTAGAACAACGTGTTCCGACGCCGTACTCAGGGCGCGCCGCTGACGTAGTGGTTGAAACTATCGATGGCGTTAGGCAAAACCTTTGGCAAACGATCACGGCTAGCCCACCATATCGACGCTTCTATCTTTATCTTTCGCCAGCAGGGGAGCGGCGTATGCCGCAATGGCTGAGTGTCTACTCAACCCTGTTCTGGCTTGGCAGTCTCACGCGATATCAGCCCGTCGAACTGTTTGAATCTCTCGACGGGAAGTATGGGCCATTCTTTCGGGAGTTCCTTGAGACGCAGCCGAAGCAACTCCTTTACATTTTCGCCTCGGCGGCTAAGCGACAGAATGTTACAAGAGCGGCAATCGTGTGATATCTGAAGGGAAGTGGTAGTCCCTAAGGAGACGCTCGACAGATAGACGAGGAGAGCAATATGAATGCGTTGAACCGCAGCGGGCCGCAGCAACGACATCTCACATTGCTACCACGTACGGACGAGACTGACCGACCCGTTCCCGTGGGAACCTTCTTGCCCTCGCGTTCCGCGGACGCTCGCTCGCGGGCAAGGGCGGGAGAGCAGGTATACGAGTGCCGGAGCGTGTATGAGGACGTTGTCGAAGTGCGGTTCGCAGACGGTGAGTGGCTACTTTGCGACCACGACGAGGTCGCGCCAGGATGATTTCCACCTACGGGGCATCTGCACCGGCGTCGAGCCCGTAACTTTCAAGGTCTGCGGCGCTTATATCCCGTGCGGGGACCAGCTTGTAGTGCGCTTCGCGGCGCACACGGACCTGGTCGTCTTGAACTACAAGCTCGAATACCGCGATGCGCCCGTCTTCGCCGAACTGGACTGAAATTGGGCGGCAAACCATCGTCGGCCACTTTTCGCTGCAGGCAGCGATGTCTTGCTCTGTCTGCGTAATGCCAATTTCGTCTGTGCCGCCCTTAGCCTGCACAGGCAAGATGAACTGACGACCATGTCGATCAACGGCGACGTAGATCTCGTCGACCTCTACCTGTCCGATCCCCTTGGCAGTCGTTCTGAGATGGTTCTGGAGGGAGTAGGAGGCAACGCCGAGGAAAATGTCGATCAGCCGGTTGTAGCGCACCAAGGCGAGCAGCGCCTGTTCGTCGCCGAGGGCAGAGGCAGCGATGATCTCCGGAGTCGCATCGGGGATCTTCGTCACCGTTAATGCAGGGTTGGGCCGGATTCGCACCTGTGCCGGAATGAGGTCGAGTCGATACTTCGCTGTACCAGCACCTCGAATGACCCATTGCATGCCCTCCGGTGCGGCGTCCAGGATTACTGCCGGGAGCTCGTACCTGTAACGGAACGAGTAGATAAGGTCTCCGAGGTTCTTAACGCGCTCGACTCCAAGGGCGTCGGCTCCTTGGTCAAGCTCGTCGCGAATCCACTCCACGCTCTGATCGCCCTCGCGATAGTGCTGTTCGAAGACCCAGCCGAGGATTCGTTGGTAGCGATTCTCTTTACGCTTAGCCACGGTCAGCCCACTTTGCGATCTCGCTGGGGGATAACGCGTTGGTCGAGACCGTAGTACTTGTGTGCCCCTCCGGCAGTCAGATACAGGAGCTCCACCGAGCCGAGCTTGACGAGCTTGCCCTTGGTCGGTATCACACCATCCGCGGAGAGAATCTCTCTTCCCACCGCTCGCCCGAGGTGAGCTGGTACCGAGTTGCCGATCTCCCGGAACCCATTCCACTTCGTAACGTGAAATCGGAACCAATCGGGGTAACCATGAAGACGAGCGGCCTCACGCACCGTGATCACGCGAGGGAGAGCCGGATGAATAGGGCGAGGCGCGGTGTAGGCGCCACGATCCGAGGCTGTACCGGCTCGGAGTGTATTGCAGATGCCGTCCGGATGGAGCCGAAGGAACCTGCTTACCTTCTCAGTCGTACCAGGATCCGCGGCCTTGAAACGATCAATGGATTTCTTAGTGTGCACGGTCCGGGCCGAAGACGTGAGCCCGTCGACAAGTTGAGGCCGCGGACGGGAGTAGTCCTCCGGGTCCTGCTTCATGCCGCGGAGGTAGGCCGCATACGTGCTTGGCTTGCCGTATTCGACCCGGGAGACGCTGTCATCGTGGAGCAGTTCATCGAATTGGTCGGGATCGGGCAAGTCCCCGATCGCGTCGAAGACGCTTGGACCGGTCGGGAGCGTTCCCTTCGAGGGCTGGCCACCCTTGATAGTGCGGGGAGCGTGCGTAACAGAAGGGTACTCGGGTAGCGTCACGTCCTTCCGCGAGCCCATGACAATAACGCGCTTCCTCGACTGTGGTGTGCCGAAGTCCGCAGCCTGAAGCACCTTGATCGGTGTGACGACGCGGTATTCATCGTCAGCCTCAACCATCTCGACGACCTCGTCGACGAGCTGGCGGTGCTTTCCGACCATCAGGCCCGCCACATTCTCCATCACGAAGTAGCGAGGCTTCAGTTCGAGGACAAGCCGTACGAACTCCTTGAGTAGCGCGTTGCGCGGATCGTCGATGGCACGCCGACCGATCATGGAGATGCCCTGGCATGGTGGCCCGCCCGCCACTAGGTGGATCTCACGATCTCCGATTTCCGACTCCCTGCGGATTTGCTCGCCTGTGACCTTCGAGACGTCAGAAGCGAACGTCTTGCCGTAGGGGAAATTGAACTCGTGAACGGCGGCGTGAATGGGGTCGTACTCCACGGATGCAGCGATCTCGAAACCGGCTTGCTCCAGCCCAAGGGAGAGCCCCCCGGCTCCGGCGAACAGGTCAACGGCGAGGGGGCGGCGAACATCGATCGACATATGCCCCACCTTAGCCGACGCCCCCGTCACGGCTTACAGGACGCGCTGGTCGCTGGAGCAGCTACCTACTTGACGCGTGCGTCGTAGCCATGAGCCATGAGCCATGAGCCATGAGCAAAACATGGGCATCGAGTGCTACGGCGCGAAAGGTCATGCGCGGCAACCGCGGACGGGACACGAAGCCCGAACTCGCGGCTCGACGCCTCGTCCATGATCGCGGCCTGCGCTATCGGGTGATCACTCGTCCTGATCCCGACCTTCGTTGTACGGCCGACCTCGTAGTCGCCTCCACCTGACATCGATGGTCTCTGCCGCGGCTTCCAGAGTCGTGACGCGTCTGCCGCTGCCGACGGGATGGATCACGATGGTCATGAGAGTTTCGATGACGGCTCTCCGTCGAGCCAGCGTGGTGGTCTCGTCATCCCACCAGGCACGGACATCGTCGCTGCCGACGATCGCGGCGATGGGGTCGGTCTTGACCGCCAGGGCGATCTGCTCGTTCACCGATCGCAGCTCGTCGGCCAGCTCGTCGAGCGCTTGCTCGGCACCGACCGGAGACAGCTTTCCCTTGACCATCAGCGAAGCGATGGCACCGTCCCGTGCTTCCAGTTCGGTGCGGCGAGAGTGCAGGACCGCGAGATCGGGCCCGTCGTCCGGAGGTGTGAGTAGGTCGCGGGCATCGGGCCGCGACAAGCGCTCGATGCAGACCTCCTTGACGAACTCCTCGATCATGGCTCCCTTCCGGACGAAGTGGCCTTGGATGCAGCGGTAGACGGAGTGGTACCTGCGAGGGGCCGTGCCGGATCCATCGATTCGGGCCGTGGGATGAGTGCTTGCGCGGGCTGACCTGACCGGCCCGCCGCAGACACCGCATTCCGCGAGCCCTGAGAGCAGGTGCTTCCGGGCGGTGCCTTGGTGGTTGGGCTGTCGCCCGACAAGGAGCCCGCGGGCGGCCAGGAGCTGGTCGAGTTCGATGACTGGCGCCCATGCGCCCGCCGTGCAGTCCTCGATGGCGATCTTCGCGAGGTCGTTCTGGCCGGCCGGCTGGGTCGGCGGCAGGAGCGCGGCGTAGTGCGGGTTGATAAGGATCCGGCGGATCGTCGGGGAACGCCACGGCGATCCTTCGCGGGTTCGGTGGCCGTCGGTGTTGAGGTCGCGGGCGATCTGACCGAGCGGTGCACCAGCGAGGAACTCATTGAAGATCTGACGCACGACCGTCGCTTCGCCCTCGTCGATGCGAAAACGCGTCCCGCGGTCGTCGCGGTTGGGCGCATGGACCCACCGGTATCCGTAGGCGGTTCGGCCTGCTGGCGGGTGCCCCTCCTTGCGGCGGGCGACGGCGTAGCGCCGTGCGCGGATGGTCTTCAGCCACACCTCACGCTCGGCAAGAAGCACGAGCTGCTTGAGGAGGAAGTCGTCACCGCCAACGGTATCGACGCCCTCACGGATCGCTACGATCCGCATATCGCGCTTCGGTGGACGGACCTTGAGGACATCGGTGAGTGCGCGGGTAAGGCGCGACGTCTCGGTGACCACCAGCACGTCGAACAATCCCGCGTCGAAGTCTTTAAGCATCCGGTGCCACTGAGACTGAGGGCTACGCTCTCGACTACCACTCGTATCGTCGTCGGGGTACTCGTCGACCACCCGCCATCCGCGACGCCGGGCCTCCTCGCGGCAGTCGTCGAGCTGTTGGACGATCCCCATAGGTTCTTCAACGGACTGGCGGGCGTAGATCCCGACCCGCAGCGGATCTGAGGGCTTGTGCGTCATGAAGAAAGTATCGCCGAGTACGTCATTTAGTCGCAATGGCGGCCGCCTGCGGCTTCGCCGCTGTCCTGGTCGCCCTGCTGGCGTCCGGGGAGGTGCGCGAGCTGCTGATGGGGATCATCACCTCGGCCCTGTCCAAGGGCTCCTGATGACGCGGTCCGCCCGGTCGTCCCGTCTGCGGGACGACCGGGGGTCCGCCACCGCGGAGACAGCGATCGTGCTGCCCGTGGTGGTGGTCATGGTGGTGGTCGTCCTGCTCGCCGGGGCGGGGCTGGGATCACAGCTGCGACTCGAGAGCGCGGCGCGCGGCGCCGCGCGGGAGCTCGCGCGCGGAGAGGACCCCGCCGCCGCGATCGAGACCGCGCAGCGGATCGGCGGCGAGGGCACCCAGGTCACGCTCTCCTCCGAGGGCGTGTGGGTGCGGGTGGAGACGACCCGCACCCTGCACGCCCCGGCCGGTGCGCTCTCCGGCGCGAGCTGGAGCCTGGACGCCGAGGCGGAAGCGCGGCGCGAACCCCACCTGGTCGACGGCGGTGCGCCATGAGCACGGGCGCCGCGTCGGTGCTGGCCTGGACCGGGGCCGCGACGACCGTGGTCGCGGGCCTGTCGCTGCTGGGCACCGGTCTGCTCGCCCAGTCCCGTGCCGCGACCGCCGCCGATCTCGCCTCCCTGGCAGGGGCCGATGCCGCGGCGGTCGCGCACGCCGAGCCGTGCGCCGTCGTCTCCGAGGCCGTGGCCCGCAACGGCGCCCGCCTGCTGGACTGCGAGCGACAGGGTGAGGACGTGCTGGTCACCGTCGAGGTGGACGCCGCGCCGCTGCCTGCGGTGACGGCACGGTCACGGGCCGGCCCCGCGCCGGAGGAGCTGCCGTGAGGGGTCAGGACCGGCCGGAGCGGCGAGCAGATCCCAGCGCCCCGGTCACGTCGTCGCGCCGGGCTCCTTCTCGCGCAGCAGACCCAGCAGCCGCTCCGCCTCCCGCTTCGAGAGCGGCTCGTTGCCGTTGCCGCACTTCGGGGAGACCACACAGGCGGGGCAGCCGGACTCGCAGCCGCATTCGCCGATCATGTCGGCCGTGGCCCGCACCCAGGCCGCGGCGTCGTCGGCCCCGCGCTCCGCGAAACCGGCCCCGCCCGGCGCCCCGTCGTAGACGAAGATCGTGGGCTCGCCGGTGTCCTCGTGCTGCGCGGCGGAGAGCCCACCGATGTCCCACCGGTCGCACGTGGCCAGCAGCGGCAGCATCGAGATCGCGGCATGCTCGGCGGCGTGCAGCGCCCCGGGCAGCTCCTCGCCGGGGATCTCGGCGGCATCGGTGCGCTCGCGCGGGATCACCCACCACACGGCCTTCGTGGTGAGGGTGCGCGGCGGCAGATCCAGCGGATGCTGGGCCAGCACGGCCTGCGTGAACACGTCCCGCACCTGGTATCCGGTGACCTGGTCGGTGACGTCCACGGTGCCGAAGCACAATCGCACACCGCCCTCCCAGGGCAGCTCCCGATCGGTCTGCCGGATCCGCAGCGTGGAGACGGACTGCGGGTGGGTGGTGTGCAGCGGGTCCTCGCGATGCACGAAGGCGACCGATTGCTCGACGTCGAGGTGGTCGACCACGTAGTTGGCACCCTGGTGGAGGTAGACGGCGCCGTCGTGCACCTGGGTGTGGGCACTCGCGGCGTCGACGGTGCCCAGCAGCGAGCCCGTGCCCTGCTCGACGATCCGCACCGGCTCCCCGCCGCTGCCGCGCAGGTCGGTGAGCTGGTGCGCCGATTCCGTCATCGTCCAGTACCAGCCGGTGGCGCGCGAGCGGAGCACCCCGCGGGCGGCGAGCGTGGTGAGCAGATCGCGGGCGGTGGGCCCGAAGATGCCCGCCTCGCCGTCGCGGATCGCGAGCTCCGCGGCGGCGGCGCACAGATGCGGGGTCATCACGTAGGGGTTGCCGGGATCGAACACCGCGGCCTCGACCTCCGCGCCGAAGATCGTCTCGGGATGGTGGACCACGTAGGTGTCCAGGGGGTCCTCACGGGCCACGAACAGGGCGAGCGCCCCGCCGTCGGCGTCCTGGCGCCGCCCGGCCCGGCCGAACTGCTGCCACAGGGAGGCGCGGGTGCCGGGCCAGCCGGCGACCACCACCGCGTCCAGGCCGGCGATGTCGATGCCGAGCTCGAGCGCGTTGGTGGAGGCCAGCGCCTTCAGCGCGCCCGAGCGCAGGGCGTCCTCCAGCTCGCGCCGCTCGCGGGCGAGGTAGCCGCCGCGGTAGGCGGCGACCCGTCCCGCCCGGTCGGCGAGCTGCGGGGCGTGCGTGTGCTCGGCCTTCTGCTCCAGCAGGCGCCTGGCCCCGCTGGAGACCAGCTCGGCGCCGCGGCGGGAGCGGGCGAAGACGAGGGTCTGCACGTCCCGTTCGACAAGGTCGGCGAGCAGCGCCGCGGCCTCGCTGGTCGCGGAGCGACGCAGCGGCTCCTCCGTGCGGCCCGCGCCGTCCGCGCCGTCCACGCCGTCCGCGCCGTCCGCGCCGTCGGTCTCCTCGCCCTCGGCGTCGCCGCCCTCCGTCGCCTGCCCGGGACCGTCATCCCAGCGTGCCGGGTCGCCGCGGCCGTCCACCCGGGTGCGGGTCCCCGGCTCCCACAGCCCGATCGTCAGCCCGGCCCGCGGGGAGCCGTCCTCGGTGACGGGTTCGACGTCCCGGCCGATCAGCCGGGAGGCGGACAGCTCCGGGTTCGCGGTGGTGGCCGAGGCGAGGATGAAGGTGGGGTCGGCGCGGTAATGGGCGGCGATCCGGCGCAGGCGCCGCACCACCATCGAGACGTGGCTGCCGAACACGCCCCGGTAGCTGTGGCACTCGTCGATCACCACGTAGCGCAGGGCGCGGAAGAAGTGCGCCCACTGCTCGTGCCCGGGCAGGAGCCCGAAGTGCAGCATGTCGGGGTTGGTGAGCACCACGGTGCCGTGGCGGCGCACCCAGCGGCGCTGCTCGGCAGGGGTGTCGCCGTCGTACACGGCGACGCGGGCGTCGCGGATCCCGGCGCCGTCGGCCATCGCGGTGATGTTCGTCAGCTGGTCCGCGGCGAGCGCCTTGGTGGGCGAGAGGTACAGCGCCGTGGCGCGGCGCGCCTCGGGATCGTGCTCGCGCGCGCCGATCGCGGTGAGCACCGGCAGCAGATAGGCGAGCGACTTGCCGGAGGCCGTGGCGGTGGCGAGCACCACGTCCTGTCCTCCGTGGGCGAGCTGTGCCGCCTGCTCCTGATGGATCCAGGGCGCGGTGATGCCCCGCTCGGCGAGGTGCTGCACCAGCCGCGGATCGGTCCACTGCGGGAAGCTGCCGCGACGCCCGGAGCGGGCGGGACGCTGCTCGACGTGGGTGAGGCAGGTGCGGCGGATCAGCGGCGCGGAGAGGTCGGCGAGGAGCTCGGGTGCTCGGCCTGCCCGCATCCGCCCCGTCCTCCCTGCCCCGTCCACGAGGCCTGCGCATCTCCTCCCCCTGGTCTCCGGCATCGGCCCAGGCGGCTGGGGCACAATCGTAGCCATGCCCACCGACAGGCCGACCGAGCCCCCGCAGGCCCTGACCGAGGAGATCGCCGCCCTGCGCGCGGACCTCGCAGCGGGCTCCTATACGACCGCGACGATCGAGCAGCTGCTCGGGCCGGTCGCGACCGGTGCGCTGCGCCGGGAGAACGCCGTGCCCGCCCGGCGCGTCCTGGCCGGTCGCGAGGAGCCGGCAGCGGTGCTGCTGAGCCTGTTCACCCTCGGCGCCGTGGTGCCGCGCGCCCAGGTCCAGGCGGTGCTGCCCACGCTCGGCGCCGACGGGGCGATGCGGCTGGGACTGGTGGGTCCGGCCCCCGCCTATGGAGCCGACGCGCCGCCGTCGGAGGCCCCGCTGCGCGCCCTCGTGGACCTCGCCCCCTACGCGGCGAGCGACGACCTGGGGCAGATCGACTGGTGGATCGCCTCGGACCTCTCCGAGCTCGCGACCGGCCGGCCCCTCGGGCCCGAGCACGTGCTCGGCGTGGGCGGCGCCTCCCTCACCCTGGCGAAGCTCACCCCGCGCCGGTCCGTCGGCCGAGTGCTGGACCTCGGCTGCGGCGGCGGGATCCAGGCGCTGCACGCCGCCCGCCACGCCGAGCACGTCGTGGCCACCGACCTCTCCGCACGCGCCCTGGCCTTCGCCGCCTTCAACGCCGCGCTCAACAGCATCGAGATCGAGCTGCGGCAGGGCTCGCTGCTCGAGCCCGTGGCCGGGGAGAGCTTCGACCTCATCGTCTCCAACCCGCCGTTCGTCATCACACCCCGCGACGCGGCCGACGAAGCCACCACCTGGACCTACCGCGACGGTGGCCGCGCCGGGGACGCCCTGCTCGGCGAGCTGCTGCGCGCGCTGCCCGCCCACCTCTCCCCCGGCGGCAGCGCCGTGATGCTCGGGAACTGGGAGATCGGGGCCGACGGCGCCTGGGACGCCCACCCCCGCGCCTGGCTCGAGGGCGCCTGCGCCGACGGCATCGACGCCTGGGTGCTGCAGCGCGAGCAGGAGGACCCTGCCCAGTACGCCGAGACCTGGGTGCGCGACGGCGGCATCACCGACCGCGACCCCGCCTGGCCCTCGCTGGTCGGGGCATGGCTGACGGACTTCGAGCGCCGCGGCGTGGAGCAGATCGGCTTCGGCTACCTGCTGCTGCGCCGGCCTCCCCGCGGAGCCGACCGGCCCGGCGTGCTGCGCACCGAGCAGGTGCCCGGCACCGGCAGCGGCACGCTGTGGGAGCACCTCGCCGCCTCGCTCCACACCCTGGACGCCCTCGCCGCGCTCGACGACGAGGCGCTGTGCGCCGCACGCCCCGTGCGGGCACAGGACGTGGTCGAGCGGCGCCATCTCACCCCCGGCGAGTGGGATCCGATGCTCATCGAGCTGGTGCAGGGCGCCGGCTTCGCCCGGACCGTGCCCGCCGATCAGCAGCTCGCGGCGACCGTCGGCGCGCTCGACGGCACCCTCACCCTCGGCCAGGTGCTCGCCGCCGTGTGCGCCCTCACCGAGGCGGACGTCGACGAGACCCGCACGCGCCTCCTGCCCACCCTGCGCGAGCTCATCGTCACCGGGATGGTGACCCTATGAGGGAGCGCACCGGGCCCGGCGACGCCCCGACCGTCGGCCGCCCTGCCCGCGTGGGCGGACTGGTCCGCCCGCTGCTGTCCCTGCTCGCCGCGGCCGCCTGCACGGCCGCCGTCGTGGCGCTGGTGAAGGTCGCGGTCGGCACGGCGAGCGGCCAGCGCCTGGATCAGCTGATCCTCTCCGGCGCCGGCGAGCACGAGGGGCCGCTCGCGCAGTACGCCGAGCTCGCGGTGGAGACGGTCAGCGTGCCCGTGGTCGCGGTGATGCTCGCCCTCGCGGTGCTGCTGGTGCTGCTGCGCCGCCGCCCGGGGCTGCTGCTGCCGCTGGGCTCGCTCGTGCTCGGCGCGAACCTCTCCACCCAGGTGATCAAGCACGTGCTGGTCACCCGGGAGGCGCTCGGGCCGGGGATCGACATCACCCCGAACTCCTTCCCCTCCGGGCACACCACCCTCGCCGCGAGCGCGATGGTCGCGCTGGTGCTCGCGAGCGGTCGGGCCCGGGCGGTGCTCGCCCCGCTGGGCGCGGCGTGGACCGTCGCCGCCGGCCTCGGCACGCTGGTGGTCGGCTGGCACCGGCCCAGCGACGTGGTCGGCGCGATCGCCGTGGTCGCCGCCTGGACCTTCTTCATCCTCGCCCTCGACGGCCTGAGCGTCCGTCGGCGACGGGCCCGCGCCGCCTCCCGGCCCGGTCACGGCCGGCGCCGACGCGGCAGCGCCCCCTCCGGTCACGCCCCTCCCGCGCGGAGGGGCGCCGCCGAGGCGTGCGCGGCCGCGCTGCTGTCCCTGATCGGGATCGCCGGCCTCGGCTACGGGCTGTTCGGGCTGCTCTCCCTGCCCCTGCCCCTGGTCCTCCACGACACCGCGCAGCAGCTGTCCGCCTTCGCCGCGACCGCCGCGCTGATCGCCGGCGGCACCGCGGGGTGGATGGCGCTGACGCTCCTGCTGCGTGCGCCGATCTCACATCGGGCGCGCCGGGCGGACCGTGTACCGTGAGCAGTCGCCGAGCGCCGTGAGACGTCCGGCTCATCCCGGACCACGGCATTCGGCCACGGCGGACGGGCCGCGTGATGACGCGGCGAGGAAGGACTAGGCAACGTGACAGGCGGACGGCATCTGGTAATCGTCGAGTCCCCGGCGAAGGCGCGGACCATCGGCCGGTACCTCGGCGAGGAATACGACGTCAAGGCATCGGTGGGCCACATCCGTGACATCCCGGTGCCTCGTGATCTGCCTGCCGAGATGAAGAAGGGCCCGTACGGGAAGTTCGGCGTCGACGTCGAGAACGGCTTCGACCCGTACTACATCGTCAGCCCCGACAAGAAGAAGACCGTCGCGGAGCTGAAGAAGGCGCTCAAGGACGCGGACACCCTCTACCTCGCCACGGATGAGGACCGCGAGGGCGAGGCGATCGCCTGGCATCTGCTGGAGACCCTCAAGCCCAAGAAGTCCCTGCCGGTCAAGCGCATGGTGTTCCACGAGATCACCAAGGACGCGATCCGCGCCGCGCTCGAGAACACCCGCGACATCGATGCGAGCCTCGTCGACGCGCAGGAGACCCGCCGCATCCTCGATCGCCTGGTGGGCTTCGAGCTCTCCCCCGTGCTGTGGCGCAAGATCAAGCCGTCGCTGTCGGCCGGCCGCGTGCAGTCCGTCGCGACCCGCCTGGTGGTCGAGCGGGAGCGCGAGCGGATGGCCTTCGTCGCCGCCGACTACTGGGACATCACCGGCACCTTCGCCGCCGAGGGCGGGGCCGACGGCACGCAGTTCACCGCCAAGATCGCCACCGTCGACGGGGCGCGCGTCGCCACCGGCTCCGACTTCGCCGACGACGGCACGCTGAAGCCGCGCGCGAAGAACGCCGCCGTCCTCACCGCGGAGTCCACGCAGACCCTCGTCGAGGTGCTCGGCGACGCCCCGGCCACGGTGACGGCGCTCGAGTCCAAGCCGTACACCCGCCGGCCCGCCGCCCCGTTCACCACCTCCTCCCTGCAGCAGGAAGCCTCGCGCAAGCTGCGCCTCGGCGCCCGCCAGGCGATGCGGGTGGCGCAGTCGCTGTACGAGAACGGCTACATCACGTACATGCGTACCGATTCGGTCACGCTCTCGGGCGAGGCGATCCGCGCGTCCCGCGCGCAGGCCGCCGAGCTGTACGGCTCCCAGTTCGTGCCGGACAAGCCGCGCTATTACCAGAACAAGTCGCAGGCGGCGCAGGAGGCGCACGAGGCGATCCGCCCCGCGGGCGATCACTTCCGCACCCCCGCCGAGGTGGCGGGCCAGCTCTCCGGTGACGAGTTCCGCCTGTACGAGCTGATCTGGAAGCGCACCATCGCCTCGCAGATGGCCGACGCGAAGGGCACCACCTCCACCGTCGAGCTGCTGCTCGAGAACGAGGGGCGGGCCGCGACGTTCCGCGCCGCCGGCACCGTGATCACCTTCCGCGGCTTCCTCGCCGCGTACGAGGAGGGCCGCGACGCCTCCCGCTACAAGGACGACGAGGAGAAGGGCGGGGACAAGCGCCTGCCGCAGATGGAGGAGGGGCAGACGCTCGACACCCGCGCGCTCACCCCGGACGGCCACACCACCACCCCGCCCCCGCGGTACACGGAGGCCTCGCTGGTGCGCGCCCTCGAGGACCGCGGCATCGGCCGCCCCTCGACCTACGCCTCGACCGTCGCGACCGTCCAGGACCGCGGCTACGTGCTGCGCCGCGGCACCGCGCTGGTGCCCAGCTGGACCGCGTTCGCGGTGGTGCGCCTGCTCGAGGAGCACTTCGGCCCCTTCATCGACTACGACTTCACCGCGCAGATGGAGCAGCAGCTGGACCGCATGGCCCAGGGCGACCTCGCGCGCTCGGAGTACCTGAAGAACTTCTACCTCTCCGACGGCACCGACGGCCCGATCGGGCTCAAGCCCATGGTCGACGACCTGGGCGAGATCGACGCCCGCGCGATCAACAGCATCGAGATCGGTGAGGGCATCACGCTGCGGGTGGGCCGGTACGGCGCCTACGTCGAGCAGTTCCCCCGGGACGAGGACGGCGAGCTCATCGAGGGCGCCGATCCGCGCCGCGCGAACGTCTCGGACGAGGTCGCGCCGGACGAGCTGACCGTCGAGAAGGCGAAGGAGATGCTCGAGCGCGCCAAGGACGACGGCCGCGTGCTGGGCACCGATCCCGAGACGGGTCACGAGATCGTCGCCAAGGACGGCCGCTACGGCCCGTACGTCACCGAGGTGCTGCCGGAGGCGCAGACGGCCGATGGCAAGAAGGTGCCGAAGTCGAAGCAGCCCAAGCCGCGCACCGGCTCGCTGCTGAAGTCGATGGACCTCTCCACCGTCACCCTCGAGGACGCCCTGAAGCTGCTGAGCCTGCCCCGCGTGGTGGGCACTGCGGCGGACGGCACCGAGATCACCGCCCAGAACGGCCGCTACGGCCCGTACATGAAGAAGGGCACCGACTCGCGCTCCCTGGAGACGGAGGAGCAGATCTTCTCGATCACCCTCGAGGAGGCGGAGAAGATCTACGCCCAGCCCAAGACGCGGGGCCGGGCCGCGGCCAAGCCCCCGCTGAAGGAGCTCGGCACCGATCCCACCAGCGAGAAGCCGATCGTGATCAAGGACGGCCGTTTCGGCCCGTACATCACCGACGGCACCACGAACGTCTCGCTGCGCGCGACCGAGAAGGTCGAGGAGATCACCGAGAAGGTCGCGATCGAGAAGCTCGCCGAGAAGCGCGCGAAGGGCCCGGCCAAGAAGAAGGCCCCGGCCAAGCGCACCACCACGCGCAAGAAGAGCACGACGACGAAGAAGTGACCGCGACGGGCCCCTGACCCCAGGGGCCCGTCCGTTCGCGCGGGCGGGTCCGTTCGAGGGCCTGTCCGCTCGGCGGGCTCGTCCGTTCGGGGCCCGTCCTTTCGCGGACCGCCCGTCGGCGCGCACGGCCCGTCGGCCTCCTGCCGACCCGTCCGCGCGTCGCCTGCCCACCCGCAGGCGGCCAGCGCCCGTCGACACCGGTGCCCGTCGGCCTCCTGCCGACCCGTCCGCGCGTCGTCTGCCCACCCGCGGGCGGCCAGCGCCCGTCGACACCAGAGCTGCCCGTCGACCCCGGTGCCCGTCGGCTCCAGCACCCGCCGGCGCCAGTGCCCGTCGACACCAGTGCCCCTCCGTTCGTGCGTTTGCGGATCCGCAAACGCACGAACGCCCGGCAGGCATGAGCAGCGCGCCGACCTCGACCGCTCGCCTGGCGGGACCCCGTCACCCCGACATGCGCGATTCAGGGACGAATCGTTCTGAAACGGTCATTTCCGAGCACGGAGGGTCACAGCGCGGCATCGGCCGCGCCGCGAGACCGTGATTGCTATCACTACCTGCGGTTTCGGCCTAGAGTGAACGCAGCACTGCGGACTCACGAAGGAGTGACGATGAACCGACGCCTCAGTCGACGTGCAGTCATGTCAGGTGCCGCGGCCACCGCGGCACTGGGGATGACCGGATGCCTGCAGAACCCCAGCCCCTCGGGCGGCGGGGGTGGTGGTCCGGTCGAGCGCTACACCCCGGGCGACACCCCCGGCTCCGGCACGGTGAGCATCCTCGGCGCCTTCGGCGGCCAGGAGCAGGAGGCCTTCCTCGCCTCGCTCGAGGACTTCGAATCCGACTCCGGCATCACGATCGCCTACACCCCGGACACCGACTTCACCAACACGATCCAGCAGCGCGCCGGCGCGGGCGACGCCCCGGACATCGCACTCTTCCCGCAGCCCGGCGGCATGTTCGACCTCGCCGGGAAGGGGATGATCACCCCGATCGACGTGTTCCTGGACTACGACGAGCTGAACTCGACCCTCATCCCCGGCTTCCTCGACTCCGCCCGGATGCAGGGGCGCGTCTACGGCGCGCCGATGCGCATGGCCTGCAAATCGCTCCTGTGGTACCCGAAGAAGGCGTACGAGGAGGCCGGCTACGCCACCGAGCCCGCCACCATGCAGGAGCTCTACGAGATCACCGACCAGATGAAGGCCGACGGTCTCACCCCGTGGTCCGACGGCTGGGGCGCCGACCAGGCCACCGGCTGGGTGGGCACGGACTGGATCGAGGAGTTCATGCTCCGGGTGCACGGCCCGGTGGTCTACGACGACTGGGTCAAGCACCGCATCCCCTTCAACGCGGACGAGGTGGTGGAGGTCTTCGAGATCGTCGGCGACCTGCTCAAGGGCGAGGGCAACGTGCTCGGCGGCACCGACACGATCATCAACCTGCCCTTCTCGGAGGCGCCGCTGGCCCTGTTCGACGACCCGCCGAAGGCGATGCTCGTGCGGCAGGGCAACTTCGTCACCGGATTCTTCCCCGAGGACATCCAGGAGAACATGGACGAGGAGGTCGGCGTCTACGCGATGCCCACCTGGGACGGCGGCTTCGACGGCCAGCCCATCCTCGGCGGCGGCGACCTCGCCGCCCTGTTCACTCTCAACGACGACACCGTCGCGGTGATGGAGTTCCTCAGCTCGGACGAGTTCGGGAAGGAATGGGCCGAGGCCGGCGGCTGGCTCAGCCCCCACCGCACCTTCGACCAGTCGCACTACTCCGACGAGATCACCCGCCAGGTCGCCGCGATCGCCTCGGAGGCGGCGGTGTTCCGCTACGACGGCTCCGACCTCATGCCGACGTCCGTGGGCAGCGGCTCCTTCTGGAAGGGCATGGTCGAGTGGCTGCAGGGCGCGAAGACCTCCCAGGAGGTCTGCGACGAGATCGAGAACGGGTGGCCGCAGTGACTGCCGCGCCCGTGACCCGGTACGACGACCCCTCCGGCCCGGCCCCGACGGAGGTCGAGGACGCCAAGCGCGGCTCCGCCCGCCCGGTGCGCGTGCTCGTCGGCATCGTCGGGATGGCCGTGATCGCCTGGTTCATCTGCAACGCCTTCCTCGCCTTCGCCTACTTCCCCGGCTGGTTCGCGCATTCGGGAATCCTCATCGGGATCCTCGGCCTCGTGGTCGGCATCGGCGGGGCGGTGGTGTTCTTCTACTTCCTGAACATCTGCATCGAGGGCTTCCCCGCGCGGTTCTCCGCCGGGCTCATCCCCTACGCGTTCCTCCTGCCCGGGTTCAGCCTCATCGGGCTGTTCCTGCTGTACCCGACGGTGCAGACGATCGTGTACTCCTTCGCCAACGACGACTCCACCGCCTGGGTGGGGCTGGCGAACTACAAGGCGATCTTCTCCAGCGGCCACTTCTGGTCGACGCTGGTGAACAACCTGCTGTGGATCCTCATCGTCCCGGTGGTGACCGTCGCCTTCGGCCTGGCCGTGGCGGTGCTGGCGGACAAGCTCTCCCCCACGGGCGAGAACTCCGCGAAGTCGCTGATCTTCCTGCCGATGGCGATCAGCTTCGTCGGCGCCGCGACGATCTGGGGGCTGGTGTACAACTACAGCGCCCCCGGCTCCGCACAGACCGGACTGCTCAACGCCATCATCACCGCCCTCGGAGGCGACCCGCAGCCCTGGTACCAGATCGACACCGCGCGCCTGAACTCGATGGCGCTGATGGTGATCCTCATCTGGCTGCAGACGGGCTTCGCGATGGTGCTCATCAGCTCGGCGATCAAGAGCGTCCCCGAGGACACCGTCGAGGCCGGTCGCGTGGACGGCGCGAGCGAGGCGCGCATCTTCTGGCAGATCATCTTCCCGCAGGTGCGGCCCACGCTCATCGCCGTGCTCATCACGGTGCTGATCCTGGTGCTGAAGGTGTTCGACCTGATCTACGTCACCACGAACGGTCTGTACGACTCCGACGTGATCGCGAACCTCTTCTTCCGGAAGCTGTTCACCGATCAGCAGGCCGGGCAGGCCTCGGCCATCGTGGTCGTCCTGCTGATCCTGGTGCTGCCGATCCTCGTCTACCAGGTCAAGAGCTTCAGGCAGCAGGAGGCGAACCGATGAAGGGCACCATGAAGGACGGGCGCAAGCGCTCCCCTCTCGCGATGATCGCCATGCCGATCCTCGCCCTGCTGTGGACGGTCCCGACGCTCGGCCTGCTGATCACGAGCCTGCGCAGCCGCGAGGCCGCAGCCTCCACGGGCTGGTGGACCGCCCCCTGGAACGGCGGCTGGACGTTCGACAACTATCTCCAGGTGTTCACGGATGATTCCACCACCAGCTCCCTGATCAACTCGGTGGTGGTGGCGGTGCCGGCGACGGTGCTGCCGATCATGTTCGCGGCCTTCGCCGCCTACGCGTTCACCTTCATCCAGTTCCCCGGCAAGGACGTGCTGTTCATCGTCATCGTCGCGCTGATGGTGGTGCCGATCCAGGTGGCGTTCCAGCCGATGCTCGACATGCTGGGCCCGCGCGGTCTGGGGATCAACGGGCAGTTCGTGGCGGTGTGGATGCTGCACACCGGCTTCGGCATGCCGCTGGCGGTGTACATCCTGCGCAACTACATGACCACCCTGCCGGGTTCGGTCGTGGAGAGCGCGAAGATCGACGGGGCCTCGCACTTCCAGACGTTCTGGCGCCTGGTGGCACCGATGTCCTCCCCGGCGATCGCCGCCTTCGCCACGCTGCAGTTCCTGTGGGTGTGGAACGACCTGCTCATCGCCAAGCTGTTCCTGGGCGGCGGCGCGAACAAGACGATCATCGTGAACCTGCAGCAGATGCTCGGCACGCAGGGCGAGGGGGCCGAGGTCCTCACCGCCGGCGCCTTCATCTCGATGGTGATCCCGATGATCGTGTTCTTCTCCCTGCAGCGGTTCCTGGTGCGCGGCATGACGGCGGGCTCGGTGAAGGGGTAGCCGTCCGGCGCCGTCGGCGCCCGTTTCCGCCCGATTGCGGCCGGTGGTGCCCGATTGCGCCCTCGGCGTACCTCCCTCCACAGCGTCCCCGACACCACCGCGGTGTCGGGGACGCTCGGTAGATTGGACCCATGACCGAGAACGACGAGCCTCGCGGCCACGGGGCGACGCCGCCCCTGGCCCTTCCCGACTCCACCGTCCCCGCACCGTCGGCCGCCCCCGGGCTGCGGTGGGGAGTGATCTCCCCCGGGCACATCGCCGGCCAGTTCACGGCGACCGCGCATCGTGCCACCGCGTCCCGCGTGGTCTCCGTCGTCTCCCGCTCCGCGCAGCGGGCCGCCGAGTTCGCCGCGACCCACGGCATCGAGCACTCCGGCGATTCGGTGGAGGAGATGCTGCAGCGGGGCGGTCTCGACGCCGTCTACATCGCGTCCCCGCACGCGCAGCATCATGAGCTGGCCCGGCCCGTCCTCGAGGCCGGGGTCCCGGTGCTGGTGGAGAAGGCCTTCGCCCTGAACACCGCGCAGTCCCGCGATCTGCTGCACCTCGCCCGCGAGCGCGGCGTGTTCGCGATGGAGGCGATGTGGGCGCGGTTCCTGCCGCAGTACGACGTGCTGCGCCAGATCCTGGCCGACGGCCTGCTCGGCGAGGTCGTGGAGGTCGCTGCGGACCACGGCCAGTCCTTCCCGCTGGATCCGGCCCACCGCATGTACGCCCCGGAGCTGGGCGGCGGCGCTCTGCTCGACCTCGGGGTCTACCCGGTCTCCTTCGCGCAGATGGTGCTGGGCGATCTCGGCGAGCTCGCGGTGCGCGGCGACCTCACCGAGACGGGTGTCGATGCGTACATCGCTCTGCTCGCGCGCGGCGAGACCGGGGGCCGGGCACGGCTGTCCGCGACCCTGCGCGCCCGCACCCCCACCGAGGCGGTGGTCAGCGGCACCCTGGGCTCGGCCCGCCTCTCCGGCGCGTTCTTCGCCCCGAGCACCCTGACCGTCACGCTCCTGGACGGCCGCAGCGCCTCCGTCGAGCATCCGGGGGACCCCGGGGACGGGATGGCCTACGAGATCGCCGAGGCGGCCCGACGGATCACGGCGGGCGAGCTGGAGTCCCCGCTGATGAGCTGGGAGGACACCCTCAGCGTGATGGGCACGATGGACGCGATGCGTGCGGCCCTCGGCGTGGTCTACCCCGGGGAGGAGCCGGCATGAGCCTCGTCGAGACCGTGCGCGGGCTGCGGATCCCCGCCCCGCATCCGCCCCGCCGCGGAGTGTTCATCTCCTTCGAGGGAGGGGATGGCGCCGGGAAGTCCACGCAGATGCAGCTGCTGCACGACCATCTGGTCACCGAGCGCTCCGTCGCCGAGGATCTGATCCTCACCACCCGGGAGCCGGGCGGGACCGCGCTGGGCGAGAGCATCCGCGAGCTCCTGCTGCACGGGGAGGACGTCGACGTGCGCGCCGAGGCGCTGCTGTACGCCGCCGATCGCGCCCATCACGTCTCCACCGTGGTGCGCCCGCATCTCGCCCGCGGCGGCCTGGTGCTCGGCGACCGGTACCTCGACTCCTCGGTCGCCTACCAGGGCGCGGGGCGCGAGCTGGACGCCGAGGAGATCACGACCCTCTCGCTGTGGGCGGTCGACGGCCTCCTCCCCCACCGCACGATCCTGCTGGACGTCCCCCCGCAGACCCTCGACGAGCGCCGCGGCTCCGCGGGCCGGGACCGGCTGGAGTCGGCGGGCCTGGAGTTCCATGAGGCGGTGCGCCGGGAGTTCCTCGACCTCGCCCAGGCGGATCCGGAGCGCTACGCGGTGATCGACGGGACCCTTCCCCCCGAGGAGGTCCACGACCAGGTGCTCGCGGCCGTCGGCGAGGTGCTGAGCCTGTTCGACCCGACGTTCGAGCCCCTGCCGCCGCCTCGCCATCGGGACGAGCAGTGACCGCGACCGGCACCGCCCCCGGAGCCCCGACGGCACCGGCCGGCGGGGTGTGGGCCGACGTCGTCGGCCAGGAGGCCGCCGTCGCCCAGTTCCGCCGCGCCGCCTCGCCGGAGGGCTCCCTCGCCCAGGCCTGGCTGGTCACGGGACCGCCCGGCTCCGGACGCTCCACCGCGGCGCGGGCCTTCGCCGCCACGCTGCAGTGCGAGCAGGGCACGGGCTGCGGCCAGTGCCGCGCCTGCCGCACCACGCTCGCGAACACGCACCCGGATGTCACCGTCGTCGCGACGGACAAGCTCTCGATCGCGAAGGAGGAGGTGCGCGCGCTGGTGATGACGGCACAGCGCGCCCCCGCCACCGGCAACCGGCGCGTGGTGATCATCGAGGACGCGGATCGGATGAGCGCCGGCACCTTCAACGTGCTGCTGAAGTCGATCGAGGAGCCGCCCCCGGCGACGGTGTGGATGCTGTGCGCCCCCTCCGCCGAGGATCTGGCGCCCACCATCCGCTCCCGCTGCCGCCTGGTGACGCTCGCGGTGCCCTCCTCGGCGGTGGTCGCGGATCTGCTGCGCCGTCGCGACGGGATCGACGAGCAGCTCGCCGTGCGCGCGGCCCGCGCCGCGCAGGGCCACATCGGCCTGGCGCTGCGCTATGCCACCCAGGAGGGGGCGCTCGCGGCGCGCGAGGACTCGGCCCGCACCCTGCTCTCGCTGCGGGGCACCGGGCAGGCGGTGCTCGCCGCCCAGGGTCTCGTGGATCGCGCGACCGCGGAGGCGAAGGAGCATGCGGACGTGGTCGCCGCGGAGGAGAAGGAGCGCTTCCTGCGCTCCGCGGGCATCGACGACGGCAAGGTGCCGCCGTCGCTGCGCTCTCAGGTGCGTCAGCTCGAGGAGGATGCGAAGCGGCGCCAGACGCGGCTGGTCCGCGACGTGCTGGACCGCTACCTGCTGGACGCGCATTCGGTGCTGCGCGACGTGCTGAGCCGGCAGCTCGGCACCGCCGCGGAGCTGGTGAACCTCGAGGTGGCCGGCGAGATCGAGGACGCGGCCGGGCACGGCTCCGGGAAGATCACGCTCGGTCTTCTCGAGGCGGTGCAGGAGGCCCGGGATCGCATCAGCGGGAACGTGCCCCCGCTGCTCGCGATCGAGGCGCTCCTCTCCCGCATCGCCGTCTCCCTCCGCTAGCCGCGGGGCCGGGCCGGGCGGGGTGCCTGCAGCGGGCGGGGAGCTCAGTCCTCGGGTGAGTCCGCCTCAGGAACCTCGTCCACCGGGGTCTCCTCGGCGGGCTTCTCGCCCACCGGCTTCTGCTCGGCGGGCGTGCCCTCGGCCGGCGCGTCACCTGCCGGGGCCTCGGCGGGGGCATCCTTGTCGATCTCCACGTCGAGCTCGTCGACGATCACGCCCTGGCTGCGCGGGATCTCGCGATCCTCGTCCAGCTGGCCCGTCTCCGAGTGCGCGCCGCAGCCGTAGTTCAGGTGCACCACGCGCCCGTCGGCCGGGGACCACTCGTTCGTGCACACCCCGAACTCGTGGCGCAGCGAGCCGGCGAGCTTCGCGAAGAAGCCGCAGCTGGTGCAGTTGGCCGCGACGGTGCCGCGACGGCCGCGGCCGGAGGTCTGGCGCGGGCCGAACTCGCCGGCGATCCAGCGCTCGGCGGCCTCGCTGCGACCCTCCGGGGAGAGCACGCGGGCGCGGCCCAGGCCGAGCTCCCACAGGGCGACGCGATCCGCGTCCTCGTCGCCGGTGGCCTCGTAGCCCTCCTCGAGGCGCTCGTCGTGCTCGCGGTAGGGCAGCAGATCGTCGGCGCCGACGTCCGAGGGCTTCAGCCGCTCGGACCAGGGCTCCCACTCCGGGGCGAGGATCGCGTCGTCGCCCGGCAGCAGCGCGGTCTCGGCGACCGTGGCGGCCTTGGCGCGCGAGGCGCGCACCAGCACGACCACCCAGGACCAGCCGCGGTACCCGGGCATGGTGCAGTCGAAGATGTGGGTGACCAGTCGTTCACCGCTGGCCTCGACGCGCAGGTGCTCACCGACCTGGCCGGGTTCGGTGACCTCGAGCAGCGCCTCGCGGGCGAGCTCGACGGCCTCGGCCGCGATCGCATCCAGCTTGGGGCGGGAGGTGCGGGCGCGGCGGGGGGCGGTGGTCGATGACGTCATGGAGTCAGGCCTCGAAGTTGTCGGCGACGGCACGGAGAACGGTGGCGATCTTCTGCGAGTGGCCTCGATCGGGGTAGCGGCCCTGGCGCAGGCCGTTCGAGGCGTCGTCGAGCAGACGGATCAGATCCTCGACCATGCCCGCCATCTCGTCGGGCTTCTGGCGCCGGGCGCGGCTGATCGAGGGAGCAGGTTCGAGCAGCTGCAGGGCGAGGACCTGGGGGCCGCGGCGGCCGTCGACCATGTCGAAGTCCACCCGGGTCCCCGGGCGGAGGGTCGTGACCCCGTCGGGCAGGTTCGTGGCATGCACGTAGACGCTCTGACCGTCCTCGTCATCGAGGATGAAGCCGAAGCCCTTCTCGGCGTCGTAGAACTTCACCTTGCCGCGTGGCACCTGGATCCCATTCCTTGTCTGCTGCTCATCGGTCTGCGGGTACTGGTTCTCCGAGGCGCGGGCGGAGCCTCCGTGCCGGTCGCTCCGCATCCACCCCGAGGGGCTGCCGGAGACCGTCCGGCAACACTCGAGTCTATCGTGCCCGCACCACCTCATGGCGAGCTGATTCCGCGGGCGTGACCCCGGCCACCGCAGTGCAGGGGCGGGTCCTGCGCGACGCGGCCGACGCAACGCCCGTGAGGGGCCTGGCGATGGCGCGGGCGCGGCGGACGCAGCGCGACGGGCGCAGCGCGACGGAGACGGCCATCGGGCCCTCAGCGGCGCCGCTCGGGCGGGATCTCGCGCACCGGGGCGGTGGGCGGCACCGGGTCCAGGCCGAGCCCCGTGAGCACCTTCTCGAGGATCATCGCGGTGAACCCCCACACGAAGGCGTCGCGCGGGAGATCGAAGGCGGGGCCGACGCCGAAGCCGGTGAGCCTGCCGTACAGCCGGTGCGCGGGGTCGGTGAGGGAGCCCGGCCCCGTCAGCGGCGCCCACACCAGGCGCTCCACCTCGATCGGGTCCTGCACCCCCAGCGGCGGTGCTGCCGGGGACCAGCTCAGCACCGGGGTCACCACCTGTACGCGCCAGGGCATGGGGATCGGGGCGAAGGCGCCGAGCACCAGCACCTCGGCCGGGTCCAGGCCGGTCTCCTCCTCCGCCTCCCGCAGGGCGGTGTGCACGTCGTCGCGGTCTGTCGCGTCGCGCCCGCCGCCGGGGAGGGAGAACTGTCCGGGCTGTGAGCGCAGCGCGTGGCCGCGCTCCTCGAGCACGAGCGCGGCGTCGTCCAGGCCGGTGCCGGCGATGTGGATCAGCACGGCGCTGCGGCGCACCTCGCCGTCGGGCAGCTGCGGCGCGCGCGGATCCGGCTGCGGATCCACCAGCACGTCACCGCGCCGTGCGCGGTCGGCCAGCGGCGCGAGGAAGCCGGCGCCTGCGGGCAGGTCCGGCGCATCGGCTCCGGCGGCCCGGCGCTGTCGCTCGCTCATGCCACCCCCTCCCGCGGACACAGGTCCACGAGCGCGCACTGCCCGCAGCGGGGAGCCCGGGCGGTGCACACGCGCCGGCCGTGGAGGATCAGCCGCAGGCCCAGGATCGTGAGGTCCTCCTCCGGTGCACCGGTGCCGTCGGCCTCCACCCGTGCCACGACGTCCTCCTCGACGCGGCGCGGGGTGGTGGCGGTGGTCCAGCCCAGGCGCTGGGCGAGACGGCCGACGTGGGTGTCCACCGCGAGCAGCGAGTGCCCGAACCAGGCGCCGCGCACCACGTGCGCGGTCTTGCGCCCCACCCCGGGCAGCGCCTCGAGGGCGGCCTGATCATCGGGCACCTCCCCGCCATGGCGGGCGAGCAGACCCTGGGCCAGGCCGATGAGGCGACGCGCCCGAGTGGCACCCATCCCCAGCGGACGGACCACCTCGGTGACAGCCCCCTCGTCCGCAGCGGCGAGCGCGGCCGGGTCCGGCCACCGGGAGAACAGCTCGGGGGTGACCTGGTTGACGCGCACATCGGTGGTCTGCGCCGAGAGCACCGTCGCGACCAGGAGTTCGAAAGCGTCGCGATGGTCGAGCTCGGTGCGCGCCTCGGCGTGGAGAGCGGCGAGTCGGGACGCGACGCGCGACGCGTCGGCGGGGCCCGCGGGACGTGGCAGATCCGTGCTTCGAGGGGTAGACATGGACATCGAGAATGCTCCTCCTCCCCCGTGTGATGGGACCGCACAGCCTCGGCACGGTAGTGTTTGACCATCATGTGATGGTCGCCACCGCTCAAAGTGGTGCCCGCCACAGGAGTAGCACAGCACGGTCCCGACTCTCGGGGCCCCACACTCAGGAGGTTCCGTGGACGAGAACATCGTACGGTCATCACCGTTGTTCGCTGCGCTCGACGAGGACGGCAAGCAGGCCGTGCTGGCGTCGATGAAGCAGGAGGACTACCACCGCAGCGCCATCATCTTCCGCGAGGGAGATCCGGGCGATCGTCTGTTCATCATCGGCTCGGGCAAGGTGAAGGTGGGTCACGCCTCGGGAGATGGCCGCGAGAACCTGCTGGCCGTGCTCGGCCCCGGGGAGACCCTCGGCGAGCTCTCGCTGTTCGATCCGGCGCCGCGCAACGCGACCGCCACGGTGGTCGCGGAGTCGACCCTGTACTCGCTCTCGCAGCAGGATCTGTACCGGGTCCTCGCGCAGCGCCCCGAGGTGGGTCGCCACCTCCTCGCCTCGCTCGCCCGCCGCCTGCGCAAGACCAACGAGTCCCTCGCGGATCTGGTCTTCGCCGACGTGCCCGGCCGCGTCGCGAAGAACGTCCTGGACCTCGCCCAGCGCTTCGGCCGGCAGACGGACGACGGCGTGATGGTCGCCCACGGCCTCACCCAGGAGGAGCTCGCCCAGCTGGTCGGCGCCTCCCGCGAGACGGTCAACAAGGCCCTGGCGGACTTCGCCTCCCGCGGCTGGATCCGGCTCGAGGCCCGCGCGGTCCTCATCGTCGACGTCGAGCGTCTGCGCCGCCGCGCCCGCTGACATCCCCGCGGGCAGCAGCCCGGCCACGTGAGGGCCGGGCTCGCCCCACCAGCCCCGCCTCGTCGGCCTGCCCCGCAGGCCCGGCCCGGCCTCGCCGGCCGGAGCGAGTTCTGCAGTTGTGCGCTGTGCACCGGTGACCGGCATCCGGACCGGTGCACAGCGCACAACTGCAACGCCGGAGCGGCAGGAAGCGCCGGTGGGACGGGAAGCGCTCGCGAGGCAGGCCGGGGTGCCGCTGGCGAACCGCTCAGCACCGCTGAGCTGTGGCGGGCCCCGCCACCCGTGACGAGACCCCCGATGCCGTCCCTGCATGGACGGAATCGGGGGTTTTGTCGTCCCTCACCCCGGCGCCCCCACCCCGGCGCGCCCGGCGAGGCCTGGGCGGCATGCCCCGTGGAGGGTGCCTCAGCCGTCCTCGGCGAGGTGGTCGAGGGCGGCGCGGAGGTTCCAGCGGGCGGCCTCGGCCAGCGGCTCGGAGAGGTCTGCGCCGTAGACGACGCGCAGCAGCCGGTCGATGGTGAGCACTCCCGCGGTGCGGGCCCGGCGCACCTGGTCGATCCGCTCGTTGCGGTGCTCGATGGCCTGCTCGATCGCCTCGAGCACCTCCAGCGGCGTCTCGTAGACAGGGCCGTGGCCGGGGTGGATCGAGCCGATGCGGCCGTCCAGGGCCATGGCGCGCAGGATCGCGAGGGACTGGAGGTAGTCGGTGAGGGAGCCGCCGTCCTGCGGCATGATCACGGTGGAGGAGCCGCCGAGCAGCGTGTCGCCGCTGAGCAGGCGCCCGCCGTCGACGAGCACGCCGACCGAGTCGGAGGTGTGCCCCGGCAGGTGGATCACGTGCCCCACGGTGCCGTGGTCGCCCTCGAGGGTCGCGGGAAGCGGCCGGGAGCCGGGCACGGCGGCCTGGTCCGCGGCCCACAGCGGCACCTCGAGGCCGCTGCGGGCGGCGAGCTGCCGTGCGAGGGTGGCGGCCCCGGCCGTGTGGTCGAGGTGCCGGTGCGTGACCAGCACGCCCTGCGGCCGGGACTCGGGACCGCAGCGGAGCAGCAGCGCGGCCAGGTGCTCGGGATCCCGGGGACCGGGGTCGACGACCCACACCTGGTCCCCGTCCCGCAGCACGTAGCTGTTGGTGCCGTTGAGCGTCATCGGCCCGGGATTCTGCGCCCGGACCGCGATCAGCTCGACGGCGGGTGCGCCGGGCTCGCGCTGCGGGGACTGCTCGTCCATGGCGTCGCTCAGTCGCCTGCGACGGACGGGCCGTCGAGCTCCACCAGCAGATCGAGCTCCACGGGCGAATCCAGCGGCAGCACGGCCACGCCCACGGCGGAGCGCGCATGCGCCCCGGCGTCTCCGAACACGGCGCCGAGCAGCTCGCTGGCACCGTTGATCACGGCGGGCTGTGCGGTGAAGGCGGGGTCGGAGGCGACGTAGCCGGTGAGCTTGACGATCCGGACCACGCGGTCCAGGTCGCCCACCAGGTTCTCGACCGCGGCGAGGGCGTTGAGGCAGCAGGTGGCGGCCAGCTCGGCCGCCTGCTCCTGGGTGACGGCGGCGCCGACCTTGCCGCTCAGCGGCAGTGCGCCGTCGACGAAGGGCAGCTGGCCGGAGGTGTGGACCTGGTTCCCGCTCGCGACGGCCGGCACATAGGCGGCGACCGGTGCGGCGACGGCGGGCAGGGCCAGCCCCAGCTCCTCCAGCCGTGCGCGGACGCGGGCGCTCGCGCCCGTCTCAGCAGCCACCGTCTCAGCCCTCGCTCAGCGGGCGCTTGAGGTAGGCGACCAGGTTCTCCGGGTTCGGGCCCGGCACGACCTGGACCAGCTCCCAGCCCTCCTCGCCGTAGTTGTCGAGGATCTGCTTGGTCGCGTGGATCAGCAGCGGAACGGTCAGGTACTCCCAGCGGGTCATGGTGCTCATGGGGCGAGCCTACCGGGGCGAGCGCGCCGGCATGGGGAGCCGACGGTCCCGCGGCCGTCGCCCCTCAGCTCCCCACGGCCTCCTGGGCGGCGCGGCGCAGCAGGGCTCCCCAGTCGCTCACGTCGGGGTGGCGGCGCAGCAGCCGGCGGCGCTCGCGCTCGGTCATCCCGCCCCACACCCCGAAGTCGACGCGGTTGTCGAGGGCGTCGGCGAGGCATTCGGTGCGCACCGGGCATCCCCCGCAGGCGACCTTCACCGCATGCTGCTCGGCGCCCTGCACGAAGAACCCGTCGGGCTCCATGTTCACGCAGGCACCGCGCGTGGCCCAGCTGGAGTCGGTGGTGGTGATGGCGGGAGCTCCCCCAATGGTCATTCCAGTCCCCTTCCCAGGTCCCGAATCGACGTTGATCCGTACATGCCCCTTACTGTATGGAGACGGTCGCCACAGTGCAAAACGCGGAGGAATCCGACAGCCGGGCCGCAGGTCGTGATAAAGGGTGCCGATCCGCCGGCTGCGTGCCCCCCGTCGCCCGGCCTCCGCGTCGGCCGGTCGCCCGCCGTGCCGCCTCACGGACGACGCCCCGCCGCAGCACTGTGCATCACGAGCAGGACTCGGCTTCGTGAAGATTCCGCGCTCGTGGCATGCCTCATGGCCTCCGGTCCTCGCGGCCCCGTACTGTGTGAGCATGGCCCGCACCACGTCCGCGTCCAGCTCCGGTCGCTCCCTGCCCGTCGCCCTGCTGCAGACCCTCTACCTGCTGCTCGGGATGCTCGCCGTCTCCGCTCTCGCGGGGGTTCTGCTCGCAGCATTCTTCCTGCCGGTGGTCTCCGCAGGCTCGGCCGTCGCCGAGGACGGCGTGGACCTGTTCGAGTCCTACCCCAGCGAGCTCGAGGTCGATCCGCTGAACGAGGCGAGCCGCATCGAGGCCGCGGACGGCTCGCTGCTGGCGACCTTCTACACCGAGAACCGCATCATGGTCCCGCTCGAGGAGATCGACGAGAACATGCAGCACGCGGTGATCGCCGTCGAGGACCGCCGCTTCTACGAGCACGGCGGCATCGACCCCAAGGGCATGGTGCGCGCCCTCGCCTCCAACGCGGCCGGCAGCGCCACCCAGGGCGGCTCCACCCTCACCCAGCAGTACGTGAAGAACGCCCTCCTGATGGACGCCGTGCAGCGCGGCGACCAGGAGGACCAGCTCGAGGCGACCGCGCAGACCTACGGCCGCAAGCTGCGCGAGGCGAAGCTCGCCATCTCCCTCGAGAAGCAGTGGAGCAAGGACGAGATCCTCAACGCCTACCTCAACGTCGCGCAGTTCGGCCCCTCGCAGTACGGCGTGGAGACCGGCGCCCAGCACTACTTCTCCAAGAGCGCCGCGGAGCTCAACCCCGGCGAGGCCGCACTCCTGGCGGGCATCACCAACGGCCCCAACCAGTACGACCCGGTCTCCCACCCCGAGGCGGGCCAGAAGCGCCGCAACGAGGTGCTCGCCGACATGCGCCGCGAGGGCTACGTCACCGACGAGGAGTTCGACGAGTACACCGAGCAGCCCGTCGAGGACATGCTCGACATCAAGGACGTGCGGGCCGGCTGCGCCGACGCCGGCACCAGCGGCTTCTTCTGCGACTACGTGACGCGCTCGCTGCTGAACGACCCGGACTTCGCGCCCACCTACGAGGAGCGTCGCAAGCTGCTCTACGGCGGCGGCCTCACCATCCGCACCACCCTGGACCCCTCCACCCAGGAGGAGGCCGTGGACATCCTCGAGCGCAAGGTCCCCGGCGATGCCGGACACGGCTTCGGCCACTCGATCGTCACCGTCGAGCCCGGCACGGGCAACATCCTCACGATGGCCGAGAACCGCTCGTTCAATCCGCACCAGGAGGTCGAGCCGGGCGAGACCGCGATCAACTACAACGTGCCCCAGGCCCTCGGCGGCGGCAGCGGCTTCCCCGTCGGCTCGACCTTCAAGCCGTTCGTGCTGCAGGAGTGGCTCGAGACGGGCCACAGCATCGACGACCGGGTGAGCACGAAGCGCGAGACGATGCCGAACTTCCCCGCCAAGTGCCTCTCCAGCGGCGCCTGGCGCGAGCGCCCGGGCTACAACCCGGACAACGCCGTCTCGGTGCGGATCGCCCCGATGGAGTCCGTGCTGAACTCGACGAAGTTCTCGATCAACACCTCGTACGCCAACATGGCGCGCCAGCTCGACCTGTGCGACATCGCCGAGACCGCTCGCGACGTGGGCGTCATCCCCGCGACGTACAACCCCTACGACCCGTCCACCTGGGAGATGCCGATCGAGGAGATGTACGGCACGGAGCTCGCACCCTCCGTGGTGGTCCTCGGCGAGCTGCGCATCTCCGCGCTCGACATGGCCGCCGCCTACGCGACCTACGCCTCGGGCGGCACCTACTGCACGCCGCAGGCGATCACCGAGGTGACCGACCGCAACGGCGACCCGATGGACGTCTCCGGCGCCGACTGCCACCAGGCGGTCGACAAGGACGTCGCCGACGTCATGGCATGGACGCTCCAGCAGGACCTCGAGGACCCGAAGGCCACCGGCAAGGGCAAGACCATCGAGGGCCACCCGGCCGGCGGCAAGACCGGCACCTCCGGCTCTCAGTTCCACACCTGGTACGTGGGCTTCACCCGCCAGATGTCCACCGCGGTGTGGTTCGGCCACCCGCAGGCGAACGCGCGCCCCGGCGGCTTCGCGGTCGACGGCGACATGCTCCGCAAGGGCAGCGTCTGGGGCAACACGGTCTCCCTGCCCACCTGGCAGGAGTACATGACCCGGGTGCATGAGGACCTGCCCAGCGAGTCGTTCCCCTCCGCCCCGGCCTCGACGAAGACCGCGGCGGGCGAGAGCGCCGAGAAGGGCGTGGTCCCCGACGTCTCCGGCATGGTGCTCAGCGAGGCCGAGGCCACCATCGAGGCGGCCGGCTACAAGCACGAGGTCAAGCGCGAGAAGAACGATGACGTGGGCCAGTGGTACGTGATCGGCACGGACCCCACCCCGGGCACCGACCTGCCCGAGGGCGAGACCGTGGTCATCCGCCAGTCCACCGGGGGTGAATGAGGTGCGGCCCGCTCTCGCGGCCGCGGGCGCCGCGAGCGCGCTCGGCCTGGGTGCCGCGGCCGCGGCGCACCTGTGGGCGCGCCACGTCGAGATCCACCGGTACACGCTGCGCGAGGTCGAGCTGCGGATCCTGCCGCCCGGCACCCGCACGATCCGGATCCTGCACATCAGCGACATCCACCTGCTGCCCGAGCAGCAGCGCAAGCTCGACTTCCTCGAGCACCTCGCGCTGCTGCGGCCGCACCTGGTGATCGACACCGGGGACAACATCGCCTCCGCCGCCGCGATCCCGGTGCTCGCCAGGGCCCTGGACCCGCTGCTGCGCCGCCCCGGCGCCTTCGTCATGGGCTCGAACGACATGTTCGAGCCGATGCCGAAGAACCCGGCCCGCTACCTGCTGCCGGACCCCCGGCCCGAGGGCATGACGGATCCGAAGGAGCCGACTCTGCCCGTCGGCGAGCTCGCCGAGCGGCTCTCCGCGCACGGGTGGAAGGACCTCACCAACGCGCGGGCCCGCATCGAGCTGGGCGGCCTCGAGGTGCGCCTGGTCGGCGTCGACGATCCGCATCTCGAGCTCGACGAGATGCCCGCGGCGGCGGAGGCCCCGCCGCCGCCCGTGCACGGCAAGGTGCTGCACCTGGGGGTGGCGCATGCGCCGTACCGGCGGGTGCTGGACTCCTTCATCGCCGACGGCGCGGATCTCGTGCTCGCGGGCCACACCCACGGCGGGCAGCTGCGCCTGCCGGGGATCGGCGCGCTGGTGACCAACTGCGATCTCCCCCGCCGGCAGGCCCGCGGCCTGTCCACCTGGCAGGGGGTGCCGCTGAACGTCAGCGCGGGCATGGGCGCGAGCCCGTACTCGAACTATCGTCTGCTCACCCCGCCCGAGGCGACCTTGCTCACGTTGCGGGCTCCGCAGCCCTCGCCGGTGAGGTGAGCACCCGGGATGCCTGCTAAAGTTTCTCCTCGGTGACACGTTCCGACGAGTCACCACCGGGGTGTGGCGCAGCTTGGTAGCGCGTGCCGTTCGGGACGGCAAGGTCGCAGGTTCAAATCCTGTCACCCCGACCACCGGGAAGGGCCGTGGGATCGCGAGACGATCCCACGGCCCTTCTTCATCGCCCGGGGCCGGAGCAGCCTCCGTCGAGCGGCGCTCCCGGCGGCCCGAAACAGTCGCGAACCCGCCATGTTCGAATTCGGACATTGCCGACAAACATCCTTTTTCGGAGTCGCGTCGCGCCGCCTTTTCACCTTTGAATAACAACTGTGTAACTACCACAGTGGAACTTCCATACCACGGCGGAACACGAGGCAACTTCAGGGATTTCAGCAAAATCTTCGCAAAGACGTGCACGCCACTCGTTAAACCCCCTCGTACAGCACACGACCCCTGCACATACAGTGGCAGGCGGTGCTACCCCAGCTCAGGGCGCACTCACCGGGCTGCCGCCTCCCCGTCACCGGCCCGGTCGCTTCCTCCACTTCCCTGGGTGACGGGCGCAGGTCCCGCGCGCGCGTCCTCCAGGACGCCGCTCGACATTCTGCGGGGCGACGGAGAAAGAGATTGCCACCGATGTTCCGCACATCTTCACGAGGCACGCACCGGGCTCCCGGCCGTGCCGTGATCGATTACCGAGGGCTCACCGCCCCGGTGGGTCGGGGTGTCGGAGGCGCCGCCGTCATCGGCGCCGTCTCCGCGACCGCCGCACTCGCCGGAGGGGCCTCGGCCACCGCCCAGGCGCCTGCCGCCTCGGCCGTCGGAGCCGTCCGCGGCGTCGCCCCGAGCGCCGCCCCCGGCACCATCCCGAGCGTCGCTCCGAGCGCCGCCCCGGCCTCCAAGTCCCAGTACACGTCCGTCAAGCTGCGCCTCGGGGCGCGGGGCGCGGCCGTGACCTACCTCCAGCAGCGCCTGAATGCCCACGGCGCCTCGCTGAAGGTCGACGGCGTCTTCGGCTCCGCGACCCTGCGGGCCGTGAAGAACCGTCAGTCCAGCGCCCGCATCGGCGTGGACGGCGTGGTGGGCCCGAAGACCTGGAACGCGCTGACCGGTTCCTCCTCCTCGGCCCCCTCCACCGGGTCGCAGCCGAAGCTGCGCCAGGGCAATCGCGGCTCCGCCGTGACCACCCTGCAGAAGCAGCTCAACAGCGCCGGCGCCTCGCTGACGGTCGACGGGGTCTTCGGCTCCGCCACCGGCTCGGCGGTGCGTGCCCTGCAGTCCGCGGCCGGCATCGGCGTGGACACCGTGGTCGGCCCGAAGACGTGGAACGCGCTGAACAGCGGCGTGCGCATCTCCGGTGGTGGCGGCGGCGGGGCCAGCGCCCCCAGCACCGGCAGCAACCTCAACGGGCAGGCCGCCATCAACGCGGCGCGCTCGCAGCTGGGTGTCCGCTACAAGTGGGGCGGCTCCACGCCCTCGAGCGGCTTCGACTGCTCGGGGCTGGTGTACTACGCGTACAACCAGGCGGGCATGAACCTGCCCCGCAAGACGGCGAAGGGCTACACCTTCGGCGGCCGGATCATCTCGAAGTCGCAGGCGCAGCCCGGCGACCTCGTCGCCTTCACCGGCAACGACTACGGCCACATGGGCATCTATGTGGGCAACGGCAAGATCATCGACGCCTCCGGCTCGCGCCAGCAGGTCGTCGAGCGCTCCATCTGGAACGCACCGCACGTGTTCGTCACCTACCGCTGATCAGCTCAGCGCACCGGAGACGGATATAAGGCCACGACGGCCTGCTCGACGCGACAGCGTCAACGGGAAGGAGCAGGGCGACGTGAGGGAGCCCGGTCGGCCACGCCGACCGGGCTCCCGTGCATTCATCCGACGATCCGTGGAGCGGGCGCGCGGTGACGCGCGTCTCCGTGGCAGACTGGTGAGGTTCATGGTCGACGCCGTCCATCCAGGAGAAGCAATGCCCGACCCCATCGCCCTCGTCCCGCTCCCCCAGTCCGTCGTGTGGTCGGACGGCACGTGGGAGACGAACGATCCCTGGGACGGTCTCTCCGTCGGGCTCAACGACGCCCTGCCCGCCACCGAGTACGCGCTGTCGATCTCGCCCACCGGCGCCTCGCTCACGGCCGGCAGCGAGGCGGCGCTGGCCGACGGGCGCAACACCTTCGCCCAGATCGTCACCGGCGCGAACGGCGCGATCCCCTGCGTGACGATCTCCGACAGGCCCGAGCACGCCTGGCGCGGCATGCACCTGGACGTCTCCCGCCACTTCCTGCCGGTCGAGGAGATCGAGACCCTCATCGACGGTCTCGCCCTGCACCGCCTGAACGTGCTGCACCTCCACCTCACCGATGATCAGGGCTGGCGCGTGGAGATCAAGGGCTACCCGCGCCTGACCGAGGTGGGCGCGTGGCGCGAGCAGACCCTCGTGGGCCACATGAGCGGCGACGAGGAGTCCTGGACCTTCGACGGCACCCGCCACGGCGGGTTCTACACCCAGGAGGAGCTGACCGGGCTCGTCGAGTACGCCCGCAAGCGCGGCATCATGATCGTGCCCGAGATCGACCTGCCCGGGCACATGCAGGCCGCGATCGCCGCCTACCCGGAGCTGGGGAACTTCCCCGAGCAGCAGCTCGGCGTGCGCGAGGTGTGGGGCATCTCCGACCACGTGCTCGGCGTCTCCGACGAGGTGTTCGACTTCCTGCGGGACGTGCTCACCCAGGTGGCGGACATCTTCCCCGCCCCCTACGTGCACATCGGCGGTGACGAGTGCCCGCGCACGGAGTGGGAGCGCTCCTCCGCCGCCCGCGCCCGCATGAACGAGTGGGGCCTCACCCGCGTCTCCGAGATCCAGGGCCGCTTCACCCAGTTCGCCGCGGACGTCCTCGCCGAGAAGGGCAAGCGGATCATCGCCTGGGACGAGGTGCTCGAGAGCCACCTGCCCGACGACACCGTGATCATGAACTGGCGCCACGGCAACGGGGTGAAGGATTCCACCTCGCGCGGCTTCCAGACGATCATCGCGAACAACGAGCACCTCTACTTCGACCACTACCAGGGCGATCCCGCGCAGGAGCCGCTCGCGATCGGTGGTCGCACCACGCTCAAGGACGTGTACACCGCCGCGTTCAGCCCCCGCAAGCTCGAGGACGCGCAGGAGAAGCTGATCCTCGGCCTGCAGGGCCAGATCTGGACCGAGTACATGCCGAATGCGGCGCAGGTGCAGTACATGGCGTTCCCGCGCCTGTGCGCCCTGGCCGAGCGCGCCTGGGGCTCCCCGGAGCAGAGCTGGGAGGAGTTCGAGGAGCGGCTGCGCGCGCACCTGCCGCGCCTGGACGCCTTCGGGATCCGCTACCGCCCCCTGGACTGAGATGTCCTCCTCCCACCGCGACGCCCACCCGTACGGCCGTTCCGCCGACGACGTCCGGCGGAGGGATCAGCGGCTGCGACGGACCCGGCGCCTCCGGGCGACGCAGCTGGCGTTCTTCTCGCTGCTGGCGGTCGCCCTCATCGCCACCGGCGTGTACGCGGTGGGAGAGCTGCGCGAGCCCTCCGCGGAGCCGGGCGTGATCGCCCCGAAGGACTTCGGCCCCGCCGCCGTGGATCTCACCTGCCCGGAGCCGGAGGCCGTGCCCCTGCCCCCGGACGAGGTCACCGTGACGGTGCTGAACGGCACCTCCCGCAGCGGCCTGGCCGGCTCGGTCTCCGAGGACCTCGCGCAGCGCGGCTTCACGGTCGAGGATCCCGGCAACACCCGCCAGTCCAGCGGTGCCGCGACCATCGTCCACGGCCCGGCGGGCTATCTCGCCGCGCAGTCGGTGACGGCGCAGCTGGAGGATGCCCAGCTGCGCCTGGACGAGGACCGCGAGGGGACGGCGGTGGATCTGCTGATCGGGGACGGATTCTCCGGCCTCGTCGACGAGGAGGAGGCCTCCGCCGCGCTCGAGGAGCCGGTCGAGATGCCCGAGGGCTGCTGAGGCCGGTCACGCCCGGCCCGCCCGGCGGCTGATCCCGTCAGTCCTCCCAGGCGCGGCGGTCGCTCTCCATGCGCAGGCCGATCAGCAGCGAGATGCCGCCGCCGAAGATGAGCAGCAGCACGATCGTGGCGAAGAGGATCGCGGTGCCGGGCGAGGAGGGCATCAGCCCCACCAGCAGGCTGTTGATGCCGCTGACCTCGGGCCGGGCCGAGGGGGCCGCGGCGAGCTCGGGGTCCACGTCGACCGTGAGGGTGGCGCGGGCGGGGATCCCCTCGCTGTCGCGCACGTGGTAGTCGATCGGGGTGGTGCGGCCGGTGAAGCCGTCCTCGGGGGTGAAGGTCACCGCGCCGTTGACGCCCACGGTGAACACGCCCTCCCCGGGGATCAGCAGACGCTTGCCGCGGCCGTTCTCGAGCTCGGAGAGGTTGGTCGCCTCGAGCGAGCTGATCTCCGCGCTCTCGGGCTCCAGCGGCTGCGAGCTGCTGCCGGCGGTGTCGTTGCTCAGCACGTCCACGGTGACCGGGGTCTGCGGGGCGGTGCGTCCCTCGTCGTCGCGGGGCGTGGCGGTGACCGGGGAGAAGATCGCCTGCACGGTGGCGCTGACGGGGTTGTCGGCGTAGACGCCGCGGGCGGTGAGCCCCACCGGCGTGGCCTCCCCCACGAAGCCGTCCTCGGGCGTCATCACCACGGCGCTGGTGGCGTAGTCCAGCCGCCAGGTGCCCTCTCCCGGCACGGTGAGGACCGTGCCGTCGTCCTCGAGCTCCGCGCCCTCGGGGGCGGCGTCCGGATCGAAGCGCAGCGAGTCGGAGCTGACGTCCCGGATCCCGGTGCTCATGTCGATGCTGATCTCGCTGCCGGGCGGGCCGGCCTGGGCGCGGGAGCGGAGGATCGGGTAGGCGGTGCTGAGCAGCGCGGTGGAGGCGGTGTCGCCCTCGCCGTCCCCTCCGGTGATGCCCATCGGGGCGGTCTCGCGCACCTCGTCGCTCTCCGGGGAGAAGCGCACCGTGGCGGCGGAGCGGTCCAGCACCCAGGTGCCCTCCCCGTGGACCACCACGCGGGTGCCGTCGGTCGAGGCGTCGTAGGAGCCGGGGTCGCTGAGGGGCTGCAGGCGCAGGGTGGTGGGGTCGACGAACTGCTGGCCCTCGCCGACCACGAACAGGATGTCCTCGCCGTAGGGGGCCGACCAGTCCAGATCCGAGATGATCGGGACGGTGAGCGTCACCCGGCCGGTCCGCTCGACCGCGCCCTCGTCGTCCTCGACGACGAAGCGGACGGGGTCCAGCTGACGGCCCAGGCCGGGGCCAGCGGGCGTGTGCGTGAGCAGGGCGCCGTCGGGGTCGAGCTGCCAGATGCCCTGATCGGGCACGGTCGCGCGGCTGCCGTCGTCCACGACGGTGGAGCCGGAGGGCAGGCTGGCCAGCACCAGGCGGGCGGCGCCCCCCTCGGGCACCGCCATGTCCAGGTCGATGCTCGCCGCCTCCCCGGCGGAGCTGTGCTCGGAGATCTCCTCGAGCTCGAGCACCTCCGGGGCCAGCTCGACCGGCAGGGAGCGGCTGTCGTGGTCGCCGCCGATCGTCATCGCGATCGGGGAGAAGGGCCCCTCGGCCCCGACCAACGGGGTGAACACGAGCTGGTCGCCGAGCAGGGTCCAGGCCCCCTCGTCGGCCACCTCGATGGTGCGCGAGTCCTCCCCCAGCTGCATCCGCGCGGCGGTGGACTCGTCGAGGCCCTCGGGAAGGGCGAGCCGGGCCGAGGCGAGGTCCACCTCGTCCTCGAGCTCGTCCTCGATGAGCGCCACGAGCGGGATGCGGGTGACCGTGCCGGGGATCAGGTTCAGGGTCTCGGTCTCCGCCGGGAACGGGAAGGGGCCGTCCTCCCCCAGCGCCGTGGCCGGCAGCGCCGTGCCCAGGGCGAGCAGCCCGGCAGCGCACAGCGCGGCGGCACGCGCGACCAGGGTCCCCGGACGCGCGCGCGAGGGGCGACGCGACGACGGCTCGAGCACCGGGCCAGACTAGCAACGCGCCCCGGGAGGCCGATGCACGACCAGCGGCCGCGCGCGGCGGCGGGACGCCTGCGCGAGGGCTGCGGGAGGACAGCGGGGCGACCGCGGGCGGCCGACGACCGGGCGCTGGGAGGGAACCTGCGCGATCCGGCCCGGGCGCGCCGGCCCGACCGTAGGGTGACCGCATGGACGCCTCCCGTGCTCCCTCGTCCTCCTCCGCCGCGGCTCCCGCCCGGGGCGTCGCGCGGCGTGGGGAGGATCCGCCGGCACCGCTCGACGTCTCGGCGCTGCCGCCGCTGGGCGAGGTGCTCGAGCAGCTCACCGGGCAGCTGGCCGCCTGGATGCCGGCCCAGCGCTGGTACGCGCACAAGGGGGCGGGCACGCCGCGGGCGCGGATCAGCGGGTGGGCGCCGCTGCGGATCGCCCCGGATCATCTCACGCTGCTGGTCGTGGTGGCGGTGAGCGTGCGGGACGGCGCCGAGGCGCGCTACCAGGTGCCGCTCATGCTGCGCCGGCCCGCACCCGACCGCGAGGACGGGACCGGCAGCGCTCGCGCCGCCGCCGGGAGCCACGCCTTCGACGGGAGCCACGCCACCGGCGTCGCTGATGCCCCCGAGGCCGTTGATGCGGCCGACGGGGCGGATGCGAGGGCGGAGATCGGGGTGATCGCGGTGCCCGGCGGTCCGCTGCGGGTCGACGACGCCACCCGGGACCCCGACGGCCGGGCCGCGCTGCTCGCCACGCTCGTCTCCGGCGATGGCGCGGCCGGTCCCTCGCTGGGCCTGGCCTGTCATCGTCCGGTGCCCGAGGCCCCGCTCCCGCTGGGCCGGGCGATGCGCAGCCGGGTGTTCTCCGGGGAGCAGTCCAACACCTCGCTGATCGTCGAGATCGAGGGCGCCTCGCCCCTGATCGTGAAGCTGTTCCGGCTGCTGCAGGACGGCGAGAACCCGGACGTGGTGCTGCAGGGCGCGCTCACCGCGGCCGGCAGCACCCGGGTGCCCGCGCTGGTGGGCTCGGCGACCGTCGGCGTCGAGGGGCTGCGCACCCATGCGCTGCTGGCCCAGGAGTTCCTGCCCGGCGTCGAGGACGCCTGGCCCCTCGCGCTGCGGCTCGCCGCGGCGGGTGAGGAGCTGGCGACGGGCCCGCTGGGCGCCGCGGTGGCGGAGGTGCATCGCGATCTCGCCGCCGCGCTCGGCACCGCGGAGGCGGATCGCGCGGCGGCCGAGGCCATGGTCGCGCAGATGCGGGAGCGGCTCCGTGCGGTGTGCGCCCGGGTCCCGCAGGTCGCCGAGCACCGGGAGAAGCTCGAGGCGCTGTTCGATGCCGCGCTCGGCGTGCCGTGGCCGGCGCTGCAGCGCATCCACGGGGATCTCCACCTGGGGCAGGTGCTGCAGGTGCCGCACCGCGGCTGGGTGCTGCTGGACTTCGAGGGCGAGCCGCTGCGGGCGCTGTCCCAGCGCAGCCTCCCGGACTGCCCGCTGCGGGATGTGGCGGGGATGCTGCGCAGCCTCGACTACGCCGCGGGGGCGGTGCGGCACGGCTCCGGCCGCGATGCGAGCGCATGGGCGGCCGACGCCCGCGCGGCCTTCCTCGCCGGGTACATCGAGGAGGCGGGGCGGGACGGCGCCGCGGTGGACACGGCCGCCGGGTCGGTGCTGCTGGCCGCCTTCGAGGCGGACAAGGCCGTCTACGAGGCGCTGTACGAGGCACGGAACCGACCGGACTGGCTGCCGATCCCGCTGGCGGCGCTCGCCCGGCTCAGCGCACGCGCCGCGGGGGCGGGGTCAGCGGGCTGAGCGCCGAGACGGGGCTGGTGGTGGGCATCGGGGCGAGGGAGCCCGGCAGGAACGGGGCGCTGACCGCCCGCACCGCCACCCGCACCCCGAGCACCAGCTCCAGCAGGTCGCCGGCCGGGCCCGCCCAGCTGAGGGTGGTCATCGCCGCCCCGACCTGCTCGGCCCGGGGACGCATCCCCCATGCGGCGGCGGCCCGGTGCACAGCCTCGATGACGCGCCCGGTGGCCTCCGCGGAACGCTCGGGGCGGCCCGTCGTGACCAGCAGCGCGCTGACGTGGCAGAGGGTCTGCAGGCCGCGCCAGGAGTCGCCGGAGCTGCGGTCGCGCTCGGGCCGGTGAGCGTGGAAGGAGGCCAGCTGCGGCTGCGCCTCGAGCACCGCGTCGGTCACGGCGCTGAGCAGCTCGTGGAGGCGCTGGTGGGTCTCATCCTGGCTCGGCACCGACGTGCCCGCCTCGGCGGGGTCGGAGGGAAGAGCTGACATCGCTGTGCACCTTCCACCCTCGCGCCGTCCCCGGGGGCCGCTGTTCCTCGCACCGCCCGGCCAGAACGGTCATCGCTCAGAGTATCGATGCCGGCGCGGCCTGCCGATGGGGAGAACTCCCCATCCCGGCCCGCGCACCGGGCCCGGCCCGCGCCTCGCACCGGGCCCGGCACGAGGCGCGGGCCGGGCGCGGCGCGAGGCGCGGGCCGGGCGGGGAGCCTCACTCCTCGGTGGGCACGAACTCCACCGGGGCGACCGAGGAGTAGCGGTCCTGCCGGATCGACACGACACCCACACCGCCGATGAACGGGGCCAGGGCCTGCGGGTTCTTCCCGGGGTTGGCGAGCACCACCTGGAAGCCGAAGTGGCGGAAGGATTCCATGGCGGCGGTGATGAACTTGCCCGCGCCCTTGGAGAACGCCTCGTCGATGATGATCGGGGCGTACCGCGGGACCTCCTGGCCGGTGCCCGCCAGCTGGTAGCGCAGCGCCGCGGCGAGGCAGAAGGTCGCGAGCCTCTCGTTCTGGCCGCCGGAGAGCGGGCCGCCGGATTCGTGGGCGTGGACCACGGTCCCTTCCGCGTCCACCTCCTCGGCGTGGAAGTGCACGTGCCGGCGCACGTCGAGGATCACGCGGGAGACCTGGTCGTCGCGGGTGCGGGCCGCGCCGATCATGTCCATGAGGTGTCGCAGCGAGAGGAACCGCTCCTCGGCCCGCTCCCGGTCGCGGGAGATGTCGTTGAGCGCCGTATCCGCCACGGCGTCCTCGAGCGCGCGTTTGAACTCGTCGAGCGCGGCCAGGTGCACCGGCCGCATCGACAGCTGCAGGAAGCGGCCGGAGTGGAACTCCACCTGGGCCAGCAGCGAGTTGATCCGCTGCAGGCGCTTGCGGATCTCCGCCGGCTCCCGCGCGATCGCGGTGGCCAGCGCCTGCACGTCCCCGAGGGTGTTGCCGGTGAAGAAGTCGAAGAAGCGGTCCTCGACCTCCGGCAGCTTCTCCTCCTCGATGCGCTGCAGGATCGCGAGGTAGTCGTCCACGCCCTCGAGCGTGGGCGCGGTGTCCCCGGCCTGCGCGGGCCAGCGGCGGGAGAACTCCCGCATCGCGGTGCGCATGTCCTCCTCCGCGCGGGAGGTGCGGCGGGTGAGGTCCATCAGCTCCGCGTCGAGCGTGGCGGAGGCGTCCTTGGTGACCTGGTCGATCGTGGACAGCACCAGGGTGGGGGCGATCGCCGCGAACCGCTCCGCCAGCTCCTTCTCGACCTCGGGATCCAGCGAGGACTCCGTGATCCGCTCCCGGGCGCTCGCCAGGCGCTCCTCGGCGCGCTCGGCCTGCTCGCCGAGCTTGCCGGCGCTGCGCACCACCTCGAGCAGCTCCTCGTCGCTGTCGGCGATGGACTGCTCGACGTCCTCGATCTGGCGGGCCAGCTCGGCCAGCGCGGCGGAGCCGTCCTCCGCGGCGCGCACCATGTCGCGCAGGTTCGCCACCCGGCGGGCGACGGAGGCGGCGTCGATGTCGTCCCAGGCCACGGCGCTGATCATCTGGAGGGCGTAGAGCCGTTCGCGGCGGCGCTCCCGCTCGGTCTCGACATCCTTGCGGCGGGCCTGCGCCTCGAACAGCGCCTGCTCGGCGCGGGTGCGCTCCTGCTCGAACACGGCCCGCTTGGCGCGGTTGTCGAAGCCGAGCACCCACTGGGAGCGGTCGTTGATCTGCCGGTCGGTGTTCTTCTCGTGCCGGGTGGAGGAGTGCTTGATCTGGCCCGAGCGCAGCACCGCCCGGTTCAGCCGCGTGAACTCCTCGAGGCTCTCCGCGCAGGTGTAGTCCATGCGGGAGGCGATCTCGTGGGACAGCCAGACGTGGAACTCGCCGTCCTTGACGTCGAGCTTCGCGGCCAGGGAGCGCTCGTCGATGCTCTTCGCCGGGCGGCGCAGATCGGTGTTGACCCGGTTGTAGGAGATGCGGCGCCGCAGCTTCGTGCGGTCGATGACGGCCGCGACCTCGCGGTACACCCTCTCCGGCACCAGGATCGAGCGGGCCAGGCCGCGCAGCGCCTGCTCCGCGGCGGCGGTCCACTCCTCCTCCCCGGTGCGCACCTGCAGCAGCTCCGCGGCGAAGGGCAGCTCGGTGGGGGCGATGCCCACCTGGGCGGCGATGTGGTCGCGCAGGGCGACGTCCTCGGAGTGGAGGTTCGAGGCGCGGGAGGTCAGGGAGGCGAGCTCCTCGCGGGTGCGGGCGAGCTCCGCACCCAGCTCGCGGACCGTGGCCTCCGCCTCCCAGCGGGCGGCGTCGGCCCCCTTCTCCTCCGCCTCGAGCGACTCGCGCAGCGCCGCGACCTCCCGCTGCAGCGCGAGGAACATGTCCTCCCCCGCGGGGGTGCGCAGCTCGACGGTGGCCAGCTGGGCGGCGAACTCGGTGCCGCGCTCGCGGCGCCGCTCCCGCTCCACCTCGAGGCCCGCGATCTGCTGCTTCCAGTCGTCGATCTCCCCGCCGCCGGCGCGCCGGCGCTGCTCCTTGAGCTGGGCGAGATCGGCACGGGCCTCGGCGACGTCCTGGGTGAGGCGGCGCTGCTGGGCGGTGAGGCGGTCGCGCTCGAGCTGGAGCCGGTCCGTCTCGTCGCCGAGCAGCCGCACCAGGTGCTGGGCGGCGAACACGTCGATGTCGGCCCGGCGATCCACCAGCTCGCCGCCCCGCTCGCGCATCGCGGCCCAGTCCTCATGGCTCCCGCGCAGCCCGCGCAGCAGCTCACGCTGCTCCCGGGCGGTGACCAGCGCCTCGTACACCTCGGAGAGGTTCTGGAAGTTCGCCAGCGCCTGATCGGCGAGGTCGAAGGTGCGGGGGGCGTCGAGCATGTAGTCGCGCAGCAGCGCGTTGACGTCGCCGAGCTCCTTGGCGGACTGGATCTTATGCAGCAGCCCCAGCGCCTTCTCGTCCGGGATGCCCAGCAGCTGGCAGAAGGCGGCGCGGTACTCGCGGAACTGCCGGAAGGTCTGGGTGCCGGGGTGTGCGGCCTCGAGCGCCTTGCCCTCGATCTGGGTGGAGACGAAGCGGCGCAGGTCCGTGACGTCCAGCGGGGTGCGGGCGATGACGTACAGGCTCTTGACGTCCGAATCGGCGGTGTGGCCGGCGTGCAGCAGGAGCAGCCGGGACAGCTGCACCGTGCCGCCCTTGCCATCGCTGTAGCGCAGGGTGAGCACCGACAGGGTCGTCTTCTCCCGCAGCACCTCCTGGCTGAACTCGCCGGTGGCCTGGTCGTAGTGCATCGCCCAGGCGCCGCGCACGTAGCTGGCCACCGTGCGGCGGTACTTCGAGCGCTGCGGCCCGGCGTCCGAGGCGGCGGCGTTGAACTGCAGGGTGCGCGGCGGGGTCAGCAGCGCGCTGATCGCATCCAGCAGGGTGGACTTGCCGGTGCCGGGCCCGCCGGTGAGGAAGTACCCCTTGGAGGAGATCGTCAGATCGTGGGTGCCGTGGAAGGTGCCCCAGTTCGAGACCTGCACGGCCACCAGGCGCCACTGCCCCGGGTGGGGGTGGTCGGGATCGGTGATCGTCCCGGCCGCGGCAGGGTCGGTCGGGACACCGGGCAGCTCCAGCCCATCCTGCTGCTGCGGGCTCACGGTCTCAGTCGTCGAAGGCACCCCGCCAGGGTACCGAGTCCGGGCGCGGATCCTCGCCCTTCTCGTGGTTCGATGCGTGGGCCGCACCCCTCGCACGCCCGCGCCCACGCGCCTCGGAAGAGGTGACGGACGGCCGGGCGCGCCGCCCCTGACACCCTGCCGTTCACCCGTCGTTCACCTTGCTATAGTCCGACGATCGGGTCTCGCGGGGGCACCCGCTGCCTCGTCGGAGCGACAGGCAGGAACTGGTCCGCCCCGTCGGGCCGCACAGCCCGTCGGGCCGCACAGTGGACGCCCGAGAGTCCAGTCCGAAGGGAGACCTGTCGACGTATGGCGATGCGCACGTTCCGTCGCCCCTCCGGCGCCGAACTCTGCTCCGACGCCCCGGGGACGATATGACCTCCGAGACGCCGCACAGCGCACCGCGGACGCCCCCCGCACCGCTGGTGCTGGGGACCTGGACCGCCCCCTCCGACAGCCCCGGGGGCGAGACCCCTCACACCGTCACCCCTCTGTGGGATCAGGCGCTGCCCGCCTCCGTCTGGCGCGGAGTGCTCGGCGACGTCGAGGTGCGGCTCGAGACCGAGGGCGGGCCCGCCGCGCTGTGGGCCGCCCGGGACGGCCACAGGCGCCGCCTGGCCACCGACCTCTCCGCCGAGCATCGTGTGCGCCTGGGACCGGACGGCCCGCAGTGGCTGTGGGTCGAAGGACCGGTCAGCACGGTGACCTGGAGCATCGAGACGAGCGTGCAGCTGCCGCCGATCACGGTGGTGGTGCCCACCCGGCTGCGGGAGGACGATGCGCTCACGCAGGCGGAGCGCTTCGCCCGCATGGACTGCGTGCACGAGGTGATCGTCGTCGATCAGGGCGGCACGCTCGACAGCAGCCCCGACTTCGCCCGCCTGCTCGCCCAGCGGCCCTCGATCCGGCTGATCACCCAGCCGAACCTCGGCGGCTCCGGCGGCTACGCGCGCGGGATGCTCGAAGCGGCGGCGACCCCGCACCACGCCGTGCTGCTCTCCGACGACGACGCCGTCCTGTCCGAGGAGTCCCTGCGCCGGATGGCGACGTTCCAGGCGCTCGCCAGCACCCGCACGATCATGGGCGCGCCGCTGTTCTCCGCCGAGCGGCCCGACCGCCTGATCGCCCTCGCCGAAGCAGTGCGCGACGGCGATTTCCAGTGGCATGCCTCCGACGGGGTGCGCTCCCCGATCGACCTCGGCGGCACCACCCCCGAGCAGTGGTCCTTCCTCCGCCGCCGCGGTGAACCGAACTACACCGGCTGGTGGGCGACCCTGTTCCCGCCGGGCACCACCGCCGACCTCGGCCTGCCGGCCCCCTATTTCCTGAAGTGGGACGACGCCGAGTACGGGCTGCGCGCCACCGAGCACGGCTATCGACACGTGGTCCTGCCCGGCACGTCCGTGCATCACCCGCCCTGGAACGCGTACCGCACGCAGATGAGCTGGACCGCGAAGGTGCTGCACCGGAACCGCCTGGCGACCGCCGCCGCGCACGGCGCGGGCCGCGGAGTCCTCGCCTCCTCGCTGCTGCACCAGGCCAAGCACATCCTCTCCGGGCATCTGCTGACCGCCGAGCTCTGGGAGGAGGGCATCGATGCCGTCCTCGAGGGGCCGGAGGAGTGGCTGAGCAGCGACCTCCTGGAAGCTCGCACGCGCAGCGCCGCGGTGGTGAAGGCCTGGAACCGCGAGAACGCCCTGCCCACGGACCTCTCCCCCACCGCAGCCGCCCCGCTGCGGTTCCCGGAGGCGTTGCTCCGCGCCCTGGTGACGATGGTCCGGCCCGACGGCCCGCCCGGCACGGTGATCACGCTGCCCGCTGACGAGGTGCACTGGCGCAGCACTCTCGGGGCCGATGCCGTGATCGTCACCGGGGAGGACGGCACCCCCGAGGCGGCGTTCGCGGTGCGCGGCCCGGCGATGCGCCGCGCCGCGGCCCGCACGCTGCGCTCGCACGCTCGCCTGGCCCGGCACTGGCGGAGCCTGTCCAGGCAGTACGGTCGTGCACTGCCGCAGCACACCACGACCGCGGCCTGGACCGCGCTGCTCGATGCGGCGTCCACCGACGACGACCCCGGGAGGAAGTGACCATGCCCGCACGCGGCAACGCGCTCAGGCGACGGGTGCGCAGCGCGGGCGGCAAGCTGCTGCGCCGCTTCCGCCTGCTGCCCGGCGGCATGCCCGACGGGATCGGGGACGACGCCGCGCTCGCCGGGTCCGCTCTGGACGGCGACGTGGTGGTCTATTTCCCGGACACCATGGACAGCCTGTATCAGCTGCGCAGCTGGTACGGGCCGCTGCTGGAGCTGCACCGCGCCCAGGGCGTCACGATCGTGTGCATGGACTCGCGCACCGCCGCTGCGATCCGTGCGGAGGTGAACCTGCCGGTGGTCACCATCGCGCTGGACGCGACGCTCGACGCGATCATCCTGCGCAGCGACACGAAGCTCGTGCTCTACGTGAACTACAACCCGCTGAACACCGCAGCCCTGCGCTCGCGCTCGGCGATCCACGTCTCGCTGCTGCACGGCGACTCGGACAAGGTGGTCTCGGTCTCCAACCAGATCAAGGCCTACGACTACTCCTTCGTGGCCGGGCAGGCGGCGATCGACCGGCTCGAGCGGTACACCACCCTGTTCGACGCCCCCGCCCGCTGCATCCCGGTGGGCAGGCCCCCGCTGGACACCGATCTCAGCGAGGTGACGCCCCGCTCCGACGATCGCCCCACCGTGCTGTACGCGCCGACCTGGGAGGGCGGCCAGGCATCGTCGGCGTACAGCTCGCTGGCCACCCACGGGGTCGCCGCCGTGCGGTCCCTGCTCGACGAAGGGCTGCGGGTGATCTACCGCCCGCATCCCCTCACCGGGGTGCGGGTGCCCGATTTCGGCGAGGCGGATCGCGAGCTGCGGGAGATGCTGGAGGCGGCAGGCGGAGGCGGGGCCGGCGGGTTCGTCAGCACGAACCGTCCGCTCCACCAGGACTTCACCGACTCCGATCTCATCCTGTGCGACGTCTCGGCGGTCTCCGGGGACTGGCTGCCCACCGGGAAGCCGATGATCATCACCCGACCCGCGGACCCGCAGTCGCGAGACGCCGCGACCGCTCTGCTGAGCATGTCCCCGCGGCTCACCGCCTCCGAGGCCTCGACCGCCGGGACCCTCGCCCGCGATCTCATCGAGAACGACCCCCTGCGCGAGGAGCGCATCGAGCTGATCGAGTACTACCTCGGCGACATCACCCCCGGCAGCTCCCTGACCCGCTTCCTCGAGGCGTGCCGGCGCCTCGCCGCGCGGCGTGACGAGCTGTGGCAGCGGATCCAGGAGCAGGAGGGTGCGCGCGGGCCCGATTGACTCCGCGCAGACGCCGCCTGATCGACCGGAGGGGGTGGCGGCAGGCTGCCCGATCGACCCACAGGACCGCTCGTCGGCCCTTCCCCTCACAGAGAACGACCACAACCCCTTCTAGGAGACCTCTTGTTCGGCGCCAGCATCCCCCTCAAGAAGGCATCACGACTGCTCGGTGTCTGGCCCACGCTGATCACGGTGCTCACCGCGGCATCCCTTCTGGTGGCGCTTTCGGCGGATCATCTGATCGTCGCGGGCATCGCCGTGGTCATCCCCCCGCTCGTCATCGCCTGGAGGCAGCGCAGGACCCTCTTCGCGCGTCCCCGCGGGGCTGCCGTCATGCGCCGCTACGCGGTGGCCCGCTACGTGTCGCTGGCCGCCGTCGCGGCCCTCGCATACCGACACGGCGAGTGGTCGTTCCTCTGGCTGATCATCATCGCGCTCTTCGTCATCACGCTTGAGCTCGAGCGCTCGATCCAGACGCTGAGCCGCTTCACCAAGGTCTATGCCACGAACTTCCCCGGACCTGAGCAGCGGGTGCGGGCGGCGTTCAGATACGGGATCGTCTACCAGCTCGGACTCGCGGCGCTGGTGCTCCTCGCCCTCGCGCCGAGCCTCCCCCGCGCCGCCGCGTGGCTCTGCCTGATCCTCGGCCTCGTGATCGTCGGCGTCGGCTTGTTCGCCGTGAAGGACTGCGTCGATCGGATTCGTGCGCGTCACGCCTTCCAAAAGCATCTCCCCGAGGCGCTGGAGGAGCTCGAACCAGTCTTCTACCTGTACTGGCAGGCGGCGCCCGGTTCCGGCTTCCAGATCGCGATGTGGCTGCCCTACCTGGACCGTCTCGGTGTCCCCTACGCCGTGGTCGTACGCACTGCCGCGAACTTCCGCGAGGCCTCCCGGCTCACTGAGCGCCCGATCCTGTACCGCCAGTACATGACCGATCTCGAGGAGACCCTCGTCCCTTCGCTGCGAGGGGTGTTCTACGTCAACGGCTCGATCCGAAACAACCACCTCACGCGGTACGCCCACCTCACCCACATCCAGCTGAACCACGGGGAGTCCGACAAGGCGCCCAGCACGAACCCGGTGATCCGGATGTTCGATCTGAACTTCGTCGCCGGGCAGGCCGCCATCGACCGCTTCGCGCAGCAGGGGGTCGCGATGCCTCGAGAGATGTTCCGGATCGTGGGTCGCCCGCAGGTCGAGGATGTCGAAGCACAGGAGCATCCGATCACCGGCCTCGGCGCCCCCACCGTTCTGTACGCGCCGACGTGGGAGGGATACCACGAGGACGCGCGCTACTCCTCCCTGCTCTCCGGGACGAAGATCGTCCAGAACCTCCTGGACCGCGGCTGCACCGTGGTGTTCCGCCCCCACCCGTACTGCTATCGCACGAAGACCTACCGTCAGGCATGCGTGGCCATCAAGAAGATGCTGCGGGCCGACGCGGAGATCACGGGCAGGGAGCACCTGTGCGGCTACGTCGCGGAGAAGGAGATGAGCATCGTCGACTGCTTCAACGCGTCGGACGCGATGATCTCGGACGTCTCGAGCGTGGTCGGCGACTACCTCTTCTCTCGGAAGCCGCTGGCGATGGTCTCCACCCGCCACACCCGGGAGGAGTTCCGCAGCGAGTTCCCGATGGCGCGGGCGGCGTACGTCCTCGACGCCACCGGCGAGGAGCTCGGGAATCTCGACGAGATGCTCGAGGACCTGCTCGTGGAGGACCCGCTGGCACAGACCCGAGCGTCCCTGGCCACCTACTACCTCGGTGACATCCCTCGGGAGGACTACGCCCAGCGCTTCATCGACGTCGCCCGCGAGGAGCTCGGCGTCGGCATCGGGGCCTCGCACGGCTGAGCGGAGGCCCGCGCCCCCGAACGTCCTCGACGCTCCGCTCCGCAACACGCCTCTCCGGGGCCGACGGCTTCGAGATCGGGCCGCTCCGGTCTTGTAAGGTGACGAACGTATATACGGCAGGTGAACTGCCGGGAGATCGACCTCGCGGAGGTTTGACCACGACAGACCGGTCCGACCGCAATGAAGCGGAGCATCACACCAACGGCATGAAGGAACCTCTATGTACTCACTGATACTGCTGAACGGAGGGATCGGGGCCCGCATCGGCGCGAACCAGCCGAAGCAGCTGCTGAAACTCCGCGGCATCCCGATCCTCGTCTACGCACTGATCAAGGCCGATCGGGTCGAGAAGATCGACCAGATCGTCCTGAACTACCCTCCGGGCTGGAAGGAAGCCGTCGAGGAGGTGCTCGAGGACTACGCCATCTCCACCCCCGTGGCCCTCGTCGAGGCCGGCGACTCCCGCCATTCCTCGGTCGCGGCCATGCTCCCGCACTGCACGAACGACCACGTGATCATCCACGAGGCCGCCCGTCCGCTGGTGAGCCAGGAGAACTTCGAGAGCCTCATCGAGGACGAGCACGACAACGTCTCGCTGATGACTCCGATCTCCTTCACCGTGGCCCCTGTCGACCCGGTCACGCACGCGGTCACCGGGTCGCTCGAGCGCGACAGGCTGCGCAACGTGCAGCTGCCCCAGAAGTTCGCCAAGGCGGATCTCTCCGCCGCGCACGAGAAGGCGAAGCAGGACGGCAAGGTGTTCACGGAGGACGCGACCCTCGTCGCAGATGCCGGCCATCCCGTGTACTTCATCGACGGCTCGGACGTGAACTTCAAGGTCACCACGCCCACTGATCTGCGCATGGCGGGCTTCCTCCTGCGCCCGGAGGAGGAAGACGATGACTAAGACTGCTCTCGTCACCGGTGCTTCGCGCGGAATCGGTCTGGAGACCGTCCGCCGCTTCATCCACAACAGCGAGGACATCACCACCATCGTGATGTTCGCCCGCAAGTCGAGCGACTTCGACGAGGCGGTCGAGGAGCTGCGCGCCTCCAGCCCGGTGGGCCGCAAGATCGTCACCCGTTACGTCGACGTCGGCGACAGGGACTCGCTGCACGAGAACCTCGAGTCCGTGCATGAGGAGGTCGGCAACATCGACATCCTCGTGAACAACGCGGGGTACACGAACCCGGTCCCGCTGCAGCAGGCCGAGATCGACGACTTCGAGAAGACGATGAACGTGAACGTCTACGCGCCGTTCCTCATCGTGAAGTGGCTGCTGAACCACGGCAACGTGTTCAAGCTGATCGTCAACATCGCCTCCACCGCCGGCATGAACGGTCGCTCGGGCTGGCTCACCTACTCCGCGTCCAAGGCCGCGGTGATCAACATGAGCCAGGTGATGCGCGAGGAGCTCGCGATCTACGGGACCCGCGTGGTCTGCCTCTCCCCCGGCCGTACCGCGACTGCGCTGCGCCGCACGCTCGCACCGGAGGAGGACCCGTCCACGATCATGCAGCCCGAGCACGTCGCTCGCGTGATCGAGACGTTCACCTCCCCCGTCGGCAGGTTCATCGACTCGGAGAACGTCGTCGTTCGTCAGTGACCGACGAGGTCCATCGAGCTCCGCGTGGCCCCGGCAGATGCTGCCGGGGCCACGCGCTTGCCTAGGGCTCTTCATCTCGTGGGCCGAGTTCAATCTGGTCGACCACAGTGCCTAGGCGATGCGTGGGGACGATGCATTCCCGCCACCATGGGCTGGCCCACATAGTCGTCCCCTACGACCAAGCGGTCGGCGTTGATCGGCGGCCTCCCGACGGGTGCTTGAAAGGGATGTTCCCGCGGGTTGGGTCTCTCTGACCAGTGCAAACACTGACAGGCGGTTCCAGGAAACGGCCGCCGCGAGTCCTCGATTTCCCGGCTGCAGACAGACGGGTGCTCGCCCCGCGAATCGGCGATACCGCAGTGCTCGGGACGGGCACCGACCTCGCTTAGGCTTAAGGCTTGCCGGTCCATCCGCAGCCCTCGAGGCTCCGCCGGTGCAGGAGTGAAGGATTGCCAACGCAGTCCCACGAGGAGGAAAGTTGTTCGGTTTCAAGAAGAGGGCACCCGCTTCACGCCGTCCCACCGTGGACGTGCCCATCTACTGTCTGATGGGCATCATCCCCGAGACTTTCGGCGGCATGACCACCGTTCTTCTCCAGCGGAGCTCCGCTCTCGCCGATATCGCGGGGCGTCGTGTGGAGATCCTGACCAAGTCCTCCAGCATGCCGGATCCGATCCAGCGCGCAGAGGCACTCCATGACGATGGCCGCCTCAGTTCACGCGTAGGCATCCGCAACGTCTGGTGGCTCTTCGCGGTTCGTGGTGAATGACCCTGCTGTGGCGGGTATTCACGCTACGGTTCTCGCGGCGCTGGCTAACAGGATACGGGTCCGGTAGTTCTCCGCGTTACGGAAGCCGCGACCGGTGCGTTTGATGTTCTTGATGCCGGTGTTCGCTGCCTCGACTCGGGCGGTGGTCGCGCCGGTGACGATGAGGACCTCGATCGCGTCCCACCAGGTCACGACGGTGTCGTAGAGCTTGGTCGCCTCGGGCATGTTCGCGAGCTGGGCGAAGTAGCCCATCCGCATCCGTTCGTCCCAGGCCTGGGCGAGGGTGTCGGTGGCCAGCAAGCGGCGGAGCTGCTCCTTGATGCCCCAGGCGGCAGAGAGCTCGTCGGTGGGGTCATCGGTGCGGAACACCGTCTCCAGGCGGTCCCACGCTTTCGGGGTGAGGGTGTCAGCTCCGCGCAGCAGCAGCATCCGGTGGGCCCAGGCCGGGTCGTCCTTCCGGCCCCGACGACCACGATGAGCGCGGGCGAGACGCTGACGGACGGTGGTGACCATGTCGTTTCCGAGCTTGACGAGGTGGAACTTGTCGACCGAGACCGCAACGCGGGGCAGGTAGGTCCGCAGTGCTTTGCGGAACGCGGCCGAGGGATCGATGGCGACGATCTCGATCCGCTCCCGCCAGAGCTCGGAGCGCTGGGCGAGCCAGTCGCCGATGGCGGTGGAGTCCCGGCCGTCGACGATACCGAGGACCTGCCCGGTGGAGAGGTCGACCAGGGTCGTCATCCAGGGCTCGAACCGTCTCCAGGCACCGTCGTCGGTGCGGAACCAGCGCACCGACCGGTAGCGGTGCTCATCGATGCCCAGGCGCGTCACTGACACGTCCTCGGCGGTGGGCAGGACCACGGCGGCAGCCGCCAGCGCGGCTTGGACCAGCCACCACGAGACGCCATGGGCCCGGGCGACTTCCGAGGCTGCCCGGCCAGAGGTGATCACCGCGGAGACGACCTGATCCCGCAGCCGGGTCGTCGAGCGCGCGCGGTGCGGGACCTGGTCGGTCGCTTCCCAGAACGTGCGCCGGGCGCAGGCCGGCTCGAGGCAGAACCAGCGTCGCTTGGCCCACACCACCGCCATCGCCCCGGCCACGGGGACGTCTCGCACCTTCTGGGATCGGCGGGAGTGGACCTTGGTCGCGAGCACCCCGCACGACGGACAGCCCGGCGGCTCGATGGATTCGATCACCACCCGCCGGCCTCCATCGGGCAGGTCGATCGCGTCGATGACGCGGTAGTCGGGCAGGTTGAAGATCGTGCTCGCAGCATCTCGCTGCGAACCCGTATTCTCATGCACAGGCTCGTGGTCCTCTGGGATGTGGCTGTCTAGACAACACCCATCACAGCAGGACCACGGGTCGTTCTACGCCAGCGACGCGACGCTCTCCTTCACCACGAGCCGCGAAGAGCCCGTCTGGTGGGATCTCCGACAGATTTCCGACTCGGAGCTCAAGAAGCTCTCGTCCCGCAACCCGGTCATCGTGAGCGTGAGCGACGAGCTCCTGGAGCACGACGGGAACGCGGAAGTTCACAGAACTGACGCTGACGGCACCGTGTTGCAGACCGACTATTTCCGAGCCGACGGAACACGCCACCTGAGCGACCGCAGGGACGTGAACACTCCAGGATCTCTTGGTGGGCGCAAAATCACTGCCTTCGACCGAAAAGGACACGCTGTCGGTCAATGGAGCAGCCTGCGCGCGCTGTACCACTGCTGGGTGGACTGGGTCGTCGGTGACGAGGAGTCGATCATGATCATCGACTCCGCGCACACGGGCGGTCTCTTCTTCGACTACCAGCGCGAGCACGTGACAACGGTCCAGGTCATTCACACCCATCACATGCGCCAGATGCGCTCCGACGACCGCGGGAAGCTCGATCCGGACGTCATGAAGATGCTGACGCATCTGGACTGGTATGACGGCGTCGCAGTGCTGACGAATCGCCAACAGAACGACCTCATCGGGGCCGGCGTCATCCAAGACAACAGCTTCGTAGCACCGAACATGCTCGTAGGAGCTCCCGAGAGCCCGCCCATCGAGAGGGACGGACGCCGCGGCGTGATCGCTGCCCGACTGTCCGGTGTGAAACGTCTACAGCACGCCATCAGGGCGATGGGGAAGGTGCGGGAGGCTGATCCTGAAGTGCGCCTGGACGTCTACGGGACTGGCGTCAAGGAGAAGATGCTGCGAAGCCTCGTCTCGGAACTGGATGTGAGCGAGAACGTAACGCTCCGAGGCTACGATCCACACGCACGAGAACAATTCCGGTCAGCCTCGTTCACCCTCCTCACGAGCGTCTACGAAGGGCAGGGTCTTGTCCTCCTAGAGGCGATGGCAGCCGGATGCGTCCCTATCGCCTACGACATCGAATACGGGCCCAGCGATATCATCACCGACGGGGTGGACGGATTTCTGGTCCCGAACGGTGATGTGAATGCACTGGCGCGCGCCATCGCAAGGCTCGCTACGCTCGGGGACCTAGAGCTCGAGACGATGCGTCGAGCCGCGATCAAGCGTTCTCAGGATTTCTCGCCTGCAAGCATCTCCCAGCTCTGGACTGAGAACCTTGCAGAAATCCGAAAGCGGAAGCGTGTGGTCGGCAAGGCGAAGGTGCAGGCGTCGCTGGCCGGGATCACGATGGACGATGACGGCACAAGCTTCACGATCGACATCACATCAAGTGAAGCAACAGACCAGATCCAGGGAGTATGGATCACGTGGATGGGCCGAGGCCGCAACGCCTTCGGGCGCGTCAAGGCCCGGGTCATGGCTCAGCGCGACACCGTGCGAGCCGAGGCGCGCATCGACTCGGATCGCCTGTCCGATGTGGATGAGACGACCCTCCTGGATGTGCATGTCGACGTCCTCGGAGCCAGCACACTGACTCGCAGCCGCGTAGCGACGGAGGACGCCTCCATGCCGACCGGCGGTTCGGGGTTCGTCCCGTACTCAACAGCTCATGGGAACCTGAGCATCAAATACGTTCGCTGAGAGAGGCCAGGACGGCGCTACTTCTTCGCCCTGGCGCTGTCCTTCTTCTTCGCCACGAACTCCTTGTAGCGGCCACAGACTTCCTTCGGGTCGCCGTCCATGACGAGCTGGCCGTCATGGACCCACAGCACGCGGGAGCACATGCTCTGGATCGTCGCGAGCGAGTGGCTGACCAGGAACACGGTGCCGGCGGACTGGCGAATCTCGTCCATCTTCGCCTTGGACTTGGCGCGGAAGCCGGCGTCCCCGGTGGCGAGAGCCTCGTCGATCATGAGGATGTCCGGGACGGCGGAGGCGGAGATGGAGAAGCGCAGCCGCGCGCCCATGCCGGAGGAGTAGGTCTTCATCGGCAGGTTGACGAAGTTGCCAATCTCCGCGAAGTCGACGATGTCGTCGAACCGTTCCCGGACCTCCTTCTTGCTGAGGCCGAGCGCGAGCGCGCCGATCATGATGTTGCGCGCGCCGGTGAGGTTCTTCATGAGCACGGCGTTGACGCCCAGCAGCGCCGGATTGCCGGCGACGTGGACGGTGCCGGCGACCGGCGGGATCAGCCCGGCGATCGCCCGCAGCAGGGTCGACTTCCCCGAGCCGTTGATGCCGATGATGCCGATCGCCTCGCCGTGCTTCGCCGCGAAGCTGATGCCGCGCACCGCCTTGACCTCGCGCACTGCCGGCTGCTTGGCGCCGCGGCGCACCAGGCGACCGAGCACTCCCCAGTCCTGGCCGGGCCCATGGCCCACCTTCTTCGCGCCGAACACGCGGTAGGAGACGTGCAGATCGTTCACCAGCAGCGAGAGCTGATCGGAGGGGACCTCGACCACCGGCGTGGTGTCGAGCTCGTCCCCGTCGACCTCGAAGTCGACCTCGTCGGTATCAGTCACGTCCGTACCGTTCCTCTCCGCCCCAGAAGATCAGGAATCCGACCACGCTGAACAGCACGGCCCACACCACGCCGAGCAGCCACATGAAGCCGTCGGGCTGATACGCGGGTTCGTTCAGCAGGCAGGAGCGCACGAGGTAGAGGTAGACCGCGACGGGCTGGTACTCCATGACCCAGCCCCAGCTGAACTGGCCGAGATAGCGGTCCACGGAAAAGATGACGCCGGAGGCATACATCAGGATCCGCATGAAGTGCGGCAGCAGGTTGTCCAGGTCAGGGGTCATCGCGACCCAGCGCGCCACCATGAAGGCGCACCCCGTCGAGAACATCCACAGCAGGAACACGGCCACCGGCAGCAACAGCCAGTACCAGTCGATGGTGACCTTCCCGGCGATGGGGAGGAAGCCGGAGAGGTACGAGATCGCGCACATCACCAGGATCGCGGGGCCCAGCACGGTGAGCTCGGCGAGCACGCCGGCAATCGGCAGCACGGCACGTGGGAAGTGCACCGAGCGCACGAGGTTCATGTTCTTGTTCAGCGAGTGCGCGCCAGCCATCACCGAGCGCTCGAAGAAGCGGAACATGAACACGCCCACCACGATGAACGCGATGGTGTTCTCGATCCCCTCGCGGCCCACCTTGAGCAGGAAGCCGAAGATCAGCACGTACACCGAAGCATTGATGATCGGGGAGAACAGCGCCCAGACCTGGCCCAGGTAGGTGTTCTGGTTCTCGGCCTCCGCCTTGGAGACGGCCAGCACCTGGATGAAGCTGCGGCGCTTCCACAGCTCCTTCGCGTACGGCCCGAGGGGCGGCCGGATGCCGATCTGATCGAGATCGTTCTCCTGCACCGCCCTGTCGACCGATTCCTGGTCGAAGGTGCGCTTCAGCGGCGGCGGCACCAACGGTGCCTCCACCTGCTCTGCCTCACCAGCGGTCAAGGCCCAGCTCCAATCTCGCCGAGGGCGTTGCTTCGCGGCCACGGGGTCGCAATCTGCCGTTCATCATAACGACGCGCCTCCTCGTGGCTCGGTCGGCGCGACGCACCTCACCTCGTGCCGTTCCTCGCCGTACCGGCGCAGTCCGCCGCGCCGTCACAGGGCCTCGAGCGCGTGCACCAGGCGCTGCTGCAGGCCCGACAGGCCCTGGGGCGCGGCGTAGCGCTCCGCAACGGCGCCGACGACCGCCCCCAAGGACGGGTCCCCGTGCGAAGGCACCGGGTAGTCGCGATAGCGATCCGGCCCGGGATAGGCCGAGTAGTAGTCGTGGAACTTGTACAGCCCACCCTGGGGTTTGGTGCTCAGGCGGATGTGCGCGTTGGGGACGCCCAGCGCATCGGAGACGACCAGCCCGTGAAGGCTCGAGGAGAGCACCGCATCGCAGGCGGCGATCTCCCGCGCGACCTCCTGCGGAGTCCACGCGACGTCGATGATCCGCACCCCGGTGCCGAGCGCACGCAGCTGTGCCACCACCGGGGACGACACGTCGTGGTAGTGGGGGATGACGCCGAGCGCGTAGCGCTTCTTCACCCTGCCGTCCAGCAGCAGCGGGGCGAGGATCCCCGGGTCGCCGAGCGCGATCTCGCGCGGGGCGAGGTTCTCCACGCGGCCCAAGGTGGAGCGGCCGCGCACGGCGAGCAGGTCCAGCCGTGCCGGCTTCTCCCCCGGTGCCGGCTCCCGGATGAAGCCGCTCCCCCACACCCGCGGCTGGTTCTCACCCTGCCGGCGCAGGATCATCTGCACCACGGATCCGGCACCGACGATGTCGCAGCTGTCCGGCTCGGCCCAGGTGACGCGCCGCCCGGTGAGCCGCTCGAGCAGCGGCGCGGACAGCTCGTCGCCGAAGTTCAGCCGATGCGGGTGCTTCCACCGCCACCAGAACATCCTCAGCGGTGCGCTCATGACAGCCGGTTCCTCGCTCGACGCACCGCGCCGGTGAGAGCCGGGCCAGCGACCGGGACCGATCTGACGGCCGCGGCCAGCCGGGCACGCCCGGTGCCCGCGCGGCGCGGGGCCCTCGCGGGGCGGTGGGTGACCCTGCCGTGGCGCCGCGTGCTCTCCTGCACGCCCACGACCCGCACACCGCCGCCGTCCTCGGCGACGAGACCGAAGCCCGCCGCGCGCGCGGGCCAGAACTCCGTGCCGGTGACCGCGACAGGGGAACGGACGCCGCCGAGCACGGACGCGATGCTCAGCCTCGCGCCGATCATCGTCGCCGTCACGGGAAGACGCAGGCCGAGCAGCCGCTCGCCGAGCCGGAGGGTCGGCAGCAGCTGTCTGCCGCCGTGCTGGGGGATGCCCTTGAGGGTGCAGAAGAACTCGTCCGCCTCCTGCGGAGGCGCCGGCGTCTCGATGAGCAGGAGCGCCCTGCCGTTCTCGTCGAAGGTGAGCCCCAGGCTGCGGACCGCCGTGGTGTGCCGGGCGATCAGTCCGCCGCGGTCGATGGAGAGGTTGCCCGGCCCCTTGGTGAAGTACGCGATGAGCCTGTCCCCCGCCGAGGGCTCCTCGGCGAGGTTGCTGACCCCCTCCGGGGCGAGGGCCGCAGAGCGCGTCGCACCGAGGCGGATCTCCTTCTCGTGCTCCCCGAAGCGCACCACGACGAACAGGTCCCACACCCCGCGGCTGAGGCCCGCATGCTCGGCCTCGACGGAGAAGCTCGAGACGTCCGAGCGGAGGTCCGAACCCGTGACCTCGAAGCCGGCGACCTCCTCGGAGTCCCTGCGACGCCCTCGGATGCCGAGACCGTCGGGCGCCCCCTCGAGCGCCGGGATGGTCACCGTCGCCGAGACCCGGACCGTGAGCCCGTCGATGCGGAGGTCCTCGAGGCACGGGGACATCACGGGCTCGGCCGCCTGCCGCGAGAGCTTCGGGAGCCGTCGCTCGAGATCCTCGGGGAGCGCGTGCTGGAACATCCCGTCGCGCCAGAGGACGGCGGGTGTGCCCGTCGTCCCGAGATGCTCGAAGAGCATTGCGAGCCCGTCGAGATCGTCGGCGGCGAGCAGATCGAGCTTCCACCGGAGGGTCTCGGGCAGGGGCTCGCGCACGCCGTCGGTGTAGAGGTGGCGGATCTCGGCGTGGAACTCGTCGCGCAGCGCTTCCTGCTCGGCGCGGGGCAGGCGGTGCCAGCGACGGTCCAGGGCCCGCCCCATCGTCCACTGGAAGGGGCGGCGCAGGAGCTTGTCGCGGAGCTCGCCCGGCTCGGTGTACCTCTCGATCGCCCGGGAGAGGCGCACGGCCGTGCGCAGCTGGTCCTCGGCCGTCTGCGCGATGCTGGTCATGTTCGTGCCGTCGTCGCGCCGGCGGATCATGTAGTAGTCGTGGTCGGCGAGGATGGACACCTTCCGGGCGTTCAGATAGGCGGCGGCCATGAACGGCTGGTCCTCGCCGACCTTCTGATCCGTGGGGAAGCGCAGCTCCAGCTCGTCGATCAGGGACCGGCGGATCAGCTTCGAGGGGCGCAGCGTGTTGAAGATGTTGTCCTCGACGAGATCCGCGGCGGCCACGGTGCGCTTGAACATGCTCGCCGGCGCGGCCCGGGCATCGAGGCTCCCGAGCTTGCCGAGCACCACGTCGGAGTCCTCGGCGTCCGCCATGCGGAGCATGTCGCGCAGCGCGTCGGGGGTGAGCGTGTCGTCGGAGTCGAGGAAGAAGACGAACTCTCCCCGTGCGATGTCGATCGCGGGATTGCGCGCCCCTCCGGGCGTGCCGGAGTTCTCCTGGGTGAGCAGGCGGATGCGGGGATCCTCCGCCGCCATCTCGGCGAGGAGCTCACCGCCGCCGTCCGTGGAGCCGTCGTCGACGGCGAGGATCTCGATCGCGTCGCGGTCGAGGGACTGCTCCTGGACGGAGCGGATCGCCTCCCCGACGTAGTTGACGGAGTTGTACACCGGGATGATCACGGAGACTCTGACGGCCATGGGGCCTCACTTCGATTATCGGAGGCACACAGTGTGGGAGACGACGGTGCGCTGCGGGATCTGTCCGCTCTGGTGGCGCTGCCCATGTGAGCGTCGGCGACGCTCATGGCGTGCCGGCCTCCCGGTGCTCCTCACTCATCGACGCTCGGCGCAGAGGCCGTGGCGTCCAGGGGTTCCTGCTCCTCTGCGAGCAGTCCCAGCTCCTCTCTCGCGACGTGCACGAATCGCTCAGCATAGTTCTCCCGGGGGATGTCGCCCAGGTAATACGTGGCCCAGCGGCGGCGTTCCTCGCGGCGGGGGTCAGAGCCGATCAGGGCGTCCAGCGTCGCATCGAGGCCGCGCGGTGCAGTGCCGTCCGCCTCGAGCACGTAGGCCGCACGCGCCATCGGGAACTGCTCGAGGAACTCCTCCGCGCCGGTGCGCGGCGAGACCATGCAGAGCGGTTTGCCCGAGTGCAGGAAGTCGCCCACGATCGCCGAGACGTCAGAGATCATCGCGTCGCACGCGTTGATGCAGTCCACCACGTCCATCTCCCGTTCGGCGAGGTCGCCGTGGAGATGCTCCCGGCCGGTCGCCTCGGTGTCCGCCTCGAGCATCTGCCGGATCTCCTCGCAGGCCTCGCTCAACTCGGGCGTGCGCCCGCTGTAGGGATGGGGCCGGAACACCACGCGGCAGCCCCGGCTCAGCAGACCGGCCACGATCGCGGGCCCTGCCAGGAGGGAGGAGTAGTTGGTCTCCGCCTGATACCCGGCCCAGGTGGGGGCGTACAGCACGGTGCGGTCCGCGAGCTGCCCGATCGGCGCCCGCTCCGCCTCGATGTTCTCGACCTGGGGGCGGCCCACGATGCGGAACATCTCGCGCGGCATCGGCACCCCGAACTTCTCGAAGCGGTCGATCGCCGCCTGCCCCGCCACGAAGTCGAGGTCGTACATCCGGATCACCGGGTTGGCGCTCGAGGCCTTGTCGGATTCCCCGTGCAGCAGCTGGATGTGGGTGAGCTGCGAGTAGCGCACCATGTGGTTGTTGCGCATCGCGTTGTTCACGTAGAACACGCACCGCAGGGAGGGCACGATGAGATCGTCCAGGTCGGCGAGCGAGCGCCGCAGCAGCACGGGATGCTCGGTCGCCGCGGCGAGCTGGCGGAAGGTCGAGGCCGTGCGCACCACCAGGGCGAAGGGGACTCCGAGCCGCTCCAGGTACGGCAGCCACATCGTCACCTGGAAGGCCGAACGCGGCGGGGCGTGCCAGTAGACGTAGAAGACGGGCTGCATCCGCTCCAGGAACTGTGGGAGCCCCGCCTGGAACGCGCGACGGTCCCGGATCCTGCGCACCACGTCGACGAGCGCGACGAGCGCGACGCCGAGCGAGGTGAGCACGAGCAGCGCGGCGAGCGGGAGCAGGGGCCGCGGTGCGAGCGGGGCGGCGACGAGGACGACCACGGCCAGGAGGTTCACAGGGAAAACCCACCCGTACGGGAAGACGGCGCTGTTGCGGACCTCGCGATCGGGGAGGTTCGCCGCGTAGGGGACGGCGAGGGAGGAGAGCGAGCGCAGGAGCGGCTCCTGGGCGAGTGCCAGGACGGCGAGCACCAGGGTGATCATCGCGGCGATGCCGAGGTCGCCGCGGGCGTACAGGTGCGCGGCGGCGGTGGCGAGGAGGAGATAGCGGGCGGCGATGTACCGCCCGGCACCGCCCATGCCGCGAGGGACTCTCAGCAGGGTGCCGCGCTGGCGCCACCCGATGAGCAGCAGCGCCGCGAGCGGCAGGAGCAGCGCGAGGGCGCTCCCGCCCGAGACCAGCGCTGCCACGGGTGAGAGGGCCGCGAGGACGTTCACCGCCAGCGGCCACAGGGCGAGCACTTCAGCGGTCTTCCGCACACCGATCGCTGTCACGACACCTCTCCTCTTCGTTCCCAGCTCAACGGGCCACGACCGGCGCAGGTCCGCACCCGGCTGTCAGCGCAGCCTGTCAACCGGACTGAGCGTGCAGGCCGCCTCATCGCCCGGGCCGCCGCACGCCCAGGCGTCGGGCCGCGGCGCGCATCGTGCGCTTCCCGCCATCCGCGGCGGCCGACAGCATGGAGCCGCCGCCCGGAGTGTGGGGGACGGAGACGGCCGCGGGGATCGCGAGCACCACGTGCCCGGTGCCGTCCTCCACCTTCACCCAGCGCGGCCCGCCGTCGCCGTCCAGGGACAGCGCCGTCAGGCCCTCGCCCACGGGCACGAGGGGGACGGTCCGTCCGCCCGTGGCGGCCTCGTCGGCGTGCACCGAGGCGCGCAGACGGTCCGCGCCCTCCGCGGCCAGCAGCACCAGACGGCGGTCGGGCTCGATGCTCACGGCGGTGAGCACCCGGGCGTCGGGGCCAGACCGCGGGAGCAGCGTGTGACCGATGTCCAGGGACACGTTCCCGAAGCCCTCGGTGAAGTAGACGAGGCCGAGCTCCTTGCGGCCGGTGCCGTCGAGCAGGCGGTGGCGCCGTTCGGCGATGTCCTGGGAGCGGAGCCGGCCGAGCCGGTTCACGAGCTCCTCGGAGCCGTAGCGGTGCACGACGGAGAGGTCCCAGACGCCCTTCTCGAGCGGGGCCGCGTCGACGTCGGCCCGGAACTCCAGGGCGCGGTCGCCGCCGCGCACGACCTCGCGCACCTCGCTCCCGCTGACATCGAACCAGTCCTCGGTCCCCCGCTTGCGCGCCCGGAGCTGCACGGCATCGGGCGGCACGTCGCATCCCTTGACCCTCGCGCTGCCGGCGAGCCGGACCTGTGCGCCCTCCACGGCGAGCTCCTCGAGCCGCACCATGCCGGTGACGGGGACGCCGCGGAGCAGCTCCCCATCGATCTCCTGAGCCAGATCCTCGGGCAGGTCGAGGTGGAAGCCGGTCGCATCGTGCGTGAGCCGCTCCTTCCCGCCGCCCTTCTCCCACGTGAGCAGGCGGCGCAGGAGGGAGGTGCGGCCGTCGAGGGCCAGGCGGGTCTTCACCTGCTCGAGCGGTCCGAGATGAGCGGCGACGGCCTCCGTGTAGACGGGGGTGACCGCCGCGGCGATCTCGGCGACCACCGCTTCCTGCTTCTGCTCGTCGAGCTGCAGGAAGCGCGGGTGCAGCGCCTTGCGCAGCGCGCCGCGGATCGGTCGGCGCAGGATCCCGTCGCGCAGCTCGCCCGGCGCGGAGAACTTCACGATGACGTCGATGTTCGCGGTGAGCAGCTGCGCGTAGTCCCATGCGCTGCGCGCGGAGGAGGTGACGTTCTTGCCGTCCTCCCGCTTGCGGATGAGCACGAAGTCGCGATCCGCGCGCACGCTGATCTTCTTCGCGACCAGGTAGCAGGCGAGGGTGAAGGGCTGGTCCGAGCCCACCCGCAGGTGCGTGGGGTTGTGGGCACCGGTCTCGGCCACCAGATCGGTGCGGAAGAGCTTGATCGCGGTGAGGGAGTTGTAGAGCTTGTCCTCGACGATGTCGGCATCGGCGACGGTGCGACGGAACATCGAGCTCGGTGCGTGACGGCCGTTGAGCCCGGCCATCTTCGCGAGCACGATGTCCGAGCCCTCCTTCTCCGCGTAGGCGGCGAGGTCGCCGAGCGCCCCCTCGGTGAGGACGTCGTCCGCGCCCAGGACGAAGAAGTACTTCCCCCTCACCGCGGCGATGCCCTTGTTGCACGGATCCGCGGGGCCGCCGGAGTTGGGCTGGTCGATGAGGCGGTAGTTGGCGTGCCGGGACGCGTACTCGGCCAGCAGCGTCTCGGAGCCGTCGTCGGAGCCGTCGTTGACGAGGACGACCTCGAGCTGCGAGTCGTCGAGCCCCTGCGCCGGGAGGGCGTCGAGGGTCTCGCGGAGGTAGGGCATCGCGTTGTACACGGGGATCACGAGGGAGACGAGCGGCGTCTCGGAGGTCTTCTGCATCACGGCTCTTCCTGGGGGTCGCATCGGCTGAGGTCGACGAGGGGATCCGCTCCCGAGGTGCGCGTCGCCATCCTGCGCGAGGCCGGATCGGCATCGTGCGCGGCAGTCTAGCCAGCGGTGGCTGCGCGCCCTCGGGTGCGGGAGAGATCACTTCAGAACAGGGCGGAGCTCCTCCCACAGCGGTGGGGCGAGCTTCGTGCTGAAGGTCGCGGTGAGGTGGTGGCCGTCGCGGTAGACGAGGAGGTCTCCGATGATCACCGGGCAGGTCTCGTCATTGCACAGGTACGGCGTGAGATCGAGATAGTCGGCTCCGGTCGCCTCCGCGGCGGCACGCTCGGCCCGGACGATCCGGGGGTCGAAGGCCGAGGAGATCGGCGTCGCGCACTCCCCCGCGTTCTCGAGCTCGTCCGAGAGGCACACCGCCGGGGTCTCGGGATCGTGGGGGACGTCGGCGAGCACCGCCACCTCCGGTCCGTCGATCGCCTCGATGGTCGATTCCATGCCGCTCTGCCAGCGCGCGGCGAAGTCGTCGGTCTCGCCCTCCAGCTCGGGCTCGGAGGCCCCGTAGTTGGCGAGCAGCACGAGGTCGGGCTGCTCCTGCCCGATGCGTTCCAGCACGCCGGCGCGCCACTGCGCGCATTCGGTGTACTCCACCCCCTCGAGCAGGAGCGGGAGGTCCGCCGAGGGGCAGGAGCTCTTCGTGTTCGTGTCCAGGCGGATCCTGCCCTGCTCCGCCAGCTCCGCGAGCGCCGGGTACCAGGAGGCCGCGTGGGAGTCGCCGAACAGGAACACCAGCGGGGCGTCGGGATCATCCCCCACCTGGCATCCGCTGGCATCCGTGCTGCCCTGCGAGCGGTGGCAGCCGTCGTCGTAGATCGAGGGGTTGTCGGAATCCGCCTCGTCGAGGGAGGGCTGGAGGTTCGCCGGGACGAAGGCGGTGCCCGCCGGGTCCTGCGTGAGATCGCCGACCTCCTCCGCGGTGCGGTCGGTGGCCGTGTCCCGCTGGGCCGCGCCCACATGCACGGCGCCCGCCGTGGCGATGAGACTCAGCGAGGCGGCCGCGGCGGCCATACCGGTCAGCAGCGGTGTCCGCGCCCGCAGCACGTGCCAGCCGATCACGGGACGCTCCACGAAGCGGAACAGCAGCCAGGCGAGCGGGACGGCGACCGCTGCGAGCAGGAGAGATGCCCAGAGCGGCAGCGGATCGTCCTCCCCCACCGCGACCTGGGGGATCACCTGGAGAGGCCAGTGGACGAGGTAGAGCGAGTACGAGATCGCGCCGAAGAACTGGAAGGGTCGCAGGCTCAGCACCCGGTTGGCGTGCAGGGAGCCCGGCGCGGCCCCTCCCACGATCAGCAGCACGGTCGCGAGCACCGGCAGCGCGGCCGTGTACCCGGGGAACGGCGTCGCCGCGTCGTACAGCAGGGCCGTGACGGCGAGGGCCGCCACCCCGATCCACGAGAGCAGCCCCGTCGCCGGCCGGCGCAGCCAGGCGGCCCCGGTGCGGAGCAGGAAGGCCGTCAGCGCGCCGGCTCCCAGCTCCCACGCCCGGGTGGGCAGGGAGAAGAAGGTCCACGGCTGGGAGATGCCCATCCCGACCACGCAGAGGAGGAAGGAGGCGAGCGTGAGCGCAGCGGCCACCCACAGCAGACGGCGTTCGCTGCGGCGGCACAGCCAGAACCCGAGCGCGAGGAGCGCGGGCCAGAACAGGTAGAACTGCTCCTCGATCCCGAGGGACCAGTAGTGCTGGAACACCGAGGGGCTGGTCTCGGCGAGATAGTTCGTGCCGTCGATCGCGAACAGGATGTTGGGGAGGTAGAGCGCGGTGGCGACAGCGCCCTCGGCCACCTCGGACATGAGCAGCGGCGGCATCCACAGCCACGCCGCCACCACGGTCAGCGCCGCGACCAGGAGTGAGGCCGGGAGGATGCGCCGAGCGCGCTTGGCGTAGAACCGGCCGAAGGAGATCCGTCCCTCCGCCTCGAGCGATTCGAGCAGATGGGTGGTGATCAGGAACCCGGAGATCACGAAGAAGACGTCCACCCCGGCGAACCCGCCGGAGAGGGCCCCCACCCCGGCGTGGTAGAGCACCACGAGGAGCACGGCGATGGCTCGGAGCCCCTGGACGTCCGGACGGAAGTTCGATTTCCGCCCGGTCCGGGGCTGGCTCGTCAAATCGGCAGCAGTGGTCACTCAGCTTCCTGGGGTGTGAGGCGGCGGTTACGGAAGTGTAACGGCAGCGCCTGCACCCGCACTCGGAGCCGCGCTCTCCCTCAGTTCTCCGGCCGCCCCTGCCGCCAGTACCCCATGAAGGACACCTGCTTGCGGTCGAGGCCGAGCTCGCTGACCAGGTGGCGGCGCAGGGCCTTGATCACTCCGGCCTCGCCGGCGAGCCAGGCGTAGAAGGTGCCGTGCCCGGTGGTGGTCTCCCACAGGATGGTCGAGTCCACGTCGACGTCCTCGAGCTCCTCGCGCTGCGCGGCGGCGGGGGCGTCGGCCTCGGCGTCGCGGAAGGCCTGGGCGTTCTCGCTCATCAGGTCGCGCACCGCGGCGTCGAGCAGCTCGCCGTGGGGGCGGCCCTCGCGGGGCAGCCAGGTCACCTGCACCCCGGAACGGGTCAGCAGCTGCTGCGCGTCGGCCGCCTCGGGCACCTCGAGCAGGGCGTGCCCGCTGAGCGAGGCGGGCAGCGCCTCGAGGATCGAGCCGACGGCGGGCAGCGCGGTCTCGTCGCCCACCAGCAGCACGGTGCGGGCGGTGCCGGGGCGGAACTCGATGCCGCCGTACTCGGGGCCGACCAGGTGGCGGTTGGGGCCGAGCAGGGAGATGGTGTCCCCCACCTGGGCGTCGCGGGCCCAGCGCGCGGCGACGCCCTGGCCGGGCACCTCCACGGGGTCCAGGTGGAGCACCACGTCGATGTCGATCTCGGGGTGCTCGGAGACGTTGCCGGGGTGGCCGGCGGCCCGCTGCTCGCGCACGGTGTAGGTGCGCATCCAGCCGCGGTCGGCGGGGTCGATCTGCAGCCAGGTGCGGTACCACTCGGCGTGGGTGGTGGGGTCCAGCAGGGCGCCCGGGCGCACCTCGGCGAAGTGGTCGGCGCTGGGCTGCGGGCCGGGGATGATGAGCTTGACCCGCAGGTCCAGGGGGTGGGAGCCGGTGCCGAAGTGCTCGAGGTCGGGGCTGGCGAAGGTGAAGCGCACCAGGTTCGGGCCCAGGCTGCGCCGGGCGGCGATGGTCAGCTCGAAGGCGAGCATGCTGGAGTGCTCGAGGGCGGGCACCAGGGTGCGGTCCTCCTCGACGGCGGTCGTGGCGGCGGCGGTCTCGGGGGTCGTGGACACGGGGCCCTCCTCATGTCGGTGGGGTGCGTCGGTGCGATCCCTGCCCAGCGGCAGCACCATCGGGGTGCCGGTGACGGGATCGGGGGCGATGTGGGCGTCCAGGGCGAACACCTCGTGGGCCATCTGCTCGGTGATGACCTCAGCAGGGGCGCCCTGGGAGTGGATCTCGCCGCGGTGCACGGCGACCAGGTGATCGGCGTAGCGGGCGGCGAGGTTGAGATCGTGCAGCACGATGCCCACGGTGATGCCGCGCTCCCGGTTCAGGTCGCGCACCACGTCGAGGACCTCGAGCTGGTGGGTGACGTCGAGATAGGTGGTGGGTTCGTCCAGCAGCAGCACCTCCGTCTGCTGGGCGAGCGCCATCGCGATCCACACCCGCTGGCGCTGCCCGCCGGAGAGCTCCTCGAGCAGCCGGTCCTGCAGCGCGTCGGTGCGGGTGGCGGCGAGCGCCTCGGCCACGGCGCTCTCGTCCTCGGCGCTCCACTGCGGGAACAGGCCCTGGTGGGGGTAGCGGCCGCGGGTGACGAGCTCGCGCACGGTGACGCCGTCGGGGGCGATGGGGGTCTGCGGGAGCAGGCCCAGGCGCCGGGCGAGCTCCTTGCCGCGCAGGGAGTGCAGGGCGCGGCCGTCCAGCAGCACGCCGCCGCTGCGCGGGGTGAGCAGGCGGGACATGCCGCGCAGCAGGGTCGACTTCCCGCTGCCGTTGGCGCCCACGATGATCGTGATCCGCCCCTCGGGCAGGGACAGGGACAGATCGTGCACCACCTCGCGGCGGTCGTACGCGAGATGCAGATTCTGGGCTTCGAGCAGGGCCATCAGATCACCTTCCGGAGCCGGAGGACGGGGTGCGGGTGAGCATCCACAGCAGGAACGGGGCGCCGAGCGCGCCGGTGATGACCCCGGCGGGCAGCTCGGTGGTGCCGAAGAGGTTCTGGCCGGCGATGTCGGCGACCAGCACGATCACGGCACCGATCACGGCGGCGAGCGGGAAGCTGGGGCGGCCGGCGATCATGCGGGCCAGCGGCCCGGCGAGGAAGGCCACGAAGGAGAGCGGCCCGGTGACCGCGACGGTGAGCGCGCTGAGGGCGACGGCCACGAGGATCAGCGCCACCCGGGTGCGCGGCACGGACAGGCCCAGGCTGGTGGCGGTGTCGTCGCCCAGCTGCAGGATCCGCAGGCGCACCACGAGCAGGGCGAGGGCGGGGATCAGCACCAGCAGCGCGGCGGCGAGCACGGCGGCGCGGTCCCAGGTGGAGGAGGACAGCGAGCCGATCATCCAGTGCATCGCGTCCCCGGCGGAGTGCAGGGAGAGGCGGGTGAGCAGGTAGGAGATCAGCGCGTGGAGGGCGGCGGCGAGGGCGATGCCCACCAGCACGAAGCGGTTGTCCACGGCGCCGGCGGCGCCCGGCCGGCCCGCCCCGGACACGACCAGCAGCAGCGCGGCGGTGCCGAGCCCTCCCAGCAGCGCGAACCAGAACAGGGCGCGGCCGTCGGCTTGGAAGAACGCCATCGCGATGACCGCGCCGGCCGAGGCGCCGACCGTCACGCCGATCACGTCGGGGCTGGCCAGGGGGTTGCGCAGCAGGGTCTGGAATGTGGTGCCGGAGAGCCCGAAGGCGGTCCCGGCGAGCACGGCGACCACGGCGACGGGCAGTCGGTGGTCCATGACGATGAAGGAGATGCCGGGGACGTTCTCGCCGCTGAGCGCCCGCAGCGCGAGGTCGACGGGCACCATCGGGGTGCCGACCAGCACCCGCACGGCCAGCAGGGCGAGCAGCAGCAGCGCGGCGGCCGCCGCGTACCCGGCGGTGCGGCGCCGACGCCGCGCGCGGGCGGGGGCCGGGGCGGGGGCGGTCACAGTCCCACCTGCCGGCGGGTGCGGAGGAGGACGATGAACACGGGCACGCCGACGAGCGCGGTCATCACGCCCACCTGCACCTCGGCGGGCGGGGCGATCACGCGGCCGAGGGTGTCGGCGAGCAGGAGCAGCACGGGCCCGCCCAGCAGGCACAGCGGCACGATGCGGCGGTAGTCGCCGCCGACGAGCAGGCGGGCGGCGTGCGGGACCACCAGGCCGAGGAACCCGATCGGCCCGGCGAGCGCGACCGCGGCCCCGCACAGCAGGATGATCGCGATGCCCAGCAGCACCCGGGTGCGGGCCACCGGCACGCCGAGCCCCACCGCGGCGTCATCGCCGAGGGCGAGGGCGTTGAGCACCCCGGTGCACACCAGGATCGCGAGCGCGCCGAGCACCATGAGGGCGCCGACGGCGGCGATGTCGGGGAGGCTGCGGGCGCCGAGGGTGCCCACCTGCCAGAACCGCAGCCGGTCCAGGGAGGAGTCGTCGACCATCACCAGGCCGTTGACCACGGAGCCGAGCCCGGCGGTGAGCGCGGCGCCGGCGAGGGCGAGCTTGACGGGGGTGGCGCCGTCCCGTCCCCGGGAGGCGATCGAGTAGACGGCGAGAGTGCCCAGCGCCGCTCCGAGCAGGGCGAGCGCCATGAACTCCACCACCCGGGAGACGTCCGCGAGGTACACGCCGATGACCACCGCGGTGGTGGCCCCGGCGTTGATCCCGAGGATCCCCGGATCGGCGAGCGGGTTGCGGGTCATCCCCTGCATCGCGGCCCCCGCCACGGCGAGCGCCGCGCCGACGGCGACCCCGGCCGCCGTGCGCAGCAGCCGGGAGTGGATCACCACGTGGTCGGCGAGGGCGGCGTCGTGGTGGCGCAGCGCCTCCAGCACCGTGCCCGGGGCGACGGTGCGGGCGCCGATCATGAGGGAGAGCGCGCAGGCGAGCGCCAGCGCGAGCAGGCCGCCGGCGAGCGCGACAGGGGTGGACCGTCTCACCGGGGAGGGTCAGCCGCGCACGTTCTGCACGGTCTCGACGACCGTGGGCACGAAGTGCTCGAGCGCCCAGGGCAGGCTGAGGGCGTTGGCGGCCGAGATCGACAGGGTGAGGTGGTCGTCGTCGGTGAGCACGATCCCGCCATCGGCGACCGCGGGGATCTGGGCGAACAGCGGATTGGCCTGGAAGTCCTCGATGCCGGTGCCGGCCTCGGCCCAGGTGTAGAAGAGAACCGACTCCAGCTCGTCGGCGCGCTCGGCGGACCATTCGAGGAAGAAGGTCTCGGAGTCGGCGGTGTTCTCGGTGACCACCTCGGCCTGGGTCATGCCCAGGGCGGTGAAGAAGCGGGGGCGGGTGTCCTCGCCGACGTACAGGGAGATCGAGTCGTCGGCCAGCCCGAGGGTGCCGGCGATGAAGGTGGCGCCCGCGACGGCGGGGTTCTCCTCGCCGACGGCGGCGAGGTCGGCGGTGATCTGCTCGGCGAGGGCGGTGGCCTGCTCGCTGCGACCGGTGGCGGTGCCGACCGCGGCGAGGGTGTCCTCCCAGGAGGCGGTGTAGTTGGCGGCCAGCGGGCCGATCGTGGGGGCGATCTTCGTCAGCTGGGTGTACTCCTCCTCGGTGACGCCGGAGTAGGCGGCGATGATGAGGTCCGGCATGAGCGCGGCCATCTCGTCGAGGTTGAGGCCGTCGGATTCGTCGTACGTGGTGGGGGCGGTCTCGCTCCCCCACCCGGCGCCGAGCTCCTCGAGCTTCGCGTCGATCCAGTCGGTCGAGGCGTTGTCGTTGCCGCCCCAGGTCACCGCGGGCATCCCGGCGGGGACGAGGTCGAGGGCGAGCACGGTGTCGGCATTGACCCAGGAGACGGTGACGATCCGGGTGGGTTCCGCCTCGATGACGGTCTCGCCGTAGAGGTGGGTGACCGTGGCGGGGAACGCGCCGTCGGCCGCGCCGCCGGAGCCGCCGTCGCGGGTCTCCTCGCCGCGCCTGCTGGAGCAGGCGGCGAGGGCGGGGGCGGCGAGCAGGGGCAGCGCGACGAGCGCGCGGCGGGAGATCGTCACAGCGGGTCCTCCTGGGTCGAGGCCACCAATCATCGGTGGTTAGGCGAGCCTGACCTTATTGCGTGACGCGGAGGGTGCGCAATTGTCATTCGTGCAGAGATCCGACCCGCAGGCACGGGGACGGGGCGGAAAGGGATGCAGATCACCTCCCGCGGGAGCGTCCGGGACGACACGCCCGGCCGACCGACGGGTCAGCGTCCGGCGCCGGAGCCGTCCTCGGCGGCGGGGCTGCCGCCCTGCGCGGGCGCGCCCGCGCCGTCGGCGGTCCCGTCCGCGGCGTCGTCGGCGGTGTCCTCGGAGTCGTCGTCGGCCGGATCCTCGAGGCCGCTCACCCCCGCCTCGCGGTACAGCGCGATGAACTCGCGCGCCGTGTCGGGGCCGATCATCAGCCGCAGCACGGGCGAGACCTCGTAGTCGTCGCCCTGCTCGTCCAGCAGCCCGGCGCGCTGCACCTTGGCGATGGAGGCGCGCACCTCCTTGGCGAAGCCGGCCTCGTCGGTCGAGGTGGTGCGGCGGTAGGCGGCCAGCGCCTGCTGCAGCTCCGCCTCGGAGACCACGGTGCGCTGCCCGCGGGAGGACTGGGTGAGCAGCATCTGCCGCAGGACCAGCATCAGCACCGAGTCCAGGCGGTTCATGCCCGTCAGCCGGCGCAGCAGCTTGGGGGCGTCGGGATCCTCCTCGCTCTGGCGCACGAAGGCGACCTGGGCGTCGTCGTCGACGATGAGCTCGAGGAACAGATCGGCCAGGCGCGCCTCGATCGCGGTGCGGTCGCGCAGCAGCTGGGCGTAGCGGGCGCCGTCGCGGCGGCCGTCGAGGAACGGGCCCTGCAGGAGGTGCACGAACACCCGGCGGGACTCGTCCACGAGCGCCGCCCCGGGGACGGAGGCGGCCTCGTCCTGGGTGACGGCGGGGTCGTCGGCGGCGGTGCGGGATGCTGGGGTGCTCACGGGCACCTACCTTACCGGCGGGCGCGAGGGCGAACGGGGCCCGGCGCGGGCAGGCGGATCCCGCGGGCTCCTTCCCCGCGCGCCGCCTATCTGGTGGAATCAGCCGTACCCGCAGGAAGACCTCCGTGCGCCCTGTGCGGAGGAGTCGACCGCAAGGAGCCGACCATGGAACTGTCCACACCCGTCATCATCGGGATCGTCCTGTTGGCGCTCGTCGTCCTCGTCGTCCTCATCGTCGTGGGCGTGAACGCCTCGAAGCGCGCGAGAGCGCGGCAGGAGGAGGCCGACCGCCAGCGCGCCGCACAGCTCCGCGAGGAGGCCCAGAAGCAGGACCAGGTGGTCCAGGAGCGCGACCTGCAGGCCCGGGAGACCGAGCTGCACGCCGACCGCGCCCGCCTGGACGCCGAGCGGAAGGCGAAGGAGGCCGAGCAGGAGCAGGTCGCGGCCGAGCGCCGCCGCGCGCAGGCCGAGACCCAGCGCGAAGCCGTCGACCAGGACCGCGGCCAGGTGCAGGCCCGGCTCGACGAGGCCGACCGGCTGGACCCCGACTCCGCCGACGACCGTCTCGACCAGGCCGCCCCCGGGCGCCGGGCCGAGACGGACCGTCGCCATGACGCGCCGGCCGCCGCGCCCCTCGACGAGGCCGCCGACTGGCGCCCCGTCGAGACGGCCGACGAGCCGTACGACGCGCCCGACCGCGGCGAGCACGACCTCCCCGGGCCCGCCGGCCACGGCGAGCGCGGCGAGCAGGGCGTGCACCGGGAGCAGAGCGTGCACGGCGAGCCGGGCGAGCCGGGCGAGCCGGGCGAGCCGCACCCGGAGGACGCCGGCGCGCAGCGCGCCGGGCACGGCCGCCGCGCCGCCCGCCCGGTCGAGGACGCCCCGTTCACCGAGGCTGATCGCGATCCGCTCACCGACGCCGACCGCGACCCGCTGCTCGGCGACCGCGACCCCCTGCCCGGCGAGCACGAGCCGTCCGCCGGCGAGGACCGACCGCTGCCCGGTGAGGACCGTCCGCTGCCCGGCGAGCGGGATCCCTTCGCCCCCGAGCAGCGCGACCCGCGGGACGGGCGTGAGGACGGCCCGTTCGACGCCCCGCAGGAGGGCACGCCCCGCCCCTGAGAACCCCGACGACCGTGAAGAGGGGCCGGCGCTCATGCCGCGTGCCAGACTGGCGCGCATGAGCGCCGGCCCCTCCCGCACCCGCATGGATGACGTCACCGTCGAGCGGGTGCTGCGCGTGGTCGAGGCGATCCCGCCCGGGCAGGTCGCCGCCTACGGCGAGATCGGCGCGATCGTCGGCGTCGGCCCGCGCCTGGTGGGCCGCATCCTGCGCACCTGGGGCGCGGGGGTGCCGTGGTGGCGGGTCACCAACGCCTCCGGCGACCATCCGCTGCTGGCCCGCGCGCTGCCCCACTGGGAGGCGGAGGGCATCGCGGTCAAGCCCGACGGCCGCGGCTGCCGGATCCGCGAGTTCGGCGCGGACCTCGCACAGCTGCAGGACCGCGCCCGCCCCGCCCTCGCCGAGCTCGAGGACGCCTGAGGGACGGAGGGGCGGCTCCGCGCATACGGCAGCCCGCAGCACGCCGCGGAGGGGTCACTCGGCGGGGATGTCCTCGAGGAAGTAGAACGAGGGGACCTTCGCGGCGTAGTCGTGCCCGTCCAGCTCCCGCCAGGAGACGATCTCCGTGGAGCCCTCGCGCTCCTGCGCATGGCTGGTGGCCAGGAACATCAGCCCGATCACGCTCGCGAGCCCCTGCTCGGCCGGCTTCTCGCGCAGCACGTCGCCGATCGAGGCCTGGCCGCTGCGGCCCCGCACCTCGTTGACGCTCGCGGTGAGGCCCACGGTGTCGATGTCGTTGGTGCGCACCAGATCGGCCAGCACCTCGACGCTGAGGGAGGTGGCGTCGTGCACCTCGGCCTCGGCGGGGGCGCCGGGATCGGTGGGGTCCTTCAGCCGATGCTGGGACACCGAGCTCATCAGCACCCGCGAGAGGTCCAGCTCGAGCGGGAAGGGCGCGCGCGTGGGGACCTCGTCCTTCTGCGCGAGCGCGAGGCCCTGCGCCTCCTGCAGCGTCTCGAGCAGCACCCGGTGCTGGCGGAAGTCCTGGGAGCGCACGAAGCGGGCCAGCGAGCGGTACAGCTCGGTCTTGACGTCGAGCACCTCCTGCGCCGGCTCGTAGAGGTCGCTGAAGACGTTGGCCAGCTTCTCGCGCTCGTCCCGGCCGAGGGTGCGGGCGAAGTCCCGCTCCAGCAGCCGGTCCACGAGCTCCTGCGCGGTGCGGGTCTGGACGGGGTCGTTGAGCATCCGGAAGAACGCGGTGAAGGTGCGGCCCACGCTGGACTGGCCCAGCAGGTCATCGCCGGCCAGCAGCTGCTCGAGGATCTCGCCGCGGGAGCCCTCCGGGGAGAGGATCTGCTCGCGCAGGTGCAGGTCCACGGCGCGCAGGTCCTCGCGGTACTGGAGGAAGTCGCCGGAGAGCTCGGCGGCGATCTGGAGGATGTCGCGGAGCCGGTCGGTGGAGGCCTCGGGGCTGGGCAGCATCAGCTCGCCCTCGGCGAGGTCCCGGATCTCGGCCTCGATCCGCTCGCGCCGGCGCTGCAGGTCCGACAGGCGCACGTCCCGGTCGGTCTCGGTCTCCTGGGCGAGGCGCTCGAACTGCTGGACCACGAGGGTCAGGCGCGACTCGGTGGTGGTGGGGCGGTGCTCCTCGAGGGAGGCGATGAACTGGATCGCGTCGATCGTCGCCGGGGACGGCTCGAAGGTGGTCTCGGTGCGCTGCGGGTCGTCACGGCGGGTGAGGTAGCCCTCGCGCACCCAGCCGTCCACGTACTCGGCGGCGCTGCGGCCGGGGCGGGGCTCCCCCTCGGTCTCCTCCGCCGCATCGGGCTCCTCGGGCTCCTCGGCGCCGTCGTCGTGCAGCAGGGGCAGGTGCGCACCGACCCGGGCGATGAGCTCGCTGCGGGGCAGCCGACGGTCGCCGGCCGGGAACGTCGCCTGCAGGATGGCGAGCACGGCGGGCGCCTTGGTCGCGGCGAGCAGCCGCCAGGTGCTGGCCCGGCGCAGCTGCTCGTAGGCCTCCTTGCGCGCGGACACGGCGTCGCTGCGGCGGTCCGTCCACCGGTTCGGCTCGGTCGTGGTCACGAGGGGAGAGTCTAGCGTCCACCGTCTCCGACAGCTGGGCGAGGGCCGGTCACCTACCGGTGGTGATGGATCCTCCCCGTGGCCGTCGCGGTCTGCAACGCGTCGATCTCGCTCGGCTCCGGCGAGACGATCGAGGGCTACGTGCTCGAGGCCAAGAGCGGTTTCGTGAAGATCCTCGACGAGGAGCGGGACGTGCGCATCGTCCTCTCCGGGGACATCGCCTCGCGCGAGATCCTCTGACCGTCGGCGGCGCGCACGCATCGTTGTCAAGCTGTGTCCGAATGATCCCACGATCCGGACTTCCCGTGCGGTAGGTTCACGGTGCCAGAGGCGCCGCATCCCGACGACGGAGCGCGGACACCGCCTCGCCATCCGGTTCGTTCGAAGGAGAACACCATGCGGCGCAGGAACTTCCTCCTCCTCTCCGGCAGCGGCCTGGCCGCAGCGGGACTGGCCGCCTGCGGCGGCGGTTCCGGCGGCGGTGACGGCGGCGGCTCGGAGGTCGAGGTCTTCACCTGGTGGGCCCAGGGCTCGGAGAAGGCCGGCCTGGACGCCCTGGTCGCCCAGTTCGAGAAGGACTACCCCGATCTCACCTTCGTCAACGGCTCGGTCGCCGGCGGCGCGGGCAGCGCGGCCAAGGACATGCTGCAGTCCCGCCTGCAGGCCGGTGATCCGCCGGATACGTTCCAGGCCCATGCCGGTCTCGAGCTGGCGGACTACATCGACGCCGGCCAGCTGGAGGACGTCTCCTCCCTGTATGAGGAGTACGGCCTCACCGACGCGTTCCCCAGCGATCTCGTGGAGCTGCTGACGCTGGACGAGATGATCTACTCCGTCCCCTCCAACATCCACCGCTCGAACGTGGTGTGGACGAACATCGAGCTGCTCGACGCCGCCGGGATCGACCCCACCGCCGTCCCCGCGGATGTCGACGCCTTCATCGCCGATGTCGAGAAGGCCGCCGCCTCCGGGGTCACCGGCCTGTCGGTCGGCACCACCTGGACCCAGGTCAACCTGCTCGAGGCGATCCTCATGGCGGATCTGGGCAGCTCGGCGTACAACGGCCTGTGGACGGGCGAGACGGACTGGTCCGGCGCCGAGGTCACCACGGCGCTCGAGCACTTCGGGGCGCTGATGGAGCTGACCAACACCGACCGCGACGGCCTGGACTGGACCGACGCCACCCAGATGCAGATCGACGGCACCGCCGCCTACAGCGTCATGGGCGACTGGGCGGTGGCCTCCTTCCAGCAGGCGGAGTGGACCGACGGGGAGGATTTCGGCTACTTCCCGCTCAGCGGCGGCGAGGCGATCTTCGGCTTCCTCGCCGACTCCTTCACCCTGCCGGTGGGGGCCCCGAACCCCGACGGCGCCAAGGCCTGGCTGGACACCATCAGCTCGCAGGACGGCCAGCTCGGGTTCTCGCTCGCGAAGGGCTCCATCCCGGCCCGCACCGATGTGGACACCGCGGAGTTCCCCGCCTACCAGCAGACGGCGATCGAGTCCTATGCGCAGGACGCGATCTCCCCCTCCCTCGCGCACGGCGCGGCGACCCCGGTGGCCTGGCTCAACCAGATCTCGGATGCCACCAGCAAGTTCACCACGGGCGCGAGCGATGCGGCCGGGTACCAGGAGGAGCTCGCGGGGATCGCCGAGTCCAACGCCTCCGCCTGACCCCGCAGCATCCACGGGAGCGCCCCGGGCCACCGCCCCGGAGGCGCTCCCGCCCCCGAGTCCCGGCCGCGACCGGGAGCAAGGAGCACCCGTGAAGGGATTCCTCGACCGCTACGGCGCGCCGCTGCTCATGATCCTGCCGTCGATCCTCCTCATCGGCGTCTTCGTCTACGGCCTGCTGGGCGTGAACTTCTGGACGTCGATGACCGATAACCACACCGCGGGCCAGGCCTCCGGCCGGCAGCCGACCGCGTTCGTGGGCCTGACCAACTACATCGAGCTGCTGCTCACCGAGGATTTCCGGCACTCGCTGGTGAATCTGGTGCTGTTCACCGCCACCTTCCTAGTGGGCGCGATGGCGATGGGTTTCGTCTGGGCGTGGCTGCTGGAGCGGCCGCTGAGGGGCGGGCGGCTGTTCCAGACGATCTATCTGTTCCCGATGGCGGTCAGCTTCGTCGCCTCCGGCGTGGTGTGGCGGTGGCTGCTGAACTCCAACCAGGGCGAGAGCGCGAGCGGGCTGAACCGGCTGTTCCAGATGGTCGGTCTGGGCTTCCTGCAGAACCCGTGGTGGAACAACATCACCTTCGGGATCATGGCGATCGCCCTGCCGGCCGTCTGGCAGCTCTCCGGCTACGTGATGGCGCTGTTCCTGGCCGGGTTCCGCGGGGTGCCCGACGAGCTGCGCGAGGCGGCCCGGATGGATGGCGCCTCCGAGTGGCAGGTCTACCGCCTGGTGATCTTCCCGCAGCTCACCCCGGTGCTGATGAGCGCGGTGGTGATCATCGCGCACATGTCGCTGAAGTCCTTCGACCTCATCATGTCGATCTCCTCCGCCTCCGCCTATCAGACGAAGGTGCCCGCGGTGGACATGTTCCTGTTCAAATCCGGTTTCGACTACGCGAACTCGGCGGCGGTCGGCGCGTTCCTGCTGATCATCATCGCGTTCCTGATCGTCCCGTATCTCGTCCAGCAGCATCGGAGCCGCACCCGATGAGCACCTCCTCCCTCTCCCTGCCGGCCTCGCCCGAGGCCCCCTCCCCCGCGCCCGGCTCCCGCTCAGAGCGCAGCGGGCGCGGCTGGCTCCACCTGCTGCGGCTGATCGTCATCCTGCTGGGCGTGGTGGTCGTGCTGATCCCCGTGTACGTCCTGGTGATCACGAGCCTCAAGGGGCCGGGGGACGCCAGCGCGGCGCGGGCCTGGGCGCTCCCCCAGGAGTGGACCTTCTCGAACTGGTCCGCCGCCTGGACCGCGCTGGGCCCCTCGATCGGGCGCAGCGTGCAGATGGTGGTCCCCTCGACGATCGTCTCCGCGGTGCTGGGCTGCATGAACGGCTTCGTGCTCTCGCGCTGGCGGTTCCCGGGCGCGGATCTCGTGTTCACGCTGATCCTCTTCGGCATGTTCCTGCCCTACCAGGCCGTGATGATCCCGCTGATGCAGATGCTGCTGGGGGCCGGGGTGCCCAACGGCATCCCCTCGCTGATCCTGCTGCACGTGGTGTTCGGCATCCCCATCACCACGCTGATCTTCCGCAACTACTTCGAGTCGGTGCCGCATGAGCTCGTCGAATCCGCGAAGGTGGACGGCGCCGGGATGCTGCGCACCTTCTGGCACATCGCCCTGCCGCTGGCGATCCCGGGATTCGTGGTCGTGCTGATCTGGCAGTTCACCAACGCGTGGAACGACTTCCTGTTCGCGGTGTTCTTCTCCTCACCGGCCAACGGCCCGGTCACCCTGGCGCTGAACAACCTGGCCAACGGCGCGCTGCTGGCGAACTACGGCGTCTCGATGGCGGGCGCGCTGCTCGCCTCGCTGCCCACCCTGCTGGTCTACATCCTGCTCAGCAAGTACTTCCTCTCGGGGCTGATGCAGGGCTCGGTCAAGGGGTGAGCCGCGCGGGTACACTGGACCGTGAACGTTCACGACACCGTTCCCGACCGGCTCGAAGCCAGGAGACGCCTCACCGATGAGCACCCCGCTGCCGTCCGCCGACCGCACCGACCGCTGGTGGGAGGAGCTGCCCGCCGGCCGCAACCGCCTGCGCGGCCGCGCCCACCTGCACACCGACGCCCCCGCCCTGAACCTCGACGGGACCTGGGAGTTCCGCTACGGCACCCGGGCCGACGGCTCTGACCTCGGCGAGAGCGCCGAGATCGCCGTGCCCGGGCTGTGGCAGCTGCAGGGCTACGGCGCCCCGCAGTACACCAACGTCATCTATCCGATCCCCCGCGACGTCCCGCACGTGCCGGACGAGAACCCCACCGGCCACTACTCCCGCACGCTCACCGTGCCCGAAGAGTGGACCGAGCAGCTCGCCGGCGGGGCCCGCATCCTGCTGCGCTTCCAGGGCGTGGACTCCGCGGCGAAGGTGTGGATCGACGGCACCGAGATCGGGGTGACCGCCGGCTCGCGCCTCACCCAGGAGTTCGACGTCACCGAGGCGCTCACCGCCGAGGCCCCCCATGGCGAGCACCGGCTCGACGTGCGCGTGGTGCAGTGGTCGGTGAACACCTACGTCGAGGACCAGGACATGTGGTGGGCCTCGGGCATCTTCCGCAGCGTGGACCTGCTGCTGCGGCCCGTGGGCGGGATCCACGACCTGGTCACCGACGCGGATTTCGACCCCGCCACCGGCGAGGGCGCCCTGCGGGTGACCGCGCTCGACGCGGACGGCGCCGAGCTCGCCGCCACCGTCGAGGTCCCGGATCTCGGGCACTCGGCCGCCACCGGCGCGCGGGCGCTCTCGGTCGGCGAGGTGCGGCCGTGGTCCGCCGAGGATCCGCACCTGTACGACGCGACCGTGCGCACCGCGACCGAGACCGTCACGCTGCGCCTGGGCTTCCGCCGCGTCGAGGTGGACGGGGAGATCTTCCGCGTCAACGGCGAGCGCATCGTGTTCCGCGGAGTGAACCGGCACGAGGCCGATCCGGTGGTGGGCCGCACCCAGCACCTTCAGAACCAGGATCTCGACGTCGCGCTCATGAAGCAGCACAACCTCAACGCCGTGCGCACCTCCCACTACCCGCCCCATCAGCGGTTCCTCGACGTGTGCGACGAGGCCGGCCTGTACGTGATCTGCGAGGGCGACTTCGAGACCCACGGCTTCCACGCCGATTCCACCTGGGGCGAGGACGGCACCGGCGCGGCCGAGGGGCCGGCGCAGAACCCGCTGTTCGAGGAGTCCCTGGTGGAGCGTTCGGAGCGGTTCGTGCTCCGCGACCGCCACCACGCCTCGATCGTCATGTGGTCGATCGGCAACGAGGCCGCCTCCGGGCCGGTCGCCGAGGCGATGGTGGCGCGGGTGCGGGAGACGGACCCCACCCGTCCGGTGATCTACGAGCAGGACTACGCCGCGGAGTACGTGGACGTGTTCTCGCTGATGTACTCCTCGATCGACGAGTCCACGCAGATCGGCGAGCGCAGCCTCTCGCCCGAGTACCAGGACAAGCTCACCCGCATGCTGCGCGGCTTCGCGCTGGATGTCCCCGAGGGCCACTTCGCGGATCCGCCGGCGCTGCACAAGCCGTTCCTGTGGATCGAGTACGCGCACGCGATGGGCAACGGCGCCGGCTCCCTCGAGGAGTACATGGCGCTCACGGAGAAGTACCCGGCGCTGCACGGCGGGTTCATCTGGGAGTGGATCGATCACGGCCTGGAGACCACCGACGCCGAGGGGAACCGCATCTACGGCTACGGCGGCGACTTCGGCGAGCGCCTGCACGACGGGAACTTCGTGGCCGATGGGCTGGTGCTGCCGGACCGCACGCCCTCCCCGGCGCTGCTGGATGCGAAGCACCACTACTCCCCCGTGGGCCTCGAGGTCTCCCCCGGCACGGCGCGGATCGTGAACCGCTACGCCTTCAGCGACCTCTCCCACCTGCGCGCCGAGGTGTCCGTGGACGCCCAGGCCAGCTGGCAGGAGCTCGAGCTGCCCACGATCGCCCCGGGGGAGAGCGTCGAGGTGGCGCTGCCCGCGCACGAGGGGGCGACCACCACGGTGCGGCTGCTCACCCGCGAGGCGCAGGGCCCGGTCCCGGCCGGGCACACGATCGTCGCCGCGGATCACGTGGATCCCGCACGGCTGCGCGCCGCGCTCACCCCGTCGGCCGCCGCTGCGGCGGCCCCGGAGCAGGGCGAGGACGGCTCCTGGAGCCTCGGCCCGGCCCGCTTCGACGACCTGGGCCGCCTGGTGGGCCTGGGCGATCTCGCGGTCGAGGGCGCCGGGGTGGATCTGTACCGCGCGCCGGTGGACAACGAGCGGGCCCGCACCCGCGCCCCGCTCGAGGCACGCTGGAAGCGGATCGGCCTGGACCACGCCCGGCGCCGTCTGGTGGAGATCTCCGCCGAGGGCTCCGCGCTCCTCGTGCGCAGCCGGCTCGGGCTGGACGGCTCGGCGCTGGGCGCCGACGTCACCGAGCGCTGGAGCGGTGACGCGGAGGGCGTGGACGTGGAGGTGACGGTCACCCCGTCGGCGTTCTGGCCGGAGGACCTGCCGCTGCCGAGGATCGGCTGGACCTTCGCGCTGCCCTCGGCCCCGGACGAGGTGGAGTACGAGGGCTTCGGCCCGCACGAGTCCTACCCGGACACCGGCGGCGGCACCACCTTCGCCCGCTGGTCCTCCTCGCTCGCCGAGTTCCAGGTCCCGTACGTGTTCCCGCAGGAGAACGGCAATCGGGCGGGCGTGGTGCGTGCCGCGCTGCGCGGCGCGGCGGGCGCGGCCCTCGCGCTCGAGGCGCCCGACGGGCTGGGGCTCGCGGTGCGTCCCTGGTCGACCGCGGAGCTCGACGCCCGCGCGCACGACGGGGCGCTGCGTCCCGACGGGCGCACCTGGGTGACCCTCTCCGCGGCGCTGCAGGGCGTGGGCTCGGCGGCGTGCGGGCCGGAGCCGCTGCCGCAGTACGTGCTCTCCGCACGGGAGGAGAGCTTCCGCTTCCGTCTGGCCCCGACGGCCGGCTGAGCACGGCGGCGAGGTGGCGGTCACGGCGATCGCAACCTCGCCGTCACCCTGGTCGCGGCGGCGCCCGCTACCCTGGACCCGGCGTCGCCGTGACGTCACGTCGACGCAGTGCAGAGGGAGCAGCATGACTCAGGGGTACGGACCGGAGCACGGACAGCAGCCGCAGTGGGGCCAGGCCTCCCCCGCCCCGGCGGTGCCGGGCGGGTACCCGGGGGCGGCCGGCTCTGCCGGATCCGGCGCCGGCCCGCAGTTCGGCCCGGGCGACGGGGTCAACTGGAGGCGGGTGAAGCTCATCGGTCTCCTCCTGCTGGGCGGCACGGTCCTGGTGCTGCTGCTCCGGCTCGGCATCAACCTGGCCACGTTCATCGCGGCGGAGGACTTGGCCGCCTCCGCGACCGGGGATGACGTCGGCACCGTCGGGATGGGATCGGGCCTGGTGTCCATCGTGCTGTACATCCTGAACTTCGTGGTGGGGCTCGCCCTGTTCGTGCTCGGGATCGTCGCTGCGGTGATGGGTCGCGGCCGGGCGAGGGTGGGCGGGATCGTGGTCGCCGCCGCGATCCCCGTCTCCGTCGCCCTCTACTGGATCGTCACGATCGTCATGGCGGTCATCCTGGTCTCCACCGGTGCCGCCGACGGCGAGACCGGCGCGATCACGAGCACCGGTTATCGCATCACGTCCGGGGTGAATGCGCTGCACGCCCTGGTCATCGTCGCGCTCCTCGGGCTCGGCGCGTTCTTCGTCCACAGCACCGCCTCGAAGAAGCTCTCCGCCTGAGCCTCACGACGCCTCGGCGACGCCCCGGACCTCTGCGGAGGTCCGGGGCGTTCTGTATCCGGCGGGGGCGGCTCAGGCGCCGAGCAGGAGCGTCCTCTCCCCCACCGTGACCAGCGCTCTCCCGCCGCCCAGGGCGTGCACGGCACCGATCTCCTCCGCGGTGCGGGCCTCGAGGGAGACCTCCCCGCTCGCGGCGTCGAGCACCTGCACCCGCTGGGCACCGCGCGGGTCCAACGGCTCCTCGCGCACCACCTCGTCGAGCACCACGGCGGTGCCGGCCTCGAGCGTGCCCCGCACCTCGGTGCCCGGGGCGGTCAGCGGGAGGGTCCACAGGTTCGTGCCGTCGGCGGTGTCGTAGCCCAGCAGCTGCCCGGCCTCGTTGGTGACGACCATGGCAGCGCCGTCGATCCCGATCCGGGCCGTGAACGCGCTGGCCTCCTGCACGCCCTCACCACCCGGCGCGCTCCAGGCCGCCTGCTGCTCGGAGGCGATGATCTCCCCGGCAACCTCGGCACCGGCCTCGGTCCCCTCGGCCAGCACCCGGCCCTGATCCAGCCGCACCGTCCACGTGCCTGCCGGCGAGGGATCGGACTGCCACAGCTGCTCCCCCTCATGGAAGGCGGTCGCGGTGAGCGCGCCGTCCTCGGCGGAGCAGACGGTGAGCACCTGCGGCGCGGCCTCGCGCGGATCCTCGGCGGTGGCCGGCGCCTCGGTCGCGGCGAGGCGGCACTCCTCCTCGGGCCCGGCGAGGATCCGGCCGACGGGGAAGCCGGTGGCGGGGTCGAGCTGCACCCAGCCCTGGGCGGGGTCGAAGTGCAGGGGCACCGCGGGCAGCACCCCGTCCGCGCGGGCGGCGTCGAGCAGGCCCGTCTCGGCCTCGGCGCGGGCGGGCACGGCCTGGCCGGCGGGGTCCGTGCCCCGGGTCTCGGCGCTGCCGGTGACCACCCACAGCGGCTCCTCGGGGGCGGTGAGGTCGTAGCCGGAGAGGTGGCAGTACCCGTCGGTGCAGTCGCGCAGCACGAGCACGCCGTCCGCGAGCGCGAGCGGGGTGCCCTCGAAGGTCGTGGTCGGGAAGCCGCCGTCAGGGGTGGACAGGGAGCGGTCCAGGGAGAGCACCGCGGTGCTGGCGCCGGTGGCGCGCACCAGATGGGTGCCGTCGTGCGAGAGGGCGAGGACGTCATGCGCCGAGGCGTCGACGGGGCGGACGCCGTGCGCGTCGAGCAGCTGGCTGCTGCCGTCGGCGCGGCGCACCAGCACCGGCGCGTCCGGGAGCGGCAGGGAGTGCACCACGTCGCCCTCGCCGAGCGCCGCGATGCTCGCCGTCGCGCTCTGCTCGAGCGGGTCGAGGCGGGTGGCGACCACCGCCGGGGTGGTGAGGGCGGCGGCGAGGACGAGGGCGAGCAGCCCGGCCGCGGCGCCCCGGGCCCGGCGCGGCAGGCGCGGCCCGAGCACGGCGAGCAGCGCGGCCCCCAGCCCGGCGCCGGCGAGCAGCCCGGCGGCCAGGCGCAGCACGCCGAGCACGAGATGATCGGCCAGCAGGGCGCAGATCCCGGCCACGGCCAGCAGCGTCACCGCGGCACCGAGCCAGAGGGTCCGTTCGCCCTGCTCCTGCCCCTCCGCTGCGTGCCTCACGCGGGCCTCACCGCGGGGAGCCGTAGTAGGCGCCGGTGGTCTCCTCCCGCAGGGCCTCGAAGTCGCCGCTGTGCAGGGAGGCGCGGATCTGGTCCACCAGGCGCACCACGAAGCGTTCGTTGTGGATCGTGCACAGCGTCGAGGAGAGCATCTCCTTGGCGCGGAACAGGTGGTGCACGTACGCGGCGGTGTAGTGGGTGCAGGTGTAGCAGTCGCAGCTCTCGTCGATGGGGGCGAACTGGCGGCGGTACCGTGCGCCGGTGAGGTTCACCCTCCCGGAGCGGGTGTACACGGCGCTGTTGCGCGCCACCCGGGACGGGGAGACGCAGTCGAAGGTGTCGGCCCCGGCGGCGATCGCGACGAACAGGTCGTCGACCTCGCTGATGCCGAGCAGGTGGCGGGGCCTGGCCTCGGGCAGCTCGTCGGTCACCCAGCCGACGATCGTGCCCAGGTTCTCCTTCTCGAGCGCGCCGCCGATGCCGAAGCCGTCGAAGCTCCAGCCCTCCACGTCCATCGCGCCGAGGTCGCGGGCGGCCTGCCGGCGCAGATCCTCGTACTGGGCGCCCTGGATCACGCCCCACAGCTGCTGGTAGGGGCGGTGGGTGCGCTCGGCGGTGAGCCGTGCGTGCTCGGCGAGGCAGCGGATCGCCCACAGGCGGGTGCGTTCGAGCGCCTGCTCCTGGTAGCGGCGGGAGTTCATGAGGGTGGTGAGCTCGTCGAAGGCGAACATGATGTCCGCGCCGAGCCCGTGCTGGATCTGCATCGAGATCTCGGGGGTGAAGCGGTGCACGTCGCCGTTGATGAAGGAGCGGAAGGTGACCCCGTCGTCGTCCACGTGGGCGAGGCGCTCCTTGCCCTCGGCGACGTCGTCGTCCTCCCCCGAGGAGGTGCGGGCGCTCTCCCCGCCGGAGAACTCGCTCGAGAGCACCTTCTTGAAGCCCGCGCCGAGGCTCATCACCTGGAAGCCGCCGGAGTCGGTGTAGGTGGGGCCGGGCCAGTTCATGAAGGCGCCCAGGCCGCCGGCCTCGTCGACGAGGTCGTGGCCGGGCTGGAGATAGAGGTGGTAGGCGTTGGCCAGCAGCGCCTGCGCGCCGAGGTCGCTCATCGATTCCGGCAGCACCGCTTTGACGGTCGCCTTGGTCCCCACGGGCACGAAGGCGGGGGTGGCGATCTCGCCGTGCGGGGTGCTGATCACGCCGGCGCGGGCCTTCTCGCCGTGGCGGGCGAGGATCTCGAAACCGCCGTCGGCGGGGGACGGCGTGCGGGGGGTCTCCAGGCGGTGATCGGTCACGGCCCCATGGTCCCATGACAGGGCGCCCACGCCGCCCGAGCAGCCGATCCACTAAGATCCACGCAGCGCCGGGACGCGGGAGCAGGCCGCCCACGGCCACTGCGGACGTCGCCCGTGCGGAAGGGGATCGCGATCAGCTCGCCCAGTGATCCGCCGCACCCGCGCCGCGGGGGCCGTCGCGCCCGCCCTCTCAGCCCGGAGGAGCAGGCCCGGCAGGAGGCCCTCGCCCGCGCCCTCGCCGCCGAGGCCGAGGCCTGGGAGCAGCCCGCCGAGCCCACCGGTCTCTCCGCGCCGCTCGCCGCGCCCCCCGCCGTGCCGCTCGCCGACGCCCTCGAGGACTGGACGCAGGAACCCGAGCCGGAGCCGGAGCCCGCCCCACAGCCCGGACCGGCGCCGGAGCCCGCATCCCGCGCCCCCCGCTCGGACCTCTCCGCCTGGGTGGCCGGTCCGCTGCCCTCGCAGACCTCCTCCCTCGACGACTGGCTGCAGGGCCCGATCGAGCTGCACGCCGAGCGGGAGGCGGAGGATGCCTGGTCCACCTCGGGCGCCGTCTCCGGCACGTGGGGGCGCCGCGGCGAGGAGATGCGGTCCCGCAGCCCCGAGCCGGTCCCGGGCGAGGAGGGCGCGGCAACGGATCAGCGGCGCTCGCGCCCCGCCTTCCGCCGCGAGCTGCACGGGCTGCGGGCCGTGGCGCTGGGGCTCGTGGCCGTCTACCACATCTGGCTCGGGCGGGTCTCCGGCGGGGTGGACGTGTTCCTGTTCCTCTCCGCCTTCTTCCTCACCGGCACCTTCGTGCGGCGCCTCGAGAGCGGACGCCCGCTCGGCATCCCGCGCTACTGGCTGCACACCTTCAAGCGCCTGCTGCCGCCCGCGGCCGTGACGATCCTGCTGGTGCTCGGCGGCACCGCCGCGCTGCTGCCCTCCTCGATGTGGCCCACGATCATGCAGGAGGCGGTGGCCTCGGCGGCCTACCTGCAGAACCTGCTGCTGGTGCTGCTCCAGGTCGACTACCACGCCCGGGACGCCGGCACCGCCTCCCCGCTGCAGCACTTCTGGTCCCTCAGCGTGCAGGGCCAGGCCTTCGTGGTGTGGCCGCTGCTGTTCCTGCTGGTGGTGGGCCGGGCCCGGCGGGGCCTGTCGGTGCGCCGGCCGCTCATCGCGCTCGTGGCCGTGATCGGCGCGGCCTCCCTGGTCTGGTCGATCCTCTCCACCGCCACCCAGCAGCAGATCGCCTACTTCGACACGGCGGCGCGGATGTGGGAGTTCGCGGCCGGCTCGCTGCTGGCCCTCGCGCTGCCGGTGCTGGACGAGCTCACCGGGGCCCGCCGCCCCGAGGACGGCGCCCCGCCGCGGCTGCGCGTCCCGCGGGCGCTCGTGGGCTGGGCGGGCATCGCCGCGCTGCTCGCCTGCGGGGTGCTCGTGGACGTCTCGGCGCTGTTCCCGGGCTGGATCGCGCTGTGGCCGCTCGCCGCTGCGGGCGCGGTGGTGGTCGCCGGGCACTCCGGGCTCCGCTGGGGCGTGGACGCGCTGCTGTCCACCCGGCCCGCCGCCTTCATCGGGGACATCTCCTACGCCCTCTACCTCGTGCACTGGCCCGTGCTGGTGCTCTGGCTGCACCACAGCGGCCAGCAGCGCGCCGGGCTGTGGGACGGGTTGGCGGTGCTGGCCGGCTCCGTACTGCTGGCCTGGCTGGTGACCCGGGCGGTGGACGCCCCGGTGCGCCGCTCCCGCTGGCTCGAGGCCCGGCCCTGGCGCGCGCTGACGGCGATCGCGCTGAGCTTCGCCCTGGTGGCCGGTGCGGCGGGCGGCTGGTGGGCGGTGCTGCAGCGCACCCCGGCGCAGCCCCCGGTCGCCGACGGGCCGAGCCTCGCGACCGACGAGGTCGCCACCGTCCCCCCGCCGGATGTGCGCCCCTACGGGTGGCAGCTGGGCTCGCAGTGGCCCGATCTGCCCGAGCGCTGCGGCGGGCAGTGGGAGCCGGAGCGCTCCTTCCCCCACGTGACCTGCCAGCAGCTGCTGCCCGGGGACGAGGACGCCGAGGAGACGATCGTGGTGGTGGGCAGCTCGCACTCCCGCCAGTACATCCCGGCGCTGCTGCCCACCGCCGAGGCCCGCGGGGCGCAGGTGGTGAACCTGTCGATGGACGGCTGCTCCTTCCTCGCCGGCACCGAGCGCAGCGCCTACTGCGAGGGCTACGACGAGTTCGTGCTCGAGTACCTCGACCAGAAGCAGCCCGACACGGTGCTGACCACCGTCACGCTCACCTCCGCCGAGGACGCAGGGGAGACCCTGCCCGCGGGCACCGAGGAGGCGGTCACGCAGCTCCTGGACCGCGGCATCGACGTGCTCGCCGCGCGGGACACCCCGCGCTGGGAGGAGGATCAGTACCAGTGCGCCGAGGCGGTGATCGACGGCGGCGGCACCCCGGCGGAGGCCGACGCGGACTGCGGCGCCGACATCGAGGACAAGCTCGCCGCCGAGAACCCGGCGCAGCCGCTGGCCGCGCTCACCGGGGCGGGCTCCTCCGTGACCCTGCTCGACCTCAGCGCGCAGATCTGCCCCGGGGGCCGCTGCTCCCCCGTGCTCGGGGAGGTGTTCGTCTACATGGACACCGATCATCTGACCCGCCTCTTCGTCGAGGAGTCGCTCGCGCCGACGGTGACACGTGAACTCGCGGTGACGGGCGCCTGAACAGCGGCGTCGCGGCGGAGGCGGCGCTCTGGCGGGGCGGCTACGATGTGCGCGCCCCGGGCCCCGCGCCCCCGCCCGAGAAGGAAGCAGGTGCTCCGCCGCGTGGACGTTCCCAGAGTGCTCGCGACGCTGGGCGCAGCGGTGCTCGTGCTGGCCGCCCCCGGACTGCCGACGGTGCTCGCGCTGCGGCTGCGGGGCCTGCTCGCCGCCGCCGTGCTCGCCCCGGTCTCGCTGCTCCTGGTGGGCGTCGCGGCGGAGGCCGGTCACCTGCTCGGGGTGCCGTGGACGCTCCTGTCCCCGCTCGTGCTCGGGGCGGTCGTCGGCGCGGCGCTGTGGCCGCTGGGCCGAGGCCGCGCCCCCGTCCCCGCGGACGCCCCCGCCGCGCGCGGCGCCTCCGACGCCCCAGAGCCCGACGCCCCAGAGCCCGACGCCGCAGTGCCCGCCCCCGCCCCCACCCGCGTCGAGCGCTTCCTCGCCGGCCCGCGCGGCCACGTCACCGCGATCCTCACCGGTCTGGTGATCGGCGGCGGGGTGGTCCTCACCCAGGCGCTGACCATGATGGGCTCGGTCGTCGCGGTGAGCCAGACCTACGACAACGTCTTCCACCTCAACGCGGTGCGCCGGATCCTGCGCCTCGGCGACAGCTCCGCCTGGGTGGTGGGCGGGATGACCACCCTGCCGGGCCAGGAGACGTACTACCCCTCGCTGTGGCATCAGGCGGTGAGCCTGGTGACGCAGCTGTCCGGCCAGGAGATCCCCCTCGCCTCGAACGTGGTGATGCTGCTCGCGGCGGCGGTGGTGTGGCCGCTGGGGCTCATGGCCCTGGTGCGCACCTGCACCGGCGCCGGGCCGGTGGGCTGGATGTTCGCCGGGGCGCTGGCGGGGATCACCGCCGCGTTCCCGCTGACGATGATGTCCTGGGGCATCGTGCTGCCGTACCTGCTGTCCCTGTCGATGATGCCGCTGGTGCTCCTGGTCGTCGTGCAGCTGGCGGGGCTCGGCCCCCTCCCGCAGCGGCGCCTGGACGGGTGGCCGCTGGCGGTGCTGCTGCCGGTGATCTGCGGGGCGGTCGCTCTCGCCCACCCCCAGGGCGTGCTCGTGGGCATGGTGCTGGGGGTGCCGATCCTCGTGTGGGCCACGCTGGTGCGGGCCGGGGAGCTGCTCGCCCGCCGACCCGGGGCGGGCAGGCGGCTGTGGCCGTTCGCGGCGCTCACGCTGCTGATCGGCGCCGGCTGCGTGCTCGCCTGGGACGTGTTCCGGCCGTCCGCGAGCTCGGCGGTGTGGGAGCCGAACGCCTCGCCGAAGGAGGCGCTCGGGCAGGCGGTCTCCCTCGTCCCCAGCGGCAGTCCCGCCTGGGTGCCGCTGGCCCTGGTGGTGCTGGCCTGCGCGCTCGCGGTGCTGCTCGGCTCCCGCTCCCGCTGGCTGCTGGTGGTCTTCGCCGCCGCGGCGGCGATGTCGGCGCTCACGCGGAGCCTGCCGATGGGGGAGCTGCGGTATCTCGTCACCGGCGGCTGGTACAGCGACAACCAGCGGATCGCGGCGATGATCGCCGTCGCCGCGGTGCCGCTGCTCGCCGTGGGCGGCGAGGTGCTGCTGTGCCGCGCCGCCCGCGCCCTGCCGGTGCTGCGCGGCGCGGCCGGCCCGGTGCTCGCGCTGCTGGGCGTCGCCGCGGTGCTCGCGGCGGGCCTCGGCTCCCCCGGCGCCCGCGCCCATGCGGAGGGGCTGCGGGGGGAGTGGCAGTCCGGGGTGCTGCTCACCGACGACGAGCGCACCCTGCTCGAGCAGCTGCCCGAGGTGGTCCCCGAGGACGCGGTGATCGCGACGAACGCCTGGAACGGCAGCTCGCTGGCCTACGCGATCTCGGACCGGGAGGTGCTCAACACCTACATGGGCTTCCAGGCCGAGCCGGAGGTGCATCTGCTCAACGCCGCGCTCGACGACGCCCGCACGAATCCCGAGGTGTGCGATGCGGCCGAGGAGCTGGACGTCGAGTACGCGCTGGACTTCGGCCCGCGGGAGCTGCACGGCCGCTCCGCCACCTACACCGGGCTCAACGAGATCTCGGAGACGGGCGCCGCCGAGGTGGTGCTCCAGGTGGGCGAGGCGAAGCTGCTGCGCATGCTCCCCTGCCGCGGCACCGATGGTTCAATGAACGAGTGACTCGCTACCCTGCCGCCACCCCGTCCGCCGACGCCTGGGCCGCCGCCCTCGATCTGGGCGAGTTCGTCTCCGCGTCGCCGTCGTCCTTCCATGCCGTCCAGGAGGCGGCGCGCCGCCTGCGCGAGGCCGGTTTCTCGCCGCTGCAGGAGGCGGCGCGCTGGTCCGCCGCGGACGTCACCGGCGCGCGGTACGTGATCCGTGACGGCTCGCTCATCGCCTGGACCACCCCCGAGGGGGTCGACGCCTCCTCGCCGTGGCGGATCGTCGGCTCGCACACCGACTCCCCCGCCCTGAAGCTCAAGCCGAACCCGGAGCTGGGCCGCGAGAGCCTCTCCCAGGTGGGGGTCGAGATCTACGGCGGGCCGCTGCTGAACTCGTGGCTGGACCGCGAGCTGCGCCTGGCCGGGCTGCTCACCCTGCGCGACGGCCGCCGCGCGCTCGTGGCCACCCCGCCGGTGCTGCGCGTGCCGCAGCTGGCGGTCCACCTGGACCGGGCCGTGAACAAGGACGGCCTCCAGCTCGACCCGCAGCGGCACATGCAGCCGATCCTCGGCATCGGCGAGGTGGACGTGCGCGAGCTGCTGGCCGCGCACGCCGAGCCGCTCGACGAGACCGGGCACCCCGCCGCGCCCGGCGCGCTCGTGGACCCGGTCGACCCGGTCGACATCGTCGGCTTCGACGTCCTCACCGTCGATGCGCAGGCCCCGGCCCTGTTCGGCGCGAACGAGGAGTTCCTCGCCTCCGCCCGGCTGGACAACCTCAGCTCCGTCCACGCCGAGGTGCAGGCGCTGATCACCGTCGCCCGCAGCGCGCAGCCGCCCGCCGCGGAGGGCCCCGCCCCGATCGCGCTGCTGGTCGCGAACGACCACGAGGAGGTGGGCTCCGCGACCCGCTCCGGCGCCGCGGGCCCGTTCCTCGAGGACGTGCTGGTGCGGATGCATGCCGCGCTCGGCGGCGACGACGCCTCGCGCCGCCGCGCCTTCACCTCCTCGATGGTGCTCTCGGCCGATGCCGGCCACGCCGCGCACCCGAACTATCCCGAGCGCCACGACCCGGTGACCCGCCCGCAGCTGGGCGACGGCCCGATGCTGAAGATCAACGCGCAGCAGCGGTACGCGACCGACGCCGTGGGCATCGCCGCCTTCGCCGCGGCCTGCGAGCGCGCCGGCGTGCCCCATCAGCACTTCGTCTCGAACAACGCGATGCCCTGCGGCTCCACGATCGGGCCGCTCACCGCGACCCGGCTGGGGATGACCACGATCGACGTGGGCCTCACGCTGCTGTCGATGCACTCCGCCCGGGAGATGTGCGCGACCGCGGATCCGCTGCTGCTGCAGCGCGCCTGCGCCGCCTTCCTGCGAGGCTGACCCGGCCCCGCCCCGCCCCTCCTCCATGACCTCGAGCCCCTCCCCCGCCCCGCCCGCACCGCCTGCACCCGCCGGCCGCGGCTACCGCCCCGAGCTGCACGGGCTGCGCGGCCTCGCGATCGCGCTGGTGGTGCTGTACCACGTGTTCTTCGACCGGGTCTCCGGCGGGGTGGACGTGTTCCTGTTCATCTCCGCCTTCTTCCTCACCGGCAGCTTCGTGCGCCGGATGGAGGACGGCCGGCCGACGGCGCCGCTGGCGTACTGGGCGCGCACCTTCAAGCGCCTGCTGCCGCCCGCGGCGGTGGTGATCCTGGCGACGCTCGGCGGGGTGCGGCTGCTGCTGCCCGCGAGCGCCTGGATGCCCGCGATCAACGACGCGATCGCCTCCCTGCTGCAGGTCGAGAACTGGCTGCTGATCCACCGCGGCACGGACTACGAGGCGGCGGCGACCGCGGCCACCTCGCCGCTGCAGCACTTCTGGTCGCTGTCCATCCAGGGGCAGGTGTTCCTGCTGTGGCCGCTGCTGTTCGCGCTGTGCGCCGTGGCCGCGCGCGGGGCCGGCCTCGCTCCGCGCCGCGTGGTGCTGGTGCTCTTCGCTCTGGTCGCGCTCGCGTCCTTCGCCTGGTCCCTCGTCTCCACCGCCGCGCAGCAGGAGATCGCCTACTTCGACACCTCCACCCGGATGTGGGAGTTCGCGGCCGGGTCGCTGCTGGCGCTGTGGCCGGCCGCGAACGCCGCGGCCCCGGCCTCGCGCCGCGCCCGTCGGGTGCGCACGGTGCTGGGCTGGGCGGGCCTCGCGGCGCTGATCTCGACCGGTGCGCTGATCGACGGCCGCTCGATGTTCCCCGGCTGGATCGCGGCGATCCCGCTGCTCGGGGCGACCGGGGTGTTCCTCGCCGGCACCACCGGCTCCCGGCTCGGGGCGGACCGGCTGCTGGCCTCGCGCCCGTTCTCCTTCCTGGGGGACGTGAGCTACGGGCTGTACCTCGTCCACTGGCCGCTGCTGACCCTCCTGCTGCTGTCCAGCGGGCGGGAGACCGCCGGGCTGCTGCGCGGCACGCTCGTCATCGCCGTCTCGCTGCTGCTCGCCTGGCTGCTGACCCGCGTGGTGGACACCCCGATCCGGCGCTGGCGGTGGGCGAACGCGCGCCCGCTGCGCGCCGGTGCGGTGGTGGCGATGGTGCTCGTGCTCGGGCTCGGCCCGACCCTCGGAGCGCAGACCCTGCTGCAGCGCGCGGCCGACGAGGCCGAGCGCCGGGCCTACGCGGACAATCCCGGGGCGCGGGTGCTGGAGCCGGGCTACACCCCGCACCCGGACGCGGACCCGGACGCGGAGCCGCTGCCCACGGCCGCGACGGTGCGCTCGGACTGGGGCCTGCTGGACGGCCCCTGCGAGGGGGAGCTCGAGCCCGAGGTCGCCTCCGTCGCGGAGGGCTGCCAGGCCACCGACGCCCCCGAGGACGCCCCGGTGATCGTCGCGGTCGGCAACTCCCGGCTGCGCCAGTCGGCGATGTCCCTCATCGGCCCCGCCCGCGAGAACGGGTGGCGCCTGGTGCTCATCCACCGCAACAGCTGCCAGTTCATGCCCGGGGTGATGACCTACAGCGGCCAGGAATGCTTCGACCACAACCTCGCCGTCGCCGAGCACCTGCGGAAGCTCGCCCCGGAGGCGGTCGCGATGCACACCACCGTGTACCGCGGGGTGGGCCCGGAGGAGCCCAGCGAGGTGCTGGACGAGACGGTCGGCGAGCTGCTCGACCAGGACATCCCCGTGATCGCTCTGCGCACCCCGCCGCGGGCGGCGGAGAACCCGCTGGACTGCCTCGACGACGGGGGCACGGTCGAGGAGTGCACCACGCCGCTGGATCCCGAGCACATGCCGGCCGAGCGCGCGGACGCCGCACGGCTCGAGGAGCTCTCCCAGGACGGGCCGCTGCATGCGGTGGACCTGCTGCCGGTGCTCTGCCCGGAGCACGAGTGCAGCCCCCTGATCGGGAACATCTCGGTGTTCATGGACGAGGACCACATCACCGCGACCTACATGGAGAGCACGGGCGGGGAGGTCTCCCGTCAGCTCGAGGAGTCCGGCTTCACCTGGTGAGCCGGCGCCGCCTGGAGAGCAGCGCGCTTCCCGATCGCCGTCACCGCGTCGACGGCCTCGCGCGTGCGCTGGGCCAAGGGGTGATCGGGGCCGTGCTCGCGCCGCGCGTCCTTGGCGAGCTCCTCGACCTGGTAGTACGCGTCCTCCAGGTGGCCGGACTCGGCGGTCGCCTCGGCGAGCTCGCAGCGCAGCTCGATCGCCTCGGCACTGAGGGACTCGCCGTGCTCGAGCAGGTCGAGCAGGCGGCGGGTGGCGTCGTGGACTCGCTGCTGCGGGGTGCTCATCGATCCTCCTGGGACGGCGCGGTGACCTCCGATCCTACGCCGGGACGGGCCCGCGCCCGCAGCGCGCCGCCGCGCTCCACCCCCACGGCTCACGCCAGCCCTGCGGCTCACAGAGGTCCCGGGCGGCCCGAGTAGTCTGAGCGCGCCATGGAGATCAACCCCTTCGACGCGCGGCTGCGCATGCTGCAGCAGAGGGACGCCGTCCAGATGCAGCGCGAGGCGACGCCCGACGAGGAGACCGCGGGCTGCCCCGGCTGCCCGTACTTCTGGACCTGCCCGGTGCCGCACCGCGGCGAGGAGGTGCGGGCCCCGCAGGAGATCGAGCTCGAGGAGGTCCGCGAGGTGCTCGGGCCGCGCCGCGAGTTCACCCCGCGCGATGAGTCCGACATCGGCTGGACCGACGTCTGGGTGGACGAGGAGGGTCTCCCCCTCGCCCCCGATGAGGTCGCGAAGGGCGACGAGATCGATGAGCCGCCCGCTCCCGCGGCGCGCACCCGCCGTTCCCGGCGGGGCCTCTTCCGCCGCCGCTGACCGGGCTCAGCCCCGGGTGCCGGAGCCCCCGTCGGCCGCCGGGGCGTGCTCGACCGGGCAGCCGCCGCCGCGCAGCGCCACCCGGGCCAGATCCGAGGTGGACAGCCGCTGCGCGCCCACCTCGGCCGCGGCCTCGAGCAGCTCCCCGCCCCGCGGCGGCACGGTGCGATCCACGCGCATCCATCCCGCCGGGACCGGCGCGTCCCCGGCCGCGCCCCCGTCGCTCCCGGCACTCCCGCCGCTGCCCGTCGTGAGCTCCTGACCGGCGGAGATGTCGATGCCGAAGATCGTGTGGAAGGCCTCGACGTAGGCGTCGGCGTAGCCGGTCTCGGCCAGGTGCCGGGCCCGCTCGGCGGGCTGGTGCATGACCCGGGCGAGGATGCGGCGCACGGAGCGCTCGAGCTGATCGGCGGTCTCGCCGGAGACGTCCCGGCGCAGGCGGTCGATCTCGCCGTCGGCCGCATCGAACACCTCGCGGCGCAGAGCGGCCATCGCCGGGTCGATCCGGCGCACCTCCTGCTGGACGCGGAACGCCTCGACGTTCTCGCCGACGATCTCGTGGGCGGTGCGCAGCGCCGGATCGGCGTGCGCGTCGATGCCGAGCTTGAGATCCTCGAGCCCCAGCACGGTGACGCCCTTGAGGTGGCGCACCAGCGGGTGCAGATCGGAGCGCAGGGCGAGGTCGAGCACCACGGTGCGGCCCGCGGTGAGGAACTGCTCGGGGAACAGCGAGGTGCCGCGCCCCGAGCAGGCGAGCACCAGGTCCGCCTCGCGCAGCGCCTGCTCGAGCCCCGACCGCTCCACCCGCGCGATGCCGTGGCGCTCGGCGAAGCCGGCCGCCCGCCCCGAGGGCGAGAACACGCGCACCTCCCCCGCGCCGCGGCGCATCAGCTCGGCGAGGCCGAGGCGGGCGTAGGCGCCGGTGCCGACGATGAGCACGCTGCGGCCCGCATAGCCGCCCAGCTCGATCCCGCCCCGGTCGATCGCGACGGTCGCGCCGCTGCGCCCGGCCGCGCCGACGGGCGCCTGGGTGGCGACGGACTTCGCGCAGCGGAAGGCGTGCTGGAAAAGGTCGTGGAGCATCGAGGTGGTGCGGCCCTCGCGGCGGGCGGATTCGTAGGACTGCCGCACCTGCCCGGCGATCTCGGCCTCGCCGAGCACCAGGGAGCGCAGCCCGGAGGTGACCTCGTAGAGGTGCTGGGTCACGGGGGCGTCCATCGCCGCCTCGAAGCAGAGGGAGACCACCTCGCTGTCCAGTCCGCTGGTGCGCGCGACCGCGTCGACCACGAGGTCCACGCCCTCGTGGAAGCGGTCGGTGTCGAGGTAGATCTCGAGCCGGTTGCAGGTGCTCACCACGACCTCGCCCGCGAGGACGGGGGCGGCACCGGCGGCGCCGCGTTCGCGCTCGAGCTCGGCGAGGACCGCCGGGAGGGTGTCCGCGTCCCGGGTCAGGGCATCGAGCACGTCGAGATCGAGGTGCTCGTGGGAGGCACGGAGAGCAGCGAGCATGTGCGCCAGTGTAGGCCTGGAGCCCGGGCTCTCCACCCCCTCGCGGGCCGCTCTCGGGAATCGTGTGCACAATGGGGCGTCATGACACAGAACCCCACGTCAGAGCCCATTTTTGGCGACAATGCGTCAGATCGATCACGACACCTGTCAGCATCCTGGAACGCCGCAGGCCCCGGCTCTGCGACCCCTGCCGCCGCACCCTCCGTCTCCCCCCTCGTCGACCCCTCCGCGCTGCCCGCCGAGCACCCGGCCCGGCGCCCCTCCGCCGAGGGCGGGGTGGCCGATGCCTCACTGCTGCAGGAGCTGCGCGGGGTGAGGGCGGCCACTCCCAGCGTGTGGTTCATGCGACAGGCGGGCCGCTCCCTGCCCGAGTACCGCAGCCTGCGCGAGGGCACCACGATGCTCGACTCCTGCGTGCGCCCCGAGATGGCCGCAGAGATCACCGTGCAGCCGGTGCGCCGCCACCGCGTGGACGCCGGGATCTTCTTCTCCGACATCGTGGTGCCGGCGCGGCAGGCGGGGCTCGGGGTCGAGATCCAGCCGGGCGTCGGCCCCGTGTTCGACCATCCCGTGCGCACCGAGGCCGACGTCGACGCGCTGCCGCCGCTGGGCGACGACTACGAGGCGGCGCTCGATCCGATCCGCGAGGCGGTGCGGCTCACGGTCGCGGAGCTGGGCACCACTCCCCTGATCGGCTTCGCCGGCGCCCCCTTCACCGTCGCGAGCTACATGGTCGAGGGCGGGCCCAGCCGCGACCACCTGCGCACCCGCGCGCTCATGCGCTCCCAGCCCGAGGTGTGGGCGCGCCTGGCCTCCTGGGTCGCGGAGCTCTCGGGCCGCTTCCTGCGGGCGCAGGTGCTCGCGGGCGCCTCCGCGGTGCAGCTGTTCGACTCCTGGGTGGGGGCGCTGAGCGTCGAGCAGTACCTCGCCCACGTGCAGCAGCACTCCGCCGACGCGCTCGCGCACGTCACCGCTCTGCCCGTGCCGCGGATCCACTTCGGCGTGGGCGCCGCCCATCTGCTGCCGCAGATGTTCGAGGCCGGGGCGACCGCGATGGGCGTGGATCACCGCCTGCGGCTCGACCACGCGCTCGAGCTGCTGCCGCAGGGCACCCCGGTGCAGGGCAACATCGACCCGGCCGTGCTGTTCACCTCGGAGCAGGCCCGCTTCGCCGAGGCCCGCGAGGTGCTGGCGGCCGGCGCGGCGGCCAGCGGCCACGTGGTGAACCTCGGCCACGGGGTCCCGCCCACCGCCGATCCGCAGGTGCTCACCGACCTGGTGAGCTTCCTCCACGCGCAGGGCGGCGCCTCGGCATGAGCACGCGCGTCCTCGTCGTCGGCGGCGGCCTGGCCGGTCTGCTCGCCGCTCGCCGGCATCAGCGGGCCGGGCGCCGCGTGGTGCTGCTCGAGGCCGGCGATGCCGTCGGCGGGGCGATCGCCTCGGCCCGGCTCGAGGAGGCCGGCGGCCTGGCCCTGAACACGGGCGCCGAGGCGTACTCGACCGCGTCCGGGGCGGTCGACGCCCTGGTCGCGGAGCTGGGGCTGGCCGCGCAGGTGGTCGCCCCGCGCGAGGGCCTGGGCAGCCACGTGGTCTCCGACGCGGGCGTGCACCGCGCGCCCGCCGGGGCGCTGCTCGGCGTGCCGGGGCACCCGCTCGCGGCCGACGTCCGGGCGGTGCTGGGCACCGCGGGGGCGCTGCGTGCGAGCCTCGAGCGCCTCCTGCCCGCCTCCTACGGCGCCCGGGAGGGGGCGACCGTCGCCGAGGTGGTGGGGCGCCGCCTCGGGCCGAAGGTGCTGCAGCGCCTGGTCGCCCCCGTGGTGGGCGGGGTGCACTCCGCCGATCCGGCGACCCTCGAGTTCGCGGCCGCCTCCCCGGCGCTGCGACGGGGCCTGACCGAGCACGGCTCGCTCGTGGCCGCCGTGCACAGGCTCCGGGGCGGGGCCGGACAGCGACGGGCCGGGCAGCGGGGCGGGGCGAGCGCCGGCACCCGCGTCCACGCCCTGACCCCCACCATGGCCGCCCTGCCCGAGACGCTGCGGGCCCAGCTGCTCGACGGCGGGGCGATCCTGCGCACCGGGGTGGAGGTGACCGGCCTGGACCGCGCCGCGGCCGCCGACACCAGCACCAGCACCGCCGCCTGGACCGTGCGCACCTCCCGCGAGGAGCGCCTCGAGGCGGACCACCTGGTCCTCGCCTGCCCGCCGGACACCGCCCGCGACCTGCTGCGCGCGGCCGCACCGGAGATCGCGGGCGCCATCCCGCAGGCCCCGTCGGCCGCGGTGCGCCTGGTGGCGCTGGTGCTCGACGCCCCCGCGCTCGACGCCCTCCCCGCCGGCACCGGCGCCCTGGTCGCGCCCGGCACCGCCGGGATCGGGGCGAAGGCGCTCACCCATGCGAGCGCGAAGTGGGAGCACGTGCAGCAGGCGCTGCGCGAGGCGCTCCCCGCCGCCGCGAGCCCGCACCTGCTGCGGCTGTCCTACGGCCGGCCCGGCGAGCAGCTGCCCGCCCGCGAGGGGATCGTGGACCTCGCCCTCGCCGACGCCTCCCGCATCCTGCGCACCCCGCTCGGTCGCGCGCAGCTGCGCGCCGCGGAGGTGATCGACTGGGACCGGGCGATGCGCCAGGCCCTGCCCGGTCACCGCGCCGCGCTCGACTCCCTCGACGCGCTGCTGTCCCAGCAGCCGTCCCTCGAACTCGTCGGCTCCTGGAGAGCCGGCACCGGCATCGACGCGATCGTCCGCGCCGACCGCTCCCTCACGGAAGGATCCGCCTCATGAACGACGCCACCACCCAGCCCGCCCCGTCTGCCTCGGCCGCCCAGTCTCCCGAGGAGATCGCGCAGACCACCCGCTACACCAGCTACACCGTGTTCCGCCGGCTCTCGGGGCTCACCGAGGAGGGCGAGGTCACCGATGCGCAGATCACCGCCGCGCTCGGAGACGTCACCGCGCTGATCGAGTCGGATTCCGAGGGAGGTGCGGAGATCCTGGGCTTCTACGACGTCTCCGGCTTCCGCGCCGAGGCCGATCTGATGCTGTGGCTCGCGGCCGACGACCCGGCCTCCCTGCAGCGCGGGCTGCGCGAGTTCGAGCGCTCCCTGCCCGGCACCTGGCTGCACCGCGAATGGGCCGGGGTGGGCGTGCACCGCATGGCCGAGTTCGCCAAGGGCCACGTCCCCTCGTTCATGGTCCCGAGCGTCACGCGCAAGCAGTGGATCACCGTCTACCCCTTCGTGCGCAGCTACGACTGGTATCTGCTGCCCGATGACGAGCGCAACCGCATGCTGCGCGAGCACGGCCTGCTGGGCCGCGACTTCCCCCAGGTCAACGCCAACACCGTCGCCGCCTTCGCGCTCGGCGACTACGAGTGGATGCTCTCCTTCGAGGCGGACGACCTGCACGACCTCGTCGACATGATGCGCCACCTGCGCTACTCCGACGCGCGCCTGCACGTGCGCGACGAGCTCCCCTTCCACACCGGACGCCGCCTCGAGACCCTCGAGGACGTCGCCGCCCTGCTCGCCTGAGCGCCCGCCCCTTCTCGGAGGAGTCCCGATGACCACCCCCCAGCAGTACGACGCCATCCTCTTCGCCTCCTTCGGCGGGCCCGAGGGCCAGGACGACGTCATCCCCTTCCTGCGCAACGTCACCGCCGGCCGCGGCGTGCCCGATGAGCGTCTCGAGGAGGTCGCCGGCCACTATCGCGCGCTCGGCGGCCGCTCCCCCATCAACGCGCAGAACCGCGCGATCATCGCCGCGCTCGAGGCGGAGCTCGCCTCCCGCGGCGTGCACCTGCCGATCTACTTCGGCAACCGCAACTGGGAGCCGTACACGGCCGAGGCGCTCACCGCGCTGCACGCCGACGGCCACCGTCGGGCGCTCGCGCTGATCACCAGCGCGTACTCCTCGTACTCCGGCTGCCGCCAGTACCGGGAGGACTTCGCCCGCCGCCTCGACGAGACCGGCCTGCTGGGCGAGGTGACGATCGAGAAGTCCCGCTCCTACTTCAACCATCCCGGCTTCCTCGCCCCCGTGATCGACGGGGTGCGGGAGGCGCTGGCCGACCTGGAGCGCGCCGGCCACGCCGCGGACCAGGTGCGGGTGCTGTTCTCGACCCACTCGATCCCGCTGGCGATGAACGACGCCTCGGGGCCGACGGGCCAGGGCAACTGGTACGTCGACCAGCACCTGGCGGCCTGCCGCCACGTGATGGACCAGCTGCACGACGAGCTGCCGGTGCTGCCGGCGTGGGAGCTGGTCTACCAGTCCCGCTCCGGGGCCCCGCACGTGCCGTGGCTCGAGCCCGACGTCAACGACGTCATCGAGCGCGTGGCCGCGCAGGAGCAGGGCGAGGCCGTGATCGTGGTGCCGATCGGCTTCGTCACCGACCACGTCGAGGTGATCTGGGATCTGGACACCGAGGCGAAGGAGACCGCCGAGGAGCAGCGTCTCGCCTTCCGCCGCGTCGCCACCCCGGGCACCGATCCGCGGTTCATCGCCGCCCTCGCGGACATCGTCGGCGAGCACCTGGACCCCTCCCGCGAGCGGGTCGCGGTCACGGAGCTCGCCGCGGTGGACGACGTGTGCGGGCACAACTGCTGCCAGGTGCACGCGGGCCGGGCCGTGCCGGAAGCTCAGGGCGTGAACACCCTCGAGGAGATCGCCGCCCACCTGCGGGCCGAGGAGCTCGCCCGGGCCGGAGCGGCGTCATGACCGGCGCCTCGCTGCGGATCGGCACCCGCGCCTCGGACCTGGCGCTGACCCAGTCCGGCCACGTCGGCGCGGCGCTCGTGGACGGCACCGGCCACGAGGTGGAGCTGGTGCACGTGAGCACCCGCGGGGACCGCGACCGCACCAGCCCCCTCGCCCAGATCGGCGGGACCGGCGTGTTCGTCACCGCCGTGCGGCAGGCGCTGCTGGACGGGACGGTGGACGTGGTCGTGCACTCGTGCAAGGACCTGCCCACCGCGCCGCTCGAGGAGATCACCCTGGCCTGCTACCCTCCGCGCGAGGATCCGCGGGATGCGCTCTGCGCCCGCGACGGCCTCACCCTCGCGCAGCTGCCCGCCGGCTCCCGGGTGGGCACCGGCTCCCCGCGCCGCGCCGCGCAGCTGCTGCGGGCCCGGCCGGATCTGGAGGTGACGGGGATCCGCGGCAACGTGGAGACCCGGCTGAAGCGCGCCCTCGGCCCGGAGGCGGATCTGGACGCGGTGGTGCTCGCCGCCTCCGGTCTGCGCCGGGTGGGGCGGGAAGCCGTGATCAGCGAGCTGCTGCCGGTCGAGGTGATGCTGCCGGCGCCCGCGCAGGGTGCGCTCGCGGTCGAGGCGACCACGGCCGCGCTCGCGCAGGAGCCCTGGTTCGCGGAGCGTCTGACGGCGGTCGACGATCCGGCCACCCGCGCAGCGGTCACGGCGGAGCGGATGCTGCTGCGCACGCTCGAGGCGGGCTGCTCCGCCCCCGTCGCCGCCTACGCCGAGATCGAGGCGCCCGGAGCTGCGACGGCCGAGGGCGAGCCGGCCGGCGGCGGCGTGCTGCGCCTGCGCGCCCTCGCGATCCGCACCGACGGCAGCCATGTCGTCGAGGGCGAGGCCCGGATGGCGCTCGATCTCGCCGCCGATGCGCTGTCCGGGCCGGAGTCGGTGCCGGCGGCGCTCGGGGCCGAGCTCGCGGCGGATCTGCTCTCCCGCGGCGCCGGCGACATCCTCGCGGAGGCCCGCAGCTGATGGCCCTCTCCCCTGCTCCGCGTCCCGTGCTGGTCACCCGACCGGCCGGGCGCGGAGCGTCGCTGCTGCATCTGCTGGAGGCGCAGAGCGTCCCCGCGGAGCACACCCCGCTGGTGCGCCTGGTCCCGGCCGAGGGCGAGGAGCTCGCGGCCGCCCGTGACCGGCTCGCGGACGGTGCCCACACGCACCTGGTGGTCACCTCCCGCACGGCCGCCGAGGCGCTCGGCGCGGTGGCCGTGCCGGAGGGCACCGTGGTGGTGGCCGTCGGCGGCGGCACCGCGGAGGCGCTGGGCGCGGTGGGGATCCCGGCGACGCTGGTCGCGGGTGGCTCGGGCGAGGCGCTCGTGGCGCAGATGCCGGAGGCCGACGAGGGGGCGTGCGTGCTGTTCCCCGCGTCGTCGGCCGCCTCCCGCACCGTGCCCGAGGGGCTGCGGGCGAAGGGCTACCGGGTCCATGAGGTGACGGCCTACCGGCCCGAGCGCCTCGAGCCCCCGCCCGCGGTCGCGGTGGCGCTGGCCACCGGTGGGTACAGCGCGCTCGTGCTCACCAGTCCGATGATCGCCCGCCAGGCCGCGGCGGTCGGGGTGCACCCCTCGATCCCGATCATCACCATCGGCCCTCCCACCTCCGCCGCGGTGCGCGCCGCGGGGCTCACGCCGGCGCGCGAGGCGGACGAGACGACCGACGAGGCGCTCGCGGCCGCAGTGTGCGAGGTGCTGGCGCTCCCGTCGGCCGCTCCCGGTGGCTCCACACCGTCGGCCGGCCCCGGCCCGCAGCCCTGAGGCCGCCCCGCGCACCAGCCCGCCGCGCTCCCGCGCTCCGTCCTCCCGCTCCCCCGTTCTCCCGCCCTCCCCGCTGTGTTCCCCGTCCTCCCGTTCCGTGCTTCCGAAGGAGTTCCGATGACCCTCCCGACCTTCCCCGGCCCGATCGATCGCCCGCGCCGGCTGCGCACGAGCACCGCGATGCGCTCCCTGGTGCGCGAGCACACGCTGCGCCCGGCGGATCTCGTGCTTCCGATGTTCGTGCGCGAGGGCGCGACGGAGAACCGCCCCGTCTCCTCGATGCCCGGCGTCGAGCAGCACACTCTGGACTCCCTGGCCCGCGCCGCGACCGAGGCGGTGGAGCGCGGCGTGGGCGGCGTGATGCTCTTCGGCGTGCCCGAGCACAAGGACGCCGTCGGCTCCGGCGCCACCGATCCGGAGGGGATCCTCAACCGGGCCCTCGCCCGGCTGCGCTCGGAGCTCGGCGACTCGACGGTGATCATGGCCGACCTGTGCCTGGACGAGTTCACCGACCACGGCCACTGCGGGGTGCTCGATGACGCGGGGCGGGTCGACAACGACGCGACCCTCGGGCGCTACCGGGAGATGGCGCTCGCCCAGGCCGAGGCGGGCGCTCACCTGCTGGGCCCCTCCGGGATGATGGACGGCCAGATCGCCGCGGTCCGTGACGCCCTCGACTCCGCCGGGCACCAGGACACCGCCGTGTACGCGTACACCGCGAAGTACGCCTCCGCGTTCTACGGGCCGTTCCGCGAGGCGGTGGACTCGTCCCTGCAGGGCGATCGCCGCACCTACCAGCAGGATCCGGCCAACGGCCGCGAGGCGCTGCGGGAGCTCGAGCTCGACGTGGCCGAGGGCGCGGACCTCGTGATGGTCAAGCCGGGCCTGCCCTACCTCGATGTGCTGCGCGAGATCAGCGGCGCCTCCCCGGTGCCGGTGGGGGCCTACCAGGTCTCCGGCGAGTACGCGATGATCGAGGCGGCGGCGGCGAACGGCTGGATCGACCGCGACCGCACCGTGCTGGAGTCCCTGCTGGCCTTCCGCCGCGCCGGCGCTTCGACGGTGCTGACCTACTACGCGAGCGAGGTCGCCGGCTGGTACCGCGACGGCCTGCCCCCGCACCTGCGCGAGTTCCTCTGACCCCTCCCGGCCCCTGCGCCCGGTTCCCGACCCTCTGGCCCGGTTGCCGAGCACCCGGCACGAGTCCCGACCCTCCGAAGGAGTCCCCCTGATGACCTCCCCCGTCTCCGCTGATCTCTTCGCCCGCGCCCAGCAGGTGATCCCCTCCGGGGTGAACTCCCCCGTGCGGGCCTTCGGCTCGGTGGGCGGCACCCCGCCGTTCCTCACCGAGGCCGCGGGGGCGCTGCTGCGCGACGCCGACGGCACCGAGTACGTGGATCTCGTCGGCTCGTGGGGCCCGATGATCCTCGGCCACGCGAACCCGCAGGTCGTCGAGGCGGTGCGGGAGGCGGCCGGTCGCGGCCTCTCCTTCGGCGCCCCGCAGCCGGGCGAGGTCTCCCTCGCCGAGGAGGTCACGCGCCGGATCGGGCCGGTCGAGCAGCTGCGCCTGGTCAACTCCGGCACCGAGGCGACGATGAGCGCGCTGCGCGTGGCCCGCGCCGCGACCGGTCGCGACGTGATCGTGAAGTTCGCCGGCTGCTATCACGGGCACGTGGACGCGCTGCTGGCCGAGGCGGGCAGCGGCGTGGCGACCTTCGCGATGCCGGGCTCCGCGGGGGTCACGGCCGCGACCGCGAAGGACACCGTGGTGCTGCCCTACGGCGACCGGGAGGCGGTCTCGGCGCTGTTCGCCGAGCGCGGCGGGGAGATCGCCGCGGTGATCACCGAGGCGGCGCCCGCGAACATGGGCGTGGTGCCTCCGCGCGAGGAGGACGGGGTGGGCTTCAACCGCTTCCTCGCCGAGACCGCGCACGCCGCGGGGGCGCTGCTGATCAGCGATGAGGTGCTCACCGGTTTCCGGGCGAGCCGCGAGGGGTACTACGGGGTCGACGGGCCGACGGGCGCGGAGGACGCCTGGGCCCCGGATCTCATGACCTTCGGCAAGGTCATCGGTGGGGGTCTGCCGGTGGGGGCGTTCGGCGGGCGGGAGGACCTCATGGCGCTGCTCGCTCCGGCCGGCCCCGTCTATCAGGCGGGGACGCTCTCGGGCAATCCGCTGGCGACCGCGGCAGGCCTGGCGACCCTCTCCGGTCTCGACGAGGCGGCGTACGAGGTGCTCGGCAGCGCCTCCCGCACTCTGCAGCAGATGGTCGCCGAGGCGCTCACCACGGCCGGGGTGCCGCATGTGGTCCAGACGGCCGGGACGCTGTTCTCGGTGTTCTTCCGCGAGGAGCCGGTGCACAGCTATGCGGACGCGAAGGCGCAGGACACCGAGGCGTTCACGCGCTTCTTCCACGCCATGCTGGAGGGCGGGATCTACCTGCCGCCCTCGGCGTTCGAGGCCTGGTTCGTCTCCACCGCGCACACCCCGGAGGTGCTGGACCGGATCGCCGAGGCGCTGCCGCGTGCGGCACGGGCGGCCGCGCAGCGCTGAGCGGAGACGCTCGGGGATCGCTGAGCGGAGACGCTCGGCGGTTCACTGCCTGTGACGCCGGGCAGGTCAGGAGGGGTTCTCCGGTGCGGGGCCGGTAGGTGGCCGGGGCTTCCTGCGCCGTGTGGCTCTGCGCCGGGCGGCTCCTCGCCGACGCGGCGGCTGCGGAGGGGCGACGGCCCGCGGCCGGGTGCGCCGGCGGGTGCCGGCACGGCTGGTCCACTCCACGGTGTGGCCGTCCGTGGCGGAGTCGCCGACCCGTTCGACGCTTCCCAGCTGGTTCTCCTTGTCGTTGCAGAAGACGCAGACGCCCTGGCCGTTGCGGAGGCAGGTATGGCCGCCCTCCGCCACGGGACGGATGTGGTCGCTCTGGCGGATCGCGGCGTTGCAGAACGGGGCCCGGCAGACCTGGTCGCGCCAGCGGATGAATTTCGCCAGAGCGGCCGGGAAGGCGCGCGCCCGGGATTCGACGGCGACCAGCTCCCCGGTGCGGGGATGCGTGTACAGCCGCCTGAGCTCGGCGCGCAGCGCCGGCCCGTCGGGCCCCATCGCCTCGTCCGCCTCATCGGTGAGCGCCGCGCCGAGAGCGCCGCGCAGCTCCTCGCGCAGCACTTCAGCCGGTGCCGGGCCGTACCCCTCGATCTGGGCGAGGTCGCCGGCGCCGGGATGGATCAGGGCCCGCTCGGTGATCATCACGCCGATGTCGAGCGTGCACGGATCCATGCCGTCTTCCCGGCCCAGCAGCGTGTCGACGAGCGAATCCGCCTGGATCGCCTGGTGGCCGCGACGGTCGCCGGCGGCGCGCAGGCGCTCCGCCTCGAGGGAGAGCCGCTTGCGGATCCGTGCGCCGTCGAGGGCGGAGATGCGCGCGGAGATCGTGGCCATGCCGTACTCGGCCCGCCGCACGGTGACGTGCCGCTCCTGCATCGCGCGCCGGTGGCGGCGCTCCTGGCCGTAGGGGTCGGCGGCGGCGATCGCCTCGGCTGTGGCGGCGTGCCAGGTCTCCGAGCCGGCACCGTCGAGATCGGGCAGGCGGTGGCCGAGGTGACGATCCGCGGCGGCACGCTGCGTCGGGGACAGGGGCGCGAAGGAGCGTGATGCCCCGTGCGCGGTGGTGCTGGTGACCTGCGCGGTCGCGAGCGCGGTGAGCATCTCGGGCATGTCTGCGACCAGGCGGCGCTGGGAGGCCAGGGAGTGGGCGGCCGCGGCGGGCGACTTGCGCACCACCATCGACACCTCTCGCGCCGCCTCCCGCGAGGCCTCGCGGAGCAGCGCCGCGGTGGGCGGTGCCTGATCCGCCTCCTGTGCGGTGCGGGCGCGGGCCTCGGCCTGCTTGTGGAGGGTGAGGGAGTCGGCGAGCGCGACGACGGCTCGCGCCTCGAGCGCGTCCATGGCGCTGCGCAGCTCATGGATCCTCCCCACCACAGCGGTGAACGAGGCCCCGAGCGCATCCCCCGGCGTGAACAGCTCCCGGGGGCGCAGGGCGAGCTCCTGCAGCACGAAGGTCTGATCCCCGAGCAGTGCGGCGAGCGCCTCCGCTCCCCCGGTGCGCACGGCATCGACGAGCGCCTGGTGAGGATCACCAGATGCTGAATCGAATCCCTGCGCGATAGATGACATGCCTCCATCATGCACGCCGCAACACCCCAGAGATAGGGCTGGGACAGAATGGGGACAACTTCGACTGGGGAGGGATAGTCGGAAGGAGGCACATTGGCGAGGCGCCGATGCCCAGACCGCCCCGAAAAGCGCCGTGGCCTGCTCACATAACGCTTTGCGGGCCCTTAGCACCTCCTCTCCACCTGCTGTCCCCATTGTGGATAACCGGGCACTGTGGAGGAAAGGTCGACGGCCCGCAGAGGAAATCTCGGGCCGCTCACCCACCTACCGCCACGCAGGGCCTCTCCGACGCCCAGACACCCCGACGCCCGCGTCGGCGACGCCCCAGCACCGCCGCACCGCACCCGAACATGTCTCCCGACGACCCTGCGCGACGCCGTGCGTCGGCCGATGACAGGACGCTCGACAGCTCGCCGCCCCCTCCCCCAGGCTGGTGCGCGTCGGCCCCGCCGATGCCCCGCTTCGTAGCTCAGCCCGGAAGAGCAGCTCCCTCATGAGGAGTGGGTCGCAGGTTCGAATCCTGCCGGAGCGTCCGCGCCGCCGCCGTGCCGCGCGCCCCTGCCCCTCCACGCGGCAGCGGACTACCCTGCGAGGACCGCAGGACTCCTCGGTCGCGCTCGATGACGAGGCGACCCCACTCACCCGGGAGGGCGCTGTCATGGACGACTGGACACAGACGCTGGGGGCGGGACCGCTGCTGGCGATCGCCGCGGGGGCGGTCGCCCTCATCCTGATCCTCATCATGCGGTTCAAGGTGCACGCCTTCCTCACCCTGATCCTCGTCTCCCTGCTCACGGCGCTGGCCACCCAGATCCCCGTCGAGGTGATCGTCGATTCGCTCGTCGACGGCTTCGGCGGCACCCTCGGCTCGGTCGCCCTGCTCATCGCGCTCGGTGCGATGCTCGGCAAGCTCGTCGAGTACAGCGGCGGCGCGAAGGTGCTCGCGGAGAAGATGGTCGACATGTTCGGGGAGAAGCGGGCGCCGTTCGGCCTGGGCCTGGCCTCGCTGGCCTTCGGCTTCCCGATCTTCTTCGACGCCGGCCTGGTGGTCATGCTGCCGGTGATCTTCGCCGTGGCGCGCCGCCTGGGCAACAACGTGCTCCTGTACGGCATCCCGGCCGCGACCGCGTTCTCGGTCATGCACGTCTTCGCCCCGCCGCATCCCGGCCCGGTCGCCGCCTCCGAGCTCTACGGCGCGAACCTCGGCCTGGTGCTCCTGGTCGCGATCATCCTCGCCTTCCCGGTCTGGTACCTCGCGGGCTACCTCTGGGGCACCTTCATCGGCCGACGGACCGTCCTGCCCGTGCCGCCCCTGTTCACCAGCGCGGAGGACGAGGACCTCCCGGTGACTCCCCCGAGCGTCGGCACCGTCATCGCGATCCTGCTGCTGCCGCTGATGCTGATCTTCCTCAACACCGGGCTCGACTTCCTCACCACCGGCGGCTTCGTCGACGGGGAGCAGACGTGGGTGCACGTGCTCTCGCTGCTGGGCAGCGTCCCGATCGCGCTGCTGATCTCCGTGCTGGTCGCGCTGGTGGTGCTGGGCCGGCTCCGCGGCGCCGACGGCACCACGCTCGAGAAGATCGTCGACTCCTCCCTGGGCCCGGTGGCCTCGGTCATCCTCATCACCGGCGCGGGCGGCATGTTCGGCGAGATCCTCCGCCTCTCCGGCATCGGCGACGCCCTGGCGGATCTGCTCTCGGGGATCGGCGTGCCGATCATCCTCGCGGTCTGGCTGATCGCCGTGATCCTCCGCGTGGCGCAGGGCTCGGCCACGGTGGCGCTCGTGACCGCCGCCGGCCTGATGGTGCCGGCCGTCATGGCGGGAGACTTCAGCCAGATGCAGGTCGTGGCGATCACGCTCGCGACCGCGTCCGGCTCCGTCTTCGCCAGCCACGTCAACGACTCCGGGTTCTGGCTCGTGGGACGCCTGATGGGCATGGACGTGAAGACCACGCTGAAGGTGTGGACCACGCAGCAGGCGCTGCAGTCGATCGTCGGCTTCGTGTTCTCCCTGCTCCTCTTCGTGGTGTTCTGACCGCGAGCGGAGGGGGCGAGGGGCAAGCCTCCGTGAGGGCCGACGGGGTCAGCCGCCCGTCGGCCCCGCCCCGTAGGCTCGGCTCCCGCCCGTCATCGTCGAACCCCGAGGTCCTCGTGCGCACTCGCTCCACCACCCGTCCGCCCGTGCTCGAACGCCTGGTGCTCCCTCCTCTCGAGGACGCCGACGCCTCGCAGCTCGCGGCCCAGGAGCATCACGAGGGGCTCCGCCTCGTGGGCGCCGACCTCACCGGCTGCGATCTCACCGGTGCCACGTTCACCGAGTGCGAGCTGGTGGGCGTCACCGCGCACACCACGATCCTCCAGCACTCGCGCCTCATCGAGACCCGCATCGAACGGCTCAACGCCCCGGTGCTCGACGCGACCCGCTCCACCTGGCGTGACGTCGAGCTGAGCGGCTCGCGCGTCGGGGCGCTGGACATCTACGACGCCGAGATCCGCTCCACCCGCTGCACCGGCAGCAAGTTCGACTGGATCAACCTGCGCTCGTCCACCCTCGAGGACGTGCTGTTCGAGGACTGCACGATCAACGAGCTCGACCTCGGCGGGGCGTCCGCGGCGCGGGTGGCATTCGTGAACTGCCACGTGGGCAGCCTGGCCCTCGCGCACACCCGTCTCGCCGATGTGGACCTGCGGGGCCTCGAGATCGGGACGATCAGCAACCTCGAGGGCCTCGCCGGCGCCACTGTCGACGCCCAGCAGGTCAGCACCCTCGCTCCCGCCCTCGCGAGCCACCTCGGGATCCGCGTCGAGGGGTGAGGCAGCGACCGGAGCTGCTCCCTGGGGCGGCGGGGATGCCGCTCAGGCGTGCTGCTCGATCGCCATCTCGTAGTAGCGCAGCAGATCATCGGAGGCGTTCTCCCAGGAGAACCTCTCGGCCTCGGCGCGGGCCGCCTCGCGGATCCTTCCGCGCAGCGCGTCGTCCCCGAGCCGGGTCAGCGCCGCGTCGAGGCTCGCCTCGTCCCCGGAGTCGAAGAGCAGCCCGTCCACCCCGTCGGTGACCTGCTCCATCGTCGGCCCCGACCGGGCCGCGACCACGGGCAGACCGGAGGCCATGCCCTCGAGGATCACCAGCCCGAGCGTCTCCGTGACGGAGGGGAACACGAAGGCGTCGGCGCTCGCGAAGGCGCTCGCCAGCTCCTCCCCCTCCATGAACCCGGGGAACAGCGTGGCGGTGCCGGCGAAATGCTGCTCGAGCTCGCGCCGGTACGGGCCGTCGCCCACGATCGCGAGCGCGACGTCATCCCGCCGCTCCATCATCGGCCGCAGGGTGTGGATCTCCTTCTCCGCCGCGAGGCGCCCCACGAAGACCAGCAGCTTCTTCTCCGGATGCCCCTGGGTGAGGCGCTCGCGCATCGCCGCCGAGGCGAAGCGCGGATGGAAGGTCTGCGTGTCCACGCCGCGGCGCACCACGTGCAGGTTCGGCAGCCCCTTCTCGGCGAGCTCGGCGCGCATCGTCTCGGAGGTCGCGATGTTGACGTCCGCGAGCGCATGGTTGCGCTTGATCTGCCACCACACCGCCGGTTTCCCCCATGACCAGGCCCGGTACAGGTCCAGGTAGCGCGGGATGTGCGTGTGATAGCTCGCGACCAGCGGGATCCTCTGCCGCTTGGCGGCGAACGCCCCCGAGGAGGCCAGCAGGATCGGCTGGGCGGCGTGGACCACGTCCGGGTGGAAGCCGCGGATGATGCCGTCCACGGTGGGGGTGGGCAGGGTGAAGCGCCGATGCTTGTAGAACGGCAGCGTCACCGGGCGGATGCCCACCACACGGGCCCCCGCGTGCTCGGTGACGCCGAGTTCCGGCGCGATCACCATGACCTCGTGCCCGAGCTCGGTGAACCGCTCGACGGCGTGGCGCAGCCGGGTCACCACGCCGTCGACCGACGGCAGGAAGGTCTCCGTGACGATCGCGATCTTCACGGGGCCGGGCTCACTTCCAGGTGACGGTCGGCATGACCAGCTCGCGCTTGACGCGGTCGGTGTTGTTCATGGCGACCTTGATGACCTCGGTGAGGTGCTCCTCCGTCAGCAGGTGCGGCTCCAGGCCCAGGGACAGCAGCGTGGTGTTCACGGCGTTGTAGTAGTGGTCGTACTTCTCCACGCGGGGGTTGTCCATGCTGGAGATGGCGACCTCGTTGCCGAGATCCGCCGCGACCTTCTGCACCTTCTGCGCCAGCTCCTTGACCGAGAACTGCTCGGTGAACTGGTTGTAGACCCGGAACTCGCCGCGATCGGCGGGGTTCTCGCAGGCGATCTCGATGCAGCGCACCGTGTCCTGGATGTCGAGGTAGCCGCGGGTCTGGGAGCCGTTGCCGTAGACGGTGAGGTCATGGCCGATGGCCGCCTGGATGATGAAGCGGTTCAGGGCGGTGCCGAACACGGCGTCGTAGTCGAAACGGTTCACCAGGCGGGGATCCAGGCGGGTCTCGTCCGTCTCCAGCCCGTAGACCACGCCCTGGTTCAGATCGGTGGCGCGGATGCCCCAGATCTTGCAGGCGAACATGATGTTGTCGCTGTCGTGGACCTTGGTCAGGTGGTAGAAGGAGCCGGGCTGCTTGGGGTACGGCAGGCGGTCCTTGCGGCCCTTGTGCTCGACCTCCAGCCAGCCCTCCTCGATGTCGATGTTGGGCTGGCCGTACTCCCCCATCGTGCCGAGCTTGACCAGGTGGCAGTCGGGGGCGAAGTCCTTGATCGCCCACAGCACGTTCAGGGTGCCCTCGATGTTGTTGCGGTGGTTCTCGATCGCGTGCTCGCGGTCGATCATCGAGTAGGGGGCCGAGCGGTGCTCGGCGAAGTGCACGAAGGCCTCGGGCTGCACTGCACGGAAGACCGCGGCCACCTCGTCATAGTCGGTGAGGTCCGCGATGCGCACCGCGATGTCCCTGCCGGAGACCTCCTTCCACGCCGCGACCCGCTCCTCGAGCGGGAGGATCGGGGTGACCGAGTTGGAGCCGAGCTCCTCGTCGATGTCCCGGCGCACCAGGTTGTCCACGATCGTGACGTCGTGGCCCTTCTGCGAGAGGTACAGGGCGGTGGGCCAGCCGCAGAATCCATCTCCGCCGGCGACGACGATCTTCATTGCGTGAGTCCTCCAAAGGTCCTGGTCCCGGCGTATCGGTGGGGCCACAGCCGGATTGTGCAAGTCGGGGCCCGCCCATAACGTAGTGCAGGTCGGGGCGCAGCTCGGAGCCGAGGAGCACCCACCTGGACAGCGGAGGGACGGACCATGAACAACAGCGACGACGAGAGTGCGGCAGGCCGTCCTCCCCTGGCGGATTCCACTGTATCCCGCAGATCCGGACCGACGCTGGACGCCGCCTCAGGGCCGACGGCGGCAACCGTGCCGAGCGCTCCCCGACCGCTGCCGGACACCTCCCGCCGGGTGCTCGTGATGGGCATCGTCAACCGCACCCGGGACTCCTTCTTCGACGAGGGCCGCACCTGGGCTCTGGACGCCGCCGTGGCCGCGGGGCTCGAGGCGGCGGAGGACGGCGCCGACCTCATCGACGTGGGCGGCGTGAAGTTCGCCCCGGGCGAGGCGCTGCCCGTCGAGGAGGAGATCGAGCGGGTGACCCCGGTGCTCGAGGCGCTGCGCCGGGAGCTGCCCGGGCACGTGCGGCTCTCGGTCGACACCTTCCACGCGCCCGTCGCCCGCGCCGCGCTCGAGGTGGGCGCGGACCTCATCAACGACACCACCGGGCTCTCGGACCCGCAGATGGCCGCGACCGTCGCCGAGACCGGCGCCTCGCTGGTCATCACCCACTCGCTCGCGCAGCCGCGCCGCCCCTACGCCCACCCGCGCTACGAGGACGTGGTCCAGGAGGTGCGCGCGTTCCTCGCCGACCGGCTGGACCGCGCCCTCGCGGCCGGCATCCCGCGCGAGAGGATCGTGCTGGACCCGGGCCCGGACCTGAACAAGAACACCGAGCAGACCCTCGAGATGCTGCGCGACTGGCACGAGTACGCCTCGCTCGGCCTGCCGCTGCTCGCCGCGCTGTCCCGCAAGGACTTCGTGGGCGAATCCCTCGGCCTGCCCAAGCAGGACCGCCTCGAGGGATCCCTCGCCGCGGCCGCCTGGACGATCCGCCACGGCGCCCGGATCCTGCGCGTCCACGACGTGCGCGCCACGGTGCGGATGGCGCGCATGCTCGAGGTGCTCGCCGGCTGGCGGGATCCGGCCGGGCCGCTGGTGCACAACGTGTGAGGCCGAGGCCCGGTCAGCCCCGCCGGTTCAGCCCCCGTGCTCCTCGAGCACCGCGTCGGCCAGGCGCGGCATGACCTCGCGGTGCGCGTCGCAGAAGTCGTGCGAGGTGCCCACCACGAGCGCGAGGTCCGCCGCGGGGTCCACCCAGAAGGCGGTGCCGCGCATGCCGAAGTGGCCCACGGTGGCGGGGCTGTTGCCGGTGCCGGTCCAGTGCGGGGACTTGGTGCCGCGCACCTCGATCCCGAGGCCGAAGGGGTTGGGGGTCTGCTTGCCGAAGCCGGGCATGATGCCCACCAGCTCGGGGAACTGCACCCCGGTCAGCTCCGCGTGCCAGCGCTCCTCGAGCAGGGTGGGGCGCAGCAGCTCGGCCGCGAAGAGGGCGAGGTCGGTGAGCGGGCCGTGCGCGCCGACGGAGGGCGAGCCGTCCCACACCAGGCCCTCCATGCCCAGCCGCTGCGCGATCCGCTCCTGGATCCAGTCGCCGTAGTCCCGGCCCAGGGCGCGCTCGAGGTGTCGGGCGGCCTCGTCGATGCCGTAGTTCGAGTAGTGGCGGCGCAGCCCCGGCGCCTGCAGCGTGCGCTCGGAGTCGTAGAAGCAGCCGGAGGCGTGGGAGAGCAGGTGGCGCAGCGTCGCGCCGGGAGGGCCGGCCGGGTCCTCGAGCGCGGCCCGGCCCTCCTGCACGGCGAGCACCGCGCCGCAGCCGGTGAGGGTCTTGGTGACCGAGCGCCACGGCCGCACCCGCTCCACGTCCCCGCGCCGGGCGCGCTCCCCCTCGGGGCCGAGCACGATCGCGGCGGCCTCGAAGCCGAAGTCCGCGAGCAGGTCCAGCGCGGTCATCGCGCCTCGGCACCGCCGAAGCGCTCGAGCACCGCGTCGGTGAGCCCGGGCCACACGCGCACGTGCTCGGGACCGAAGGGCTCCTCGCCGAGGAACGCGGCGCAGAGCCCGCGGGCCGGGTCGACCCAGAGGAAGGAGCCGGACTGGCCGAAGTGGCCGAAGGTCTGCGGGGAGGAGCCGGAGCCCGTCCAGTGCGGGTCCTTCTCGCCGCGGATCTCGACTCCGAGCCCCCAGTCGTTGGGCTTCTGGCGGCCGTAGCCGGGCAGGATCCCCGCGAGCCCCGGGAACTGCACGGAGGTCGCCTCGCGCCAGAGCTCCGTCGAGATCAGGGTGGGGGCGAGCAGCTCCCGGCCGACGACCAGCAGGTCGCGCACGGAGCCGCGGTAGCCCGCGGCCGGGGAGCCGGTGACCTCGAGGTCGGTGAGGTCCAGCGCCTCGACGACGGTCTGCTCGATCCACTCGGGGAAGTCGTAGCCGGTGGACTCCTCGACGTGGGCGGCGAGCACCTCGAAGCCGGTGTTCGAGTAGATGCGGCGGGCGCCGACGCCGCCGACCACCTCGTCCCCGTCGAAGGCGTAGCCGGCGGTGTGCGCGAGCAGGTGCCGCACCGTCGCCCCCTCGGGTCCGGCCGGCTCGTCGAGGTCGACGAGGCCGCGTTCGACGGCGACGAGGGTGCCGAGGGCGGCCAGGGGCTTCGAGACGCTGGCGAGGGGCCAGACGTGCTCCGCGTCCCCCTGGGTGTGCAGGGTGCGCTCCGCGTCGGTCACCCCCCAGGCGTGGGCGAAGTCGACGTCGACGGGGATCTCGGGCAGGGTCTCGGTCTCCACACCCTCACTATGCCCCATCGCCCCCGACCCCGCAGTCGTGACCATTTCGTGACTTATCCGTTTTGTCCGCTCGACCAGGGGTGTCGCCGACTACTCGCCGGGAACCTTCCGGCCTGCGGATTTTTCCTGTTGTTTACTCTTCTTTGGCGTGCTCATGATGGGGCCGACGTCTCAGAGTCGAGCGCCCCTGAGAGGGGAAGAACGATGGAACCCACCGACCGCACCCGACGGCCCGCACCGTCCCCGCCCGCCCCGCCGGCCCTTCCGCCCCTGCTGCCCGTGGCGGCGCCCTCGCGCCGCGCCCTGCTGCTCGGGGCGGGCACGCTGGGGGCGGGCATCGCGCTCGGCACCGGCGCCGCCGCGGCCGCCCCGCCCACGCTCCGCCGCGGCGACCGGGGCGCCGGCGTGAAGAGCCTGCAGCAGGACCTCGCGGACCTCCGCTACTGGCTCGGAGCCGTCGACGGCTCCTTCGGCCACAACACCCAGCAGGCCGTCTACGCGCTGCAGAAGGCCGCGGGCCTCGCGAAGGACGGCGTCGTCGGCCCGAAGACGTACAGCGCGCTCTCCCGCGGCGTCCAGCCGAAGCGCCGCATCACCAGCGGCGTCGGCGTCGAGGTGGCGCTCGGATCGCAGCTGCTCATCGCCACCACGAAGGGCAGGCTCGCCTACATCCTCAACACCTCGACCGGCAGCGGCGAGCGCTACTACTCCGGCGGGCGCTGGAAGACGGCGACCACCCCGAAGGGCGACTTCCAGATGTACAGCCTGTACAGCAGCGGCTGGCAGAGCGGCCCGCTGGGCAACCTCTACCGGCCCGGCTACTACGATCGCGGCTGGGCGATCCACGGCTCGACCTCGATCCCCACCTACCCCGCCTCCCACGGCTGCTGCCGCATCTCCGTCAGGGCGACCGACATGCTGTGGAAGGCCTCCTGGTTCGTGAAGGGGCGCCGGGTGCTCATCTACTGAGCCGTCGCTGCGCCGGCCCGCCGCACACCTCTTCACCAGCCCTGCACGAATCCCTCGCCGCCTCCCCGCCCGGCGGGCACGGCCCGGACCTGCTCACGCGATACGATCGGGGAGCGATGAGCCTCGCCCCCGGGCGCGGCTCCCGCACCTGTCAGCCACAGCGAGAGCGAAGGACCACCGTGGGGATCTTGGATCGGATCGAGCGCGGCCTCGACCGCGGCGTGACGAGCGTCTTCTCACCCGGCCGTGGGCAGCTGAAGCCGCTGGACCTGGCGCAGGGCCTCAAGCGCGAATGCGATGACCAGATCCAGGTGCTCGACCGCACCCGCACCCTCGCGCCCAACGTCTTCTCGATCTACCTGCATTCGCAGGACTACGAACGCTTCGCCTCCTGGCAGGACACCCTGCTCGACGAGCTGCAGCGGGTGCTCATGGAGCACGCCGACAAGCAGCGGTACATGTTCGTCGGCGCCGTCTCCGTCTCGCTCGAGCAGGACGACGAGGTGCGCGCCGGCCGCTTCGAGACCGAGTCCCGCACCGAGCGCGGAAGCGTCGCGCCCGCGACCGACGCGGCGCAGTCCGGCTCCGGCGGCAGCCCGATCATCGAGATCGACGGCCAGCAGTACCTGCTGACCGGCCCGGTCACCGTGATCGGCCGCGGCGGCGACGCGGACATCATCCTCGAGGACACGGGCGTCTCCCGCCACCACCTCGAGCTGCGCGCCGAGGCCGACGGCACCCTCATCGCCACGGATCTCGGCTCCACCAACGGCACCTTCGTGGACGGGGAGCGGATCCGCACCCCCGTCGCGCTCCAGGACCGCTCGCTGCTCAAGATCGGCCGCACCCGCCTGACCGTCCTGCTCCCCGCCGCCGGCCCGGTCGGCTGGTGAGCGCCCCATGAGCGAACTGACCCTGGTCGTCCTGCGCCTGGGATTCGTCCTGGCGCTGTGGATCTTCGTCATCGTCGTGGTGCTCGTGCTGCGCAACGACCTCTTCGGCACCACGGTGGTCACCCGCTCGAGCCGCGACCCGCGCCGCGAGCAGAGGCCGGCCGCGGGGCCGATCGGCGGGGCGGCCGCCGCGGCCGGCACCGACCCGGCGCAGCTGCGCACCGATCCCGAGGTCACGCAGGCGGCGATGGTGGTCACCGCCGGTCCCCTGCGCGGCACCTCGCTGACCCTCGGCTCGACCCCGATCCTCATCGGGCGGGCCCCCGAGTGCACGCTCGTGCTCGACGACGACTACGCCTCCAACCGCCATGCCCGCGTGTTCCAGCGCGACGGCGAGTGGATGGTCGAGGATCTGGGCTCGACGAACGGCACCTTGGTCTCGGGCCGACGGATCGAGGGCGCCGTGCCCTTCCGCCCCGGCGCCCAGGTGCGGATCGGCCGCACCGAGATCGAACTGAGACGAGGTCCGCGATGAGCATCGCCCTGCGGTACGCCGCCCGCTCCGACGTCGGCCTCGTGCGGTCCAACAACCAGGACTCCGGCTACGCCGGCAGCCACCTGCTGGTGGTCGCCGACGGCATGGGCGGGCACGCCGGAGGCGACGTCGCCTCGTCCGTCGCGATCGGCCGGCTGGCCCAGCTGGATGCCGAGACCCCCGCCTCCGACATCGTCGCCACGCTCGAGGAGAGCGTGCTCGAGGCCAATCAGGAGATCCTCCGCCGCGCCCGCGACGAGCCGCAGCTGCGGGGCCTGGGCACCACGATCACCGCCCTGCTGCGCGCGGAGGGCAAGTTCGCCCTCGCCCACATCGGCGACTCCCGCGCGTACCTGCTGCGCGGCGGCGAGACCACCCAGATCACCAAGGACCACACCTTCGTGCAGCGTCTGCTCGACGAGGGCCGGCTCACCGAGGACGAGGCGGAGCGCCACCCCCAGCGCTCGGTGCTGATGCGGGTGCTCGGCGACGTCGACGCGGACCCCGAGCTGGACCTCTCGCTGCGCACCGCCCACGCCGGCGACCGCTGGATGCTCTGCTCCGACGGCCTCTCCGGCCTGGTCTCGCTCGACACGATCGACGCGACCCTCACCGAGTTCGAGGATCCCGGCGAATGCGCCGAGGCGCTGATCCAGCTGGCCCTCAAGGGCGGCGGCCCGGACAACATCACCTGCATCGTCGCCGACGTGGTGGACCTCGAGGCGCTGCCCCGCGGCGAGGAGGCCCCCTCCACCGCCCCGCAGATCGTCGGCTCCGCGGCCCGCAACCGCCACGCCCCCACGAGCGCCTCCGGCCCCGCCGCGAAGGCCGCGGCCCTCACCCGCGAGGAGCCGGAGATCCCCTACGAGGACGAGGACTTCGCCGAGGAGGAGCTGCCCCGCCGCAGCCCCTGGCCGGTGCTCGTCGCGCTGATGCTCCTGCTCGCCCTGCTGGGCGGGCTGGCCTGGGCCGGGTACGCCTGGTCGCAGCGGCAGTTCTACGTGGGCACCGACGGCACCAACGTGGTGCTCTACCAGGGCCTCTCACAGGATCTGGGACCGATCTCGATGTCCGAGCCGCTCGAGGTCACCGACATCGCCCTCGAGGACCTGCCCGAGGTGACGCGCCGCCAGGTGGAGAACACGATCTCCGCCGCGGACCGCGACTCCGCCGAGAAGATCATCGACCGGCTCGAGCAGGTGGCGGTCTCGAACCTGCCGCCGCCCGCCGTCTCCCCGGCGCCCTCCGACGGCGGGGGCGCCTCCGATGCGGGAGGAGCCTCCGACGCCGGCGGGGAGGAGAGCGTGATCGAGGGAGGCGCCGCCGAGGACCAGGCCCCGCTGCCCTCCCGCACCGATCGCACGATCCCTCCCCCCGATGAGGGGGAGGAGACGTAGTGGCCACGATCGTCTCCTACACCGCCCGCCCGCGCCGCCTCACGCAGGCGCTGCTGCTGGCCTCCGCGGTGGTGATCGGGGTGGGCGCCTACGCCCTGGTCGGCCTCGGCCGGTACGACGAGCTGCCCGCGAACCTCATGCAGTACGGGATCGGCGCCGCCGTGCTCGCGCTCGTGCTGCAGATCGCGGTCATGTGGCGCACCCCGTACGCGGATCCGGTGATCCTGCCGCTGGTGATGCTGCTGAACCTGCTGGGCATCGCGATGATCGAGTCCGTCCATGCCGCGAACGCGATCTACGGGGTCCGCAGCTCGGCCAGCGCCGACCGGCAGATGCTGTGGGCGATCCTCGGCGTGGTGCTGTGCGTGGCGCTGCTGATCGCGCTGCGGGACCACCGCCGCCTGCGCCGCTACACCTGGATCAGCGCCGTGGTGGGCGCGGTGCTGCTGCTGCTCCCGCTCGCCCCCGTGATCGGCGATTCCCGCAACGGGTCGAAGATCTGGATCAACATCGCCGGCTACAGCTTCCAGCCCGCGGAGCTGGC